>JBBAVI010000047.1:0-10618 GCA_040397785.1 Saprospiraceae bacterium | reverse complement strand
TTTCAGGATGTATGCTTTCGACGCAAGAGACAATCAGGATTAACGCAAACTTAACCTGTTTGCCGCCTGATCCGTCTTTTCAAATGTTTCCTTTGTCTTTTAACTATGGAACAATTCATGAAAGCATTTAAGCACCTGTTTACCCTCCCGATGCTGCTTTGGGCCGCATCGCTCTTTGCCCAAAATCCTACGACCATCATGGTGCCGGCCCGCGACGCCTATTGCCGCATCGATACCGCCGGCAAAAGTGTCATTCCGAGTGGACGTTATATCACCCCTGCCGGACAAGTTACGCGGATTGCGCGCGCCGCCTTCGGTTTGGATATTTCCCCCGACCAAAAACAAGCGCTGGTTTTGCACAACAATGGTGTACTGACCAAAGTAGACATGACCCGCACAGGAGTTTCTACCCAAATGCCTGCTGCTCAAGAGATTGTACGCCTGGCCAAAGCACAAAAACGCTTTAATAACTCGACTTACCTCGGCGTTGCGTATGCGGCGGATAACCATACCGTGTACCTCAGCGGAGGCGACGATGGCTCTATTGCCGTGTGGGATACCCGCTCGATGCGCAAAATCGACAGTATTTCCCTGAATGGAATGTGTGAAGGAAAAAAATACGATGATTCCTTTACTTCTGATTTGACGCTGGACCAAACGAAAAATCAGTTGCTCGCACTAGACCGCGCTAATTTTCGCTTGGTGAAAATCGACCTGGCTACCCGAAAATTAGTGGCTTCTATTCCGGCTGGCCGTATTCCTTTCGGCATCCGCATCACCCCCGATGGCAAAAAAGCACTGATCGCCAACGTTGGTTTGTACGAATATCCCCTGGTGCCCGGCGTAACCCCCACCAATAAAGACAGCATGATGCTGAAATTTCCAGTGTACGGTATCCCTTCCAAAGAAGCAGAAGAGGGCGTGCGTTTGCCCGATGGGCGCTTCATTCCTGGCTTGGGTTCTGCCCTCGCGGATGAGGCCATGAGCGTATGGGTGGTTGATCTGGAAAAAAATAAAGTGGTTAAAAAACTGAAAACTGGCTACCAAATCGGCGAAAAAGTAGAAGAAACCGAAATTGTGGGCGGCGCCAGTCCCAACTCGATTGCGGTAGGCAGCCGGTTCGCGTATGTCTCAAACGCAACCAACGACCTGATTACGGTGATTGATACCAAGAAAAACAAAATCAAAAAGAATATTCCACTCACGGTCGATCCGCGTTTCGATCATTTTCGGGGCATTACGCCGTTCGGTTTGTGTTTGTCGAAAGACGAATCTACGCTTTATGTGGCTTGCCTGGGCTTTAATGCCGTGGCGGTGGTGGATACCAAATTGGGCAAGGTAAAAGGGTATATTCCAACGGGTTGGGGTCCAACACGGGTGATGCTGACCAACAATGACCAACAATTGGTGATCCTGAGCGCGCGTGGGTATGGCGCCGGACCCAACGGCGGAAAAGGCTTTGTAGCGCCGCCGCAGGGTACCTATATTGGTGATATTCAATTGGGTACCTTTCAATTGGTCAACGTGCCGGATGCTGCACAACTGGCCATGTACACCAAGCAGGTGATCGATAATACGTTCGAAACATTGCCGGTAATCGATACGGACAAAAATCCTTGTCCGCCCGTCGCCGGATTGCGCAAGAGTCCCATCAAGCACATTGTGTACATCACCAAAGAAAACCGCTCGTTCGATGAGGTGTTTGGTCAGATAAAAGGTGCCAAGGGCGATCCGAGCATTGCGCGTTTTGGTTTGGATGTGGATGTAATCACAAAAAAAGACACCCTGCACCACGTGGATGTGATGCCCAATCATATTAAAATCGCCACACAATGGGCGGTTTCTGATAACTTTTACTGCGATTCGGAT
Source organism: Saprospiraceae bacterium (assembly GCA_040397785.1). GTDB lineage: Bacteria > Bacteroidota > Bacteroidia > Chitinophagales > Saprospiraceae > M3007. Next base: position 8,749 of record JBBAVI010000047.1, on the reverse strand, counting down.
GCAAGTATCCACGGCCACCACTGGCTGGCGGGTACCATGCCGAACGAATATGTAGAGGCCAACTATGCGGCGGAAGGCAGTTTTAACCCTTTTTCAAAAGCACCCGGACGTCGTATGCCACTCACCATTGGCGGTGTCGACCCCGAAGATTACAACGAAATCGGTGGTTTGTGGGACAATTTGGCCCGGCACAACATTTCCTATTGCTCTTTTGCACAAAGCAATGAATTTGCAGCGGCTTATGAGGAGTGGAATGATACACTCATTGGCACCGCACACGCGGTTCCATGGCCAATACCCAAAACCTTGCTGGATCATACTTGCCGCGATTATGCAGGATTTAACATGAATATTCCCGACCAATTCCGGGTGATCCAATTTGAACGGGAGTTGAAAAAACGATGGTTGTCGGGCGCTGAGCCTTTCCCGCAGTTTATTTCCATGCAATTGCCCAACGACCACGGTGCGGGCATTCGTCCCGATGATGGATACAATGTGGAGCATTCGTTTATGGCCGACAATGACCTGGCCCTGGGCCGGATCCTCGAACTATTGAGCCAGTCGCCCTGGTGGGATAGTATGCTGGTGATCGTCACAGAAGATGATCCGCAGGGTGGGCAAGACCACGTTGACGCACACCGCAGTGTGTTGCTGATGGCCGGTCCTTACGTGAAAAACGGCTATGTTTCGCACCGGCACGCCAATTTTGGGTCTATTTTGCGCACCATATATACCATTCTGGATATTCCACCGGTTAATCAATACGATGCAACGGCTACCTTGTTGAGTGACTTTTTTGTAGCACAGCCGCATAAAATGGCTTATTTGGCCAAGGCGCATGATGCCCGTATTTTCAATCCACAATTGTCTTTAAAGAAATATCAGCGCAATTTCAATTGGCGCTCGGTCGATCAAGGTCTGAAAATGGATGATGAGCGCGATATGCGTTTACAGTTTTATGGACGGAACTAATTTTTAATACCCAGGAGTTGATAAATCTTGGAATCAATGATATCAAAGTTGCCCGAAAAGGTCGAATCCGAAGCAAAGATTTGGCATTTCGGGCAACTTTCATTGCTTACGATCACATCCAAATACTCGTTGTTTTGGTTGTAAAAATGCAGGCCGTATTGCGCCAGGGAGGGACAAGATTTATGGTTGATTTTATCCACCGCCTTTCCTTCAAAAACAATTGTACGAATCGCCTGAATCTTTGCACTATCCAGCAAAATCGTCTTTTTTACTTGAAAATCAGCGAGATAGCGCTGGGTACTTACCTGCTCCGCACGCGAGGTAGCAAATTCATCCACTTCAAATACCGTGGTTTGGTCCAGGCGTTTCAAAAAATCGGGATATGCATTGGGCGTCTGATTGCAGCCCAATACAGCCGCGAAAACGGTAAAAATATATAGGGCAAAAATTTTCATGGTCCTTATTTTTGGGTAACACCGTTATAGTATTTGCCATTTTGCGGTGTACAATTCGGACATGACTTGGTTTTCGCCCGGGCACTGGTGATGGTATTGTTGGTAATATCGGTCCAGTCTGCATCGTCATTTCTCAAATAACTGATTTCTTCCCGCAGCGCCTGTAAAAAACTCACCGTATAAAATCCGCCATTCGCACTGTTTACCCACGAATATTCTCCCGGACTGGCCGCGCAACTCAACAGGTTGCCTTTCGATTCGATGAATAAGGTTTTTAGTTTGGAAAGGTCGTAATTGTTGTTGTTCTGCATCACCAGAAAATTATTGCTGGTAACCTGCGACAAGCCAATATCGTTGTTGCAACAATCGGCAAGGATAATATTGAGTCGAGCCCCTTTTCCGATTACCTTATTGTACATATCGGACAAGGAAATGGTCGTGTTTTCGGAAAGGCGTGTGTACGACGAACTCCGAATATCGAGTTGCGGCCAGGTCTCTGTTTGGTTGGACCACCGAAACCCATGTCCGCGATAAATACACACTACAATGTCGTTTTTGCCGGGCGTAAGGGTATTTAGGGTGTTGTACACGTTGTCTTTGGTGAAACTATTGCCATTTACCAAGTACTCTTTATAGCCAATACCCAATGCAGTAGTGATGCCCGAAAATTCGCTTTCCAGGTTTCTTTGATCCACCGCACAACCTGAACCAATATCGCCAATGGCCGTGTTTGCAACGATCACCAAATGCAGGGTAGCGGGCTTTTCAATTGTTTTAGTAGTTATCGGAGGCGGAATTTTCTTTTCCAAGCCAAATATTTTTCGTAGCGCGAAATAGTCGTTTTCCTGCGAACGATAAAATTGCCGCAAATAAACATCCGTCACTTCGCCTTTTTTCAAGGGTTTAAAGGAATCGGCCATAACCCCATTGTCCGGATCCTCAATGTCAAATATGACAAAGGGCGTCTCCAAAATATCGGCAAATACCAAATGATCAGGGTTGTAGCCATATTCATCCGCACCGGTAATAAATTTTGGATTAGAGCCCATCAGCACTAAAAACTCCTCCCCGTCATCGGTCACATGTTCAGAAGTGTAATCTACATTGACCACTTTATAAACATTTTGCGTGTTGTAGGCCACCCGCATGTACATTTTACTTTCATTAAACAACACCAACAACCCTTTGTATTCCACATCGTCTGTGGTGAATTTAATTTCATAAATATCTTGTGCCTTTAACGGAACGGAAATAGCGAACAGCAAGGCGGGAATCAAAAATCTCAAGTGCATGGTGCTTTTTTTATTGACTTATTGCGATGGGGAGTAAAACGACAAAAACGATCTATTTGTATTCCAGGGCGTGCTTTTTTACAAGCATAATTTTATCCCAAACCAAACAAAGCGTTGTGCCGCAGGTTCAAAATAACGTCCGTTGGCTGCGTTGATTTGTACGTTGGCGACATATTGGGTGTTCAACAGGTTATTTACGCCCAGATAGGGTTCGATTTGAAAATGCTTCGCCGTAATACGATAACCTGCCCGCAAATTTAGCAAAAAATAGCCATCTGAACTGCTGGTATTGGCGTCGTTGGCGTACACCTTTTGCTGCTGGCGCGCTTGTGCGATGAAATACAGACCACTTTGGTGAAAATAACGCAATTCTAACTGGGTATTTACCCTTGGAACACCGGGTTGTATGTTGCCTTCATATTGCGTGCCGTTCACTTCATATTGTTGGTATTTAAAATAAGAAAAGGTCTGAGTATAATGCAAGGTAAGCCCGGAAAATGCAACATAATTGACGCCAATTTCCACCCCTTTCCGCAGTGTAGCCCCTGCATTTCGATAAAAAGTTCTGCCTGTCTGGCCACTCAACTGGTAAGGCACGATGTCTTGTCGGGTATTAATTTGAAACAAGGCAAGGTCAATATACAGGGCACGTGCTGCGGGTAACCCTGGCACATAACCTTTTACCCCAATTTCAACCAAACGGGCGGTTTGTGGATTTAAATTCGGGTTAAACCCACCGCTGGCATCCGGATTGTTCGATAATTCATTCAAGGTGGGCGTTTCAAACGACGATGCATAATTGGCATATAAGGACGCCTTGGCATCAAAGGCATAATTCAAGCCCAAAATCGGGTTAAATTTTTTAAAATTCCGTGTACCCGATTGATCTGCATCGTTCAAATACCGATCCTGTACCCTTAGGTCCAGTTGATCGTACCGCATCCCAAACGAACACAACCACTTTTTATCCGGATAAAATTCTTGTAAAAGGTAAATGCCACTGCTGCGAAACCGCTCTTGTTGATTTAAAACGACCGCATTGGGAACATAAGCAGGCGTATTGTTTACCTGGTCCAATTTGTAAGCAGATCGGGATCGATCATCCTGTTGCGTGGCAAGTTCCAGGCCTGTTTTCAACCGATAGGGTAGCGCGCCTAATTTGCCTTGAAACTGATAACTCAAAAAAGCACCCTGGTAATGTCTCCTCAGTGCGCCGTAACCATTTGCCAGAATGGGTAATCTATTTTTTAACTGCCGGTCTGTTCGAAAAACCCGCACATCTACCTGATGGTGGGTACCGATTTTTTGCGTATAGGTAAGTCCAATCCGGTTTTGCGCCACGGTTTCACCTGTTTCAAACAGCAAGTTATTGGCACCCGCCTGCCTTGGGTTTTCCGCCATTTGTTGGCTGGTAAGCGCCCCGGGATCCTGGGCTTTGGGACTTTTGCCGACATTGAGTAACAAACTCAAGGTAATATTTGCCGTTGGCTGATAAATGGCTTTTCCATTTAAAATGGAGTTCGACATGGCACTCCAGGCGCGGTATCCCCGTGTTTTTACATGCGATCCTGTGGCAAAATAGGTGAATTTACCCAGTTTTTGCCCGATTTTCAATTGATATCGCTGAAAACCATACCCGCCCGCTGCAATTTGCGCCTCCAACAAGGGTTTTTTGGTCGTAGGGGTTTCAGTTTGCAAGTAAATGACCCCACCCGAAGCATTTCCATAAATACCCGAAGCCGCACCGCGCAACACTTCCATCTTGGATAAGGCACCCATGTCCAGGTTGTCCACATCCACCTGGCCATCGGGTGTGCCTTCGGGCAATCCGTCGGTAAATACCCGAATACCCCGAATGCCAAAAGCTGCGCGCGCGCCAAAACCCCGAATCGAAATACGCAAATCCTGGGTAAAATTGTCGGGATTCATCGCAAAAACACCCGGTACTGCGCCCAAGACTTCGTACAACGACAATTGCTGGGTGCCATTTTGCAGGCGGGATTTGTCCAAAATACTGATGGCCAACACGGAACGCACATTGGTCGTAGACAAACTGCTCGCACTGATTTCAATGGGTTTGTGTAAAATATCCCATTGCGGATTAGCGCTTGAAAGACTGTCTGCCACGGGCGTATTTTGGCTTGTTAAATAGCAAGTCGAGCCAAGCAAAACACAAAGAATAAGGGTAAATGTGCGCATGTTTTTTAATTATAGGGCAAATGCCAGAAGGGATTATTTCTTCTTCGGCTTCACCTTCAATTTGGCCGCTTCCTTGTTCATTTTTGCTCCACATTGGGCCATGCGGATGATCAAATCAACTTGTACTGGATAATCCAATGGAAACTGGATGGTTGATTTGGAGGTTTCAAACGATTTTAATTCCTCCCGAAACAGGTCCAACACTTTAGGCACCACAAACACCGAGTAATGGTTTTTAAATGCTGCAAACCAGATCAGGGACCCATGCAATTTGAATCCGGGCATTTGCTGAGAAAACACCTCCTTGGCCTCTGGAACAGCCGTGGCAATCGTGTTCCGAATTTGCAACATGGTTTCCTGCATTTCAGGAGAAAGGGTACTCAGGTATTCGGGCAGGGTAGTCGGTAGTTGGTTCGTTATCATCTTATTTTTTTACATAATTCCTTGTAAGCGTGCATATTCGGAAAGTACCTGCAATTGTACGTTTTTAATGTTTGGGTTCGACATGGAAAGGAATGGGTTAGAAGTGACAAAGATACGAACGCACCAGAGAATAAAACGCTGCATTTAACAGTTGCACCACGGGAACGATCTATCAAGTATATTTGTTTGTTTTTATATGTAGGTAAAATAAGCGGACAACATCCCCCGTTAAAGCCTACATGTTTGTGTTAAAATGCTCATTTTATAACCCCTTTTGTTTCTATGTTCCAGAATAATACACGAAAAAAGCCTTTTCAAATCCATTTTCCTTCCCACTGCAACAAGTCTACTATTTCATACACCCATTGGGCAACATGGGGCAAGTACCTTTTCGCCCTGCTGCTGTTGGTGTTTTTTCTGCCATTGAATGCTCAAAATGACCGCATTTATACCGTCTTTGATTTGTCCAAACCCGCAGGGATTTATGGGGGGCCGGTCGAATGGTATAAGTATTTAAGAAATAATATCACGTTTCCTGCTGATATACAAGCCATTCGACCTGTAAGCCGAACTTCCCTTTCCTTTGTGGTAGAAACAGATGGTTCCTTTTCCAATGTGCGCGTGGTACAACCAGTCAATGAGGCCTTACGCAACATGTTTTTGGCTTTTTTACAAAACATGCCAAAATGGTATCCCGCCGAAGCCAATGGCCATCCGGTGCGCCAGCATGTTATGTTGTATTTTTATATACATGCACATAGCCGACAAGTCTATTTTTTAGGAGAAGGTTGCCTGGATCATTCGGGACGTATCCTTGAAATGCTCGCCTTGCCCGACCGGGAATTGTACAAAACAATAGGACCCTCTAACGCGAAACGCATGCGGCAGGAATTTCCACCTTTACAGATACCTGAAGCTGCCAGGCAGGCAAAAGTGAATGTAGAGGCAGCAATTTCCTATAAAATCAGCGCAGATGGTTTGCTGTACGACACCAAAATACTGTTTGATCCGGGTTATGGCTGTGGCGCAGCAGCTAAAGCATACATTGAAAATCAAAAATATTGGGCACCTAAATGTTTGTACGATACCTGTTATGAGGAAGAGATAAGGACCGTTATTCCCTTCGTTACCGATACAGCCGCATTATTGCAATCGGAAAAAATATGGGAACCTGCCGAACTGCTTAGTTATTGGCTCCGCGATACCGTGCGCCTGAATTATTCCTGGGTGTCACCTGGCACGCACCAAAGTGGTTGGATTTCATTGACTTATATCCATGAAAAAGATGGCCGCAATACCAATCTGGAAATTGAGGCAACGAGCGATTCCATGTTACTTGTAAATGCATTTTCCTCTGTATATTCGTTGTTAGATAATCGGTGGAGTGGACCAGCGGCTACCTATTGCGGATTTCCGTGTCGAACTGCCGAAAAACGATCTGTGTATTGTTCGGCACCAGACAGGATGAAAGCCATATACAACTTCAAGCCAACGGGGCCGATCGACTTAAACCGCTTTAAAGTGTACCCCCTGGAGGAGGTAGATACCCCGCCGATCCATCCGTTTGGTACATACTGGCTGGAGCATGCCATCAATGATATGTGGAAATACCCGCAAGCAGCGCTCGAAAACAACATTGAAGGCACGGTACTCATCCAATTAAAGGTGGAGGAGGATGGCAGGGGTTATACGAAAATCGTTCATGATATCGGAGGCGGTTGTGGGGAAGTAGCAAGGGATCTATTAAATTATGACTATTGGATTCCAGCTAAAAAGAACGGTTGGCCGGTAAAGACCGAATTTGTTGTGCCGGTGGTATTTCGACGGCCTAAATGAGTAAGCAAAGACCAATCAAGTCAAAATTGCTGGGCGCAATAGATTTTTTAACGGATACCGAACCTTCCTAAAAGCAAGATGTTCGTAATAACTAAAGTAACAAAATGAACCATCTTTATGAAAGTAATTTTGTCCGTCCTGCTTTGCCTGGTTATTGTTTCAAATAAACTCACGGCACAAAGTGTTTACATGGCGACCGAGGAGGGTGGCGCCGGCGGTATAGCCATATTTGATTTGGCTACTTGTCAGTATACGACCTTGGTATCGGGTATTACGCCAGTATTTGTTGATTTTGTGGAAGTGCCGGGCGGCTTTGTCACCGTGACAAAACCGAGCGCCTCCAACATAGCCACGTTTTATTTTGTTGATCCGGGAAGCGGCGCCACCACTTTTTTAGCATCTGCGGTGACAAATGGTGTCAATGGTATCTTTTCAACACGCCTGCTGCTGATTAGTCCGACAGAAGTGTTGTGCGTGACAGGCGGATCATTTTACCTCTTAGACCTTACTTCAAATACCATTTCTACCCTTGCAATATTTCCTTTAGAAAGTTCCTATTCTCTATATGAGTACAATGGCATTATTTATTATATCGGCAGCAATACCTTCGACCAATACAACTTTTACACCATTCAATTAACCCCCACTTTCCAGCGTTCCTTTATCGAAACGTTCTCTTTTTACACAAATCCGGAAGAACAAAATGAAATTATCATGGACAGGGCTCTAGCCTGTGATGTGCTTGCCCTGAGGATAGGCACTCAGGTTTTACTCGTCAATCCGAATAACAACACGTCCAGTATCCATTGCTCGGAGCAGCCATTTATGAATAATTTTACCTCGGCAACCGCTCCATTGCTGAACGGAACCTCCGGGCCAAATTGCAACTGCACCGGAGATGCCGGTACTTGGAACTGGTCGCAAATGCCTCTACCGTTTATTTCAACGATCCTGGCCTGTGCGGGCAGCACGATTACCGTGCCACACAATGGCGACGAGACGCCTGGTCCGGGCCAAAACCTTGCTTTCGTATTGATCGACCCCCAACCTGGGCAACATTTTTACAACCAATTTACAAGTAACAACATCGTATCGATTTACGACTCGAACGTCCTGACGTTTATCCCGGGTGTAACCATACCCGGTGAGGAATACTGGGTAATACCTGTACTAAGCGATGCCCCACCCGGCAGCATCAACATGGGTGATCCCTGCCGCGATATACAATTCCGCATTCGCGTCAGGTGGTTTGCGCCTTCGGTCAATTTTACACAGGTCAATGCGCAGCCTTGTGCGCCTGGCCAATGCCGCACTTTGAATGTTTCCCTGCAAGGCACCCCGCCTTTTAGCCTTGTTTACAAGGTGGTGGCTGGTGGCAATCCACCTCAAGTATTCAACGTCACCTTTAGCGCACAAACGGGAACCATTCAGGTGTGTCCGCCTGCCGGTTTTACGGGCGATGTGCAGATAAATGCCCTGTCGCTTACGGACGGAACCAATTGCAATTGCAGTAATTAATGGCTCTTTTCTTTTTTGAGACCTACAAATGTTCGACTTCTCCGAAGTCGTAAG
>JBBAVI010000046.1:0-42115 GCA_040397785.1 Saprospiraceae bacterium | reverse complement strand
TGGGGTTGATGCCCCGGGAGAGTAAGTCGATGCCAACTCAATATAATTAAGCCTTATCGTGCAAACGATAGGGCTTTTTTTATTTGTGCTTATATGAACTTAAACACCGAATATCGAACACCGAATTTCGAATTTCGAAGTAGCGCGTTCCTCCTCGCTCAACATCCTACCAAAAGCTAATGGCAGCGCACCCTTATTTCGAAATTTGGTGTTCGGTGTTCGATATTCGGCATTCCTTCGGTGTTCCTTCGGCGGTTGTTGGGCCAAGCGCAATGCCTCACTTCGAAATTCGGTGTTCAATATTCATTTTAAAAGCACATATTATATCAAAAATCCTCCTCCCTACCCTACCTCATCGTTATAGTTTAACCACAATAGTTTGATATTGAAGCACGCCTTGCCCATCCATGATTTGTGCTAGATAACTTCCTGCTGGTAATTGTTTAGGCAAATCGCATTGCATAGGGGAACTACTTATCGACTTATTAAATACAATACGCCCCTTGCCATCCAAAAGTTGAAACATACCTACCCGACTAGGACTCGGATTGAATACAACTTGAATGGACTCCCTGAAAATGGTTGGATAAATCCGGTAGTAAGCATCTTTATGAGCTTGCGATACATCCACTGGCATCGCCTCTAACTCGACATCTAAGATGGTGATCTGCCCGTTTTGAAGCGATACAAGATCAATTGTTTTTGTTTTGTAGCCCGAGCGTTGCACGGTAACACTGAATAATCCCGCGCTGTCTGTTCCTGTTTTATAGATTCCATTCGCATCCGTACTATCTACGATTGAAACCGCACTGATGAATATATTGGCCTGGGCGATCGGCAACCCACTAAATGAATCTGTGACTTTACCTTCTAGATAAGTCGCACGTTTATACGTCGGCTTAAAAATAAACAGGCCCTCGTTTTTCGCCGTTGCAAATAAAATGCCCGAAGGCAAATAAGGATCGGCATCCCAAACAAGTGAACTTCCCACTAGCGCACGCGCAGTTTCAACCAGGTTATTGGGGCGGTTAGCATCCACAATGGTGAGTTGTCCACCATAAGACGGATTTATTAGAAAATTATTTAAAACCCTGACATTATGAACTTCTTTAGATGGATCAAAACTTGGATAATACTTATCAAGTAGTGTAATATTCTGTAAATCAGATACATCAAATGATGCCAATGGAGCATTTGATTTTTCATCCGTCGTAAATAGCACTTTGCTATCGTCAGAAAGGTTGGTATTATGATTGAATGCAAACGGCGTCGGATGGGTAATTATTAATTCCGGATTGGCCTTATCAAAAATGTCTATAACACCAAACTGACCAGCATAAATTTCACTCGTCCAAAGTGTGTCCCCCCGAATAAAACCATCATGCACATAATTTGCAGCATATTGTCCAACAATTTTAGGATCCCAAGGATTGGAAAGATCGCAGATCAATGCACCGTTTTGAATCGGATAGGCACCAAAAATATATAAATATCCCGCTTCGGCTTGCACGGTATGACTTCTTAAAACTTGATCTACATGCGCGCTATCGCCTTTCCAAACTTTCCAGTAGATAGTGTCAGGTAGTGCCCGCAAATCAACAATTGTAATTCCACTACCCGCCGCCTCCGAACCAACATAGGCAAATCCACCCCAAGTTTTAACCTCACGCCAATTATTTAGCAACCCCGGTACCTTGAAACGTTCTATGGGCGCGAACGGATTGCTCAGGTCAACGATACTCATTCCCCGGGATGTCCCAACAAGGGCATATTCGGTACCATTGCTATCTTCATAATGCCAACAACCGGCCATCGAAACCGAATCAATTTTCAAATGACCAATGGGCTGCAAAAGCGTCTGTGCGAAAAAGATGTTTGGCACAATCAAACAGCAGATTAATAATACAAAACGCATAAAATTTGATTTATTGATAAAATTTTGAAACAATCGTTGACTTGTGATCTTTGAGGAAAAAAGGTGCATCTTTCAAAACGTTGCGGTTGCAAGAAACAAGAAATTTTGAGTGGTACTTAGGAATACCTGACAAATATTGTATTTTATTTATCAGATTGTGTGATCTTTACTCTTTGATAAGTAAATACCCTGTTTACAAAGAATAACACTAAAACTGGCTTCTCATGATGCGTTTTTACGGTTTCATCCTTTTTGTACTTTTTATTTACAATCAGTCAAACGCACAATGCCCTCTAATTGTTGATGCCGGGGAGGATATCTACCTTTGTACTCCTCCAACACCAACACAGATAAATGGCTCTATCAGCGGGGATTACATCAACTTTACCTGGTCTCCCACCAATGGCTTAACCGGTATAAATACCCTGACTCCTACGGTAAATGTAACGCAATCAACAAACTACGTGCTTACAGGTCGCACGGCAAATTTAGCCAATAACCTTATTGATAATGGTGACTTTGGTGGAGGAAATAGCAGTTTTACCAGTGATTACCTTTATAACCCTGGCGATATAGTACCCGAAGGCGTGTATGACGTATTATCCAATCCGCAGGCATCTCACCCAGGGTTTTCACCTTGTGAAGACCATACGGGCGGCGGGAACATGATGGCGGTAAATGGCGCCGGAATCCCAAATCAGAACGTTTGGTGTCAAACGGTTACGGTAATGCCTAATACACAATACGTATTTTCTGCATGGGTAGCCACCCTAGTAGCCAGTTCTCCAGCAATACTTCAGTTCTCAATTAATGGAGGCACAATTGGTTCTGTGTTAAACGCTCCTAGCCAAACCTGTATTTGGCAAAATTTCTTTACAACGTGGAACAGTGGCGCAAATACCTCGGCCGATATTTGTATTGTAAATCAAAATACTGGTTTGGGTGGAAATGACTTTGCGCTTGATGACCTGCTCTTTTCCCCTATTTGCACGGTTACAGATACGGTTAGTGTTTTTGTCGTCAATATAAAAGCCATGGCAAACTCCGTGGTTACCATACCTTGTGATGGAACCAATATTACCCTCAGTGGTGCAGGTTCAAGTATTGGCGCAGATATCACATATCAATGGGAAACGGTCGGTGGAAATATTGTTTCTGGAGCGAATACGCTAGCCCCGGTCGTAAATGCCCCAGGTGAATATACGCTCACCGTTACTTTTGAAAGAAATGGATATGTTTGTGAAAAAACGGCTACCGTGAATGTCATTCCAAATCCGAATCCATTTATAGCCTGGATTAATCCACCCACCCCGCTCGGATGCGGCAGCCCTACCCTCACACTTATTGGCAATACCACACAACCAGGGGTTTCAACCTATCAATGGAGTACCCTGAACGGCAACATTGTATCCGGTGCAACATCCAAAAATTGCGTCGTCAATCAAGCTGGTACGTATGAACTGGTGGCCACGAATAGCGTGACAGGCTGTACCTACACAGCAGAAGTAACGGTAATAACGGCAACGAATCCACCCACGGCAATTGCGAATACCGCAACAACCATCACGTGTATTCAAAATACAGCCCCCTTAATTGGGACAGGATCAAGTAGTGGAGCCAATATTTCATACTTGTGGACGACAACAAATGGCATCATCAATGGGCCAGCAAACACCTTAAATGCACTTGCAGGTGGTGCCGGTACTTATATCTTTGGTGTTACAAATAGTACAAATAATTGCACTGCTTACGACACCGTAACCGTCGCCGCCAATACTACCTTGCCAACGATTGCCATTCAAACACCCGGTATATTGGATTGCGATACGGACACCCTACAACTAAGTGCTAATGTAACACCCGTTCCAGCAAATTTGATCTGGACAGCAAGTGGTGGTGGAACCATTGTTGCAGGTGCCTTAACCGCTACACCCAATGTTACAACCAGCGGCGTGTATACCCTAACCGTACAAAATCCATCAAACGGCTGTACCAGGGTAGCTACACAAACTGTATTAGCCGATTATCAGGCACCAACCTCTGTAATCATGCCGCCCGACAGTATTACCTGCCAATCACCTAGTGTAAGTTTATCAGGCAACGGTTCTTCTACAGGCGCTAATTTTAATTATCTGTGGCTTCCTTCAAACGGTGGAAATGTGGTTTCAGGTGTAAATACACTTACCCCCGTCGTAAATACGGCCGGAAATTACACCTTGATTGTCACCAATGCCATGAATGCTTGTACCGCCCAAGCGAACACCTTGGTTGTGGCAGATACCAATGTCGTATCTGCGATTGCGAATGCACCCGATACCCTTACTTGCCTTACCTCAAGTGTTGTTTTGAACACGATTGGCTCGAGTAGCGGCCCTTCCATCACCTACGCTTGGACCACAATGGATGGTGTCATCTCCTCCGGCGGTACTGGTCCCAACCCAGTTGCAACACAAGCTGGAACATATCAACTGCTCCTAACTAATTTAGCCAACGGATGTACTGCAACCGATATTGCCTTGGTTGCGCAGGATACGGTTGCGCCCAACTTGAATATAATACCAACAGGACTACTTACTTGCGCAAACCCCATCCAAACCATACAAGGCCAAAATAATTCAGGAAATGGATGGTTTAGTTACGTTTGGACACCACCTTCGGGTGGAAGTATTATAAGTGGCGACAGTACACTTACCCCTAGTATAAGTACACCTGGCACTTATCAACTCACCGCCTATAACCTGACTACGGGTTGTAGCACTTCCTTAAGTACCTTGATAAGCCAGGAAGCAGGCGTGCCAATTGCACTGGCAAGCGCTCCGGCGGTACTTTCTTGTACCATCTCGAACATCAACATCAACACCAACGGCTCCTCTATGGGCAATAACTTCCAATATCAGTGGGCAACGACGAATGGGAATATTGTGAATGGGGCAACGGGAGGGGCTCCTTTGGTTGACCAAGCAGGCGCTTATAACCTTGTCATTACAAATACAAACAATGGCTGTACGGCCACTGCGACTGTTACTGTAACCCAGGATACCGCAAGCCCAGCAGTTGTTGTGCAGGCGCCAGCAGTTTTGACTTGTTATCTACCAGCCCAAACCTTACAGGCTACGAACTTTTCTCAACCCGGCAACTTTACTTACCAATGGTCTGTAGCCAGTGCGGGTAACATCATAAGTGGCACCTCCACCCTCAACCCCACCATTAGTGCAGGCGGATTGTATAATTTGTTGGTTACGAATACACAAAACGGGTGTACGGCAAGCCAATTTATTGCGGTGGACTCCAATATTGCTACCCCAGCAATGAACATTTTCCCCATTGACACAATTGACTGCACGAATCCAACCCAAACCATTATAGCCATCAATAATTCCTTACCAGGCAGTTTTAGTTACAATTGGTCTGCTACCAATGGCGGTAATCTGTTGTCGGGTACAAACCAATTAACGCCTGTTGTTAATGCAGCAGGTGATTATCAACTCGTTGTAACCAACCTGGTCAATGGATGTACTGCGACCATTGCAAGTCCGGTCGTTGTAGATACTATAACCCCTTCGGTTTCCATTGCTTTTCCGGATACGGTCAAATGTAATACACCCCTGATTACCTTGTTTGCAAGCAATAACGGCACTGCTGGCAATTTTAGTTATGCCTGGACTGCAAGCAATGGCGGAAACCTAATTTCGGGAGTTACGGGACTCACCCCACAGGTAAATGCAGGTGGATTATACACCTTAACAACCCGCAACAACAACAATGGCTGTACAACTGTAGCCAGCATTTCAACTGCTGAAAACACGGTTATTCCTGTTGCAGAGGCTGGTCCCAATGATACACTGAGTTGTTCCGTCAATGCATTATTGTTAAATGGAAGCGGAAGTGGCAATAACCTGGTTCAATTTAATTGGTCGGCTGCACAAGGAGGTAATATCATCAATGGCAGCAATTTAACAACCCCCGAAATCAACGCCGCTGGATTGTACACAATTACCGTAACCAATATCGTCAACGGGTGTACTGCGGTGGATAGTGTTCGGATATTCAATGACCTGAATGCACCTGTTTCAAATGCTGGTACAGCCCCTGTGCTGACCTGTAGCGTAAATCAATTCAACTTAAATGGTTCTGGAAGTACCGGAAATGGCATTTCGTACAATTGGACCACCCAAAATGGCGGCAATATAATTTCTGGACCGACTACCCTTCAACCGATTATTGATCAACCTGGCACGTATTTATTAACTGTTTTTAACAGCAATAATGGGTGCAGCGCACTCGCCGCAATCACGGTTTTGCAAGATTTAACAACCCCTCAAATTGATGCAGGCATATCAGATACCCTTACCTGTAGCACCGTGAGCCTAAAACTTCAAGGGACAGCATCCACTACAAATGGTGGTACGCTGGCATACTTATGGACGGGTATAGGTATTATGTCAGAAGCAACAACCCTGAGCCCAACCATCAACGCACCTGGAACCTACTTGCTGTCGGTGACCAACGCTTTAAATGGCTGTACTGCCATCGATCAAGTTCAAATTAGTATCGATACTGTAGCGCCAACGCCTGCCATTGCTCAGCCAGCAACCCTGACCTGCGAAACCAAGGTAATTACGATTGATGCAAGTGTTGCTTTATTAAACGGTATCTTTTCTGCGAATTGGAATACCGTAAATGGGCAATTTGTAGGAAGCCAGGCACAACTTGATCCAATGGTCGATAAACCTGGCATCTATGATTTGACTGTTCAAAACACCAAAAACGGTTGTAGTACCACCATTTCCAGCACCGTAATGCAGGATATTGTACCTCCAACCGCGCTTGCGGCAACCATAGAAGCCATTACCTGCAAAATGCCAGTTGTACTGGTGGATGGTGCAGGTTCTTCTGCCGGACCCATTTATACCTATAATTGGTTGGGTTCAAATGGCGGAAACATCAGTGGACCTGCCAATATCCTTACGCCTTCGGTAGACAAACCGGGCACTTTTACCCTGACTGTTCAAAATACCAGCAACGGATGCTCGAGTACCGCAAGCACCATCGTAACGCAGAATACGACACCCCCAACGCTTTTGATCAATCCTCCAGCTGTTTTAAATTGCATCTTAAAATCTGTTCAACTTACCGGCTTGGTGAGTCAACCAATTAGCGGGTACACAAGCTCCTGGATCAGTACCAATGGACAAATTGTAAGTGGCCAAAATAGCCTGACCCCTATTGTAAATCAGGCCGGCTTTTATGAACTAACCGTTGTAAATCAACAAAATGGCTGTAGTAGCACCATCAATACTACGGTATTAGAAAACATTCAAGTACCCGGTGCAGATGCTGGCCAGCCTGCAGAGTTGAACTGCCTGGATACGGAAGCGACCTTACAAGCAAGCAGCCCATCTATAAACGCATTAGCCTATTCCTGGAGTACCGTGAATGGACAGATCGTTGTAGGCGCAACTACGGCTACTCCACTTGTGAATGCCCCCGGCATGTATCAATTAAAAATTACGGATGCAGCCAATGGGTGTACCGCTACCGATTCGGTGCTGGTATTTAAAATTTCACCACCTGTATTTGCAGCAACAACGATCCAACCAAACTGTATTAGCCCTAAAGGAAGTATTAACATCAGCGCAGTAACAGGCGGAGAAGCGCCGTTTACTTACTCTGCGAATGGCGGTCAAAGTTATCAAACCACCACAGCATTCAATCAAATGCCCGCAGGTGACTATACCCTTGCCGTTTTGGATGCCAACGGCTGCCTTGCTACGCAGGATATTATCTTGCAAGAACCGGCTTATCCTAAAGTTACCTTGGATCCAATCCAGCTAATTGATTTGGGAGATTCGATTCAGTTGCAACCTTCGCCCAATATTCCGTTATCTAATATAAGCAGCTGGACCTGGACACCCGCAGATGGCTTGTCCTGTGTAACCTGCCCTGCCCCCTTTGCAAAACCAATTAAAAACACCCAATATACACTCACGATCACCAACCTGCTGGGATGTTCAGCCAATGCAAGGGTACAGGTAAATGTTTTAAAACGGCGTTACGTATATGCACCTAATATCTTTTCGCCAGATGGAGATGGCGTTAATGACCATTTCAATCTTTTTGGAAAAGGTGTGAAAACAGTGAAAGCGCTGCGCATTTATGACCGTTGGGGCAGCGAATTGTTTTTTGCCGAAAACATGCAGCTCAATGACGAATCGGTAGGTTGGGACGGAAATTTCCGCGGAAATCCGGTGAATCCTGCCGTTTTTATTTGGCAAGCAATCGTCGAATTTCTGGATGGTGCCGTGGAAATCCTATCGGGCGATGTTACGGTAAAACGGTAGGCTCGATTTATACAATGCTTCAAGGCATATTACCACCCAAAGCAAACCGTATTCTGCGATGATCCAGGGGTGTTTTTCGAGGTAAATCCCTCCTGAATAATGCGAATAGGAAGAAAGTACCAGAAATGTCCAGGTAATTGGAAACTGCCATTTACCCAACAGTCCCAGCACAAAAGGTATCGCAACATACCAGGGATGCACGGTTGACGATAAAGACAAGTGTATCACGGAAGCGAAAAGCAAAGCGGATTCAAGTGAAATCCGTTTTGCTTTTTTTTCGGTCGCTGTAAATAATGCAAGAATCAATACACCAAGCATGGTTGTCAAGCCGAGCCAAGGTCCAATTTTGGCACCAATTTGCCAGCCTGTCTCCCAAAAACCTACCAGGGTGCACAGATAATATATGCTCGCATTGAACTGAAATTTTTGAAAATAAAGGTCAATACTGGTCGCCATATGCTGTAACAACGCCCAATTAAAGATGGGCAAGAAACACAAAAAGGTACCAAACCCTACTAGCACGCAATACCATAAACCTCTCCACCAACCCAGGTAACGCCATAAAATAGGTAAAAAGAGCAAGGGTAGTAATTTTGAAGCAATAGAAAGGGCTACGAAAGCCGCAGATAGCGTCCATTGCTGTTTGCGCAAAGCCCATTTAGCCGCTAATAAAAAAAAGATTAATGCCGCTTCAAAATGGCAATTTCCTACCAATTCGATGATTATCAAGGGGTTTAAAGCGTATAATATTGCGGCTCGTTGACCTGCAAGCCGCCGGAGCAGTTGAATAGATCCAATTTCACACGCGTATAAAAACAGTTTAATAACCACCGTTGCGCCCCAAATCCCTTTCGGTGCTAACCAACACGCAAAGGCAAATATACCTTGGCAAACTGGCGGGTAAACCGTAAAAAAGGCCCCTGAATTCATATTTGTGTATAATTCCGAATCAACCAAATGCAGATTTGCAGGTATTTTAACAAATGCATCGGGTGTAATCGAAAAAGGATGGACACCTTGAAGCCATAAATGGCCATCCCACAAAAAGCGATAAATATCATCGGAAAGATTCGGGATGCTAAACAATAAAAGCCCTCGGAGGAGTACGCCCAAATAAAACATCCAGGAAAAAGCACCTTCGTTTTTATCAAAAAAAGCACTCAAATAGGCATATATTAAAAAAAAAGCACCCATAGATGCCAATATAGCAGCAAAATGAGCACGTTGCAGGTAATAACCAATAAAAACCGTCAGTACACAAGCGAGTGCACTGACGGTATATAGTATAAGTTTAGATGAAAAAGCAGGGTATTTCATGCACCACGGTTGACGGTTAACCCGGGTTATTCAGCCTGATTTCATCATCATTGCCATCAATAAATCGGTATTCATTTAGGTGGAAATCAGCATTAGCCTCAATGCGAATCCAGCGGTTGTACTTGATAAACCAGTTAATTTGGCGTTTGTGCCAATTTTTTCGCAAAAAAGATTCCAGATATGGGTGCACGGTAATTGCAAGGGGGGCTTTTGGCCGAGATTGCATAACATATTCCAGGTCGCGTTCAATTTCGTCGGTCAGCAGGATGGTCGCATTTACTTTTCCGGTGCCGCCACAAGCGGGACAGTCTTCCGAAGTATTGATTACCACTTCCGGGCGTGCGCGTTCGCGGGTAATTTGCATCAAGCCAAATTTGGACAAGGGCAGGATGGTGTGTTGCGCACGGTCCTTTCGCATAAAATCTTCCATAGCCTTCGCCAGTTGTTTTTTATGCTCCAGGTTTTTCATGTCGATAAAGTCGATCACGATCAAGCCTCCGATATCACGTAGCCTGATTTGGCGGGCAATTTCTTCTGCGGCCTCCAGATTTACCCCAAAAATAGTTTGTTCTACATCGGCGGTCGTCATTTTATGACCGCTGTTTACGTCCACGACATGCATGGCCTCGGTCTTTTCAATGACTACATAGGCGCCGCTGCTCATGGTAGCCGTTTTGCCGAAAGAAGCTTTGATTTGCTTCGTTACACCAAAAGCATCAAAAATAGACTTATTTCCATTGTGGAGTTGTGCGATATTGACCTGTTCGGGGCTGATATTTTGCAAGTAAGCACGAATATCGGTGTACAATTCTTTGTCATTCACCACAATTCGGCTAAAGCCATCACTGAGCATATCACGCAACACGCTGGCAGGCTTATCAAGTTCGCTCAATAATTTTGCCGGGGCGCTTTCCGTTTTCAGTTGTTGGAAAATATCTTCCCATTGGCCAACCAATCGGGTAAGTTCTTCGTGCAACTCTTGCACTTTTTTACCTTCTGCTGCGGTCCGAATAATGATACCAAAATTCTTAGGTTTGATGCTTTCAGCGAGCGTATGGAGGCGCTTGCGTTCTTCAGAACTGGAAATTTTTTTAGACACAGAAACAGCATCCGAGAACGGCGACAAAACCATATATCGGCCGGGCAAGGTAAGTTCACAGGAAAGCCTTGGGCCTTTTGTAGAGATGGGTTCCTTTAGGATTTGTACCAGTACGGGCCAGCGCTTATTAAGCACTTGGTCAATTTTTCCGGTTTTGACAATTTCGTCATCGAATTTGAAATTATCCAGTTTGTGGGTATTAATGCTGCCATTTATGACACCATTTGACCATTTGACCAGCGAGCGCAATTTTGGGCCCAGGTCAGTATAATGCAAAAAAGCATCTTTACGGTGTCCAATATCGACAAAAGCGGCATTGAGACCGGGCATCATTTTCCGTATTTTTCCGATAAAAATATCGCCTACGGTAAAATTGTTATTCGTTTTTTGATGTTGGAGTTCGGTAAGTTTTCCACCTTCCAATAAGGCAAGTTCAACGCCAGACTCGGTGGCATTGATAATGAGTTCTTTATCCACGATGGTAATATTGGTTTGCAACAAGCAACAACAATAAGCCCTTCGACCGGTTACCGGGAGCGGTACGGGCGTCAAAATGGGCCGTCGAGAATAAAGTTCGGGATTGACGACACGCTTCACAGCGCATTCATCCGACCGATGCAACAAGGAGGAGGGTAACAAAGCGCACAATATCCAAATGGGGCAGTTGGATAGCGGCAAAATGAAGAAAACTAAGCTTGTCGCAACTCGAAAAGTGTCAATCAGGTGGACTTAGTGTGTCCTGATGCGGGCATACCGCAAAAAAACTTTCCAAAAGCAAGTGGCTTCCGGAAAGTCTTTTTGTTCGACGGTGGCCGTTGGCGCTGGCCCCAGTAGCAGCGGTTTTTTGCCGAAAGGCATTAAGCCGAAGCCTGTGGTTCAGACACTATCGGTTTTTCTTCTTATGGCGATTCTTACGCAGGCGTTTTTTACGCTTGTGAGTGGCAATTTTGTGACGTTTACGTTTTTTTCCGCAAGGCATACTGCTGCAAATTGAAAGTTAAAGTTCTGTGATCCGTTTGACTTAACTAATTGGGTGACTGCACACAATCTTGTCCAGGTAGCAATTTTCAATTCGGACTATTTATTACAAATCTTGGCGAATTTCGCCGATTTATCCATTTGACCTGCTCCTTCATAGGCTTTTGCCAAGAGGCAGGGGGTATTAAAATTAGTTTTATCCAGGCTCCAGGCTTTCTCCAACCGGTCGATGGCGCGTTGCCATTGTCCTGTTTTGATCGCTAAACGCCCGAGTGCATTGTATACAGCCGGGCTTTCTGGATATTTTTTTTCCAAATCCCGCAACAACAACACAGCTTTCATCGGATTGTCTGGCGGCGGATTTTCGGCATATACTAAAGCAAGGTTTACATTATGCTCTGGTTTGTCCGGGTTTAATTCAGCAGCTTTTTCGAAAGCAAGTTTAGCATGTTGGGCACAAAAATCGCGCAAAGACTGTTCTTGACTGGCAATCAAGGCATTATAGAATGTTGCCCCTACGACCGACCATGCTGTATCAGCCTTTTCAATTTCGGCAACTTTTTCTGCATAGATTCCAGAAACAGGAGTTTGCCCAGCATTGTACCATAACGATGATAATTGTTTGAGTGCAACCACCCGCTCTACATCATTTTCAGATGAAGCAACTTCTGCTTCTACTTTATCAATCGCTGTGCGCAAACCATCATCTGCATGTGACTTTGCCTCCGCCAACATCGCATCGAAACCAGGGGCTTCGCTTTGCGCGGCCGACGCGGCTTCCAGTTTTTTTTGAGCCGACGGTTTTGTATCAAAACCCAGGTAGAGGCCCAAAAATAGTGCCAATGCCAAAAAAAGTACCAGAAATTGCGTTCTTGTCATCATATAGGTCGAATACGAACTTTATGTTAGGCCCGTATCTCCATGCATTTCAATTTATTCTTCTCCCTCGTCGTCTGGCAATGAGGTAACATGCACCTTAACTGCTTCAGTGAAAATTTTCGCTGGCTTGAAAGATGGAATGTAATGTTCAGGGATCTCGATCGACTTCCCTTTTTTGATGTTGCGGCCCACTTTTTTGGCGCGTTTCTTAATTACGAAACTGCCAAATCCGCGGATATAAACGTTTTCTCCGCTTTGCATCGTAGACTTAATTTCCTTAAAAAGTTCCTCCAGAGCAACGAGTACGTCAACTTTCGCAACTCCAGTCTTTTCGGAAATAGCATTCACCAGGTCAGCCTTTCTCATGTTTTAGTTCGTTGATTTTGAACAAGTTATGAACAAAAATAGGGTGTTCGAAAAAACGAGACGCAAAGATCGTACTTTTTTTGACCTGTGCAAACTTTTGGCTAAAAAAACTGCAATCTTTTGTTGCGTTTTTTTAGCAATTACAAAATCATCATAAATTTATTCATTCGTCTGCTCTTTCGGGTGCAAACTCGCTCTTATTCAGCACTCTACAAACATTTTTCATGAAAAATATTCACCTATGGGTTCAAAAGAGACAATTTTATATACATTTGTGGCTCTATGATATGCGCATTGTACCAAATTTACATGTATAATTTGGTGATCATATCTAAAACTCCAAATAATCATTCACATTTACCTTTTTCTGCGCCTATATGTTGCTTTCAATGACGGGTTATGGTCGTGCCCATGGTAGTTATGGTGATAAAACAATCACCGTTGAACTACGCACGTTAAATTCTAAAATGACCGATATTAAACTTCGGTTTCCTGGAGATTACAAGGAAAAGGAAGTGGAAATACGCAAAATGATCAATGATCATGCGGAACGTGGTAAAATTGATTTTGTCCTCGAAGTTCAAAATGCAGATGGAGCGGCTCCGGTGAGTTTAAATATTTCCTTATTCAAAGGCTATTACCGTGAGTTAACCAAACTTGCGCAGGAATTGAACATGGATACGGGCGAAATCATGCAAACGATTTTGCGTATCCCTAATGTAGTATCTTCTGCTTCTGGCGAGTTGGACGAAGCGGAATGGGCCGTTATTGCGGATACCATCAACCGTACCCTGCAAGCGCTACACGCTTTTCGCAAACAGGAAGGCAAAGCATTGGAAGCTGATTTGCGCTTGCGGGTAGCAAATATCATGTTACTACTTACCGAAATTACCCCTTTTGAGCAAGAACGTTTCACGCGTATGCGCGAGCGACTGCTTAATAATCTGGAAGAAGGCCTGGGCAAAGAAAATGTGGACATGAACCGTTATGAACAGGAAATTTTGCATTACCTGGAAAAGATGGACATCACGGAAGAAAAAGTAAGGCTTGAGCAGCATTGCAAGTATTTCCTGGAACAAATAGAAAACAAACAACAGTCGGCCGGACGTACCCTCAATTTCATTTCTCAGGAAATGGGACGCGAAATCAATACCCTGGGGGCAAAAGCCTACGATTCAGATATGCAAAAGCTCGTAGTGCAAATGAAAGATGAGTTGGAAAAAATCAAGGAACAGTTAGCCAATGTTTTGTAATTGGACCTAGATTTAAATGTTAAAATTGGTCAAGTTGAAAATAAGCGGTAGAAAAAACCGTCTTTCAATATGCAACTAAACATTCCGCGATGGCATCAAGCCTTTTCCGGTTATCCATTCTGACCTGTCTTTGTATATTCTTTTGTGCGCCCTTAGCCTTCGCACAATTAGCTGATTTCCGTCAGGATAAAGTTTTTTTTCAAAAAAAGAAACAAGATTTCAATCTATGGCTAAAGCAGAACAACCTAGCAGGTATTTTTCGGGCAGACAGCATTGCTGTTTCGACGCAATCCGTGACCCTTTTCATTAAACCTGTTTACAAAGGCAAACAGGTTTGTGACTCTATGCAGTGCGCCTGGAACCAACTTGAGCGGTCCAACAAACAGTTGAGTGGTCAGTTTTTTCACGAACGTTTGCTGCACAAGTGGGCTTTTTTGGCTGAAGTGCACGAAGATCAGGCTGTTGTTGTAGTACGCTGCCATGATCCAGCCCATTTTTCGGCCAAAATATACAGCAACAAAGGTAAAATTCCGGTAGAAACGCTGAGTATTCGCTCAGGTGTAATAGCCGAGGTTACGACCCCGGCTTCTTTACAAGGTGTAAATATAGGAGACAACAAGATGCTTTTGCAAGGCAAGCAAGTTACCGCCGTTTGTCAAACAGCCCGACGTTACCTCGTTGGTGTGTATAAAGCGAAAGGGACACCTATATTATGGAGAGCAAAAATTGACAGTTCTTACACCACTTACGATGAATTCATGCTAGAAGTTACGCATCTTAGCAATGAAATTTGTCCAGATGGTTACTTTGAATACCACCGAATCTATGTAAAAGGTTTGCAGAAAGGCAATGATGTAGAACTTTCCTGGGAATTTCAGGGAAAATACGGTTCTGGCATCATTTTTCCTCCACGTAAAAACGACTATAAGGACATGGATTTGCGTTATAAAACCAGCCTCGAAGAATACCAACGCCAACTTTTCAAAAAATTAATGGACGCGCTACGCTCATGAGTACGACCCGCACACATACGATAGGCAGATCTATGGCCGACACCAATACAGTACCCGACATCACCAAAACCGGAACGACCGAATTGTCGCCCCGCACGCGTATTGCGCGCCTAATTTTGGTGTACCATTTTACCCTGATCGCTGCCGCCAGCGTATTTTATATCATGAAGGGATTTGACTTTGAGGAGTTTACCTCGCTCATCGGGATCCTTGCGCCGGTAACTGCGTTATATGGAGGAGCGGTTTTTCGGTTTATTGGACGAAGTATTACAGAACCAAACCTGAACGGGCAAAACAGCGCACCGATCAATGGTTTGGTAAAATGGCTCGTAAATGGGCACTTTGCAGCGATGATGACCCTCATTTCCTTGAAAGCGCTTGCGCCCAATATTCTGAATTTTCAGGACATGACGATGTTTTTGACCCTTGTAGAGTCAGCACTAGGCGTGTATATGGGCAATATCATTCTTGCCTTGTTTGAAGACGGGAAAAAGGATGCCTAAACAATACAATCAGGCAACCGCAAGACCGATCAAAGATTCAAATAATGCTTTGCCATCAGTATTTCCCAATACTGTTTCGGCGGCGCGTTCTGGATGCGGCATCATACCAAATACATTGCGGTTTACATTGCAAATTCCGGCGATGTTGCGCGATGCGCCATTGGGATTTCCGGCTGCGTTGATTTCGCCATCTTCTGTGCAATAACGAAACAGTACTTGCTTATTGGCTTCCAATTGATCAAGGGTTTGCTCGTCGGCATAATACCGGCCTTCGGCATGCGCAATCGGGATTTTAAGCGCCTGCGCTAAATCCAGGTTTGCTGTAATCAAAGAATCATTGGTAACTGCCCGTAACCAGGAGTTTTTGCAGATAAACTGCTGGTTTGCATTACGCAGCAAAACCCCAGGCAACAATCCTGCCTCACAAAGTATCTGGAACCCATTACAAACACCAAAAACAAGGCCACCTGCTTGGGCAAATGCCTTTACAGCCTGCATAATTGGCGAAAATTGTGCAATGGCGCCCGCACGCACGTAATCACCATAGGAAAAGCCTCCAGGCAATACCACACAATCACCAGGGCCAAAGCCAGGCAATGCCTGTTCTTTATGCCATAACTTTATGGTATCCTGGCCCATCACGTCGCGTAAAACGTGCACCATATCATCATCACAATTGGAACCTGGAAAAACAATTACGCCAAACTTCATGGTCAAAAAAATTAAAAATGCATTTGATGTGAAAACTACCTTGTCCTAAAATGGGAAAAATTGTATAAAAAACAAGGCTCCCAACAAGATCAAGTGAAAAATTTCTGCCAACATGTGGCTACGTACCGCCAAAAAACCCATTGCTAAAAAAATACCTACACTGGGCATTACGATCATAAAATGCGCCAAATAAGGCTCCTTCGAAAGTAAATACCCAAAGCTTCCCAACAAGAAAAACCAGTACAGTACACTAATCGATTTTTGCGTTTGAATCAATTTGCGCGAATAATAGGAACTAAATCCTAACAGAACGACCAAAAATAGAAAAAACAATAAACCCAACTCATAATATTGAATAACAGGTATCGCAGCTTCAACGTTGTAAATCCCCCAAATTTCGATAAAATGCCTTCTAAAAAACAAACCTCCCGCATCATACCAGAAGCATCCTAGCCAAACAAGTAACGTGGCCACAAAAATAGCCGAAACAAAAACCAATTGCTCCCGAACAGCGAATGATCGCATCACGTTAAGTCCACCAAGGGCTGCTATGAGCAAAAGTAACGCATGGGGGTAAAATAACACACCCAAGGTTATCCAAAAGGCCGCATCAAAAATGAGGGCTGTGGCATTGGGCGTTTTATACACTTTTAAAATCCGACGAATACTAATTGGAATAAAAAAAGTAGCAACGAGGGGTGGACTTAGAAACAAAAAATCGGGTAACATTGCCGAAACTAAGACAAAAAACATGCCTGGGAGCCAATTCCGGTCATTCAAAATACGGAATTCATCGGCCAAGTTGTTTATTAGTAGCGCCTGAATAAAAACCAACAAAGCTGCCAGGATTGCAGAAAACAGGGTGTGATCGGCTGCCCAATGAAATAAAAAATCATATAAGACGCCTCCTTGACTTACCTGTGGCACCGTTGGAACTACAAAGCCCAAAAAAGCGGCACTATGCGTCAGCAAGACGTAAAATGCCAATGGTATTGTTGTAACGATCTGGTTATTTCTAAAAAAAGCGATCACGATGCTGTTTGGAGCAGGGAAAGTAATAAAGCACAACCTGCGTTTTATTTTGCCCTGATTTTAAGCGGCGAAGGTACGATAAAATTTTGGCCAGACTGAGCCCCTTTGAAAGCAATAATTTAGCGCATTTCATTCAAATAATCTTCCAAAATATGAAAAAGCGGCTTGTGTTCTTGGACAAAATGGTCTTCGGTGAGTTTTTGTACTTCCATCCAGCGCAGTTCTGCAATATCATCATTGGCAACGGGTTCGCCCGATTCGAGGGTACAAGCATACAAATGGGTCATGATTCCATCCATTGAATCGCGGTATCGCCAATCATCAATACGGCAGGAACCGATATATATAAGTTCAACAACTTCAAGATCTCCGCATTCTTCCAAGAGTTCGCGGATTGCCGACATTTCATAACTTTCATCACTTGGATCGGCAAAGCCGCCAGGAAACCGTTGTTTGGTTTCATTTTCCTTTCTGGCCAATAACACTTCCTTCATATCGTTTCGAAACACTGCAATATCAACGGTTGGATACACGGTAGGATACCTGCGAATAGTGGCATATAGTATACCGGCCCGGAAATCGCGCATGCGCTCCACCTCTGCCATGGGCATTTCCTCAGGAAAATCGTCTTCCAGTGCTTCCCACACCGAAGTTTCATAATTACCAGAATAGCGTTCTACAAAATTTTCTTCGGAGCCATAAATGGTTACAGGGCCTTCGGGGCGCTGTTCCAGGATACGGCGGTCGAGTTCCTGGCTCCAGATACGGTCGTCGGGCAAATCGGGCATTTCCAGGACGGTCAGGGTATCGCCAAATTCGGCTTCAAACATTTCGGCACGCAATACCCACTCAAGTGGATGGCGATCGCTGGGTGCCGGGTTGGATGCCAAAAACACCATTACTTTTTTATGTTTTTCCTGTACTTCTGCAATCAGTTTGAGGTGGACGTCATTTAATTCCAGTACCTGAAAGCGTCCGAGTATAATTCCAGTTGAATACATCATTTATGTTTTTATCTTATTTATGAATCGCATCAGCCACCATACCAGTAACACAGAAAGCATTGCCCAGTACCAGGGAATTGTAAAATCCTGTTCCAGATCGACTGAAGTAAGTTTTTGATTGTAAAGGTATTGTCCAACAATTTGAATGCCATTGTTAAAAAAATGGGCAATCACCGGAACCCAGAAGTTACGGGTGCTCCAGTACAGCCAACCCAGGATGGTTCCCAGGAGCATACGCGGTAAAAAGCCTTCAAATTGAAAATGGATAAAACTAAAAATGGCCGCCGAAATGAGCAGCACGACCCATGGATTGGCGATTCGGCGCATCAGTTGTTGTTGCAAGACACCCCTGAATACGAGTTCTTCTCCAATGGCTGGCAGCAATGCAATGATAAACAGGTTACCGAAAAGTTCACCCTGGTTTTGCATTTGCAATAAACCTTTAATCGCATCTTCTGTTTGCGCTTCCATCAGCCTCCAACTTTCGGGGATGGGCAACATTTTATTGATGTTGTATGCAAAGAGTACCAATGGTATGGAAACAAGCATAAGCAATAATGCAGCGATCAGTGTTTTCCCTTGTGGTAATTTACGGATACGCAAATAATCAGGCCAGGCGAGCGGTGCTTGTTGATAAAATAAACGAACCGTAGCCCAACCCGCCAAAATAAATGTACCAAGGTGGCTGATCCCCAACATGATACGCATATGCCAACGTGTTTCATAGTCCGCATTTGACGGAAAATTACGGGTAAGTACGCTTGTATCCCACTGCGCAAGAGAGGCTAGGAGCAAAAAAACCATTCCTCCAACCAAAGTGAGGGCCATGGAAAATCCCAATTGAACAAACAACACCAAATGCACTTTGGGCAGCCTCCGTGCTTCTGGTGCTTCAAACTGTAAAAAATCTCGGGAAATAGGCTCTTTTTCTAAAGTTGTGCCAAATTCTTCCATACCGTTATACTTTTGCGCCAAAGATAGAAAAGGAAAACGCTCGCCTGTGTTGAATTTTGAGCGCAAACATGAACAAAACTTCTAACAATATGACCAAATTAAGTGTAAACATCAATAAAGTAGCCTTAATGCGCAATGCTCGGGGCGGAAACTTACCAGATTTGACCCAAGTTGCCAAAGATTGTGAGCAATTTGGGGCTGAAGGAATTACGGTACATCCTCGTCCCGACCAGCGGCATGTTCGTTACAGTGACATACCTGCCTTGCGTGCGGTGGTCCAAACGGAGTTTAATATTGAAGGTAATCCTACCCGCGATTTTCTGGATCTGGTATTGGCCAATCCTCCGCATCAATGCACCTTGGTGCCCGATAGTCCACAGCAGCTCACTTCCGATGCAGGTTGGGATACCATCGCGCATGCGGATTTCCTCAAAGCAGTGATTGCCGAACTAAAAAGTAAGCAAATCCGGGTGTCTCTTTTTGTAGATCCAATCGCAGACATGATTGTAGGCGCAAAAAATTGTGGGGCCGACCGAATTGAATTTTATACTGGCCCCTTTGCAGCACAATTTGAAACGGATCCGGCCGCCGCTGTGGCTCCTTATACACATGCAGCACAGGTAGCCATAGACGCAGGAATTGGTATCAATGCTGGCCATGATTTAAATTTAAAAAATTTGCAATATTTCAAAGCCCACTGCCCCGAATTATTGGAAGTCAGCATTGGTCATGCACTGATTGCCGATGCACTTTACTTTGGACTATCCTCCACAATAAAAATGTACCGACAGCAACTTTTGTAGAGCGAAAAATCGCCCAAATTGAGGCTTGGAATATTTTACAATAAATTAACAATGAATCGATTAAGCAAAAACTTAAGCCGTATTTTATTCCGCCGTTTTGATTTTTTTAAAAATTTTAACACTATTTAATCTGTAAACTATGTACCTTTGGAAACGAACCTTCTCTTAGTCCAAATAATAATCGTTTACAATTACCAAATCAAACTTTCGACGGCCGCTAACGGGCAGCATCTTGTGCTGTACTGTTAGCAGCCCTTTTTAAGGTTAGGGATGCAAATTCTTGCCTGATTTTAATCCGATTCTTGCTGTTTTTTCAACATCTTTCTTTAACCAAATCATTTTTTGTATGAAGCGATTACTATTTACCCTGCTCGGGGTATTAGCTTTCATTGGCGTGTCTATGGCACAACGTACTGTGTCTGGAACAATCAGCGGTGATGATGGCGAAGTACTGATTGGCGCATCTGTTAGCGCTAAAGGTACTTCCTCCGGTGTTCGTACCGGACTCGATGGCAAGTACAGTTTCAATGTGCCTACTGGCGCAGATGTACTTGTGATTTCCTATACTGGTTACGGTGCTCAAGAAGTAAGTTTAGGTGCCTCCAACGTGGTAGACGTTGTATTGGCTTCCGGGGTACAACTTACCGAAACGGTTGTTACCGCCTTGGGCATTACGCGTTCGGAAAAGGCGCTCGGTTATTCGCTGCAAGCGGTAAACGGGGAAGACCTTGTTCGCGCGCGTAGTACCAATATTGTCTCGGCCCTTTCTGGTAAAATTGCGGGTGCACAAATTACCTCCAGCAGTAACCTCGGTGGATCTTCCCGGATTATTTTGCGGGGTGCACGGGCAATTCAAGGCAATAACCAGCCACTTTTTGTGGTAGACGGGGTTCCAATTGACAATTCAAACTTTACTACAGCCGATCAGGCACGCGGCGCACTCGGTTATGATTATGGCAATGCAGCTCAGGACATCAATAGTGATGACGTTGAGTCGGTTTCTGTACTCAAAGGTGCAACTGCGGCAGCGCTTTACGGCTCGCGTGCAGCCAATGGGGTAATCATAATCACCACTAAAAAAGGCAATAAAAACAAAAAGAAACCGCTGGGTGTAACTTTTAGCACCGATAATTTCTTCAATAACGTTGCTTTCCTACCTGACTACCAAAATAGTTACGGTGGTGGCCCGGATGCGAATAACATTCGTCCACGGGGCTACAACGACAATTCTGGTTTTTATAAAACATCCTACACGGATGATGCAGGAACTACCTACCAATCTTTTGACCTCGTACCAGATTACTCTTATGATGGTTCATGGGGACCATCCTTCGGTTCGAACACCAAAGGATATTTAGAAGGTTTTGCGGGTGCAAATGGCGGTTCTTTCGGCGATTTGTCCCAATATTCCAACACCCCCATCACTTACCGTCCCTGGAATAGCTGGGATTCTTACGATGCACAACACTATGGAAAGTCTGTTCCATGGGCTGCACAACCCGACAATATCAAGGACTATTACGATCAAGGTTTCCTTTCGAGCAATAACCTTTCGTTCAGTGGTGGCAATGAAAAGGCTTATTTCCGTGGTTCGTACACTAACTTGTACCAAAAAGGTACGATCCCAAGTTCGTCTTTGCGTCGTAACTCGATCAGCATCAATACCGGTGTCCAAGCAACCAATCGGCTTTCTATTTCTACCGGTTTTAACTACATCCAAAACAAAGGTGCCGGCCGTGGTGCTACAGGCTACAACGGTACAGGTTCTAACTTCAACCAGTGGTTTCAACGCCAGTTGAATATGGATGAATTGCGCGATTACATCAATCCAAGTGATCCAACCCTTCAACGTTCCTGGAACCGGACAAGCGCCGAAGAAGCATCTCCTTTGTACTGGGACAATCCTTTCTGGGTAGCAAAACAGCGTCCACAAAATGACCAGCGCGATCGTTTATTTGGCAATGCGAACATTAGTCTGAAACTTACTGACTGGTTGACTTTGACTGGCCGTGCCATGACTGATTTCTACACCGAAACGCGGGAGGAGAAAATTGCAGTAGGCAGTGTGGATTTGTCTAAATACAGCAAAGACATTTATACGGTGAATGAGAACAACTTTGACTTGATTTTGCGTGGCAACAAACAATTTGACAACAAATTCAGCGTAGATGCATTTGTGGGTGGCAACCGTTTGGATCGCAAAAATCGCCGTAACTACAACAGCACACAAGGCGGCCTGGGTACACCTGGTTTTTACAACTTGTCGAACTCAATTAGTAACCTAGCGGTAGTAGACAATACAGAACGCAAACGGATCAATTCTGTATTTGGGTCTGTATCCTTCGGTTATAACAGTACGTTCTACTTGGATGTGACCGCACGGAATGACTGGTCCTCTACCCTACCAGCCGACAACAACTCGTACTTCTATCCATCCGTATCGGGTAGCTTTATTTTGTCGGAACTGTTGCCTAAAAATGTAACAGACGTATTGTCTTATGCAAAAATCCGTGCCAGTTGGGCAAATGTAGGCAGCGATACCGATCCTTATCGGGTACTTGACCCAGTGTACAATTCACGGGCAAACTTTGGCAGTAACCCCTTGGTTACTGTAGCCAACGTAATTAACAACCCGAATTTGAAGCCGGAAAGTACCACTTCGTATGAAGTGGGAACAGAATTGAAATTTTTCAAAAATCGAGTTTCCCTGGACGCAACGTATTATAAATCTACGACTAAAGACCAAATTGCTTCAGTTGACCAATCGAGCACAACCGGATACACAAGCCGTATTTTGAATGTAGGCACGATTGTAAACAATGGTATCGAATTGTCTTTAAATACCACACCGATCCTTACCAGAGATTTCCAATGGGATTTGGGTATCAACTTTGCGCGTAACCGCAACAAAGTAAAAGAACTAGTTGACGGTGTAGACAATATCCGTTTGGCCAACTTCCCCTTCTCTGTAAGTATTCAGGCACAAGAAGGACAACCTTATGGTGTAATTGTGGGTACAGACTATACTTATGATTCCAATGGCAATAAACTCGTAAATCAGGACGGCTTTTACGTACCAACTGCAACACCTGTTGCCTTAGGTAGCGTCTTGGCCGATTTCACCGGTGGCGCAACCACTTCCTTGACCTACAAAAATATTAGCCTAAGCATTCTGGTTGATTACCAAAGTGGTGGCAACTTATTCTCCTTGTCCAATATGTGGGGAAAATACTCTGGTATCCTGCAAGAAACCACGGAGGGTGGTGTGCGTGAAAACGGTGTAGTCGTAAAAGGTGTTTATGAGGACGGTAGTGTTGTAAACGGCGAAGATGTTTCTGGCCAACCGAACAAAAGCAATATCGGCGCAATTGATCATTTCTTTGAAAATGGCGGATATGTCATTGCACGTGCTGACTTGTATGATGCCAGTTACGTCAAATTGCGTGAGGCGCGCTTGAGTTGGAATTTGCCCAAAAAATGGTTCAACAACAAGGTTCAAAACATGTCCTTTTCTGTTGTTGGTCGCAACTTGGCAATTCTGTTCAAAAACATTCCAAATATTGACCCAGAAGCAGCCATCAGCGCTTCTAACATTCAGGGTTCTGAAGGTGGTCAGTTGCCTACCGAGCGCTCTATTGGCTTCAACCTGACCGTTGGATTCTAAAAAAAGCCCTCCTTTTTTCATTCAAAAAAGAAAATCTATGTTTATCAAACAGATAAAATTCTTACCCCTTCTTCTAATACTTGGAGCATTTGCCTGTACCAAGGATTTTGAAGAAATCAATCAAAACCCCAACAACCCCGTCAAGGCGTCCAGTGCGTTTTTGTTGACGTCGGCTCAAAAGTCTTTGACCGATAATATTTACGATGAGTGGTTTACGGCGCGTTTTGGCAATCAATTTGCGCAATATTGGGCATCCAATTCTTACACGAATGAAAGCCGCTACACCTCGCTTCAATCGCGCATTTCGGATCCGTACTGGCGCCTACACTACAATACAGGCTTGGAGGATCTTTATGAAATTATCCGCCAGTGCAATGAGACGCCGCGCGAAGTAGAAGTAAATGGCAATGTTGACAACCAGAAAGCGGTTGCCTTAATTTTACAATCGTTTGTTTTCCAAATTCTTACAGATACTTGGGGGGCCATTCCTTACACCGATGCGCTGAAAGGCAGCGCGGTTCCTTTTCCAAAATACGACGACCAGCGTACCATTTACCTTGGTTTGTTGAGTGCAGTCAATGAAGCGAACAGCTTGATTAAAACCAGTGAGCCTGGTCCCGCTGGCGACCAAGTGTACGGGGGCGACATGACACAATGGAAAAAATTCTGTAATTCGCTGAAAATGCGTATTGCGATACGCATGGCTGATAAAGAAGAGGCATTAGCAAAAACAGCCATCCAGGAAGCATTTGCAGCAGGTGTTATTACCAGCAACAATGACATTGCGGCGTTCCATTATTTAGGTGCCTTGCCGAATGCAAATCCGATTTACGAAGATTTTCTGACCCGTAAGGACTTTGCCTCCAGCAATACGATGGTGGATACCTTGCTAAAATTGAATGACCCGCGCGTTGCCTATTACTACGAACCAGCAACGGCTTCTGGCGATTTTATTGGCGAAGTATACGGCATGAACGATGGCCAGGCAGCATCTACCACGTTGGCGGATGTATCGCAGCGTGGTGCAACTGTTTTGGCGGCCGATTTCCCAGCAATTTACTTAGATGCCGCAGAGATTCATTTTATCTTGGCGGAAGCAATAGAACGCTGGCCTGACTTGGCCCTGGGCGGCACATCCGCAAAAGCATTTTACGACGGTGGTATCAATGTATCCATGCAATTTTGGAGCGGCGGGGCCCTTTCTCCAGGCGATATTGCTGGCTACATAGCACAACCAGGCGTTGATTATGATGCTTTGAAAGCAGCAGGCTTGACTTGGAAACAAATCATTGGTTGCCAAAAATGGATTGCTTTGTACACACAAGGCATTCAAGGTTGGTCGGAATACCGTCGCTTGGACTTCGGTATTTTGAAAAAACCACGTGGTTTGGCATCTTTCAATGATCCAACTAGAACACCAGAATCGGTTATTCCTTTACGGTTGGTTTATCCATCTGAAGAAAATAGTCTGAATGGGGTGAACTATCAGGCGGCTTTGGCAACACAAGGTCCCAACAGTTTACGCACCCGCTTGTGGTGGGATGTACAATAAATGCAGATAATTGCTTGAGTTTTTAGGCTGTTTTATAAGGATGCTTATAAAACAGCCTTTTTTAATTGAAATTTCAAATAAGAAAACCACCAGAATTGCGATTTTTGCATCTTTCAATGCGTATTCCCTTTTTTCGTTCAATTAAATCATAGTCATGTCCACCGACGAACGTATCCGCAAACGCCGCAATTTTCGAACGCCTATGATTATCCTGGGTGTCGCAATGACCCTTTTTTACCTCATCCTGGGAAGCATGTTATTGATGCAAAAGAATTTTCTGCCCACCATTCCAGAGACATTCCGCAATATTTTTGCGGTGATGATCTTGGTTTATGGTGTCTATAGGGGTTGGCGGGTATATGCTGATTTGAACATTTGAACAAAAAATCTTCGAATTTTATCTTAAAACTGCAAAAACTTAACCATGATACGCAATTGTTTGATTTTGAGTATGGCAATATTGATTTTTAGCCTTGCTGCTTGCGAGCCACAAAAGGATAAAAATGGAAAAGTAATTGATACGCCCACCACAGGTTCACTAAAAATCATGGTAGATGAGGGCTACAAACCGATTATCGAAACCACGATCGATGTTTTTGATTCTATTTATCGGCTTGCCAAAATTGAACCAATTTATGTTTCAGAGGGCGAGGCCGTAAATGCTTTGATCAAGGACTCCATTCAGGTGGTCGTTATTACCCGCAAATTGACCGATCAAGAATTGGTATTCTTCAAACAACGCGGTTTTGTTCCAGCCACTACCCCTATTGCTCATGATGCCGTTGCATTTGTAGTACACCCAGATAACAAAGATACCATCTTTACGATTGACCAAATTCGAGATATGTTGACCGGAAAAATAAATAAATGGTCACAATTTAACCATAAATCAAATTTCGGCGATATTCGGCTTGTATTTGACAACGCGCTTTCCGGAACTGTGCGTTATGCAAAGGACTCTATTGCGCAGGGAGCGGCACTTGCACCTTCCGCTTCGGCCCTTACGACCAATGAGGACGTAATAAATTATGTGCATAAAAACAAGAACGCCATCGGCATTATCGCTGCGAACTGGATATCAGACACCGATGATAAAGGCGTTCAAAAGTTTAGAAAGGAGATTAAAATTGCAGAAATTGCAAAAGCAGATGGCAAAGAAGGGTACAGCCCATATCAAGCCTACCTCATCACCAATGATTATCCATTTAAACGCACCGTGTATATTATCAATGCCCAGGCGCGGAAGGGATTGGGATTGGGATTTGCTTCTTTTTTGGCAGGTGATAACGGGCAACGCATCGTGTTAAAATCCGG
Organism: Saprospiraceae bacterium; assembly: GCA_040397785.1. Lineage (GTDB taxonomy): Bacteria > Bacteroidota > Bacteroidia > Chitinophagales > Saprospiraceae > M3007. The sequence goes on along the minus strand of JBBAVI010000046.1, from coordinate 15,417 downwards.
TTTGGTGCCCGCCCAAGCGCCAACCCGGTTGATCAAAGCAACCAGAAAATAAACGATTAAACCCTGTCACCCAAAAGTGGTTTACACAATTAGATGCATATTTGACATGGCAAAGGCGGCACTTTACTCAATCAGTACTGCCATTTATGCCTTTCTATGTTAAACTTGTTTTAATTATGCTCAAAATGCCAAATCTAATGTGGATTTATTCGCCTTCAAGCGTCTGAATATTTGAACTTTGCACTTTGACTACTAAGCTTTAGCAAAAATTAAACAAACTTTTTCCGAACAATGACAACTTTTCTGAGAAAAGCCCTTTTACTGGCGACCGTTTTGTATACACAATTGGCAACTGCACAAACCTTTACAGATGGTTTGACGGCAATGCAATTGGAAGATTGGGACAAGGCAATTAGCGTTTATACTGCCTTAACCAAAGCAAACGCCACTGATCAAAATGCTTTGCTGAATCTTGGTAATGCCTATCTCGCAAAAGGCAACAAGGAAGAAGCCCGCAAAATTTTCGAGTCTGCGTTTACCGTAAAGCCTGAAGGTGCCCTTGCCTTTGTTGCAAATGGTCGGGTTTTGTTGTTACAAGACAATCAGACAGAGGCAGATAACCAATTTAAAAAAGCCGCTAAAAACGCGCGCAAAGACGTGAGTGCACTGCGTCAAATTGGTGAATCATACCTCTTTTACGTAGCACTTGGTGCCAAACGCCCAAATCTGACCCGTGCAGAGGAGCTGTTAAAGGTAGCTTACGAAATGAATACCAGAGATTATAATACTTTAATGAGTCTGGGCTATTGCTATAAAGAGATGCCGAATGGTGGTTTAGCAGCGCAATTTTATGAATATGCAGAACAACAAGAGCAAAGCAACCCACTGCCAAAGTTGATGATCGCGAAAGTGTATAAAGCGGCAAAATTGGGCGACAAGTTTTTGCTTAACATTGATCGCACGATTGCTGTTGCGCCAACGTATACCTTGGCTTTACGCGAAAAAGCACTTTACCTGTACTTTGCGCGCAAATGGGAAGATGCTACAAAAGCATACAAAAACCTGGTTGCCAATGGCGCCGAAGTAACCATTGAGGACGAAATGCAATTGGCCAACTGCTTGTTTATCACAAAAGACTGCAAGGGCTGTAGTGAATTGGTGGAAAAAATTCTGAAAAAAGACGGTACCAAGAACTATCTGCGTCGCCTGCAGGCATATTGTGACTACGAAAACGGCAACTACCAACAAGGTTTGAATATCTTAAATGACTATTTCAAAATCGTTACGGCGGATAAAATTCTTTCTTCCGACTATGAGTACCACGGAAAGTTGCTGGTAAAAACCAAAGGCGATACCCTGACAGCAACAAATGACTTTAAAAAGGCAATTTCGATGGATACTTCCCGATGGAAGGACCTTTACCTCGAAATCAGCAACTTGACCTACGCACAAAAGCAATATTGCGATGCGGCAATGGCATACAGCATGTACCTTGATTCGGTACCAGAACCAAAGGCAACAGACTATTACAACCTAGGCATTCGTCAGTATTATTGCAAAGATGATACCATGCGTTATCAACATGCGTTGGCATCCTTTAATAAAGTAACCACTTTGATGCCAGATAAAGCAATTGGTTGGTTATGGGTGGCTAAAGCGAGTGCAAAACTTGATCCGGACGTAGAAAAACACCCAGAATTGGCGGCTACAGAGTTTGGTAAGGCCCACGAGGCATTCGAAAAATATGTTGCCATTGCGTCCAGTGATAAGGTAAAAAATAAGAAAGACCTGATTTCTGCTTATGAATACCTAACCTACTACCACTACAACCGCAATGAGTTGCCTGTGATGATCGAACTTGCCAATAAGTTGCTAGAATTGGATCCGACCAACCAAACAGGTGTAGAATTATTGAAAGCCGGACAAGAAGGTACAGGCGGTGCGCCTACTACAACCCCAGCGTCGGGCGGTGGAAATAAGTAATCTTGATTGCTACTTTTAAAAATGGCTGCTTCCGATTTGGAGGCAGCCATTTTTTATTTATACATAAAACCTTTACTTACAGTTGAATGGACTCAATTTTTCCCGTTTTACGACTTTGCTCAGCCATAAAGCCCATGATGTGACTTTCAATGGATGTATCAATGGTAGAAGTAAGTAAGGAGGCATCCTGTTGAGAAATCGCCTGAATCCAATCCCTTACTAACCGACGATCGCCGCCGCCATGACCTCCTGTAAACTTGGCACTATCCTCCTCCAAAAATTTAGAATTATCATACACAACGGACTGCTTTGTTCGGAAATCCGTGAGGGTAAAGGTATCCATATCCCCTACAATATCCCCCATACTACCCATAACGCGGGTGCGGCGGCCAGCATAACTGGTAAATGCCTCCATGGATAAGCTTGCGGTAATGCCCCCCTCGAATTCGATCGAACTAATGTAATGATCGTCCTGATTATTATCCATTTTATACACACAGCGTCCATAGTTGGTGTTGCGCAGGTATTCCAGGATTGCTTCGCCTTGTTTTTCGGGTGCTTCCGGCAAGTCAAAAACATACAACCAGCCTCGTTCACGAAAGTAAATTTTCATGGCCGAATACGGACAGGTGGCTTCAACGGCACATCCGTCCATACAACGCGGCGTACTACCCGCAGGTGCATTTTTTGCAGTAAACCATTTTAAACCACCCATGGCGACAATCTTTTGGCTGGGCTTATCGATCATCCAGCGCAAAATATCAAGGTCATGACAGCTTTTTGCAAGAATGATCGGGGTTGTTGCATTTCGGTCGTGCCAATTGCCCCGCACATAGGAGTGGCTCATGTGGATATGCTCAATGGGTTCCAGGTGTTGGATACTAACCAGTTCGCCAATTGCACCCGAATGGATCAATTCCCGTAATTTTCTAAAATAGGGTGCATACCGTAGCACGTGACAAACAGCGACAATCCTACCGGTTTTTTTGGCAAGTGCCAAAATATCGCGGCATTCCTGCTCCGTTGGGGCAATGGGTTTTTCTAACAAAATATCATAACCTGCTTTTAAGGCAGCCATACAAGGGCCGTAGTGCAGGTTATCGGGTGTGGTAATCAGTATGGCATCGGCAAATTTGGGTCGGGCAAATACATCTTCCCAGGTTTTGAAACGATTTTCGGCGGCAATGTTGTGCTTTTTAGCATATCGTTCATTGCGCAAAGGAATCGGTTCTGCCACGCCCACGATATCCAATTCATCGGGAAAATCTACGGCGTAATTGCCATATACATTGCCGCGGTTTCCGGCACCCAGGGTAATTGCCCGAACCGCTTTTAATGGTTTTTTATAGCGCGGGTTTTCATCGAGTAACGTAATTGCGTTGTGGCTTTCCAAATTTTCTGGAAAACTACCCAACAGCATCGTGCCGGATGCAGCACCCAAGGTTTTTAGTAGTTTGCGACGTGAGATCGGCATAATGCAAATAATTTACGTTTGACAAATCTTTATTAGGAGACTTGCCAAAGGTAAATTATTTAATTTGGAGTAAATCGTCTTTTTAGTTTAATTCAAGTCGAATTGGGAGCGTAAATTGAACATTTACAGGCGTACCATTCATTTCTCCTGGAATCCAGTAAGGCATGGATTTTATAACCCGGAGCGCTTCCTTTCCACAACCGCCGCCGATATCTTTCAAGAGTTTAATATCGGTGGCGCTGCCATCTTTTCGAATCACGAATGAAACTACTACGACACCTTGAATACCTAATTCCCTTGCTTGCACGGGGTAAATAATATTTTTACTGATATATCGGAACAAAGCTTGCTCACCCCCTACGAAACTAGGCATTTTTTGAACGGTACTCCCATCGTAGGTTTCCTCTGGATCTTTTGCGTTGTTTTCAACTTTTGTAGATAAAACCGTTATTTCATCTTCCAATATGGGTGGTAAATCATCCGATCCATCTATATTTTGGCTGCCAATCGCCTTATTATTGTCCAACAATTCATCGATGGTGGTATTGGATTCTGTATCCTGGGCCTGTTCGTCCTTTATAACTTTAGGCGCAGTGAACTGTTGCGTAGCGCGGGGCAGCGTTTCGGCGGTTTTGGTTTTGGGAGGTAATACCACCTCCGTTTTCTTTGGAATGTCTTTTCCTTTGCCAATGTAAATGGTTTCATCGGAAGTTTTCAAGGCTATATCACTGGCAAAAGCGCTGAGAATACGCGGCAAAGCCAGTAAAAAAGCAATCACCAATAAAGTGAATCCGAAAGCGCGGTACAGCGTTTGGTTGTATTCGCGGCGCAGTTGATAGGCACCGTATGCTTTATTGCGGTGTTCGAAAACGATTTCCAGGGCGTCCGGCGGGGACACCTGTTTCAGATTTTTCATATGAATAAATGATTTGAAGCGCAGAAGCGCTTTGCAGTGAAAAGTATAAAGAATTGTCCTGCAGGATGTTATAAGGTAAGATGCCTAAATTTTATAAAATGGTGTGTGCTAAAAATAAAAAAAGCGCGGAAAAGACTGAATGTCCTTACCGCGCCTGGCAATGATAATTTTACCGAGTAATTAGTCCAAACGGAAGCGCACAGGAAGCGTAAAGCGTACTTTTACCGGATGGCCATTGGCTTCACCAGCCGACCATTTTGGCATCGCTTTAACTACGCGCACTGCTTCTTTACCACAACCGCCGCCAATTTCTTTGACGATGGCGACATCGCTCACGGATCCATCTTTGTTTACGACGAAAGTCAAAACTGCAACGCCCTGGATGTTGTTTTCTTTTGCCAACGCAGGGTATTCGATATTTTTGTTGAGGAATTTCATCAATTCCGCTTCACCACCGGGGAAACTTGGTGGTTTTTGAATATCGAACATTTCATAAGTTTTATCCTCTACCACTTTAGGTTCTTCAATTACCTGAAGTTCGGAAGGATTTTCTTCAATTGCAGGAGCGGCTTCGTCGTTACCTTTTTTGTCTTCGTTACCGATATCTTCCTTTTTGTCGATCAGTTCTTCAATAGTTTTTACCTCTTCCTCTTGTACCTCAATGTCCTTTTTAATAACGGGAGGAACGAATTTCACCGTTGAACGCGTTGGCGGTGGAGGTGTTGGAGGGGGCGGCGGTGGAGGCGGTGGAGGGTTATTTGGATCGATATCCGGTGGTGGACCGAGTTCGGCCACTACATCCACTGGTTTTTCTTTTGGTACCAAATCCCGCACTGCACTCAGAATGTAAGGGAAAGCAAACAAGAGGGCGATCAACAGCAACCCGAAAACCATTGCACGACCAAGATATTTGGGATAGTCCCTTCTAAGTTGGTAAGCACCATATGATTTATTCCGGTTAGCAAAGATGATGTCCAGCATGTCCCCTGTAAAGGTGCCTTTTTCTTCTGCCATGTTCGGAGTGAAAGTTTAGATTTTGAAATGAATTTAACGCAAGCAATGCGGTTTATTTTGTCTGTTGTGCTTCCACTTGATCCTCTACGGAGAATTTCAGGCCAGCAGCAGGATTTTGGATGAAATTTTCCTCTTGTTTAGAGATATCAAGCAACACGTACAATGCTACGTTGCAGATTTTCATTTCATCAAAAGCATCCACCAGGTTTTTATAAACCGCGTCTTTTGTTGGTTTGATAATGACATTCATAACGGAGATTTTCTTTTTACCTCCGGGATTTTTCGGATCATCAACTTCCTTCTCTCCGAATTGCGCGTTTACCTTGTCTTTTTTACTCAAGATAACTTTACGCAAGCCTTCAGCGGAATAATCCGTAGAATCCAACTTTGCATCGGTAATACCTTCGTAGTAGTAAACTTTGTCGCCACCACCGAGCAACAGGGTAAGTACCTGTGACTCTTTAGTTTCAACCAAGTCTTCAATTTTTACGTCTTTTTCAGGCATTACAACGGGCATAATTTGCGGTTTTGCCAGTGTGGTAGTAAGCATAAAGAAGGTAATCAGCAGGAAGCCCAAGTCTACCATCGGGGTGAGATCCACCCGTGTAGACATTTTCTTTCCCCGTACTTTCCCACCTTTTTTCTTACCGCCACTCTCCGCGGTTTGCATTTCAGCCATAGTTGTGCTGTTACTTTTTTGTGAAAAATCAGTTTGTTCTTGGTACCGGTTCGCTCTGGAACAGCTTACTTTTCTTCCGCTTTACCTTTGATCGCGTCCTTTTTATTCGGATCCGCTTCAGAATCGGTAATGAGGTTAAACTTATTCACATTGATGTCGATGAGTGTATTGATCACCTTTTGGATCGCCGGGTAAGGCGTGTCTTTATCCGCTTTTACCACCATTACATACTCTTCTTTCACCTTGCCTTCCTGTTTCATACGGAACTGAGCAAGGCGTGCATTGTGAATCCAGTCGGCAAGTTCGCTTTTGTTTACATCAGCTGTATCGATTGGAATACCGGTAGATGGGAACTTAGCCCGTTGAGACGGTTCAGTTTCCAAATACTGTTTCAATCGGCTGCGTGAAACACCAAAGCTACCAGCGTTTGAGAATTTGACTTTATCTTCTTCGGTAAGTCCCATTTGGTAACGGGAATTAACGTCGTCGATCAAACTCTTACGGGTGTGCTGTCCGGCCATATCCAGAAAAACGTTACCGTTTGGACCAACGAGAATCGTTAGGGTACCAGCATCTGGCAGTTTTGTTTCAGAGATGGACGAAGGGGTATCAATCACCACTTGTTCCTGCGGCTTAGCCTTTGCTGTAAGCATAAAGAAGGTAAGCAGGAGGAAAGCCACATCGCACATGGCAGTCATGTCGATGGATGGGCTACCCCGTTTTGGTTTGTGTTTTGGCATCTTTATAATGCGTTATGCGTGAACGTTTTAAACAGATGTCGAATAAGATGAACTTCCGGAATCCGAATAGATTAAAGTTTGCGGCAGATTGATCTTATTCAACCTGTCCAATTATTGTCCTTTTGTTGCAAAAGTTTGTGTCAAGCTATAACCTGCTTCGTCGATGCGGTAAGTCAAACCATCGATACGGCTAGTGAAGAAGTTATAGAATACAATTGCAAGTGCAGAAGTACCGATACCGAGTGCCGTGTTGATCAAGGCTTCAGAGATACCGTTTGCGAGTGCTGTGGAGTCAGGCGCACCTGCATTCGCCAACGCTGCGAACGAACGAATCATACCCAATACCGTTCCGAACAGACCCATCAGGGTAGCAACAGAAGCGATGGTAGCGAGGATGTTCAGGTTTTTCTCCAACATTGGCAATTCGAGGGTAGTGGCTTCTTCAACTTCTTTTTGAATCGCCAATACTTTTTCGTCTTTTTCCAAACCGGTTTCAGTCAACATTTCATTGTACTTCGTAAGACCAGCACGTACAACGTTTGCAACTGCACCTTTTTGCTTGTCGCAAGCAACGAGTGCGCCATTGGTGTCACCTTTATCCAAAGCAACTTTAATTCCACGAACGAATGCATCAATGTTGCCAGCACCACGTGCTTTAGACAACGTGATAAAACGCTCGATTACGAAAACGATAACGGTAAAGAAAAGGGTCAAAAGGATTGGTACGATAAATCCACCTTTGTAAATGGTACCCATGTAATTACCTGGAAGTGGATCCTTCAAGTTGTCATTATCAACGAAGTTTCCGCTTGCACCAAATACATTGGCCCAAATCACGTACGCTACGATGTACAAAACAGGAATAATGATGAACGGGAAAATTGCGCCAAAATTAGTGCCGCCTTGTTGTTTCGCTTGAGTGGGTTTTGCTGCTGTCATGCTGCTTTAAAATTTAAGTGAATGAATGATTTAATTTGACGTTTAATCAGAAAGCAGGACAACTTTTGTTCCAGGAGCGCATTTCCATTGTTGATCAATTCGAACCCGTTTTTTAGTTAGATGCAGGAATCGAAAAAAATGGTGTGTGCGTTTTTAAAAAATGGTACAAAAATTTGTAGCCTGATTACTGACCGATGATTTAAGTGGCGGTAAAAATAGTGTAAGACATACAATTTCATACAAGTGCCGACTTAAATTCACAATTATTTAGTCCAGGAAGCGCATTTTCATGCTGAAATGGCTTTTTTGATGCGAATTAGGCGTTCTAAAAGTGCTTCCAAACGGTCTAAGGGCAACATATTGGCTCCGTCCGACTTGGCTTCTGCCGGATTTGGGTGTGTTTCAATGAAGAGCCCGTCGGCGCCAACTGCAATTCCTGCCCGCGCAATGGTTTCAATTAATGCCGGACGGCCGCCTGTTACGCCACTGCTTTGGTTGGGTTGTTGCAACGAATGGGTGCAATCTAACACAACAGTTGCGCCATAAGATTGCATCACGGGCAACCCTCTGAAATCGACAATCAAATCTTGGTAACCAAAAGTATTTCCACGTTCGGTCAACATTACTTTGGCGTTGCCCTCCTCTTCTACTTTTTCCTTGGCAAAGCGCATGGCTTCCGGGCTCACGAACTGGCCTTTTTTAATGTTTACAATTTTGCCTGTTTGCGCAGCAGCGACCAACAAACTGGTTTGGCGGCACAAAAAAGCAGGTATTTGCAAAATATCAACATATTCCGCTGCCAACGCTGCTTCCGGATCCGTATGAATATCTGTGGTGACGGGAAGGTCGAAATGGTTGCCTATAGATTTTAAAATATTTAATGCTTTTTCGTCGCCGATACCCGTAAAGGAATCGCTTTTGCTCCGATTGGCTTTTCGATAGGAACCTTTGAAAATGTACGGTATTTCCAAACGGTTACAAATTTCCTGCACCTTACCAGCAATATCAAAAGCCATTTGCTCACCTTCAATTGCACAAGGGCCTGCAATCAAAAAGAAATTGCCTGCGTCGGTATTTTTTAATCGGGGTACATCCTGTTGCCAATGCATAATGGAATCGTATTTTTTAACAAATGGTTTTTAATATTTCAACCCGCACAAAAAACGGGATAGTATTCATTGATGCTTTAACGCAAGAACGATTCGAGCGCTGCGTCTGGGTCTCTAAATGGCAACCGAATACTCCAGGAAATCCATTTTAGGTAATTTCCACCTGAAAACAGGGCTGATTTGTTTTTCCCGCCACTTGTTTCTGCGTATTGCTGCCTTAATACGGGTGCGTTGACGAGCGGGAAGTAGATTTCCATGGTGCCCTTTAGGAGTTCGAGCATGAATCCTCCGCTCCACAATATTTGTTCTTTGCGGGGTCGATTGGCGCCAATTTTTGTTGCGTCGTCAAAATATCCAAGGTCAAACCAGGGCTTGAGCGGAATACCCAACGGCAAGCGCTGTGGAAGATCGGCCTTTAAATTGAGTGCAAGGATGAAACTGTTGGAGTTGCCAATGTTCCCAGCCTGTGCTTTCCCAAAAGCAGCCTTAAAGCCACCATCTGTCTGGCTCACCTGCCTGGCAACAAGTCCCTGGGTTTCGGATCGCCCAAAAAACAATTGATCAAAGCGGTAATCATTGAATCCTTGGGGATTGAGCGCAAGTGCGGTCTCGTCAATTGCACCATTTCGGTTGGCATTGATCAAAAAAGCACCTGCGAACAAGCGGGCCGTGATGTTTTTATTTTTTTTATAGTAAAACTTCTGATTCCACTCCATGGTACTGCGCAGGTATCCATTTTTGCCTGTATTTTGTGGCCGTGCCTCTAAGGCAACGACACAACGATACGGGTTTGGACCTTTTTTAGCAGTGGCTTCGTAGCGCAATTCGTAAATCTGGGAATTTTTACCTTGTAGCCCTTCAAACCGGCTGTAACTATATAAGGTGTCGAATTGACCATTTCCCAAGGGTGTTAGGTCGAACTTATTAGAATCGCGTTGAAATAGTGCCGTTTCCTGTCGTATAAACAAAGCACGCAGGATGAGTTGGTGCCTAAAAGCGGCCACTTTGCTGCGCAATTCAATACGCATTTGCGGCACCAGGCGTTGGTATTTTAACTTGTAATCGAAGGACTCCGAATATCGACCTAGATCGGCGGATGCATTGCTTGCATTTGAAAATTGTTTTGCATTAATACTCAAGGTAACTTTGGGTACCCTTCCGCCGGGGAAAAAGTGATAACGCACGTCGGCCAGTCCTGCGAGTTGCTTGCTCCCCCAGCCGAACGCTGGCGCTGCGTAATATTGCCACGGGCTGTTTGCACCGGGTGGGTTGTAAGCCATCAAACCTAGCATGATTTTGTCATACCGGTTGTATCCAATCCAGGGTAACAGCCCGAGTGCTGTTTTCTGTTTAGCCTGAAAAAGCGCAAATGGGTGGATGGTTAGCGGCTCAACACGGTGCAACAGCGAAGTGGTGCTCCATGTATTGTTTTGGCGATTGGGGTCGATGGTTATCCGCGCATCATCGAGCACAAAAGCATCCACTGAATCGATATTAAACTGGATGGTTTGTGTTTTTTGGTGGTTGAATGGTATCCATGTTGTTTTTCGAGGTTTGCCTTGATACAGGGCCGAAATTGGAAAAGGTGCAGATAAATCGCCATGATTAAGTACCTCAACCACATAAGTTCGGCCTTCCTTTTTCACCTTAGAGATTGCGTAATCGGCTTGTTTGCGTGTTTGCATGGCTTCAAACCACCAATCGGCCTCAAGACCGGTATTTTTCCAGGCAATACGCAAATCATTTGGGTAAGGGTGTTTAAACTTCCAGGTATTGAAATAAGCCTGCATGGCCGCATCGAATGCCTGGGTTCCGACGGCTTTTTCGAGCCACTGGGTACATTGGGCCGTTTTGTAATACACCATTAATCCATAAGAAAAAGGTGTATGCAAATTGGAATGGGTATCTGGCGGTATATTGGTGTGCTCCTGATCGAGCAGTCGCATACCCGATTCCTCCACAGACCCATATTTACCTGAATTATAAAGCCATTTTGGCAAACCAACCAAATCAGATCCATCCTGGTAAAATTCATGCATATACCTTTGCTCATAATAAGAATTGAGCCCCTCATCCATAAACGGATGATCCCGTTCATTCGTTGCCAATATGCCATAAAACCAATTATGTCCTACCTCGTGGGTAATCACTTCATCCAGGGATTTTGCATCTGATTCATTTCCAATTACGGTTACCATCGGGTACTCCATGCCACCACCAGCACTCAATGCTGAATGTACGGCGGTAGCTTGCGGCCAAGGGTACGCGCCAACATGATCGGAGTAAAACTTGACGGAACGGCCAACAAAGAACGCAGCATCCTTCCAAAGGGGTAGGTCGGAGGGGGTAAACATGGCCCAACAATCTACTTTATTACCCGTGGCTAGTAGTACAGAATCATGCATGACCAGAAAGCGTTTATCGGCAAACCATGCAAAATCATGTACATTTTTTGCAGTATATCGGATTGTTTTAAACCGATTGGAGGATGTTGGGAAGGTATCTGTTTGGAATTTTACTATTTTTTGAAGGGATGAAAGGGTTTCTGCGGCTTTTTTATTTAAAAAGTCAATTTCCGATTCAGTTTGCAACACACCGGTAGCGCCAACTACATAATTTTCGGGCAACGTAATTGAAACATCGAAGTTGCCAAATTCGGAGTAAAACTCGCCGATATCCAGATACGGTATAGCATGCCATCCATATTGGTCGTAAACGGCTGGTTTAGGAAACCACTGGGTCATTTGATAAGAAGTCTCCACATGACCAAGCCGTGAAAAGGAGGCTGGGATTTTAAGGGAAAATGGGGTGCGTATCGTAATCGTACCTCCTGGCTGTAGCGGATTGGTGAGTTCAATCTGAGCGATGTCCGTATTTTCAGGATCGAAACACCATTTGACGGGCTGTTGATTTACGGTAAAATCAAGCGCTTTGTAAGATCCGCGATCGGATTCCGGGGCAAAATAAAAGGCGGTGTTGCCATCGCGCAGTTTTTGCTTACAAAAGGCGGTGTTGTTCGACTTAAATGCGTTGCCCCACAAATGCATCCATATTTCCCGTAATGGTTGGAGGGCATGGTTGGTGTATTCGATTTCAATGTTTCCGATCAAGGTGTGTTGTTGATCGTCGAGCCTTGCAACAATTTTGTAATTGACCTGCTGTTGAAAATAGGCAGACTGTGCCTGTGCACATGTCCAATTGGTCAAAAAAAACAAGGGCAATAAAATACGGGCATAGAACGACAGTCGGAACATATAGAATGATCACAGGCTATGATATGGTCGGGCCAAAGATACCACAGAATTGGAGTGCATCCTTATTTTGTACGCTTTTCTCGCAAAAGTGCAATTCCAGTACATTGGATGATTTCAAAATGGTCCCCAACCTGTTTGAATTCTATTGTATTGATGATAAGTTTTAAATCATATTTTTTACCTGTTAGCTCCAGTGCGGATTTTCCCTTTGGAAAGGCATAATTCCCATTTTCTCCTTTACGAAACCATTCTTTTAAATAAAATCCTAAAAAAAATTTCTCGACAGTTGTGTAATCCCCTTTCGTCGCTTCTAGCAGCACTAAGCCGTCTTTCGTTTTATTTATTTCAAAAAAGCGGCCTTCCTTTGGCTCATCATATTCGGACAAATCTAGCTGATATAAAAAGGTGTAATCCCCAATAATCCCTTGGTATGCTGCTGGGCTTGCAAAAGCACGTACGTAGGGATCTGAAGACAAGGGCTCTTTGTCCCAGTGGATATTCATCAAATCGGCAACTTGATCCACAGGAGGTTTCGATCCATTGTACAAGCTATCGACTGGTATGGGAAGCCAATTTTGAATAGCCGAGAATTGATGCCGCTTTTCGAGGAAATTGAGGACTGAAATGATTTTTTTTCCATCTTTTTCGGGCAGCAGGGTTTTCCCTTGAGCAATCTTTCCGGCTTCCAATCTTCCGTTCTCTACTAACAATTGTTCTAGCATTCCTTTTTGGCTTTGAACAGATACGTTGAAAGCACTCGATGGCCCCAATACTGCGGTTAAACCAAAAACGGCCAGAGAAATAGGTACGAATTTGATATTATCTGTTTTGGAGAAGACAAAATAGCAACCTGTCAATGAGAGCCAAAACCCGATATATGCCACAAAATAACGCTCTTCGGTAATGCCATAGTCCATAATGCGCCGGCTGATTGCGACAAACAACATGGCAATCATCGGCAACATGACCCACCAGAACCAACGCCGATAGTTGTATGCAATGGGGCTATTGTCGTATGCAGGCAAGCGGTAATTCAGCAAGTAAGTTAAAATGCCCGCGATTGAAAAACCGATGACAAGACTTGCCACCCAACCAACGGGAAGTGCCCAACTGATCAGAATCTTTGCCGAATACGCATACAAAATAACAAAATAAAGGGTAACAATGGGGATTAAGATAAATTTACAAAGCGTTTTAAAAACCTGGGTATAGGACGTATCGAGGTCGGTGTATTCGTATTCGACCGGGAAATGGTATAGGAAAAATGTCGTGTTGAAAATACCAATCAGCACCACAAACAATTGAAGGTAAATTTTTCCGTTGAGCTGCAATTGAAATAACTGGTCGACCGCCAAAATGGCTAAGGACAAACCCGCCCAGAGGATCACAGCATAGGCCATACCGATGATAAAATTGGCAAATAGTTGCTTATTGAATTCCCAAAAATGTGCGATTGCGTATTGGTTCAAGTATGGGGCAAAGGATACAAACAAGTGGACAACCAACAAGAAAATACTGTATCGAATAACGTGTACGGTTTCAAAATCCGGGGCATTTAAGTTTGGCAAACTCCATCCATAAAAAACAAGTGCAACCACACCCGCGATTTGTATCAACCCGCCAAGTCCTCTCCAGGGCCAACTTTTAGATTCAGCCAGCGTTGATAATCCAATAAACAGGGGAATACCCAATTGAGCCATCATCCACATTTTTGAGAGCAACTCCGATCCGTCATTTTCTATCATGATCAACAGCGCGACTACAGCCAATAAGGCAGCAAGCATGGTCAGGGGAAAGCGAAGAATGGCTGTTGAAAATGCATGTATCAGGCGTTCAAACGAGGGTAACTTCATATTTTTAAGGTTTTAACCCCTAAAAGTAGTAATTTCCAACAAGCGCGAGTATTGTTCTGTACTTTTACGGATTCTTAACACTTAAAATAAAAGATGAAACAACGGGTTATTTCCGCCATCATTTTTGTGATCGCTATGTTGGGAGGTGTTTTTGGCGGAGCCAAAGCCTTTTACCTGCTTTTTTCAGTAATTGTTGCGGGCTCACTTTGGGAATTCAGCGGGTTATTATTCAGTCGTGAAAAAAACCACCTACTCTTCCGCAGAATTACTGCTACGTTATTGGGAAGTCTCCCATTCCTTATTTTTGGTAGTAAAATTTTCCAGTTGTTTTCCCCACTGCCTGGTAATAGTCAATTCCAACCTTATTTGTTTGTAGCGGATCTTTCCGACAACCTGAGCCCGATCTTGATTTCCATTACCTTGATTCTGCTCTCGATTTTTGTTCTTTTGATCATTGAATTGTTTTTGCAATCAGAACAGCCTTTTTCCAATATTGGAAATTACCTATTGGGGGTTGCATACTTGGGTATTCCATTTTCCTTGTTGATTTCAATTTCGTATTGGCATGGCAATTATGCTCCCTTGCGGGTATTTGGATTGTTATTTCTTACCTGGACCAATGATACCATGGCTTACTTAATTGGTTCTAAAATTGGAAAAACGCCCTTTTTTGCCCGGATTTCGCCTAAAAAAACCTGGGAAGGCACTATAGGTGGCGTGATTTGCACCTTTATTGTTGCCTACTTCTTTTCGATCTGGATTTTGGATTTCGAATTGTCCGAATGGATGTTGCAAGCGGCCATTATTGCCATTTTTGGCACTTTAGGCGATCTGGTGGAGTCAATGTTGAAACGCAGTATTCACGTTAAGGATTCTGGCTCTATTCTTCCTGGACATGGCGGTTTTCTGGATCGGTTTGACTCTTTTATTTTTGCATTGCCTTTTGTTTGGTTAGCGCTTATGATTTTTGAGGGTTAACGTTTTTTGACTTGTATATCGAAGGGTAATTACCTTAAAATTCCTCCTTGTATCTAAATTAAAAAAGGGACGGCCGAAACGTTTGCGCGTTCTGGTCGTCCCTTTTCTATTCGTTGGGGCGGCCCTTGCGGCCGCCCGTATTCGTTGGGGCGGCCCTTGCGGCCGCCCGTATAAGATTGGGCGCCCGCGAGGGCCGCCCCTACCCTATTTCGTCTGTATCATTTTCTTCGTGGCACTGTCCGTTGCTGTCTCCAACTTGTAATACAACATACCTACCGTGTTCAACAACGCTTTGTCAATTGAAATCGTGTTGTACCCTTTCGCGTACGCTGCCTTCTGGTTGTAAACCATCCGACCTGTTTCGTCGAAGATCGACAAAGTAACTGGAATTAGGTCACCCGCCTGCGCTGAAGCATTCGCGGTACCCGCCTGCGCTGAAGCTTCGGCGGGTAAATGGAAGCCAATCATCGTCTTATTC
>JBBAVI010000045.1:0-43316 GCA_040397785.1 Saprospiraceae bacterium | reverse complement strand
TATTACAGGTGCGATGGGTACGACTTCTCACGGTTCGGATGTAAAAACCGTCAAACTTGATCCGCAACTCAATATTTTATGGACAGCTTCTTGGAACAGTGCTACGAATAAAGATGATGTAGGGCGAGGAATCGCTGTAGATGCATCCGGTAATGTATATGTGACTGGTTTCACAACAAATTCTGATAAAAACGGCCTTTTATTGAAATACACCTCGTCCGGTACGCTATCTTTTGCACAAACATATAATAGCTCGGAGGGTGATGATGAATTCGCCGGATTAGCACTTACTTCAAATGGTGATGTCTTTACCGGAGGATATATTACTCGAAAAGGAAACAAAGATTTCTTTACCGCGTTGTATGGTAACGGCACTCTTCTCTGGTCTGAAGCATACAATGGTATTTATAATCAAGATGACGAAATTCAATACGTTACAACGGACAATACTAATAATTTTATCGTTTCAGGTCCAAGTATAGGAAATGGTTTAGGTGTTGATTCGGGGACTTCAAGCAAAGTTTTAACAATTCAATACAACAGCCATACCCTTATCCAGCCTCAGAACAAATTCGTGGATAGACCATTTATTGAAAACAGGGGGCAAGTATTAAACACGAATAATGCTATAGAAGGGGACATTAAATATTATACGCGTGAAATGTATCCTAACGTATATTTGTTTGATAATAAGATAAGTTATGTTTATTCACACATTGATACAATACCTTCAACTACAGATACAATGACCAGACTTGATCTGGAATTTCCTTCTAACCTTTCTTCCCGAATAAATATTTGTGCCAGCTTAGAAGAGCAGGATTATGTCAATAACTACTATTTGGGACACATACCGGAAGGTCGTGAGAGGGTACCGCTTCATAACAAGGTGCTACGCCCCAATATTTACACTAATATTGATGCGCTTATGGGACAAGGGCCGGATGGGCTTTTTGTCCGATTCATATGCCAACCAGGAAGTAATCCCAATGACATAAAACTTCAATTTTCTGGGCAAACAGGGATTTCTATCTTATCAAATGGGGACCTGAAAGTAGAAACCATTTTAGAAGACCTTATACTGCCTAAGCCGACGGCATCTACAATAGGTACAGAAGGAAATGAAGCGTCTGCATCATGGACGCCGTCCTATTTAATTGGATCTGATGGGAAAGTTAGCATAACAATCGGCAACTATGACCTTACCAAAACCTTAGTTATTAAATCCGGCCGTGACCGTGGTCAAGGTGATTTTATCGACCCGTATTGGTCTACCTATTACGGAGCCAGCAATCGGGATGAGGTGTTTTCTTTGGACGTAGAAAATAATAACAATAATAATCCTGACAGTGGAAACGGTGAAATCTATTTTACAGGAACTACTTTTAGTGCTAATTTCCCAATCTTCAATGCAATTCAAAGCCAGATCTTCCCATCAAATGATGCTTTTGCTGGCAGGTTTGATTACCAAGGTGTGCGTAAATGGGTAACTTATTATGGAGGCTCCATAAGTTCTGAAAATCCATCGTCAAACCTACCTACCAAGGCAGAATTTGGGTTAGAAATTGTTGTAGGACCCTACTTTAATAGTTTTGGCCCCGGCAATTCCCCCAGTGGTAGCATTTATTTTATGGGAAAGACCGATGCTCGAGATTTTCCCTTGAAACAAAATATACAAAATGCAAATGCATATTTTGATGATTATTTCCCATCAGGTAATCAAAGTCTTGACTGGCGAGGGTTTATCGTAAAATTGGTAAAACTGGATGGTACAAGACAATGGGCTACTTTTTTTGGAGATGGTGGTATACAAAACAACCATGATCGCCAAGAAAGTATAACCGCTGCCAAACTTTCGTCAGACAACCATTTGGTTATTACTGGTATTATGGAGGCTGGTGTAACAAATCGTTTTCCAACTTTGCCTCATCCGCCGCCGCTTAGTAGTACGCCTTATACTCAATCTGAAGGCACTATATTTATTGCTGAATTTAACGAGACAGACGAATTAATTTGGGCCACTCCACTAACTTGCAATGGCACTTACTTTAAAGCAAATGAAATAGCCATTGATAATCAAAATAATATTTATTTAGTCGGCCAATCTAACATTTCTAACTATTGTAATAACAGCCAACTCCCACTGACGGTAACACAGTCTGGTGCATATTCTCAATCAGCGCCTTCTAATAATAATGTAGATGGTTGGATCATGAAATTTAATCAAAGCCGCCAATTGATTTGGTCAACTTATTTTGGCGGCAATGGGAACGATGGTATATTCGGATCGGCTATAGATCCAAGCAATAATGACTTTTATATCGTTGGATCAACCACAAGTACAGACTTGCCTGTTATGGACATTTCAGGGCCTCCACACTTCTTCAATGGTAGTAATAATGGTAGCTCCGATATATTTATTGCAAAGTTCTCATCTAGCGGAATACAAGAATACACCACCTATTTTGGAGGATCCCAGGACGAACAATATGAAGAGTTAAACGGTCAGTCAGGTTTTGATGGAGGTTGTACCGTTTTTGATGGCCAAAACCTAATTGTCACCGGCACTACAAAAAGTTCTAACTTGCCTGTTGTAAATCATGTTCCCAATAATGTTTATTATCATCCTAACATAAATAAGGGATTGAGCAATACCCCTTCCGACGGTTTTTTGTTGGTATTAGACAAGAATTTTAACAATAATTTTTGTACTTACTGGGGTGGCGAAAAAGATGAAAGTTCTCGAGAGATTGCATTAGGTAATGCTTATGGGCAATCATTTGTGGTCATAGGAGGGTGGTCAATTACAAATTCAACAGATTTTAATAAAAAAATTCCACTCTCGAAAGAAGTTCCAGCCTCTTATTACCAAATAGGATATGGCGGTGGCAGCTACGACGGGTTTGTAAGTAAAATTAGATTAGACCAAGCCGTGGCTACTTCAACGATACAAGCATCATCGAATAATGAAATATTAGTTTACCCTAATCCTTTTACCGCACAGTTAATTTTGGAAGTACCGGAGACTATCAACAATTTATCTTCGCTTAACTTACGTGTTTTTGATATTTTGGGTCGTCAACCTGAAATTCAATTTGAAAAAATGGACGGCAATAAATGCTATGTCGATTTTAGCGCAGTTGCATCCGGCATTTATTTCATTTCATTAACAATAAACGGGAAACAACGAACGCAAACCGTGATTAAAAATTAAAAAATACCATGAAAAACATATTTTTAATCATTTCAGTATGCTTACCATGGTTAACCTTCTCCCAGAACTGGATTCCAGCAGGCAGTAATCCGGGCCTTGGATCATATCCAGTTGAGTCATTGTTTGTTGACACCTTAAGAAATGATCTATATGTAGGAGGCTCTTTTAAATACTTTAAAAGCCTGATTTTTAACGGAATTGTTCGTATTGATAGTTTAGGAGCACTGCATACTTTAGGTACAGCCCTAGATGGGTGTGGCCCTTATAACTGTACGCCGATAAAGGTCATCAAGCAGTACAAAGATGAGATATATGTTGGGTGGGTTGATAATACTATAAACGGCGGAACGGTTGTGAATGGAATTGCTCGATGGGATGGGACAACCTGGAAACCGCTTCAAAGTGGTTTCAATCAAGGAGGAGTCGCAAATGGATTTATTGAATACAATGGCGACTTATATATCTCTGGGGCATTCAAACTTACGATTGACTCCATTCCCCAATATGGCATTGCCAAATGGAATGGCGCGTCATGGACCGGTTTGGACTTTCCGGTTTACCCCGGTGATTACCCCTTGGCACAGGCATCTGCGTGGTATAAAGGCAAGTTGTATTTAGGCGGGGGCTTTCTTTTTGGAGTAGGAAACAGCTATATATTGGATATCGCCAGTTTTGACGGTACCAAATGGAGTGCAGTGGGCGAAGGAATCAAGGGCGGAATATGGCATGGGATAAACGATATGGTAGTATTCAAGGATGAATTGTATGTATGTGGTTTATTCCGTTCGGTTGATGGTAATATTGGCAATAAGATCATGCGTTGGGACGGAGATCAGTGGAAAGATGTAGGCGGTGGAATTTGCGATCAGGATGCGACTTTGCACCGGATGCTAGTTCACGATGGTAAACTGTATGTGATGGGCATTTTTACCTGCGTTGGCGATGGTATTCCGGCCAGTTGTATTGCATCCTGGGATGGCGACCGCTGGTGTAGTTGTGGAAACAGCATTTTTAACAACCGCGTTTTTGCAATGGCCTTTTGGCAAGATAATTTATATGTTGGAGGTGGATTTACAGCCATTGATAATAAACCCGTAACATATTTTGCAAAATGGGTAGGCGATCATAGCACGGATACTTGTTCGGCTGTTTCGGCCATCAAACCGGAGCCGTTCAAAAACACGGAGCTTCGAATCCGACCCAATCCTGCCGTAAAATATGTCACGTTTGAAAGTGCGGCCTTTACAGGAAATCGGGTCTTAGTCCGAATCCTGAATTCGATGGGTGTCGTGCAAATAGAAAAAGAATTTGCCACATCAGGTCAATCGAACATTCAGATTGACATTCACGATTTATCTAAGGGCGTGTATTTTCTGACGGTCAGCGATGATCACCAGAAGGCAAGCGGCAAGTTTTTGAAAACGGTCGATTAGGGTGAATTTTTATATTTAAAATACAAATGCTCATTGGATAACTTAAAGCCATCTGATGAATTATCGTTACAAATTGGGGAAGGCTAATGTCAGAAGTGACACCTCCGGCGGTTAATGCCAGAGGTGACACCTCCTCAAAATCTTAAAAAACTAAATACAAGCCTTCACAAAAGAAACAAACAGCGGGTGCGGATTCTCCACCGTACTCTTCAATTCCGGGTGAAATTGCACGCCCACAAACCATTTATGGTCTTTTAACTCCATGATTTCCACCAAACCAGTATCTGGATTGAGGCCAGTAGCGGTCATGCCTGCTTTTTCGAATTGTTCTAAGTAGGCATTGTTGAACTCCCAACGGTGGCGGTGGCGTTCGCTGATAGTCGTATGTTTGTAGGCTTCAAAAGCCTTGGTTTTCTTTTTAACTTCGCACGGGTAAGCGCCCAAACGCATGGTACCCCCTTTTTGGGTCATGCCTTTTTGATCTTCCATCATGTCGATCACCGGATTGCTGGTGTGTTTATCAACCTCGGTTGAAGCGGCATCTTTTAGTCCAAGTACATTGCGCGCAAATTCCACACAGGCAGTTTGCATGCCCAGGCAAATGCCAAAAAACGGAATGTTGTTTTCACGGGCATACCGGATTGCCATTAACTTGCCTTCAATACCCCGCTCGCCAAAACCAGGCGCTACCAGAATGCCTTTCAAGCCCGACAACGTATCACCTACCGATTTATAGGTGCCTTCTAATTGTTCGGCATGGATCGGTTCAACGATTACCTTACATTCATTAACTGCGCTAGCATGTACAAAAGATTCATATATAGATTTGTACGCATCGGGCAACTCGTTATACTTTCCGATCAAGCCAATTTTTACGGAATATAAAGGCGTTTTGAGCTTACCCAGGAATTTTTTCCAAGAGTTCAAATTGGGTTCGCGCCGATCATTCAAGTGCAATTTCGAAATCACCACGCTGTCCAAACGCTCTTTTAACAACATCAATGGTACATCGTAAATGCTTTCTGCATCCATGGCCTCGATGACGGAAGACATTTCTACGTTGCAAAACAAAGCCAGTTTACGGCGCAAATCTTGTCCCAAAGGATGTTCAGTTCGGCAAGCCAGAATGTCCGGTTGGATGCCAAGGCTCAACAGCTCTTTCACCGAGTGTTGCGTCGGTTTGGTTTTGAGCTCTTTGGCCGCTTTCAAATAAGGAACCAACGTGAGGTGAATCACAATGCAATTGTCCTTTCCTAGTTCCCAGCGCACTTGTCGTACCGACTCCACATAAGGCAAAGATTCAATGTCTCCCACCGTGCCGCCGAGTTCCGTAACCACAATATCGTAATTGCCGCTTTGGCCCAGCAACAGCATCCGGCGCTTGATTTCGTCGGTAATGTGTGGAATAATTTGGACGGTTTTGCCCAAATAAGCGCCTTCACGCTCTTGGTTGATCACGGTTTGATACACCGAACCGGTCGTCACGTTGTTGGCGCGGGAGGTTGGCGTATTCAAAAAACGCTCATAATGTCCCAAATCTAGGTCGGTCTCGGCGCCATCATCCGTAACATAGCATTCGCCATGCTCATAAGGATTCAAAGTGCCGGGGTCGACATTCAGATAGGGATCAAATTTCTGGATCGTAACGGAAAATCCGCGTGCCTGAAGTAATTTAGCAAGGGAAGCACATAAAATGCCTTTGCCAAGCGAGGAGGTCACGCCGCCCGTAACAAATATGTATTTAGTCATGTATGGTTGGAATTGTTACGGGACGCAAAGGTAGACCCCCTTTTTGGATTGGACATGCTATTCCCGAATTTTATTTTGTGAAAAACGAAAACGTGTATAAAGTTGTAATAATAGTATTAAAACATGCTAAAAAGCACTGGTTTTCGACAATTTTCAAACAACTTTGGATTGTTTTTGTTAAACCCTTTTTTGATTAAAATAATGCAAACAACCTATTTTAAGGATATAGGCCAGATGGATTACCAAACGGCCTGGGATTATCAAACCGCGCTACACCGCAGTCTGGTAGCGCGCAAAATGGCAGCACGGGACATACCGTCGAGCGACTGGGTACAAAAGCATTACCTTCTGTTGGTTGAACATCCGCCTGTGTACACCCTCGGCAAAAGTGGCAGCATCGACCATCTGCTACTCACCGAGTCGCAATTACAGGAGCGCGGTATTCAGTATTTTCCCATCAATCGAGGCGGCGATATTACATTTCACGGACCCGGGCAAATTGTGGGCTATCCTATTCTCGACCTCGATCGTTTTTTCAATGATGTACACCGGTATGTGCGCAACATCGAAGAAGTAATCATTCGGGTGCTGGCTGAATATGATATAGAAGCATACCGTATCAAAGACTATACCGGAGTGTGGGTGCAAGGAGAACATAAAGGAAATATTGTACAACCTGATGCCAATTTTTGGAAAAAACAACGCAAAATATGCGCTATTGGGGTACATTTAAGTCGCTGGGTAACCCTACATGGCTGGGCTTTTAACATTAATACCCCCCTCGAGTACTTTGAATATATCGTACCTTGTGGCATCGTAGATCCCGATAAAACCGTGACGACCCTGGCCATTGAACTGAACAAAACCATCGATCTTTCGGAAGTAAAACACCATATTAAACGCCATTTTAGCGCTGTTTTTGAATGTATTGTTTCCGAACAAACAGAAAATTTATAATTGATTTGCCATGAAAAAAGACATCCCGATTTTAAAAGTGGAGGACTTGGCCATTGCCATCGTTCCGCGTTTGCCTTCTGAGGAAGACGACGACTATTTTTGGGATTCCTATTTGATCAATTTGAAAGATGAGCCCATTCAAGGTGTATTGGTGAATTCGCGCGGTTACGGTGAAATCGCAGGCGAGCAACGCCGTACCTCCACCATGCGCTATTTCTGGGAGGAAATTGGCCCGCTTGAAATTGTAAAAATTGAACCCGTGCAAAAGGATGTGTTGAATCTTGCTAATGAGTTTTGGGTAAGTTTTACCTATAATGATTATTTGTACGATAAAAAATACGTGTTTGTACCAGGCAGCATGGATGAAATGCATTTTACAGAAATTCCGTTTCTTGATCGAAAAGGTGTAATGATACGTTAGGTGCTTATGTTCAACGTGTTGATATTAAATTTTTAACCCATTAAATTAAACTTTCATGTTAAAACTTATTGAGCAAAATGTTACAAAACCAATTGTCCAGGCAGGGCTTATTTTTACACTGGGTTTAGTTTTAATGGTGTGCGCATGGCTACTCACCGTGACCAATATATTTCTGCAAGACCCTCTGTTTCCGTGGTCCATCTCCTCCGCGTTTATGTTGCTCTTTGCACTGTTCAACAGCCTGCTTAGTCTGCGGGCCGACAACTTTGCTAAGTATTGGGGTAGTTCCATATACAGTTATATGGCTTTGGCGTTTAGTAGTGGATTGGCGGCCTGGTTGTTTTCGGGTATTGATTTGCGCGATGCAGGCACCTACCGCTGGATTTACCTTGTTGTAACGTTCGGTTTTCTGGTATTTCTTTCTATGGTCAATTTTATGAAACGCATCGTAAATTTTGCCGAAAAGGAAGAATGGAATCAACCGCGCAAACGACGTTAACCTCCATTTTGTCTAAATAAAAAAAACATGAAGTACATTTTGATTAGCATGACGCTGTTGGCATGCAATGCTCCCCAACCAAACAAGGTTGCTGCTCCGGGCGTGGATGCTGCTATCACCACCCAAACTACAATGACCTCCGATACCATTGTGCCGCCTCAATTTGATGCAAATGGTCAATTGGCAAAAGTGGTAAAAACAAATGAGGCTTGGAAATCTCAACTTACACCCCAGGAGTTCGAAGTGCTGCGCCAGGAAGGAACCGAACGCTCTTTTACAGGCGATTTGGTCAACAATCATGAAAAAGGTGTATTTGTATGTGCTGCTTGCGGCCTGCCTTTGTTTAGTTCTGATGCCAAATTTGAATCGGGTACCGGTTGGCCTTCTTTTTTCCAACCCATTAAGCCTGAATATGTTAAGATCAATTCCGACACCAAATACGGCATGGTTCGCGAAGAAGTAGAATGCGCCCGCTGCGGCGGCCATCAAGGTCACGTTTTTGAAGATGGTCCACAACCAACCGGATTGCGTTATTGTATCAACTCCGTTTCGCTTAACTTTGTGAAAAATTAGTTTCACAAAGTTCCTCTTGATGCGTTTTCTACTATTCGCTTTTTTTAGCACCTGCTTTTTGCAGGCCTCCTTTTGCCAAGCACAAAACGCAAAGCACACCTTTCAATACGATTCTACCGGTTTTCTGCTCGATGGAAAACCTTTCCAGATATGGAGCGGGGAAATGCACTTTCAACGCATTCCCCGCCTTTATTGGCGCGACCGCCTTTTGAAGGCTAAAGCATTGGGGCTCAATACGATAGCAACCTATGTGTTTTGGAATGCCCTGGAACCACAGCGTGGAAAATGGAACTTCCGCGACCAGAATGACTTGGCTGCCTTTATTCGGGAAGCCAAATCTGTCGGTCTTTACGTCATCCTCCGCCCGGGTCCTTACGCCTGTGCGGAATGGGATTTTGGCGGGTTACCTGCCTGGCTTTTGTCCAAACCCAATATTCGGGTACGCACCGCTGACCCTGCTTTTTTGCAACCAGCTATCAATTACCTCAACCAAATCTCCGAAATCATTTTACCCCACCAAATTACCCGCGGCGGTAATGTGATCATGGTACAGGTGGAAAATGAATACGGAAGTTATGGCAAAGACGCACCCTACCTGCTTGCACTGCGCGATGCCTGGCGCACCAATGGCCTCGAAATTCCCCTCAATACCTCTGATGGACCATCCAAAGACATGCTCAACAACGGCAGTATTCCAGGTTGTGTGGTTGGACTCGATCCGGGGGCCAACGCAGCCGATTTCGCCACGGCCAAAAAATACCGCCCTGACGTGCCCGCGTTTTGTGCCGAATATTATCCGGGTTGGCTTACCCACTGGGGCGAACCCTGGGCCCGCGCCGATACCGTGGAATTGTTGAAAGACTTGAATTGGTTGATTGAAAACAAAAAATCTTGGAATTTATATGTGCTCCACGGCGGGACCAACTTCGGTTTTTATGCGGGGGCCAATTTTTCATCCACCTATCAACCCGATATAACCAGCTACGATTATGACGCACCAATTCGGGAAGATGGCACATTGACGCCCAAATACTTTGCAATTCGGCGTTTATTGGCCCGAACGTTAAAGCAGGAATTACCCGCGCTTCCGAAACCTGTGATTAAAATGGAATTTGCGCCCTTTCAATTGACGCCGTTTTGTACTGTTTTTGACCATTTACCACGGCCAATTGCATCAGAACAGCCCAAAACCATGGAAGCCCTTGGTCAAAACTTCGGATTCGTCCTGTATCGTACTGCTTTAGACGGCCAAACTCGTGGAACGATCCAAGTGCCCGGTTTGCATGATTATGCCACGGTTTACTTAGACGGCCAATATATAACTACCCTGGATCGCACGAAGAACCAGTACACGATTGCGTTGCCGGAAACGGATTTGCCCTCCAAACAGTTGGATATCCTCGTAGAAGGCATGGGACGTATCAATTATGGAAGGGAAATGACCGATCCCAAGGGAATTCTCGGCCAGGTAACCCTGAACGGACAGGAAATGAAAAACTGGCAAATGTTTTCGTTACCCATGGATACCGCTTACTTAAATACCCTCACACCAGGCAATTTAGCACCCGTTTATGGTGTAAACCAACCTGGCCGCTTTTTTAAAGGCTCCTTTTACATGGCTACCCTGGGCGACACCTATTTAGATATGAGCGATTGGGAAAAAGGCGTGGTTTGGGTAAACGGCTATAACCTGGGGCGCCACTGGAACCGGGGTCCGCAAAAGCATTTATACCTCCCCGGTGCCTTTATGCGCAAAGGAGAAAACAAGGTACTGATTTTTGATTTGCACAAAAAAGAAGCAGGCGCCGTCAAGGGTGTACTTTCTTTAGAATAATTGTGAAAAGTTTGTTTACTTTTTTGCATAATTGATATAGGTCGTTGTATCTTTACACCCGCTTTTGGGGCACTTTTTAGAAAGCCCTTTTGGCGCGATAGCTCAGTTGGTCAGAGCGTGCGATTCATAATCGCAAGGTCGGGAGTTCAAGCCTCCCTCGCGCTACTACTTTTTTACAGGAGTCATCCCGAATTTTGGTGAAAACCCAAATTCGGGATTTTTTTTTGATCAAAAAGATCATTTTAAAAGATTTTTGCTCCTTGCTCGCGCGCGGTTCTACCGCGTGTGTCGATCATTCGGGTTCTACCCGTGGGGCAGAGCCCCAATGATCGACACACGCGGTAGAACCGCGCGCGAACGGGGTTATTGAATTCCTATGTGTCCAAAATCTTAACTACCAGGTTTCTATTTGGTTACAAGCTTTCCATTTAACCCTCAGCGCTTACCTTTGCAAAGATTAACCTACCCTACGATTTTCCGTCAAAATTCATCCCATGTACGCAGCCCGATACTACGATCGCCAAAACCTAAAAGAATACCTTGCAACCGTATGGCTGCAACCTGGCACCCTGTTCGTGCAAATTGAAACTGAAGCCGGCAATCAAACCCTCGAATGGGGCGCTTCCAACCTGCATTCCATCGAAACCCACCCCGATGGACAGGTGATTGTACAAAATGGAAAGCAATTCATCGAAGTAAAGGACCTATATTTTAAAGCAGACCTTGAACGCAATTTCCAGGGTAAAAAACTAGGGAAACGCGGCTTTTTTGATCGAATTGGCTTGGGAGGCTGCCTGATTGGGCTTTTAATCGTGACCCTCCCGTTCATCGCTGCATATATTTGGGTAATCCCTGTTTTGGCCAATTTAGCCGCCGACAAAGTACCGGTAGACGTAGAAGAAAAAATTGGCGATACCTGGTTTCAAGCCCTCACCGCCCAATATACCATCGACAGCAGCCGTACCCGATTGATCCAGGAATTTTACGATAGCCTGCATTATGGCGGTGCTTACAATATGCGTATAAGTTTTGTAAATGAACCTGTTGTGAATGCATTTGCGATGCCGGGTGGACATATTGTGGTGTTCGACAGCATCCTGCAAATCATGGATGCGCCCGAGCAACTGGCAGCCTTGCTCGCACATGAAGCCAGCCACGTGCAACTTAAACACAGTACCCGTGCTATTTTCCGAAAAATGGCTACCACCATCGCAATTGTTACCATTTTTGGCGATTTCAGGACGGTGGCAGGCCTGATTGCGCAGCAAAGCGACGAATTAGCCGGACTTTCCTACTCCAGAACCCTCGAAATGGAAGCCGATGCCCATGGATTGGCGCTGATGGAAGCCCAAAACTTACCACAGCAAGGCATGCCCGATCTGTTTCGCAACATGGAATCAACCATACCCAAGGAAACATCGAATAATATTCCTAATTTTTTGAGCACACACCCGGCATTGGAAGAACGTATCCAAACAACCGAGCAAGTAGCAAAAAAAACGAACCAACCCGGTATGATATCGCCCGGATTGGTTCGTATATGGCAACAATTGAAATCAAAATAACGTTGCAGTCGGCTCAATTTACTCGAAAACCAAGTCGACCCCTATTTCGAAATTCGGTGTTCGATATTTGAAAACTATTCTTCCGACATATCCATCATGTGGAAAACGTTCAAAACATCGTCGTCTTCCTCCAGGCGGTCAATCAGTTTAATGACTTGATCCACTTCCGCGTCTTCAATGAGTTTTTTCGTCATGGTAGGAATCCATTCCAATTGAGCGCTGGTAGGTTCGATTTTACGGTCTTCGAGCGCCTTTTGCATGGTTCCGAAATCTTTGAAATCGGTGTAAAGGGCAACTTCATCCTCTTCCATTTTGATTTCTTCCAAACCCGCGTCAATCAGTTCCAGTTCCAGATCATCCCAGTTGTTGCCTTCCGCCTTTACTTTAAATACCCCTTTGCGGTTGAACATAAAACTTACGCTGCCGGAAGTGCCTAAAGCACCACCACAACGGTCGAAGTACATCCGCACATTGGCCACCGTACGGGTCGGATTGTTCGTGGCTGTTTCCACCAGCACCGCAATACCGTGGGCTGCGTAACCTTCGTACACCACCTCCTGGAAGTTTTCGGCTTCTTTGCTGCTGGCATTTTTAATCGCACTTTCCACGTTGCTTTTGGGCATATTCGCCGATTTGGCATTTTGAATTGCCAGGCGCAAGCGGGAGTTGTATTCTGGATTGACGCCGCCCGCCTTAACAGCGAGGGCAATTTCCCGTCCAATACGGGTAAACGTTTTGGCCATACCAGCCCAACGTTTCATTTTTCGTTCTTTGCGGAATTCAAACGCGCGACCCATAAGAATGCGTTATATTTAGTAATGTTAAAGAAAAGATAAATTCGGTAAAGGTTTAGGGTGGCGCAAAAGTAGGCATTTCATTTGCAACAAAAAAACCGGGCGCACATTGCCTACTGGAAATTTCCTGTGAAATGCGCACCTTTGCTTAACTTTTGGGTGCGAAATTGCATTCCGCGCTATTTATCCACTAAATCCTGTCCAAACAGGGTAAAATGTTTGATCTTATGAAAAATTCAATGCTGTGCTGCATTATGGTATGCTTAATGTTTCCAATGGTGAATGGAAGCTGCCAAAATGATGCAAAATCTGGTCGTAATAATGAGGTTACCGTGGCTCCTTCCTTAGTGAAATTCGCTACCCAAATGGGTTTTAAATACGAACCAACCCTCGAAAAGGCCAAAAAAGCCGACTTAAACGCTATTAAAGACATGATGGAGTTTCACGGCACCACCGATGGTACCGATGCCCTCAACCATGCGCAAACCTGCCTGGAACTTATCCCGGTTGCTACCGATGACCGTTTTGCCATCGCCTGCCAGAACCTGAAACCCAAGTTGAAGGTGTTATTGCTCGAACGCTTTACCCTCGCCCAAGGCCGCACTAAAAATACAGAACTTCAAAAACCGTTAAAAGATTGGGCACCCGGCACTTGGGCTGTGTTGAATAATTTGCCTTTCGAATGCGCTTCTTGTGAAGCGGCTAAGAAAATGGCTAAAGAGTATACTAAAAATGCAGACGGCACTTTGTCGAAAATTAACCCTCAAGGGCCTGGCCAAGACATAGCACCTACCACCGATCAAAATATTGATTCAATGAAACCTGCAATGGGTAGCCCGCGTGGCAAAGACGCTCAGGCACCAACCAATCAAACCATCGCCCCTCCCGCTAAAAAGGAAGGTGGGAATCATTAAAAGGAGCCACGCATGACTTTACAAAAGGTGCAACTGAACAATATCTGGTTGCTTTGTGTTGCACTGCTTGCTTGGCAATGTGCTGCTACCAAACAGGGATTGGCACCGAGAGACCCGCTTGCATTGCTGCTTACACACATGACCGGCGATTTTAGTAGTCAAGCGCAAAGTCTGCAAGACTCCGATTATTTTGATATTCGCTTGCATATTCGACCAATCTGGACGGCGGATAAAGCCAACCATTGGTTGTATGTAGAACAGGCAACTGCGCAAACGCCTGAAAAACCTTACCGCCAACGCGTGTATAAAGTAGAACGCGATGGCGAAACGGGCTTTAAAAGCATTGTTTACACCATTGATGAACCCACTAAATGGATTGGTGCTTATAAAGCACCCTCTGTTTTAGATCAATATAAACCTGCGAATTTGCTGCTGCGCGAAGGCTGTACGGTGTTTTTGCAAATTCAAAAAGACGGTTCTTTTAAAGGTGCCACACAAGGAAATGGCTGTGAAAGTACCCTCCGAGGTGCCAAATATGCAAGATCTACTGTAACCATTACCGATAAAATGTTGCTTAGTTGGGATCAGGGTTTTAATGAAAAAAAGGAACAAGTGTGGGGCGCTACGAAAGGGGGATACGCGTTTATTAAACAATAAAATACATGGCTTTTCGAATTTATACCAAAACAGGCGATGAAGGCCAAACTGGCCTTTTTGGTGGCCGCCGCGTTTCCAAGAGTGATCTTCGGGTGGATGCTTATGGCTCTGTTGACGAACTAAACGCTTTTATTGGCGCATTGCGTGACCAGGTGCAGGCCAACACGACACGTGCGGTATTGGAACAAATCCAGCATCGCCTGTTTAGCATTGGTGCACACCTTGCCTCTGATCCAGCCAAACCGATGGCACCCGATTTGCGGCCAGACGATATTCAACTGCTTGAAAATGAAATGGATACCATGGATGATCAATTGCCGCCCTTACGCAATTTCATCCTTCCCGGCGGGCATCCCACGGTTTCCGCTTGCCATATTTGCCGTACCGTAACCCGTCGGGCCGAACGCCTGGTCGTTGCTCTCCACCACCAGGATGCCGTAGACCCCATGGTGCTGCAATACCTGAACCGACTTTCCGATTATTTCTTTATCCTGGGCCGCCAACTTGCCTCGGATTTAGGCGTGGAAGAAGTTATCTGGAAAATGCGGGGAGCATAGGAGCCCGTAAAAATTTATTAGAAAAACAAGCCTAACAGGTTGATGGTCGACTGATTCGTAACCACTCGGACCTGATATATCCCCGGCGGCAACTGCATTAATCCCCGAAGCCAAATCCGGCTGATTTTTTGATTGCTGACGCTGAAATCCGTTACCGGGTAAACCCGTCCACTTTCATCCACCAGTGAAATCGACTGTACCGCATCGGGCATTGCACTAAAAACTAAAAACTGCATCGTGCCTGCGTCGCGGTTGCTGGCAAAAAAAGCATCTGCATGCGCGTCATTGGGCTGGGCGGCTACCCAAAACCCGTGCAAATGCAACCAGGCTTTGGCCAAATTGGGCAAGCCATAACCGCGCGCGTTATCCGGCTCGGTATTTTGATCGGCCGCTTGATACACTGCTTCCAATATTTCAGTAGCTGTTTTTTCAGGAAAATCGCTCCAAAGGGCGGCTAAACCACCCGCCAGCATCGGACTGGCCAAAGAAGTGCCATTGGATAAACCCAATTCAGTACCCACATCGCCCGCAACGACAACCTGTTCGCCCGGCGCAACCAAATCTGGTTTGATGCGTCCATCCGCAGTAGGCCCCATCGAACTGAAATCAGCGCGTGTAGAGGCAGGTGTTATAGCACCTACGGCCATGATCCCTTTTGCGTCGGCAGGTACACCGACATAACGCCAGGGTTCATCGCCCGAATTGCCCGCACTGTTGCAAATAATCATCCCCTTGGTTGCCGCAATGGCAGCACCGATCGATCCAATCGCCGTTTTACCGTCCAATTGTTTGAAATTATGGCTCAAAGTGGTATCATTAAAACTGGTATAGCCCAAAGAGGCATTGATAATATCCACTCCAACGCTATCGGCCCACTCTGCACCCGCAATCCAATTGGTCTCTTCAACCGGGTATTCGCCCGCAGTATCTTCTGTTTTAATCAAAAAATAGGTGGCATGCGGTGCGGCTCCAACAAAATAGCCCGGCAAATTGGCACCCATGACCGATAAAACCGCAGTGCCATGTTGTGCACTTTCGTAAATACCGCCATCGTGCTCCACAAAATCCCAGCCTGGAAACAAGCGCCCCGTCAAGGCAATGCTGTCAAAAAAAGGCATGGTATCCACGTTATTAAATCCACCGTCCATCACCGCGATCCATATCCCATCGCCTTTTACACCCGCATAATACAACAATGGCAGGTTGAGCAGGCTGTTCTGCAAGCCTCCATAACCCAAATCGTCAGCACCATCTCCTGCTTTTGGATAATTTGTTGTTACAATTCGATGCTTTAATGGCCGGTCTTTCGGCTCCTTGGGCACAATATGCCGACCTACATAGGTAATTTGCTGGATAAACGGCAAGGAACGCAAACTGGCCGCGCCACTCGAATCTGTGATCACAGTAGCCGCATTCATCCACCGTGATGTATGATGAATCCGCACATTTTTTGCACGCAAAGCATTCAAATAGGCCGGATTGACGGGCAAATCATTGTCGACCACGGCGATGCCTGCGCGGGCACGGCGTGCGAGTGCGCGCGCGGAAAGAAATTCCCAGGGCCGACAAGTGCAGTACGGCGATTGCGCTTTGTCTTTAAATTCAATCCAGTATTTGCCAATTACCGGCGGTTTTTGTCCCCAAAGCAGGCTGGAAAAGACACAAAAACAGCTTATAAACAGTATTTTCTTCATACTTTAATATCGGCATTTGCCGTAATTTCGATAGGTACCCCTTCTTCTGCGGCAAACGTATTCGTAAAAATAACACGTGCTTCCGCCAAATGTTGTTCCGCATCGGCATATCTGCCCGAAAAATGGCCCAAAATGAGTTGACCCACTTCGGCATCTTTGGCAACTTGTGCCGCCTGTGCTGCTGTTGAATGAAAGGAAATAAGCGCTTCCTCCACGTGTTCGTTTGTAAAAGTAGCCTCATGGTACAATACATCCACGCCTTTTACCGCCGCTACGACCGCATCGGAAGGGGCTGTATCGCTGCAAAAAGCATAAGAAAGTGGCCGAGGCGGCGGTGTAGTTAGTTCAGCATTTGTAATTACTTGACCATCTGGCAATTGTAAGTCATTGCCCGCTTTAATACCCGGAATCAAACTATAATGTATTTGGTATGCGTCAATCTTGGTTTTCAGAATATTGCGTTGCTTTTCTTTTTCTCTAAAAATCCAACCGGTACAGGCAGTACGATGGTTCAACGGCACGGTCCAAACCTCCACAACCGAATTTTCAAATACTTTTTGGGAAACGCTTGCATCCACCACCACAAACTCGATGGAGTAGGGGAGGCGTACCGAACAAACCCGACAAGTCGTTTCAATCCATTCCTCCAAGCCCGGTGGCGAAAAAATCTGCAAGGGCGCCGTGCGTCCTTTAAGCGACCAATTGGTAATCAAGCCCAACAAGCCAAACATGTGATCGCCATGCAAATGGGTGATAAAAATTTGGTTGACCCGATCCGTTTTGGTGCGGTATTGAAACATTTGCATTTGCGTGCCCTCGCCACAATCAATCAGGAAATAAGAATTTTCGACCTGTAAAAAATGGGCGGTATAATGTCTTCCGTGAAACGGTCCGCCCGCGGAATTGCCTAAAATGGTAAGTGTCATGTTTAAATTTCGTCAAGGACGCATCGAAGGATAAAATTAACCGAACAGATCACTTACAGGCAGCTCAAAGCCGGATAAAATTTGAGAAATGGCCTTTTCTGAGGGGGAAAAAATGCCGGAAGGCAGCAACTCACCTTCTATATTGTTGTAAACGGTAACGGTCTGTTTGAGTAAATTTACGATCCAATATTCCAAAACCCCGCTGGATTCATAGATGTATTTTTTATAACTCATTTCCTTGGCGGTATTTCCATCCGACAAGATCTTAACGACCAAATCAGGTGCGCCTTCAATTTTTTTTGCTTCAATAATGGAACTGCGGCTTTTTGAAATAAATAAAATATCCGGCTGAAACGTATTGGTTTGGTCAAAAACAGTGTCCAATGGTGCAAAAAACAACGCACCTAACTGGTTTAGTTCCACAAAAGCATCCATTTTTTTAAATAATTGTCTGGCAACCCTTTGGTGCGCGGGGGTAGGAGATGGCATTTCGATTATTTTTCCGTTCAATAATTCATATCGGCCGCTCCCTGCCGGAGTCAGTGCAGCATAATCATCATAAGTCAGTATTTTTTTCCGACTTTTGGGTACCACAGGTTTTGCAAAATCTGCTTGCATCACATTATTTTGTTCAAAAGTAAGGGCAATCGTAAGAATTTCCAAATCACTTCGACAGTACCACCGTTCCTACCCGGGCCGCCAATTCATTGCGCGATTCATTCAGTTTTTGCTGTACCCGCATATAATGCATCATCGTATCCATGTCACCCGCTACGGAGGCGGCCCGAATGCGCACCAGGTTAATTTCGCACATGTTCATCAATTTGCGCAATTTAAACCGATCCAGGGCCTGCCGGGCGTCTGTGTCAAAGTTCAAATCGGGCATGGGCTGGTTTTGCAAAGGGTTGTTGAAGCGTTCCTCCCAATTGGGCGACATTTCCCAGGGCATACTCAATATATTCACGGTCAATTCGCAAATTTGCGGATTTTCGTGGTTTAAAAAATAATGTCGATCAACGGATTTTCCTTCTACGATCATTTGATGGTATTCGCGGGCAAAACGTCCGTACAAGGGAAAATCAAACGTATCCAGCGACTCTTCAATATCCAGCAAAATGTAAGCCGCTACCGTAATTTGTTCTTTAGGCAGCATTTGCTCGCCATATAAAACTAAAAGTCGAACAATATCCCGCTCCTGAAATTCATCGCCTTTTTGAACCGGCCGTTCTCGGGGCGTTACCAATGCCGGGTCGGCCGTTGGAAATTCGGGATTGGGCGCTACTCCGGGTGAATCAGAAGCCGCGCTCGGTGAACGGGCATCTTTATCGGCCTTTTTCTTAAGCGCAGTTTGAATCAGTTTGTTGATCTCGCTCACCAACGCATTTTCGTCCACTTCCATCAACGCGCTGCATTCGCGCAAATACAGGCTCCGCTTAATCGGATCGGGTATTTTGGCAATGCTTGCCACGATATCTTTTACCAATATCGATTTTTTAATCGGATCTCCTTTGGTTTCGGCCAGCAACAACTGCGTCTTAAACAAAATAAAATCTTTCGACTCCCGGGTGGTAAACTCTGTAAATGCTTCACCACCATACTTTTGTACATAACTATCCGGGTCTTCTTTATCGGGCAGCAATACAATGCGCACATTCATATCCTGCTCTAAAGCCAGGTCGAGGCCGCGCAAAGCTGCCTTGATGCCCGCCGGGTCGCCATCATATAATATTTTTAAATTATTGGTATTGCGTTTAATCAGTTGCAATTGGCCTTCCGTGAGCGAAGTGCCGCTGGAGGCTACCACATTTTCAATGCCCGCCTGGTGCAGTGAAATCACATCCATATACCCTTCCACCAGAATACACTCGTCTTTTTGCCGAATGGCTTTTTTGGCCTGAAAAGCCCCATACAGGATTTTGTTTTTTACATAAATCTCTGTTTCCGGGCTATTTATATATTTTGGGGTGTTTTTATCTGACGACATGGTGCGTCCGGCAAAAGCGGCCACTTTGCCCGATAAATTATGGATGGCAAACATTACACGCGCGCGAAAAAAATCGCGGGTGGCTTCCTGGTTGACCAAGCCTAATTTGCGCAGCATATCCGGGTCATGCCCTATGGATTTGGCTGTTTTCAACAATAAATCCCATTGGTCGGGCGCATATCCTAAGCCGAAATTACGGATGGTTTCTTCCCGCAAACCGCGTTGTTTGAAATAGGAAAGCGCCACCGATTTGCCTTCATCGGTATCGAATAATTGCTGTTGAAAATGCTGGAGTGCAAAATCATTTACAATGTACAGCGAATCTGTGTATTGCATTTCCGCCACCTGTTCCGGGGAACGCACGATTTCCTGAATTTCCACATTGTATTTGCGGGCCAACCAACGCAAGGCATCGGGATAGGCAAAATGCTCGTGCTCCATTAAAAAGGTCACGGCATCGCCCCCTTTACCGCACCCGAAACACTTAAAAATGTTGCGGGTGGGGTTTACATTGAACGAAGGAGACTTTTCGTTGTGAAACGGGCACAGACCAATAAGGTTTACCCCGCGTCTGCGCAGGGTAACAAAATCTTCAATCACCTCTTCAATGCGGGTGAGATCCAATATTTCCTGTACCTGTTTGGGTGGGATCATAAGTTCGTTTCAACCCCAAAAATATGCAAAAGGTTGCGTTTAACCTTCAAAATGCAACGAAATCGTCAGGCAGCGTGACAGCACTTTTTCGATCACATTACTTTGCTCCAATCGGTCGTTGAAAATCAGGATGTTGTTAAGGCCCTGCGAAATTTTCAACTCGGGAGAAAATATGAAATAGGGAAAGAAAAACTGTACCCCGGCACCATATTCCAGCTGGAAATCGGTGGGGGCAATTTTTACCAAACTTGCCGATTGGCGGGTGCGCGAATCACTGGCTACGTCAAAGGAATATTTGATGCCCGCAATAACAAACAAGCGGCAATCGTGGTAAGGCGCCGATTTATAGCGCACATGAAACGGCAATTCGACCAAAACGGACTCAATGGGGCGCGAAACAATCCGACCCGCATCGCCTGCAGGACTGTACCGAATCGTGCGTTCCACAAATGAAAGTGTTGGTAAAAAACGGATGTCAAAGTACTCGCCAATTTTCAAATTGGATACAATCCCCAAGTTAAAACCCGGTCCGTTGATCGATTCCACCGTGGCGAAAGAGTCGTTGCGGATAAAATTTTTGGAATGGTAAATGCGGAAATTACTCTGGTTATAGCCCAAGGTAATTCCAAAATAATAAGGTTTCGACTGAAAATCGAGGTAATTGATGTTCGAACCTTGATTAAATTGCGCCTGTACATCCGAAGCGCTAAAAAGCACCAGGAGCAAGGCACCAAGCATTAATTGTTGGATGCGTTGGATGCTTTCACCGCGCTGTAAATGGAGCAAATTCCTAACGTTAATCTTTCGCATATCGGGTCTTGGTAACCTGTTTTGGTTAAAATATGAAGGAAGCGTTCGCCTTCGGGAAATACTTGCACACTTTCAAACAAATACGTGTATGCCCGCACATCCCGGCTTGTTAAACGTCCGATGAAGGGTAAAACGTATTTGAAGTATGCATTGTATAGTTGTTTAAATGGAAAAACATGTGGTTTTGAAAATTCCAAGATCACCACCCGTCCGCCAGGGCGCAAAACCCGCAGCATTTCAGACAGTCCTTTTTCCAGGTTTTCAAAGTTGCGCACCCCAAAAGCCACGGTCACCGCATCAAAGGTTTCGTCTTCAAAACGCAGGTTTTCGCTGTCGCCCGTTTCGAGGGTAACAAGCGCCTCCAACTGTTGCGCTTTGATTTTTATTCGACCAAAATCGAGCATTTGGTTGGCAATATCAACTCCAATGACCTTGTTGGGCTTCAATTGTTTGGCCATCATCAACGCTACATCGGCAGTCCCGGTTGCCACATCCAGAATGTCCATTCCTGCTCGGCCGTTCAGATAACCAATGGCTTTTTTGCGCCACGATACATCAATGCCCAACGACAAAACCCGGTTGAGCAGATCATACCGCGGGGCTATTTTATCAAACATTTGTTCGACTTCGGCTTTTTTGCCTTCGCCGCTGTTGTACGGTTGTACCGTTTGCTGCTTTTCCATGTGATGACGCAAAAATAACAATAATGGTTGTTTTTAAATGCAAAGCGCACTTACTCCCCAATTTTCAAATTTTCAACCACCTCCAATCCGTACCCGATAAAGCCGGTGCGGGGCTTGGGATGGTTGGTGAGCAGGCGGATTTTTGAAATTTTCAGATCCCGCAAAATCTGGGCGCCAACGCCAAAATCTTTTTTACCCAAATTGGTATGCAATTCAAATTTATCGGCGGAGCCTTCATCGGCTAACTGCTTGTAATACTGCAACTTGGCAAGCAAATTGGCCTTATCTCCCTGACGCAGGTACACAAAGGCACCTTTGCCATTTTTGGCGATTTCCTGCAATGCCGAGGAGATCTGGGTGCCATAATCGGCCAATAAATTGCCAAGAATACCGCCCGTTTCCGACCAGGAGTGCATGCGCACCAGCACGGGTTCATCGTCGGTCCAGTTGCCTTTTTTTAACACTAAATGGGTGTCGCCACTGGCCACATCGGTGTATACAATGGCTTCAAATTCGCCATAAATGGTTTGCATGTTCATTTCCAATTCCCGTTTTACCAGGCGTTCGCTGCGCATGCGGTAGGCCACCAGGTCATCGATGGAAATGATTTTAAGGTCGTGCTGCTTGGCAATTTCCAACAGTTGCGGCAACCGCGCCATGGTACCATCGGCATTGAGGATTTCCACGAGCACGCCCGCCGGGTACATGCCCGCCATGCGCGCGAGGTCGACTGTTGCTTCTGTGTGACCGGTACGGCGTAAGACACCGCCTGTTTTCGCGCGTAGCGGGAAAATATGGCCCGGACGTGCATAATCGGTTCCTTTTGCGGCAGGATCGGTTAAGTAGCGAATCCCTGTGGCGCGGTCATAAGCACTGATGCCCGTCGAGCATCCATGCCCAGTCAGGTCGATCGAAACCGTAAATGCCGTTTCGTGCAGTGCGGTATTGGAATGGACCATGAGGTTCAAACCCAATTCATCGGCGCGTTTTTCTTCGATGGGGGTACAAATGAGGCCGCGGCCGTGGGTAGCCATAAAATTGATCACCTCCGGGGTGACCGTCTCGGCAGCACACACAAAATCGCCTTCGTTTTCGCGGTCCTCATCGTCTACAACAATGATGATCTTGCCAGCCCGAAAGTCGATCAAGGCCTCTTCAATGGTATTTAATGTAATTATCTCGGACATAATGGTCGTTAAACATACGGACGTCTAAAAAGTTATAGACGCCACCGTTGTTCTTGGGCGGCAAAGATAATTTTGTTTGTTGGTCTCTCTGCTAATTTTCGGAAATACCGGGGCGCGGTTTCATTTTTAGCAGTTTTTTCACAAAGTATTATGATTTTGGTCAGCTGCGATACCAACAACAGCGCTTAATTTTGCGGCATGAAACAAGGAAAACTCTTTTGGTTTGCGGTCGCTACGTTTGGTATGCTGTTGTCATTCAGCCAAATAAGCCCTCTAACGGTGGAAACACTGGGCGAACGCCTGTTTTTTGACCCTATTTTATCAGAAGACAGTACCATTAGTTGTGGCACTTGCCATTTACCGGCCTTTGCTTTTTCGGACACCACGCCGTTTAGCAAAGGGGTAGGGGGGCGCTTGGGGCGGCGCAACACCCAGGGCATCACCAACATGAGCTCCAGAGAACACTTCTTTTTTGACGGGCGGGCGGCTACCCTCGAACAACAAATTATGATGCCCGTACAGGATAGTTTGGAAATGCGCGCCCATCCTGCCCTGATTGAAGCCCGCCTCACCCGCCATCCGGAGTACGCGGTATTGTTTCAGCAATTATTCCAGGCCCCACCCAATGCGGAATTGGTCAGTCAGGCCATTGCGGCCTTTATCCGCACCCTGGAAACGTCCGATACGCCCTTTGATCGCTATATGAAAGGCAATCCCAATGGCATGGATGCGGCGGCGGTGCGCGGTCGACGCATATTTATGAATAAAGGCAAATGTTTTGATTGTCATTTTACCCCCGATTTTACCGGCGATGAGTTTCGAAACATTGGTTTATATAATGGCGAAGCATTTCAAGACAAAGGACGATATAACCAGACCAAAGATCTTGCTGATTTAGGCAAATTCAAGGTGCCGGGTTTGCGCAATGTGGCGGTAACGGGTCCGTACATGCACAATGGTATGTTCAAAACCCTCGAACAGGTGATCGAATTCTATGATACGCCCGACCAATTTGTGAAAAATCCGATCAACCGCGATACACTGCTGGACCGTCCGTTGGGCTTGAGTATGGACGAGAAGTCCGACCTGAAGGCTTTTTTGGAGGCGTTAACCGATGATCGTTGGCGGAATTGAACATTTTTACCCGCTTTTTCTGATCTTTTACAAAGTGACTTTGTTGTATTAAAATTGTAAGTCAAAATTTTATAACAAATCGAACACAGCATGAACAATCATCCCGAATGGAATGACCTGACGCCTGAAGAGCACCACGTTATTGCGGAAAAAGGAACAGAACGGGCATTTACCGGCGAATACGTTACCCACAAGGCAAAAGGTGTTTTTATTTGTCGCCGCTGTAATACACCTTTATATAACTCCTCAGACAAGTTTGACAGCCATTGCGGTTGGCCATCATTTGATGATGAAATTCCGGGTGCCATCATTCGGCATACTGATGTAAGTTTTGGGATGAAGCGGGTAGAAATTACCTGCGCCAATTGCGGTGGTCATTTAGGGCACGTGTTTGATGGTGAACGTTTTACCGAAAAAAATACCCGGCACTGCGTGAATTCACTTTCTATACGATTTGTGGCGGATCCGGTGTAGTAGTATCTTTATTCCCTTGGCATAAATAGTCGATTTTTTGAAAATCCTTGGGACTTAGTCGAAAGCAGTGTGTGAGGAAGCGATGGAAATAATCAATGGCTAACGCTCAAATTTGATTTCAATTATACGCAATCGGTGTTTTTTACCCAATTTGAGGGTGCGATTGGTAGACATTGCAAGGCCCGTCAAGGCTGAGCCACCTGAAACACCGTATAAAAGACCATAGCGGTATTCGTCCCCTTTTATGGCGGCTATGGTGGTAGCAAAGGCCAGAGAAGCGCCAAAGGTGAACAAGGTGCCACCGATCAATCGGACAAACGGGTGGCGACGCACCTTTATTTCGGCGATG
This sequence comes from Saprospiraceae bacterium, assembly GCA_040397785.1. Taxonomy (GTDB): domain Bacteria; phylum Bacteroidota; class Bacteroidia; order Chitinophagales; family Saprospiraceae; genus M3007. The sequence goes on along the minus strand of JBBAVI010000045.1, from coordinate 18,254 downwards.
CTGTCCACTTTGACCGGGAAATTATCCAGCAACAGGGTTTTGGATTCCGGTAATATATCGGTGATAACACTTTGGTACCAATAGTTTTCAGCACCTTTCATACGATAGTGCAAGGATGCACCAATGTACATTTTAGTGGTTTTGGCGCGGTTGGCCCGTTCTAGGATCAGCATTTTTTGTGAAAATGCGGTATTGCTAGCTATCAGGAGCAATAAAAGTATATATAGTCGCATGGTCAAGCGTTTAAAACAGTAGACTTGTTGCGTTTTTGCGTTGTTTTCAACGCTCCACCGCAACAAGTCTAATAAACGAAATAAAATTGTAAAACGCTTTGGTAAAAGCCCTTAGTCCAGCCACTTTTTTTGATCCACCAAGTTCCCCAGTTGCGCCCAGTTGAGGGTAATGTCCGTTTGCCCCAAGGCATAAGCCCCTATTTCGTACGGATTGTAAATAAAGCGCACCCCTTCTGGCATAATGCACCATTGCAATGGTATTGGCAACTGTTTGATTTCTGGAAATACAAGGTCTGATAACTTAGGGTTTTCTCCAGGTTGTTTCTTTTGCTCAATAAATGCTTTTTCTAACATCGGCCGAATGGCACTGGTATCGGCAATGATATCTGTGAGCGACACGCTTTTACCTGTGTTAAGGTCGAATGTATTGAGTCCAGTGCCATAATTACCGTGCGCACCTCCCATATAGCTGTAGTTGTCCATTTGTACCGACACAAACTTGGTATTTTGCAGAACAATTTTGCTGCGCAGCTCATTGGTGCAGGGCATGTTATACCCAGCTGCAATATCGGATTCGAGTAACGCTTGGTACATATTGAAGCCTGCCGAATCCAATCTTGTTTTAAGGTCGCCCTTGGGATCTGCGCCTGCCACCATTTTTACAAAATCAGTCAACGAGTCATTGATTGCCTGCACTGCTGCGGCATTTTTTCCACCACTCAGTACGGGATAGGTAAAATCCAGCGTTGCACAAAGGGAGTCCCGCACACATTTTTTATATTGATAAGACTCCATTTTTACGCTCAATGGCGTATCGGCTACCGCAGGTGTATTTTGGGCACATGCGATTACCAGTAAGATAAACGCTGGAATCCATAAAAGGGTGGATAAGTGTTTCATGTTTTTTAATGGTTGTTAAACGAATTGGGTGTTGTCAGCTTGTTTAATTGAAGCGCATCCAAACTTACGCTGGAACGCTTACTTTTTTGGGCGCCAGAATTTGCGCTAATTGTTTTACGACAAAATCAACTTCCTCCCGCGTGTTGTAATGTGAAAAGGAAAAACGGATGCTTTTGCGTTCCGGATCGGCGCCAATGGCCTCCAAGACATGGCTGCCTTTTTCTGCGCCACTGGAACATGCACTGCCACCAGAGGCACTCACGCCTGCAATATCCAGGCTCAATAACAACAATTCATTTTTTGGGCCTGGCGGAAAAGAAACACTTAAAACGGTGTATAAGCAAAGTCCGTCGATATCGCCATTGAATTGAATATCAGGAAATTGCGTTTGTAATTGCGCGCGCATGTAGTCGCGCAGGTCGCGAATATGGTTGCTGCGCGCTTCCAATTCATTGCTGGCCAATTCAAGTGCCTTGGCAAGGCCCACAATGCCATATACATTTTCAGTGCCTCCGCGCATGTTGCGTTCTTGCGCGCCGCCGTCGATGAAGGGTTTGATCGGCGAATCCGGGTTGATGTAAATAAAACCAACGCCTTTAGGGCCGTGGAATTTATGTGCCGCGCCTGAAAGAAAGTTTATTTTAGTATGGTTGACATTAATTGGGAAATGCCCAATCGTTTGCACCGTATCGGTATGAAAAAGGGCATTGTATTGGCTGCACAATGCTGCAACGGCCTCCAAATCGATCATCGTGCCAATTTCGTTGTTGGCGTGCATGAGCGATAACAGCGTTTTTTTACCTTGTCCAGCCTGTAATGCTTGTTCCAGTTCGTTTAAATCGATCCGACCCAGGGTGTCTACAGACAATAATACCACTTCCACACCTTGATATTTTTCCTGCGATTCAATGGAATGCAATCCACAATGGTGTTCCACCGGGCTGCTGATAATGCGTTGTACACCCAGGTCCCGTACGGCGCATCTGATGGCCATATTGTTGCTTTCAGTGCCGCCAGAGGTGAAAAATACATCTGCGGTGCTTGCGCCGATATGTTGTGCTACCACCCTTCTTGCGCTTTCGAGCAAAGTACGTACCGACCGTCCTTCGGCATGAATACTGGATGGATTGCCATAATGCTGTTTTAACACAGGCACCATCGCCTCAATTACAGCATCGGAAATAGGGGTAGTCGCGGCATTGTCAAAATAAACTCTTTGCATGTACAAACTGGTTGGGCTGGTATGGCAGGGAAGGTGCTTTACGCATGCTTACCTTAAAGATTGAATGTCGGAAATGATTTTTTTGGCTAAATTTTCGGCAATAACCATCGAATTGCTTTCAGAATACACGCGAATAATTGGTTCGGTATTCGATGGACGCAAATGTACCCAACCTTCCTCAAAATCAATTTTTAAACCGTCTTCGGTATTGATTTTTTCGTTGCGGTATTTTTCCTGCAGGGCTTTGAAAATCTTGTTCAGGTCGATATCTTCCGTGCGATCAAGTTTGGTTTTGGCCATTTGATAGTCGGGATAGGTGCCACGCAGGGTTGAAATTTGTTTTCCAACCTGTGCTAAGTGGCTCAAAAACAAGGCAATACCCGCCAATGCATCGCGTCCATAATGTAATTCGGGTACAATAATACCGCCGTTGCCTTCGCCACCGATTACGGCATCTACTGCTTTCATTTTTTCTACCACATTTACCTCACCCACGGCCGAGGCATAATATGTTCCACCATATTTTTCGGTCACATCGCGCAAGGCACGCGTACTCGACAGGTTGGAAACGGTATTGCCGCCGCCGCGTTTTGATAGAACATAATCGGCCACGGCGACCAAAGTGTATTCTTCGCCAAACAACTCACCGTCTTCACACATAAACACCAGGCGGTCCACATCCGGATCAACCGCAATGCCCAGTTGGGCTTTTTGCATCCGAACCTCAGAAGATAATTGACTCAAATGGTTCTTGAGCGGCTCTGGATTGTGTGCAAAATTGCCTGTGATTTCGCCATTTATCACCACAACGGTACATCCCAATGCTTCCAACAAGGGGGGTACCGACAAGGCTCCGGTTGAATTTATGGCATCTACCACGACTTTAAAACCTTTTGCTTTGATGGCAGCCACCTCCACCAGCGGCAAATCGATAATCGCTTTGATATGCTTTTGAATATAGGTGTCATCGGTTTTGTAGGTACCCATTTGATCTACGGTCGCATAGGTAATGTCGCCGTCTTCCAGCAATTGCAACAAAGCTGCGCCATCGGCAGCACTGATGAACTCTCCCTTGTGGTTCAGCAATTTAAGGGCATTCCATTCCTTTGGATTGTGGCTTGCAGTGAGGATAATACCTCCTGCCGCTTGTTCCATTACAACGGCCATTTCCACCGTAGGCGTTGTGCTCAAGCCTAAATCAATTACGTCCAAACCCATTGCCCGCAAAGTGCTGCATACCAATTGGCTGACCAATTCGCCTGAAATACGACCGTCACGGCCAATTACAATGCTTTTCCCTTTTTCCTGTGCCAACACCCATGCGCCATACGCTGCAGTAGATTCAACAATATCTTGTGGGGTCAAGTTTTGTCCGACTGTTCCGCCAATGGTGCCCCGAAAGCCCGAAATAGATTTAATTAGTGTCAATGTTGCGCGATTTAGGTTAATATAGAGGATTCACATGCAAAAGTACGAACAAAAATAAACCTAACGAAGGGTCTATGTTGATCTTGGTCAATTGGAAGGCAAATTCAAGGCCGCACGCATCTTGTAATAAATGTCGGTATTGTCATAAATGCCTGAAAACAAGTGCGCTTGTGGGCCATACGCATATACAGGCACCAATGCGGCGGTATGCATCCGCACGACAAAAGTGCCTTTAAAATCTTTTTTACTGTCGGTTTTATTTAAGGACAGTCCACCGCATTCATGATCTCCGGTTACAATTACCAACGTTGATCGATCCTTTGCTGCAAATTCCAGGGCCCGGCGCACGGTATCATCGAAATCGTCCATTTCAGCCTTCAGCCAGTTTCGGTCATTGGCATGACAAGCCCAATCAATCTGACTGCCTTCAACCATTAAAAAAAAGCCTTTTTCGCTGCGTTTTTTTAAATATTCACAGGCCAGTGTGGTAGCCCCGGGTAAATAAGTTCGTCCACCAGAAGCAGTACCAGGCTCGCGATGATCCGTAAACAACATAAAAGGCGCCGAGCCATCTAAAGGTAATTTATTGAACGACAGGCCTCTGCGAATAACATAGCCTTTGTTTTTTAAAGAATCGACTAAATTAACCTTGTCTCCGCGTTCATCAAAATATTGCGCCCCGCCGCCGATAAAGCAGTCCAAAGGCGTTTTAAGATAATCGAGCGCAATTTCTTCCGTTTGTGCGCGCATTTCCCGGTGGGCAATAAAAGAAGCAGGTGTGGCATGGGGAGCAGAGCAAGTTACCACCATGCCTGTTGCCCAACCCAGGCCATCCATTTCTTCTAAAATGGTGGTACAGGGCTGATTATCGGGCGGTAACACGCCAATGGCAGCATTGCTGGTTTTATGTCCGCAGGCAAAAGCGGTAGCCCCGGCTGCCGAATCCGTCACCAGATCGTCAAAGGATAAACTTTTATGAAATCCGAGAAAGGGGAATTCTTCGAAGATGGACTTGTTGTTTCCGCGCCAGTACAAGTTGGCAGAGACATGTGCAAGTGCCATGCCGTCTCCAATCAGGAGGATAATATTTTTGGGTCGATTTTCAAACTTAATTGCTTGAAAATCAATTTTTTCTTGTTTTCGAGCAATGGTACAGGCTGTTAAAAAAAGCAATACAGGCAGCAGATATAGGCGCATAAACGTTCGGCAGAGTTGAGGGTCCTCAGATCAATAATCCATCCTGCATTTCAAGGCAGCGATCTGACAGATCGGCGAGTTCTTTGTTGTGGGTGACAATAACAAAAGCCAGTCCGTAATCGGAACGCAATTGTTTGATGAGTTGATGCATTTCCTGGGAGGCGGCACTGTCCAGATTTCCGGTAGGTTCGTCGGCAAAAATGACTTCGGGTTGATTGATGAGTGCGCGTGCTACCGCGACCCGTTGTTGTTCGCCGCCGCTGAGTTCGGTGGGTTTGTGTTGGAGGCGATCGGCCAATCCCAGGTAGGTAAGCAAGGATTCGGCGCGTTTTTTGACTGTTTCGGTGGGTGTGTTTTGAATAAAGCCGGGGATGCACACGTTTTCCAGTGCGGTAAATTCGGGCAATAAATGATGGAACTGAAACACAAAACCGATATGCTGGTTGCGGAAAGCCGCCAGTTTTCGCGCCGATAAAGCACTGATTGTCTGGTCATTAATTTTTATTTCACCTTGATCAGCGTAATCAAGGGTGCCCAGAATGTGTAAGAGTGTACTTTTGCCGGCCCCGGATTTGCCGATGATGCTAACGATCTCCGCCCGCTTGATTCCGAGGTTAACGCCCTTCAGAATTTGCAGGTGACCAAAAGATTTATGGATGTTTGTTGCTTCTACGATCATGGCACAAAGTTCCTTAAAAAAATGTAATTCCAACTTTTCCCTCAAATTACCGTCTAATCCATGATGAAAATTCTTCAACTCTGTAAAAAATTTCCGTATCCGTTGAAAGACGGTGAAGCCATTGCGGTGACTTACCTGGCCCGGGCATTTGCCGAATTGGGCTGTGAAGTCACGCTTTGCTCCATGAATACCAGCAAACATTGGTTTGATACAGCCGTGTTACCGCCCGATTTCGATCATTATGCATCGATTGAAACCGTGTATGTCGACAACCGAATTCGGCCTTTGCCTGCGTTTTTCAACCTTTTTACCAACAAATCTTACCACGTCGATCGGTTCGACAGCCCCGAATTCGCGCAGCGTTTGGCGGCTTTGTTGCAATCGGGCCAATATGATATTGTTCAGTTAGAGTCGCTTTACCTTGCCCCTTATATTCCCGTGATCCGCCAGCATTCCAATGCCATTATTGCTTTGCGGGCGCACAACGTGGAACATGAAATTTGGGAAAGGGTTGCCGACAACAGCAATCCCCTGCGCAAGTGGTATTTGCGCAAAATTACACCAAGACTTAAACAATACGAAATTGCACGCCTGAATGATTACGATTTGCTTATCGGTATCAGTGCACGCGATGTGGAACATTTTCAACGCCTTGGCTTGCGCAAACCTGCTTATGTAACGCCCATTGGATTGGATTCGCGGGATTACACGCCTGATTATTCGAGTTTTAACCGCCCTTTGAGCCTTTCTTTTATCGGTTCGCTCGATTGGATGCCCAACCAGGAGGGCTTGCGCTGGTTTTTGGAGCAGGTGTGGACGCCCATGTTGGCCCCTGCGTTCCCGGAATTGACGTTTCACATTGCAGGGCGTACGGCACCAAAATGGATCAAAGAATTAAACCTGCCCCGCGTTATTTTTCACGGTGAAGTACCCAGTGCACCCGATTTTATCAACCAACATTCCATAATGGTGGTGCCATTATTATCTGGCGGAGGCATGCGCGCAAAGATCCTGGAAGGTATGGCAGTAGGTAAAGTGGTGCTTTCCACTACGTTAGGCATGGAAGGAATTTCAGCCCGGGATAAGTCGGATTGTTTACTTGCTGATACGCCCCAGGATTTTTTAGCAGCCATCACCTGGTGTTATGCGCAAAAAAATAAATTGGTCCAATTGGGCGAAGCGGCCAAAGATTTTTGCACCCACCATTATGATAATCTGGAAATTGCGCGAAATTTGTTGGAGGTTTATGCACAACAAGTAGAACTGCATACCGCGGAATGTTGATTTTCAGTTTATATCCAGATTTAAATGGATTTGAAGGATGGATGGATGAAAAATTGATTTTCAATGGATTAGAAGCCAGATTTTTTCATAACCACTTTGCGTTGACTATATATGGTTCGGTTCCTAATGCTATTTTTAATGCTAGGTCATATCCTCGAGGCCCAGCAGTTTGGTCAATATATATCGGGCAGAAAGGACACCTTGGAGCAGGCATTCGCCTTGGAAGTACTTTCCAATGGAAATGTTGCTTTGGGCGGATTAGCGGAGCAAGCGCCGGGAGCACCGCCAGGAGCCTGGGTTGAAGTGCGCAACCCGCAGGGCCTGACACTTTGGGAGCAACAAATTTTTTCTGGAAATACTCCTTTACAAGTTGCTGATATTCAAAAAGACGCGAATGGAAACCTGTTGGTGCTCGCACACACGCCCGCGCTTACGGAGGATCCTTCCCAAAGTTTTTCGGTGCTGTTTACCCTGGATGCCATCACAGGCGGGTTGATCAACAGCAAACGTTTGGGGGGAGCGGCTTCCCAATTTTCAGAACTTACCTTATTGTCGGATGGTTATTTGTTGAGTGGCCGGGTGGATTTGATGGGCAATAATCCCGCACGTCCGGCCGTGTTAAAATTGAACAACCAATTGGATATTCAATGGCAACACGTCCTCAGCGGACCAGAAGTGCCGGCCGGTGTGTTGTATGGCGCGGTGGTCGATGAACAAGGATTTATTTATGTGGTGGGTTCGGTGGAAGGTTCAAATTGGGATGGTTTGTTGATGCGTTTAGCGCCAAACGGGGCTTTTATTTGTAAAAAATTGCGGACACCTGCCAACGATTACCTTAAACGGATTGTGCGAACCACCGAGGGCAATTTCATGCTTGCGGGCAACACCAAATACCTCGGAAGTGGTTACGAGCGCTTGTGGTTGGTTGATTTAGCCGCTAATTTGGTACAAATACGCGCTTCCTGGTCTTATGGGCTGGCCAATCAAAACAATGATTTGTTGTTGGGGGACATGCTGTTAACGGCGGGCGACCAACCATTAATAAGCACTGCTTTTTCAAATATCTTGGGTGCACCAGCGCTTTTACTGCGTTTCAGCACCGGAAACGAAGTGGTACAACTACAAAACATGGCGCCAGCGGCCTTAAATGCAGGATTTGAACGGTTGAAAACACTGCCTGGCCAAAAAGGAATTGTGGCGACAGGTAGCTGGAGCAGCCAATTTGGGGATGATGCCTTTTTTACCCAAATGAAGCCGGATTTAAGTTTGGATACCGATTGCTGTCCACGCAGCGAAAATGGCGATGCGCGCATTAATATGTTGCCGGGATTGATCCTTGAAACCATCGTACCGAGCAGCGCCCAGCCTCTGTTGATGGGGCCTTGGAGTCCGGAATTGGTGGATGGAAACACCCCAATTTCCTCCGTTTGTACCCCCATCGACCTGAGTTTTAGTTTGTCGAGCGACACGATTTGTGCCGGGGAATCCATTACAATCAATGCCCTTGGCAATACGCCCGGGGTGAATTATCAGTATATCTATTCGAATGCGGTGCCAGATCCGTTGAACAACGACCAGCTGATTTTTAACCAGGCAGGTAGTGTAACCCGCATTGGTGAAAACACTTTTTGTAAAGTACAGGCCACCCGTTTTGTGCAAATCAATACCCAGGCTGCCCGATTCCCGAATGCGTTTACACCCAATCAGGACGGAACGAACGATGTGTTTCAACCCAAATTCTTTTGTCCAGGCAGTGTGCAGTCCCTCACCATTTACAACCGTTGGGGCAATCAAGTGTACAGCGGCAATCAGGCCTGGGATGGGAAAGATGCGCCATCGGATGTGTACTATTACATCATCGTGTACCGGCAAGCAGGCGTAGATACAGATTTGCGTGCAAGTGGTCAGCTTACATTGTTGCGATAGAAAACTTAGCGAGCAGGGATTTTTTTAACAGAACCTGTTATCTTTGCACCCGCTTTTAAAAAGCATCTATTTTTTTTCACCCATTTTTTATCAATTTTACACAAAAAAGATGGCAACGACGGCAGATATCCGAAACGGCCTTTGCATTGAACTAAACTCTGATATCCTTAAAGTGATTGATTTTCAGCGCTTTCAGGTTGGCCGCGGCAGCGGTAAAGTTTGGACAAGGCTGAAGAGCACCACTTCTGGAAAAGTGGTAGAGCACACCTTTCAAAGTGGCCACGCAATTACCGATGTTCGCGTGGAGCGGCGCAAGTTCCAATACTTATATCCTGAGGATGGTGCAATTGTATTGATGAACCAGGAAACATACGATCAAATATCAATTCAGGAAGAATTGATTGACAATGTGAAATTCCTGAAAGAAGGCGATGTGGTTGATGTATTGTTCCATGCGCAGAAGGACACCATGCTTTCCGTGGAATTGCCTGCTTCTGTGAACTTGTTGATCACCTATTGTGAGCCAGGTTTGCGGGGCGATACTGCCACCAACACCTTGAAGCCTGCCACGGTTGAAACAGGTGCTGAAGTGCGCGTGCCTTTGTTCTGTGAAACGGGCGATTTGATTAAAATTGATACCCTTACCGGTGCCTATATGGAGCGGGTAAAGAAATAATTTTAGCTGGATTCCTGAATTTTCGTGCAATTTGACCAACCATCATAATTTTATAAAAATTAGGGGGGCTAAGAAAAACAGGTTTGCAAAAATCTTTTTTCCTTAGCCCTCCTAATTTTTATCAACCACAACCAATTTGATATGAATTTCAACGAGATACAAGAATTAATCCGGATGGTGAGCAAACACAAACTGTCCGAGTTCATCCTGCGGGAAGGCGATTTCAGGTTGATTATCCGCAACCAGACGAGCCAGGAGCAGGCACCTGCCATGGTCGTAGCGCCTGTACAACAACCTGTGGTGACCGTTGCCCCTCCTACGCAGGTGGCCGCAACGGCTGCACCGGCTCCAGCACCCGTAGCTACAACAGATCTACCTGCTGCCCCTGCTGCAGAAGATCTTTCGCGTTTTGTTCCCATCAAATCGCCCATGGTTGGTACTTTTTACCGCAGTTCCAGCCCTGACAAACCAGCATTTGCAAAAATTGGTGATTTGGTAGAAAAGGGCCAATCGGTATGCATCATTGAAGCGATGAAGTTGTTCAATGAAATCGAATCCGACATTAAGGGTAAAATTGTAAAGGTGTTGGTGGATGACGCTTCCCCGGTGGAATACGATCAACCTTTGTTTTTGGTTGAACCTGCCTAATTGCTACACCTTTTTGCCGAAATACATACGCTTTACCCACCAACCAGGGAAGGCGACGCTGGTCTGTCTCTGCTCACCAAGCCAAATTAAGTAAAAGATGTTTAAAAAAGTATTGATCGCAAACCGCGGGGAAATTGCCCTGCGCATTATCCGTACCTGCAAAGAGATGGGTATCAAAACGGTGGCTTTGTATTCTACGGCCGACCGGGACAGTTTGCATGTGCGTTTTGCGGATGAAGCCGTTTGTATCGGCCCGCCACCCTCTTCCGAAAGCTACCTGAATGTTGCCCGCATCATGGCGGCAGTAGAAATCACGGATGCAGATGCGATCCACCCAGGTTATGGCTTTTTGTCAGAAAATGCTGCTTTTGCCGAAGTTTGCCGCCAATACGGCATCAAATTTATCGGACCTACCCCGGAGCAGATCCGCAAAATGGGCGATAAAATCACCGCCAAAGAAACCATGCTGGCCGCTGGCGTGCCATGTATTCCAGGTTCGGAAGGTTTGTTGACCGAATTAAAACCGGCCCTCGTTTTAGCCAAAGAAATTGGTTATCCGGTCATTCTGAAGGCAACTGCCGGTGGTGGTGGCAAGGGCATGCGCATTGTTTGGGAAGAAGAAGAGTTTGAAAAACAATGGGAAACGGCCAAACGCGAAGCCAAGGCGTCGTTCAGCAATGACGGCATCTATATGGAGAAATATATTGAGGAACCACGCCACATTGAAATTCAGGTGGCGGGCGATCAATTTGGTAAAGCATGCCACTTGTCGGAACGCGATTGCTCCATTCAGCGCCGCCATCAAAAATTGGTGGAAGAGTCGCCTTCGCCCTTTATGACACCCGAATTGCGCGGAAAAATGGGTGCTGCAGCCATCAAAGCCTGCAACGCCATCGCATACGAAGGCGTCGGTACCGTAGAGTTTTTGGTCGATAAACACCGGAATTTCTACTTCATGGAAATGAATACCCGGATTCAGGTGGAGCATACGGTGACCGAGGAAGTGATTGATTTTGACCTGATTAAAGAGCAAATCAAACTGGCAGCGGGCCATCCAATTTCTGGAAAAAACTATTTCCCGGAAATGCATGCAATCGAATGCCGGATCAACGCGGAAGATATTTTTCATGATTTCCGTCCGAGTCCAGGCAAAATCACCTCTTTCCATTCTCCAAAAGGACATGGTGTACGGGTAGATACCCATGTGTATGCGGGCTATACGATTCCACCTTATTACGATTCCATGATTGCCAAATTGATCGTGCGTGCGCGCACCCGCGAAGAGGCAATTTTGAAAATGGAGCGTGCACTGGACGAATTTATCGTCGAAGGTGTAAAAACAACGGTGCCTTTTCACCAGCGTTTGATGCGCAACGAAGATTTTAAAAAGGGGGTTTTCCATACCGGTTTCCTGAACAACTGGGATTACAAGAGTGTTGTTTTGTAAGGACTTACAGCAACATTGAACCAATAACGGCATGCTTAAATTACTTCGGTACTATTTGCCTTACAAGCGGAATATCCTGCTTGCAGTAGGGAGTAATTTTCTGATGTCTATTTTTATGGTGATCAGCATTCCGGTGTTGCAGCCATTTTTACAGATCTTGTTTCAGAACCAGCAGCCAGCGATGGTGGAACCGCCCCCATCGGGTTGGAGTTTCAAACATTTGGAACAACAAAGCGCCTGGTTTTTTCACCAATTGATTGCGCAATACGGCCGGGAGCAAGCGCTCCTAATTGTCTGTTTTTTTCTGGTATTCGTATTTTTTGGCAAAAACCTGTTCCGGTATTTGTCCCAATACTTTTTGGCACCCGTACGAAATGGTATTGTGCGCGATTTGCGGCAAAAACTGGTGGATAAAATCCTGGTTTTGCCCTTATCCTATTTTTCGGAGGAGCGCAAAGGCGATTTGATGAGTCGAATTTCTTCCGATGTGCAGGAAATTGAATGGAGTGTGGTGAGCGGAATAGAAATGGTGGCCCGGGAGCCTTTGGTTATCATCGGCAGCATGGCCTTTATGGTGTTTGTTTCGCCGCAATTGCTGTTGTTCGTGTTGGGTTTAATGGTGTTTTCAGGTTTGATTATTGGCGGTGTCGGGCGCTCTTTGCGGCGGCAGTCGGGCGATGCCCAACACCAATTGGGCAATTTGGCCGCCTTAATTGAAGAAACCCTGGGTGGTTTGCGGATCATCAAAGGATTTAATGCCGAGCAATGGCAGGGTGCCCGCTATCACCTGGAAAATGAGCGGTATGTGCGCACGATGACCGGTTTGTATCGGCGCAAAGACCTGGCTTCGCCTTTATCGGAGTTTATGGGCATTTGTGTAGTTGCCATTTTGTTGTGGTTTGGCGCCAAACAAGTGTTTGCCGGGAGTTTACATGCTGCCACCTTCCTGACCTTTATTTATGCTTTTTATAATGTCATAGAACCCGCCAAGGCACTGTCAGGCGCTTTATATAGTGTGCGCAAAGGCATGGGTGCCATGGAAAGGGTAGAAGAGGTGCTGAACGCAGAAGTCGGCATTCGAGATCCGGAAATGCCAACGGAGTTTACCACATTTAAAGATAAAGTCGAGTTTCGCAACGTTTCCTTCCAATATCAAAGTGCCGAGCGCGCAGCCGTTTCAGACATCAACTTAACCATACCAAGGGGTAAAATTGTCGCCCTGGTGGGGGCTTCTGGTGCGGGTAAAAGTACAATTGCCGATTTATTGCCCCGGTTTTATGATGTTTCCAGCGGCGGCATTTTTATGGATGGGGTAGATATTCGTCAATTGCGCTTGCAGGATTTGCGGTCCGTGATGGGCATTGTAAGCCAAGAGGCTATTTTATTTAATGATACGGTGCGCAACAACATCTCGTTTGGCAATACGCGTATGGGCCTGGCCGAAATAGAGGCGGCTGCAAAGGCCGCAAATGCCCATGAATTTATTGTAAAATTGCCGGAAGGGTACGATACGAACATAGGCGATCGGGGTTCTAAATTGAGTGGCGGCCAACGTCAGCGCCTCACGATTGCGCGGGCCTTGTTAAAAAATCCGCCGATTTTAATTCTTGACGAAGCAACCTCCGCCCTCGATTCCGAATCAGAGCAGTTAGTACAAGCAGCCCTCGATCATTTGCTGACCAACCGAACGGCGTTGGTGATTGCGCATCGATTAAGCACTGTACAACACGCAGATGAAATCATCGTAATGGAACAGGGTCAGATTGCAGAGCGCGGCACCCACGAAGCGCTGATGCAAAAAGGCGGTATTTATCAAAAATTGGTTGAATTGCAAGCGCTTTAAGCCCCTGATGTGTTAATTGACCGATATTTGTCTTGTTTTGACCGGCATAAAAACAAAATTTAATGCATTCCTAAAAAAAGCAACGTACCTTTGAAGCAGCCGTTTGTTTTGGTCAACATGTCATTACTACTGTTTGAGAACTTACTTTAATCAACAACCGATTTTCAAGCATCAAACCATCCAATGAAAAGAATGCTACTGGCTGTCTTCTCCGCCCTTTGTTTCGGCGCATCTGCACAAATTACCATCACCAATGCTGTTTTCCCAACCGTTGGCGACACCCTGCGTTTTGCGACCGACCTGGCTCCAAACAACACGATTAACCCTGCAACGCCTCCTGGCGGTAGTCAGACCTGGGATTTTGCCGCGTTAAGCGCTTCCCAATTCTCTCAAATCATTTACAAAGCACCCAACACGGGTACGTTCGCATCGTCTTTTCCGGGCGCCGAATTGCTCGTAGATGGCGAAACAGGTGAAACGTATTTCAACACGACCAACGCGAAAGTAGAGGTGATGGGTTATGCCGGTGGCGATCCTGCCAATTTTGGCGTACAAGTGTTGGCCAAGTTTGCTCCTCCCGTAATTGTACAACGCAACCCGGTTAACTTTTTTGATATTAATTCGGGTACTTCCAATTTGAATATTCCATTTTCAGCAGATGCAATTCCAGACAGTCTGCTGGGTGGCGTAAATATAGATTCTTTGCGGGTGCGTATCAAAACCGACCGGACAGAAGCCGTGGATGGCTGGGGTAATTGTAGTATTCCAGGTGGTACTTACCCGGTTTTGCGCCAAAAACGCACCGAATACACTACAACCAACCTGGATGTGAAAGTTCCATTTTTTGGTTGGATTGATTTGAGTGCTATCTTCCCTGGTGGTGGTCAATTTGGTGATTTCCTGGGTACCGATACAACGATCACCTACCGTTTTTTGAGCGGCACCGAAAAAGAGGAAATTGCGGTGGCGACCATGAGCAACGACCTGAGTTCGGTAGAAAACATACGATTTAAAGACAATAAGGTTACCGCAGTAGCGGATGCCACTGATGCACCCGGTAGCGCCGCCATCCAGGCATTTCCGAATCCAGCGATTGAGTGGGTACGTTTTGATTGTAAAAATTTGCCGACTGACTGGTACACCCTCAAGATTTTCAACATCGTGGGTAAAGTGGTTTGGGTAAATGGATATGAATTGTCGGGCAATAAATCCATCCGCCTGGAACTTCAAAACTTTAAAAAAGGAACCTATTTATATAGTTTGGTCGACAGCAAAGGAAACGTGGTGGGCACCAAACGTTTGGTTGTGGTGAAACCATAAGAGTAAACAGCAGGATCAACACGTCTCCGGTATATCCCTTCGTCGTTAAATACGGTTAAAATCCGTTAGTAAAAAGTGAATTTCGTATAATCCGGCAAGCAGGCCCTTTGAAATTTGCAACCTGAGTTGTAACATTGTTGTCAGTTAAATCGTCTGAAGATTACACCGAATTGTTCAAAACCTAATTTCACTTGTATGAATACCAAATCCTGCTTATTCTTATTTGCCCTAAGTCTCCTTTCATTTTCTGCTTTTGCACAACGTGAAGAAACCCTGCTGGGCGACCGCAGCTGGGGCTTTTCGGGTGTTTGGGGGGGCTACACCCACCAGTACACACAGTTTGGCAATGTGGACAGTTACAACCGGGGGGGCTTTTTTACCTTCGAGTTTGGAAAATCCTTAACCCTCGGCTGGGGACGCAACGCTTTACAAGATCGTTTTGTATGGAAAAATACGGAGAAGAATTTCGACATGAACTGGAATTTTTTCAAAACCGGCTATGCTTTCCTGCCTTATAAAGCGGTACACCCTTTAATCAATGTTGATTATGGCAGAGGCACCGCACGCCTGGGCGATGTAAACGACCGGATATATGTGATACAGCCATCTGCGGGCATTGAAATCAATGTATTCCGTTGGTTCCGCTTAGGCCTGGAAGGTGGTTACCGCTTTGTATCCGATTCCAATATTCCCGAATTGTCCAACCAGCAACTTTCGGGTGCCTTTGGTCAGGCGAGCCTGCGGTTCGGATTCTCTTGGGGCCGCTTTCACAAAAAAGATTGTGCTAAAAAGTCCACGAACGACTAATTTATAGCCGCACCTGGTTCAAACGGGTTTGTTGCACTGTCAGACAGGTGTAACAAACCCGTTTCTGTTATAATCCGATTTGGTTGGCAAGCCTTAAAACCCGTACTTTTGCGTTGCACATAGGAATGATCCTGTCCTGAACAAAATAAAGCCAATATGGAAATCTTTGCCACCACCACCGCACCTGTACGTTCTGCAGATTTTATCGCCTTGGAAGACCGTTATAACGCCCACAACTACCACCCTTTGCCGGTGGTGTTGGAGCGTGGCGAAGGCGTTTTCCTTTGGGATGTAGAAGGAAAGCGTTATTATGATTTTTTATCGGCGTACAGTGCTGTCAATCAGGGGCATTGTCACCCACGCATCATTCAGGCGTTGGTAGATCAGGCACAAAAACTGACCCTTACCTCGCGTGCATTTCACAATAATTTGTTGGGGCAATATGCCGAGTTTATGGCCCATTATTTTGGGTATGATCGTATTTTGCCCATGAATACGGGGGTTGAAGCAGTGGAAACAGCGCTTAAACTTTGCCGTAAATGGGCTTATACCGTAAAAGGGGTGCCAGAAGGTGCTGCTAAAATTATTTTTGTAGAAGGCAATTTTCATGGTCGCACCCTGAGTGTGATTTCCGGCTCAACAGACCACGCCAGTCGTCGTGGTTTTGGACCGTACATGCCTGGTTTTGAGGTCATCCCTTACAACGATCTCGCTGCCCTGGAAGAAGCCTTGCAAGACCCCGATGTAGCAGGGTTCATGGTAGAACCAATTCAAGGAGAAGCCGGTGTGTTTGTGCCTGCCGACGATTACCTGCCCCGCGCTTACGAACTGTGTCAGCAACACAATGTGCTGTTCCTGGGCGATGAAGTGCAAACGGGTATTGCGCGTACCGGAAAACTGCTGTGCTGCGACCATTATGGCTTCCGTCCCGATATTCTGATTTTGGGAAAAGCGATTTCCGGGGGTGTGTTGCCGGTGAGTGTAGTGCTTGCTTCCGACGAAATAATGCTTACCCTGCATCCGGGCGAACACGGTTCCACGTTTGGCGGCAATCCTTTGGCTTGCGCCGTTGCTATGGAAGCTTTGAAAGTAGTAGAAGATGAAAATTTGGCAGAAAATGCCACGAAACTCGGGGAGATTTTCCGCGCACGCATGAACGCGTTGCAACAAAAACGCCCGGACCTGATTACCCTGGTACGCGG
This sequence comes from Saprospiraceae bacterium, assembly GCA_040397785.1. Lineage (GTDB taxonomy): Bacteria > Bacteroidota > Bacteroidia > Chitinophagales > Saprospiraceae > M3007. The sequence continues at coordinate 1,442 of JBBAVI010000045.1, read as the reverse complement.
CAAAGGCCTGCTCAATGCAGTCGTAATTAATGATACCGAACAAAGTTCAACCGCCTGGGATATCTGTATGGAAATGGCCGCCAACGGCTTGCTGGCGAAACCTACCCACGGCAATATTATTCGTTTTGCACCGCCCTTGGTGATGACGGAGGCACAAATGGATGAGTGTTGCCGGATTATAGAGGGGGTTGTACTTGGATTCTAGAGGGGAAAAGGGGTTCCGCGGAGCAGCTTGGAGGTACGGAGTTGCGCGGAGAAAAAAATACCGATTTAGAGGGGAGGGTGTAGAGGGAAAAAGGGGTTCCACGGAGAAGCTTGGAGGTACGGAGTTACGCGGAGAAAGGGGTTCCACGGAGCAGCGGTTTGGCGAAGCACTTGTCTGGTTTTGAAAACAAATAGTTCGATATTGACGTGACAAAACATCGTATCTTTGTTATCAAATTTGTTTACTATGAAATTTGTAGATGTAAAAAACGATGTTGCTTTCCGCAAGATATTTGGCAATGAGAACAAAAAGGTCATTCTAATTTCGTTCCTCAATGCTGTGCTTGGCTTAGAAGGTCAAGGTCGAGTAAAGGAAGTGACTTTGCTCAATCCTTTTCAACTTCCCCGCATTGCGGGCGAGAAGTCTTCAATCATTGATGTCAGAGCTACGGACGAAAAAGGTTCTACTTTTATTGTTGAAATGCAAGTAGCAGAGCCCGCAGGGTTCGACAAAAGAGTACTATACTACACCAGTAAAGATTATGCCGGGCAAATCAACAGTGGCGAAGACTATCCTCTACTTCGCCCTGTATTCTTCATTGGTGTATTGGATTTTAATTACTTTTCGGGAAAGAACTACTTATCTTCTCATCTGATTGTTGATGAAGAAACAGGAGCGTGTACCTTTAAGGATATGAATTTTAGATTTATTGAGTTGAAAAAATTCAATAAAAAAGGACCCGAACTTAAAAATATCATTGATAAATGGACTTTTTTTATAAAAAACGCTGATGAATTAGAAGTTATGCCTTCCGATGTTGATGATGAAGGGTTAAAAGAAGCATATGAGGAAGCTGCCCAACACAATTGGTCTAAAGAAGCATATGACGCGTATATTTATTCTGGTATAAGGGAGCAGGATGATCGAGGCAGGGTTGAATTAGAAAAATTAAGAGAACGCAATAGGATAATTTTAGGCTTTTTTGAAAATGGTATACCCGTTAGTGTAATTGCCAAATCGGTTGGGATTTCGGAAGGCGAAGTAAAAAATGTAATTGAGCGTCAATCAAATATATAGAACCGAGAACAAAGGAGTTGCGCGGAGAAAGGGGTTCCACGGAGGAGCTCGGAGGTGCTGTGTGCATCACCAAATTATTTCCAAAGATTTTTGTACTTTTGCTCTTCAAGCAAGTCCTTAGTTGACTATGCACTTTAGGCAGGGACACTTTGTTGTTCCT
>JBBAVI010000044.1:0-43420 GCA_040397785.1 Saprospiraceae bacterium | reverse complement strand
GGACTCGAACCATCTTCATTCCTTTGAATAAAGGCCCCCGATTGGGCGTACGTTAGTGTCGTTTATTTGGGGCTGCAAAGGTAGAAACTCTTTTTATTTAATCCCAACTTTTTGCAACTTTTTTTCTTTAAAAAACTTCTCGTTCGAAGTGAATCTCTTAAAGCGGGCGCAAAGATACGCTTCTATATTTTACCTTAGCAAGCTTATTTCAAAAAAAATTTAAAAAAAGTGAAAATACCCTGTTTTAGCATTTTCGACACCTATATATACGGTATCAACTCCAAACCCTCTTTTTCACTTAAACGCAGTAGTATCTGATGCGCCCCAAAGTCTAAAAGCAAGGCATCGTTTAAATAAAACCCTTCCGATTGCTTGGACAAACGAATTGCCTCCAGGTTTTGGTCCTGTACCGGAAGCCACAATGGGAAACTACCCGCATGCACACGTTGGATCGAAATGACCCCATGCAACTTGCGCAAGGCCTCCGCAGTAGACACCAACTCTTCCACCTTGCCCAAACGAATCGATTCTGAATCCTCTCCGGAAGTGAATAGCAACACGGAATTATCGTCAAAGATCAATTCCACGTAGTAGATAAAACGATACGGCAGGGTTTCCTCCGTCCCCTGGTTTAACCACAGGTAATAGTTGACGTCGATGAACGTTTTCCCTTCAAAGGATTGTAACACTTCCAGTTCCTCCAGGCGAAAACAATCGGGAGGCGTTGCTTGATGATCATGATGCGCTTGTTCCATGGCCGCAAAGGTAGCCGTTCAGGACTCGAATTGGAACATTTATCTGATCTACGAATAATTTCGTAGATAAATTTTGAAGTACGAAAAACTTCGTAGATCTTTGCAGGAACATTGTGATCACTTTAGATACTTCGCGCTGAACTGTTTTGTACGTGGGCTGCGGCCTTAATCATTTACAATCAGCGCTCAGTATGACAACAAATGCTGCCTTTCAGGCGTCGTTTAGTTTAAATACCTATTTAACATGAAGCCTACCGATTCGGAACTTGAAATTTTGCAATTGCTTTGGGAATTAGGCCCAAGCACGGTGCGCGCCGTGAACGAACGCCTCAACGAACGCCGGGATGTTGGGTACACCACCACCCTCAAACTCTTGCAAATTATGTTTGAAAAAGGCATCGTTTCCCGCAAAGAAGATGGCCGTACCCACACCTACACAGCCGCTATTACCGAAACCGACACGCAATCGGTATTACTCCAGGAATTTGTCGACCAAACCTTTCGCGGTAGCGCCATGAAAATGGTCATGCAGGCCTTGGGCAACCATGATGCCAGTACGGAAGAGTTAGACGAGATTAAAGCACTTATTGCCCAAATGGAACAACAAAATAAGCTATGAAAACACTGTTCGCTGAAGCGCTGATCCGTGCAATGGGCTGGGCGCTGGTACATTCTGTGTGGCAAGGCGCTGTTTTAGCGGTTTTGCTGTTGTTGCTCCTGCAAAAGTTGCAAGCAGCCCGACAACGTTATCTTGCAGCATTTGCCACTTTAAGTCTGCTTTTCTGTGTGTCCTTATGCACGTTTACCTACTTGTACACACCTGAAGCCGCGCGCACGGTTTCCGACACCCCGGAAGTTGTTTTACCAGAAAGCGCCCAGGAGGCCATTTGGACCTGGACAGCAACCGATCCTGGCTACTTCATGCTGGTGTCCGATTGGCTGGAAAACAATTACCCGCTTATTGTCGGAATCTGGCTGTTGGGCTTCGGCTTTTTTCTGTTTCAATTGCTAGGCGCTTACTTCTTTTTACAACAGTTGCGCACCCAGGGTGCCCATTTAGCGGAAACGCATTGGCAACAAGCGCTGCAGCGCTTGTCGTCCCAAATGCAACTTACGCGTCCGGTAAAACTGTTGGAATCGGCGCTGGTACATGCCCCCATGACCCTGGGTTATTTCAAACCGATTATTTTGCTGCCGATTGGTATGATCAACCGTTTATCGGTGGCGGAAGTAGAAGCGATTCTTGCGCACGAGTTAGCGCATATTTTGCGTCAGGACTGGCTGTTTAATCTGTTGCAGGCCTCTATGGAGGCTGTTTTTTACTACCACCCGGCGGTGTGGTGGATCTCGGGCATTATTCGGAAAGAACGGGAGCATTGCTGCGATGATACTGCAATCCGGCTTACTGGAAATCGGTTGATTTATGCAAAAGCCCTCGTGCAGGTGCAGGAAATGGCTAAAAAGTCGGCCCAACCTGCTTTAGCGCTTGGTATGCAAGGCAACGCCATCCGTTTGCGCCGAAAAACACCCTTATTGGATCGCATCCGGCGGGTACTCAACCAATCACAACCTAAATCACAAATCATGGAAAAAATGATCGCAACCGGGGCTTTGTTGATATTACTGACCCTGTATAGCATTCATACCAATACGCCGCAAGCGCTCGCTCATGCGCTTCAAAGCATGGAAATTACGCCCACAAACTGGTTTACTGCTGAACAAAGTGAACTCATTGTGGCTGATACGGTTCCACCGCCATCCAAAGGTATTCAACGGATTGTGCGGGAAGATGAAAAGCAAAAGGTGGAAATGGATTTGAAAGACGGCGCCATCACCCGATTAATGATTGATGGCAAGGAAATTCCGGCCTCTGAATTTGACCAATACAATGATTTAAAGTACGAAGTTTGGGAGGATGCGATACCTCCAGCACCATCGGCACCACCTGAAATGCCTGCTTTCCCGGACTTGCCATTTCCTCCAGCGGCTCCGAATGGTATGATGGGCGGTTATGAGCGTGTTTTTACTGAAAAAGACCCTAATGGCAACACCATCATTCGACTGGAACGGCCCGATGGCCCGATGGAAATAAAGGTGAGCGACGGAAAGGTGTATATCAACGGTGCCGCATTGAAAGAAGGCGCTACATTGGAAATTGCAACGGAGCATGCATGGCCAGAAGCACCCGAAGCGCCAGAAATGCCTGAAATGGTTGAATTGCAGGAACTTGTAGAAATCCAGGAAATGCAGGAACGTCCCGAACTAATGGAATTTCCGCCTTACCCGATGGATGCCAAACAGTTGGCTGAATTCAATGCAGAAATGGACCGGATGCGAAAAGAACTTAAAAAAGACCAAAAATCTTTTGAAAAGGAGCGCAGGCGGATGCAAAAAGACCACAAGCAGGAATTTGAACGCATCCAAAAAGAACACATTCGCATCCAAAGAGAAAGCATCCGCACACAAAATGAAGCGATGCGCACGCAACAGGAGGCCGAGCGGTCGATCGAAAATGCGCGTTCTGAAGTGACACGCGCCAAACTGCTGGTTGAACGCGACCGGCAACGCGCAGCAATTGATCGGGAAAACGCTTTAAAGGACAGTCGCATACAGGAACAAATCCAACGCGCTTTGCTGACAGACGCTTTAATAACCAATCCCGATAAATACAATATGCGTTTATCGACAAATGAGATGCGTGTAAACGGTAAAATTCAGGATGAATCCATCAAAAAGAAATACCTCGAATATTATAAGTCGATCAGCGGCAGAACTTTAAAGAATGCTGAGTCGATTCAAATAGAAAAAAACTAGATTGATTTGATTCAGGATAAACGGAACCTAAAAGACTGTTTTATCCTATAATAAAAGTGGCCGTCGACGATGAAAAGCATCGCCAACGGCCCTTTTTTATCTTGCTAATCAGACTATGCGACCGAAATCTCCTGTTTCGGCGCTACAAATCCTGGTAATTTTGGCAGCGTAACGACCAACACGCCATCGGTGTATTGGGCGGTGATGTTGTCGCTATCAATGCCTTCGTTCAGTTCAAAACGGCGCTCGAAAGATCGGCGGCGGAATTCGTTGCGCACCCAGTAATCTTTCGGTTCCTCGTTGCGGGTTGGTTCCTGATAAGCGATGATCAATACGCGGTTTTCTACCGAAATTTGAAAATCTGCTTTGTTGCGGGCAGGTGCTAGCACGTGCAATTCGTACTGTTCATCTGTTTCGCGGATATTGACGGGAACACCCGTTGCGTTTGGCTGGCCAAATCGGCCGTGGCCGTAATGTCCGCCCATGCGGCGGCCCTGACATCCCGCATACGCGGAACGTCCTTCATGTGCATAATGCATAAAAAAATGATTGAATGGTGATTGAATGGAAGGTTTTAAGGGGGATTGAGGTTTATTGCACCTCAATTTTACGGGCAAACGGGTTGTCGCTAAAAGGTGTGCGGTAGTTGGGGCGAATCGGATCCGCATAAGGACGCGGACGACCGTTTAAGGATTCTACGCCATCGAAATTGCGGTATGGGGCAAATTCAGCCTGATATTGGCGCCATTTGCGGCGACCGCCGAACAAACGGAATATTAAAAAGGCTGCACCGCCAAATACTGCGATGAAAAAGGCGAAGAAAACGAGCTTCAGGAACGTGATGAGCACGGCCGCTCCGAAGAGCAGCAAGAGCAAAAACTTGAAAGGACGCATGATTTAATCCTGTTTGTGGTGAAATGATGGGCCGCGGGTCTTGATTGGCGGCTATATTAAGGAAGACGAAGGAGCGGGGTTTTTACTTTAAAATTTTTCGACTTTTTTTAATCTTTCGCGCAACGCCGTTTCCATTGCTCCCGAAATTGCGCGCGTTCTTCCTCATTCATGTGCATCCATTTTTCGCGCCACTGCTTGCGCATAGGTCCGCGTGGACGCCCGGGGCCGCCGCGAAATCCGCCAAACAACAGTCGACAAAGGGCCAATAAGCCCAGGGCTTGCCAGAAATTGAGCGGGCGAACGTTTGCAATATCGGGTAAAATGGCGTTCCAGAGCAGCATGACGGCAAATCCGGCCAAAAAGGCGATGCCGATGATGGCAATTGGAATCAGGAAGTAGCGAGGACGGTTGTTGTAGCGCATCGTTTGATTTGGATTGTGCGTGGTCGATTCTTTTGAATCCATTAATAATCTAATATTTCCCCATACAGGGTTTCGAGGCGTGTGCGCAAATGCTGCACAGCATACCGTTTTCGGGAAATCAGGGTTTTGATGTTTTCACCGGTTCGATCCGAAATTTGTTGAAAAGTTTCATCTTCCAGTTCGTTCCAAACGAATACATCTTTTTGATTTTGAGGCAGTTCGTCCAAGGCGGCAAACAATGCATCCCAAAAAATCGCGCGTAAATGTTCGGTTTCCGGGGTGTTTTCGTCGATCAGCATCAAGTCGCGAAAATGCAGATCGCCGTCTTCATCGGTGGTCGTATAATCTTCGAGGGGTTCGGTGCTGCGTTTGCGGTATCGATCGGTTACTTTATTGCGTGCTACTTTGAACAACCAGCCACTCAATTGCTCGATGGGTTCGGTATCGACGACATTGCTGAGTTGGTACCAAACGTCTTGCAAGATATCCTCGGCATCCGCATCGCTGCGCACCCGGTTGCGAATAAAGCCGAACAAACGTTTGCCATATTCGCGTACTATCTGCACTACATTTAACTTTGGTTGTTCTGTCATGGTCGGCGCCATACTCCTTGTTTTTAAGGAAGACGAATCGACTGCAATTTTACTTTAAGTTGGGGCAAGTTTTTTTAGGAAGTTTATTTCCCCCATAACCTTTGCATCTTTGCGGCCATGAAACAAGGCGAAATTACCGTACGCAACCCCTGGTTGTGGTTGGGATTGGGTTTACTGATTGTCCTTTTGCGTGGGTTGTTTCTCCACGTAATGGATGTGGATGCCTCCCAGTATGCATCTATTTCGATGGAAATGCTGCAAGATGGTTCGTGGTTGCAGGTGCAACATCGTGGGGCCGATTATTTAGACAAGCCTCCGTTGCTTTTTTGGAGCGGGGCCTTTTCCTTTCTGCTTTTTGGCTTGTCGGACTGGGCCTATAAATTACCGTCCCTGCTGGCGGCCCTCGCGGGCGTGTACGCGACCTATCGTTTTTGTTTGTTGTATTACCCGGCGTCGATGGCACGCAATGCGGCCTTTATACTGGCTTCCTCGGTCGGATTTGTGCTGCTTTGCAATGATGTGCGCACGGACACCTTGCTTTTGGGCATGACGACTTGCTCTATTTGGCAGTTTGCGGCGTATTTAAAAGAGAAAAAACGCCTTTATTTTGTGGGGGCCTTTGTTTTTGCAGGTTTAGCCATGCTGGCGAAAGGGCCGATTGGGCTGGTGATGCCTGGTTTTGCGGTGGGCAGCCAATTATTGTTGCAGCGCAATTGGCGGGACTTGTTGCATCCGCGTTGGTTGTTGGGTTTGGGCGTGGTGGCTGTAGTACTTGCCCCCATGTGTTGGGGACTTTATTATCAATTTGACTTGCATCCTGAAAAGCAAATCAATGACCGTACGGGCGTTTCGGGCTTGTATTTTTTCTTTTGGGAACAGAGTTTTGGGCGAATTACCGGGGAGAATACGTGGAAAAACAACACGCCGAGTTACTATTTTATCCATGTGTACCTGTGGGCCTTTTTACCCTGGCCTTTGTTGTTGATCGTTGGCCTTTGGCAGCGTTTGAAGCAAATTTGGGTAGCGAAAGGGCGCATGGGTTGGGACGATGAGGCCTATTCTTTGGGTGCATTTTTACTCACCTTTATAGCGTTATCCCAATCTAAGTACAAGTTGCCACATTATGTTTTCGTCACCCTTCCCTGGGCGGCGGTGTTGGTAGCGCGTTTGCTAGAGCAAAGCAAACCGCTGATCATTAGGCGTTTGATGGGGGTGCAGTATTTTGTAATCGGCATTTTGTGGGCGGGTGTTGTGCTTATTCCGGCCTTTGTATTTCCAACGGCGCAAGTATTTGTTTGGGGACCGCTCTTGTTGGGTACGGGGTGGTTGCTGGTACGCATAAAACAAAATCCCTGGCCTGAAAATGCGAACGTGCTGGTACAACGCAATGTGGGTCCGATGTTATTGGTGTTGGGCATGCTCAATTTTTACTTTTACCCCCAATTATTGCCTTTTCAAAGCACATCCAGTGTGATGTTGCAGGCAAAAGCCGACCATTTGCCCAAAGATAAAATGACATTTTTCCGCAGACATGGGCATGCGCTTGATTTTTACAATGGCGCTTTGTTAGAAAAGATGGACAGTACGCAGGAAATCATTGCGCGCGCGCAGGAGCGTAAAGGCATTTATGTTTATACAAACATAGAAGGGAAGTCCGAGCTGGATGCACACCAGGTTCCCTACGAACAGGTTTATGCTTTTCAGCATTTTCAGGTAGCGCTTTTAAAACCGGCATTTTTGAATCCAGCCGCGCGGGAACGCAGCCTGGAACCCGTTTTTTTACTAAAAATTCCGAAAAATTAAAATCTTTAGAAGAAGATTTCGGATTTGTCAATTTTTTCTAAAAACTTAGCAGCTTCAATCAACATAGCAAACGACAAACATGGAAAAGCCTTGGCTTCAGATCTATCCCGCTGGTGTACCGGCCAATATTGATCCTTCGCAATACCCCTTACTTATTGACATGATCAATGAGTCGCTGGAAAAGTATGCCGACCAAACGGCCTTTATTTTCATGGGTAAAAGCATGACTTTTGGCGAGGTGGATCGGTTGAGTACTCAGTTTGCCGCTTACCTTCAATCGCGTGGATTAGAGCCGGGCGACCGGATTGCGCTGATGATGCCAAATATGTTGCAATACCCGATTGCCCTGTTTGGCGCGTTGCGGGCGGGATTGATCCTGGTGAATACCAATCCGTTGTACACGCCGCGGGAGATGAAGCACCAGTTTATCGACTCGGGGGCAAAGGCCATTATTATTGCAGAAAACTTTGCGGCCAATTTGCAAACGATTCTTGCTGAAACCGAGATAAAAACGGTTATTTTGACCAGTGTTGGTGAAATGCTGGGCCTTAAAGGCGTGATTGTCAACTTTGTGGTGCGGAATATCCGCAAGATGGTTCCCAAATACAGTTTGCCCAATACGGTGCGTTTTAAGGAAGCCTTGCGCCAGGGTCGGAAATTCACAGTCAAACCTTTCAAGGCGGGTCCCGACGACACCATTGTACTTCAATACACGGGCGGCACCACCGGCGTTTCGAAAGGTGCGATGCTTACCAACCGGAATTTGATTGCCAATATGATGCAAATACGGGCCTGGTTGCATCCGGTGCTCGACGAAAACGGCGTGGTGGCCCTTTGTCCGCTGCCTTTGTACCACATTTTTGCATTTACCGTCAACTGCCTTGCCTTTATGAGCGTGGGCGGTCGTAATATCTTGATTGTCAATGCACGCGATATACCGGGTTTGATCAAAGAATGGCGTACCCACCGCCCCAATATTGTAACCGGGGTAAATACCTTATTTAATGCCTTGTTGAACAATGCAGATTTTGCCTCGCTCGATTTCAGCAACTTAAAAGCCGCCGTTGGGGGTGGTATGGCGGTGCAACGTGCGGTGGCCGAACGCTGGCAAAAAGTAACCGGTTGTGCGCTCACCGAAGGTTATGGCATGACCGAATCCAGTCCGGTGCTCACCGTAAATCCGGTAGACAGCAGCATGCGTCTTGGTACGATCGGGATGCCGGTGTCTTCCACCAACTTGCGAATTGCCGACGAAAAAGGCAATATTTTGCCTCCTGGCGCAGAAAATCCGGGTGAAATACAAGCATTTGGACCGCAAATCATGAAAGGCTACTGGCAACGTCCGGACGCAACAGAAGAAGTACTCAAAGACGGCTGGCTTTCGACGGGCGACATTGGTTTTATGCACCCAGATGGATTTTTCCAGATTGTGGACCGCAAAAAAGACATGATTTTGGTATCGGGTTTTAATGTATATCCCAATGAAGTAGAAGATGTGCTTGCGATGCATCCAAAAGTACTCGAATCGGCGGCTTTGGGCGTGCCCGATGAAAAATCAGGGGAGGTTGTGAAGGTATTTATTGTAAAACGCGATCCAACGCTTACAGTGGAAGAGGTCATTGCGCATTGTCGTGAAAACCTGACAGGTTACAAAGTGCCCAAACAAGTTGAGTTCCGTACCGAATTGCCTAAGACCAACGTAGGTAAAATATTACGCCGGGCATTGCGGGAGGATGCCAAATAAAGCGCACATTTATGACCATGAAATGCGCTTATTCTTTTTTAATACCTTTTATTTGGAGCACTTGTTGTATTTGCAATACGGCGCATGCCCAGGTGCACGATGGCCAATTGCCTCGAACGGCCATTCGGCTGGATGTCATTCCGTTGTTTGTAAACAGTGTGAATGTTTCGGTTGAAAAGCAGTTGGGGTTTTATCATCGGGTTGAATTGACCTTGGGATATATTCGCCCAAATAAAGGCCTCCAAAAGATCTTTTCAGACAATTTCGGCTCTCCAGAGATGATGCATTATGGCGGGCGTTTGCAGGCAACTTATAAATGGATAAAAAGAAGTTATCCGAGCGGATGGACAAGACTGCGTGGCGTTCAGTTTGAAGCGGTGTATAAACAGTTTAAAAACAAAATTTTATACCAAAAAGCGCCACCGCCGGGTACCAGTGTGGATGATTACAACCTGTTGCTTTCCCATCAAAAAACACAATTGGGCTTGCGTTACCAAATTTCATATCAATTTGGCAAACGTTTTAACCTTGAATACGGATATAATTTTGGCATCGCTGTGGTGCGCGAACAAACCGATTATGGGGGGGTGCAACGGGGTTTAAGCGGTCCTTATTTGGCCCCGGTGGAGGAATCGGAAAAGCTGCCGCGGGATAATGATTGGTATTTGCGGCCGTTGTTGCGGGTGTTTTTGCGGGCGGGGATTGGGTATGGCCCGAATGGGAACAAGCCAATAGGGCGCTAACCCAAAAAGTGGTATAATAACAGCAAAGATACCAACAGCAACAAGATTGGCATCCAAATGCGCAGGATGCTAAAACGCGGCTGGGGCTTGCTTACATCTTGTTCTGCGCCTTCCAAAACGGTCTTTTTTTGTCGATCAATAATGGTGACATAGATAAAACAGCAAAAATTGATGGCCAGCGTGAGCATCAAAAAAATGTAGGCTAAGTTCATCGAATCGGTGGCTGGCGATATTTGCACCAGATTAATCGAGTACGCTACCGTAGCCAGGAAGGAGGTGATGATGAGTTCGCCCACTTCTTCAAAACTGGCTTTATGGAAAAATAACATAAAAATGGGCAGGGCGCTAAACATTAAAAACGGCAAAATGATCAGGATAATGGCGCCCCAAGGCTGCCGTGCTACTCCCAAGTGTACGTTTAGGCTTTTATAGTTTTCTAGGTATTTTGCTTTGTCATCGGGATCGAAGGTGACCTTATCTAAGGATCCCAGGGCGTTGGAGAGTTGGTTATCAAGCGTAACGAAATACTCTTGTGTATCCCAGTCATTAAATTCAAAATCCTTGATTTTATCGTTGATTTGCAAGCGACTGTAATCAAAACTGATCCTGATTTTATTGCTCGAACTGAGCGCCGCAATGGGAATTTTTAGTTCATGACGGTCGAACGGAAACTTGAAAGACTTAAAATTGCCTAAAAACTTTCCGCTGATCCGGTAGATGCGCACCACGTAATTGCTGTCTTTTTCTTCGGCGATCAGGTAGCGGTTGGCCTCTTCGGAGCTGATGTTGCTAAAGTCGATATAGCCTTCTTTTTTGATGTATTGCGAATCGGCAATCACCCAGTACAACAGGTTGCAATCGAAGGTGTTTTTGCGCACATCAATGTCGTTGATGTCAATTACGTCGATACCGACCCGCAGGTTGGCAATGGGTTCGCCGTAGGTATTGATTTGGGTGGGACAACTGCGTGTTTTGCCACCATGTATTTGGTCAAAACTGGGGTCTTTGCGCTGAATGAGTAAGTTGTCAAATTCGTACAGATCGTCATTGTGCGAGATTTTTCGGTTTTTCAAGCCCTTGAAATAGCTCATTAATTGTGCGCGGCTACTGCAATTTTCTCTCAGGGCAATTTCAAAAATATGCATCGCATCATAGCAGCGGCGCAGGTTGTTGTCCGCCTGCCCTTCTTTTTTCGGGTCGCGGTTGTGGAATGGCTTGGCAAACCGTTTTTTGATTTCCTGTTTATCGCGGTACACTTTTTCGGGCAAGGCTTCCTCTGCGGCGGCATAACGAATAAACGTATGGCCTTTTTCCCGCGAAATTTTTTCCAATTCCTGGTCGGTCAGGTCGGTAGAAATGCCAACAAATGTTTTGGGTGGCAACTTGCTTCGTTCCAAAAAGCGCATGATGGAGTCGCCATAACCAGTGTGGGTATTGAGCAGGATAATTTCGGGTTCGGGTTTTTCCAGCATGCGTTGCAGGTACCGTTCCATTACCACCACCGAATCCTTGGGTACTTCCCGGTTGAGTACATAACTGCGTTGCCAGAGGCACACCGAATCGTACTGGATGTTGTTATTATTGAGGCTTTCCAGAAACAGGTTGTGCAATAAATAGTCACATTCTGTTACAAATCCGACCGATTTCTTTTTCAGTACTTTATCAATAAACTGCACACAATAATTCGGCTGCGGGTCGTTAGGCTGCAAAAAGAGCGCGTTTTCGCCAAAATCGAGGCGGTTTTGGTCGGCACTCATCGACATTACAGGCAATTGATCGCGAATAATCGGCGCGGCCAGCCGAATATACTTGCCCCAGGTATTATCAATGACCAGGTAAATATTGGTGTCTTGAACAATCGAATGATAGAGTTGTGGAATCGTGTCCGCATTATAATCGCACTGAAAGGTTTTCAGGCGAAATTCGACGGGATAAGGCTTGGGCGACTGTTGCGCATTGAGGCGTTGGAGGTAGGTTTCGAGCGCAACGATGTACAGCGAATCGAGGTAATTATTGGCGCTGTCTTTCGCAGCGTTCAGGTAATTGAAGCCGACATAAGCCACATATTTGACAGGCCTGGAAAAAGGCGAACGGACACAAGCGATTTGTACTGTAAAAAACAGTACAGACAGGGCAAAAATGACATTTTTCATATTGGCGGCGGGCCGGATTGGTATGTTGCAGCCCAAAAGTACGCATTCCACACAAAAGTACCCCTACAACCTGTCGACCAACTGGTTTTTATAAATGCACCAAACGCGTAGAATAGGCCGCTGGCTTAATCCGCTCCTGGGTATTCGAATTACCTGGCAAAAACTGCCAAGGCGTTACCTGATTAGTCCAATCAAAATCATTTTTATCCAAATATTTGCGGCGGTATGCCAAAGGCGTACACAGCCGATACTTTTTAAACAGGCGGTTGAAGTTGGCTAAATTGGTAAAACCCGATTTAAAACAAATCTGATTGACTGTTTCATCGGTATTAAGTAGTAACTTGCAAGCATGTCCAATGCGCACATCTACCAAAAATTGGGTAAAATTGCGAAAGGCATAATGTTTGAAAAAATGGCTAAAAGCCGAGTCGCTCATGTTCACCAACGCCGCCACATCGCGTATTTTCAATTCCGGCTCGGTGAAATTTTTCAAAATGTAATTATAGGCTACCTGCATCCGGTTGTTTTCGGTGGCGGGCGCTTGGGGCGAAAAACCCTCACTGGCTAAAAACGCCGTGTCGGCAGATTGCGACAACAGATCGAGCAATTGCAAAAATTGAATGATGTTGGTAAAACCTTTATCTTCGGTCAGGTCGATCATGATTTGCATGGCCTCGCCAAAGGTTTTGCCCTCAAATCGAATGCCCCGGCTCGAATCGCGGAGCAATTTTCGTATTTTGATAAAACGCTCTTTCTGAAACAAAGGGCCGCTAAACAAATCCATTGCAAACTGAATGGTAATCACCCTATAAGGCTGTCCGGCGGCTTGCAAGTGCTCGTCGCCATCCCATTTATGGTATAAATAAGGTCCCAGCAACACCAAGTCGTAATTGTTGTATCGATCGGTAGAGTCGCCTACAATGCGGGTGCCCGACATGCCTGCGATCAGGTTAAGTTCATATTCCGGGTGGTTATGGATGGGGTAATTAAAGCCATTGCACACCGAATCCAGTACGATGAATACATCGGGTTTTTCGAGTGGGGTAATTTCACGGTAGATATTCATTTTCAGAATTTCATTTTGCTAAATACTTTCTACGCCAATTTTTAAAAACCGGTTGGGCTTTTTCATGAAAAAAACACCCTGAATCGGTTTTGCACACAAAAGTATCACATATTCGCTTAATAGTATCAGAACAGTCATTTAATGTTTGGCACTTTTGTAATAATAAATAAAATAAGGTAACCATGCTTTCAATTTTTACCAATTATATTATCCGAACTACCCAGGCTGCCACTTTTGCTGTGGCCATGCTTTGTTTGTTGTACACCACGCCTGTAGTGGCGCAAACAGTTCCAGTAACGGGCACCGTGTTGGGTGCCGAAGATCAGCAGGCCCTCATTGGGGTAAGTGTTTTTGAGCGTGGAACTACCAATGGCGCGATGACCGATCTGAACGGTAAATTCAAAATCGAGGTAGGTTCGGCGAATTCCGTTTTGATATTTCGGTACACGGGTTTTATCGAGTTGGAAATGGAACTCAATGGCCGCACTGCGCTCGATGTTTTACTCTCCACTGCTGCGAACCAGCTGCAAGACGTGGTGGTAACGGGTTACCGCAAAGAGATTCGCAGCAACATCGCTTCGGCGATTTCCACCGTAAAATCGAAGGATATTGAAAAATTAGTCATCGTCGGCATCGATCAGGCCCTGCAAGGCCAGGCACCCGGGGTACAGGTTACCCAGGTAACGGGTTCGCCGGGCGACGATATAGCAGTGCGGATCCGGGGGGCTGGCACCTTGGGCAACAACAACCCATTGTTTGTCATCGACGGGGTGCCCACAACCGGCAATATTAATATGTTCTCACCCGGCGATATCGAATCGATTGAAGTGCTGAAAGACGGTGCCGCAGCGGCCATTTACGGTTCGCGCGCCGCAAACGGGGTTATCCTGATCACCACTAAACGCGGCAAATCCGGCAAACCTTCCTTTTCTTTTGAAGCCTACACAGGGGTGCAAAACGCCTTCAAATTGCCCAAGTTGCTCAATGCGCAGGAATACCTCACCATCCGCAACGAGGCCATCACCAATGCCAATACCCAGCGCAATGTAGCCAACCAATTGCCTACCTACGATCCGGCCATCCTCGATACCCTGCCCGATGTCAACTGGCTCGACCAGGTGTTTAACCCGGCCAGCATCCAGCATTACAATCTGTCGGCCATGGGCGGCGGGGAGTTTAGCAATTATTACATTTCGGGCGAATACCACAAGCAGGACGGCATTTTTAAGGGACAGGGGTTTGATAAATACCAGGTGCGCTTCAATGGCGAAGTAGGCAATAAACGCGTTAAAATAGGCCAAAACCTGTCTTTTTCGCATACCGATCGCAAAGTAATTGGCGCTTCCGGCGACGGTTTTGGCGCGGGCAATGAATTGAGTGGGGTGCGTTATGCCCTGATTGCCTCCCCCGTTTTCAGAACCACCAACGGCAATGGCGACCCCGTAAAAGTGTCGTCCGAACTTGGCGATGCCAATTTGTATGGCGACGGCAATCCCAATCCATTGGTATTTATCGACAATACCGACTGGCATATTCGGCGCTACCGGGTATTTGGAAATGTTTTTGCCGAATTGCAATTATTTAAAGGCCTGAAAATCAGAAGTACCCTGGGGGGCGATTTTCAGTTTGAAAATGAAAAGAAATTTAAAGAGCAGCTTTCTGCGGCGATCTATTCGCCCACATCCTTGAATGAGGGGCGTATTTTTAACCAAACCCTTACCTGGAACAATACGGCCGATTATCAACGCGATTTTGGCGAACACCATATTTCTGGTTTATTGGGCATGGAGGCCATCCAGAACCATACCGATTACTTAGGCGCTTCGGCCAACAATTTCCGCAGCACCGATCCTTTGTTCCGGTACATTGATGCCAGTACGCCCATCGATATTAAAAACATCAGCGCTTCCGGTATTGCGACCGAATTTGCCCTGCTTTCCTTTTTTGCACAAGCAGGCTACACGTACAGCAACCGATATGTGGTGAGTGCAACGGTCCGACGGGACGGCTCTTCCCGATTTGGCCCAAACAACCGTTGGGGCACTTTCCCTTCCGTTTCTGCAGCCTGGAATATTTCGAATGAAGCCTTTTTCCAGCCCGTGCGTTTTATGTCCAGCCTGAAATTACGCGGCAGTTGGGGCCAATTGGGCAACCAGGAAATTGGCAACTATCCGTATAGTTCCTTGGTACAAACAGGTAGTTATGTGTATTCCTTTGGCGATCAAATTGTTACCGGTGCCAAGATTGTGGAAACCGGCAACAGCAACATCCGCTGGGAAACCAGTACCCAGATCAACGCCGGCTTGGACATGAGTTTTTGGAAAGACCGCCTGTCCGTCACCCTTGATCTTTACCGCAAACGCACCGAAGACATCCTCGTGCGCGTGCCCATTCCGCAGGCGGGCGGCGCTACCCGTGCCCCATTCGTCAACGCCGCTGCAGTTGAAAACAAAGGCATCGAACTCGGCCTGATTTACAAAAATCGCATCGGTGATTTTAATTACAACATCGGCGGTAATATTACGACCATCCAAAACAAGGTACTTTCCTTGGCCGACACAGAACCTATTTTAGGCGGTTTTGGACTTTCCGATGGCGCGCTCACCAAAACAGAGCCCGGCTATCCGGTCGGGTCGTTCTTTCTGTATGAAATGGAAGGTATTTTCCAGAATCAGGCCGAAATTGATGCCAGTCCATTCCAAACACAGTACACCCAGCCGGGAGATGTCAAATTTGCCGATTTGAATGGCGACAATAAAATTGACGATAAAGACCGAAAGCATACAGGCAGTCCATTCCCTAAATTTTCCTACGGCCTTACCCTCAATTGCACCTGGAAAAACTTCGATTTTTCGACCCTGCTGCAAGGCGTGCAAGGCAATGATGTGTATTTCCTGTATGGCAATTTTGCTTACGAAACCCAATTGCGCGGGTTCAATTCGTACCAGGAAATTCTCAACCGCTGGACGCCCACCAACACCAATACGAACATTCCGAAAGTGAGTGTCGACGACCGCAATGGCAACCGCAGGCCCTCTACCCGATTTTTGGAAAAAGGGTCTTACCTGCGTGTGCGCAATATTTCCATCGGCTACAACCTGAAAGACTGGTTGAAATGGAAAGGCATCGGCGGTTTGCGCGTGTACGTAACGGCGCAAAACGCGTTCACTTTCACCAAATACAGCGGTTTGGACCCCGAAATACAGGCCAATTCCAATGATACCCGTGGTTTGGGACTTTCTTCCGATTTGGCAGTAGGCATCGACTGGGGTACCGTGCCTTCCCCGCGTACGTTCATCGGCGGTTTCAAAATTGAATTTTAAAAAATACTACCCGTACACACGGAGTGGTTCAATGAATAGCTTTATGCGCACAACACTTTTTTTACTTGTTTTTCTGAGTTTTACCGCTTGCCAAGGTATCCTGGACAAAGAGCCGATCGCCATTTTGGACGCGGGTTCTTATTTCCAAACGGAGGCCGACGCCGTGCAGGCGCTCAATGCTGCTTACCAGCCTTTGGTGTTTAGCAACGAAAACAACAACTATTACTGGGCTTTTGGGGTGGTTACCGCCGATGAAGCCATTACCGGCGGCGATGGCTCCCGGCCCGGCATCACCGAAATGGATGCCCTCACCTACACGCCCCGTACCGAAGAGTTCAATACCTTTTGGAAATTGCAATACACCGGCATTACCCAATGCAACCTGGTTTTAGACAATATTGATGCGATCGACATTAAAGAAACCCGCCGTAACCAACTCCGTGGCGAGGCGCTGTTTTTACGTGCATACTACTACTTTTTGCTGGTACAGGTGTACGGCGAGGTGCCTCTGCTCATCAAGGTGACACCTCCCGACGAACTGAAGGTGCCCAAAACGCCTAAAGCAGCGGTTCTGGCCCAAATTGAAGCCGATGCTGCCCGCGCGGCCGATTTATTGCCCGCAACGGTTGCTGCCTCAGAAGCCGGACGGGCTACCAAAGGCGCCGCGCTCGCTTTAGCCGCCAAAGCCTATTTGTATGATAAAAACTGGGAAAAAACCGTAGAATTTGTGGGTAAAGTAAAGGCCCTCAACGTGTACAGCCTAATGCCCGATTACGAAGATAACTTTCGCAAAACCACCCAAAACAACGCAGAATCTGTTTGGGAAATACAGCATACCAACTTGCAATTAGGCGTTGGCAATTTCCTGAACCAGTGGTGGGCTTCCAAAAAATTTGAAGGGTACGGATTTGCCGAAGCCACCGAAGCATTTGTGCAGGCTTTTGAAACGGGCGATCCACGGCGCAAATTTACCGTAGCCCTGAACAATGAGGATTATTTTGGGGTGGTGTACAAAAACTCGTTTTCCACCACCAAATACGGCGTGCGTAAATACCTCCAACCTAAAGCAGAGGTAACGCAAAAAGCCGACGGCGATATCAATTACACTGCAATCCGCTATGCCGAAGTACTGCTTTGGGAGGCGGAAGCGCTTACAGAACTTAACCGGGTGCAGGATGCCCAGGCGCCACTCGAACAAGTGCGCGCCAGGGCCCGCGCCCAGGCCAGCGACCCACTTACCGCTTTACCGACCATTACCACCACCGACCAGGCGATCCTGCGCACGGCAATCCGCCACGAACGCCAGGTAGAACTGGGTTTTGAAATGCACCGCTTTTTTGACCTGGTGCGCTGGGGTATTGCGGCACAAACTTTACCGGGCTTCCAAACAGGCAAACACGAGGTTTTCCCGATCCCACAAACAGAAGTTGACTTGAATTCGGCTTTAATGCAAAACAACGGATACTAAGAAAACGGCCTAAAACCCTGTATTTCCGTTTCATCTTTTAAAATAAGTTTTATGATGCATTTCCTCCGCAACATGTTCGGAGCAACGATTGCTTTGCTCTTATCGGCCACCGGGCTGTTGGGGCAAACCGGTCAAATCGCCATTCCCCGCATTGATCTGATGCCCAACCAACCCGCGCCGTTCAATGTGCGTAACTGGCGACAGGTCGCCTTGCAATACGATTCTTTTGTATATAATGTGCAAAAAACAGGGCAATACCTGCCTTTGAGTTTTCTGGGCAATGGCGGCGTGAATTACCCGCAAAATCCTACGTTCCGATTACATACGTACGTGGGCACCAATTCGCCTTTTGGCAACGAAGCAATCAATGTACTGCCTTCGCTGGTGGGTGCAACGCTGGTGGGCGTCGATAAAACCAATCAATACGGACAAAACTGGTTGCTCATGAGCCAGGATTTTTTCAACAAAGCCAATGGACAAAACATTTACCTCAACAATGCAGGGGGTGGCAGTGGCAGCGATTGGTGGTACGATGTGATGCCCAATTTGTTTTTTTACCAATTGCATGATTTGTACCCTACGCCGGGCATCGGTGAGGCCAATGCCCAGTTTACTACTATTGCCGATCGTTTTTTGGAGTCGGTTCAGGTATTGGGCGGCAAGGAAACACCCTGGACGCCTGCCAACATGAATTACCGGGCCTATAATTTCATCACTAAGGAGCCCAATGCCAACGGCGTAAAAGAACCCGAAGCAGCCGGCGCTTACGCCTGGATATTGTACCATGCTTGGAAAAAAACGGGCAACCCCGCCTACCGAAAAGGGGCCGAATGGTCCATCGAATTTCTCAATAATTGGACCAGCAACCCGTCTTATGAGTTGCAACTGCCTTATGGAACCTATGTGGCAGCCAAAATGAATGCCGAACTCGGCACCACCTACGATGTGGAGAAAATGGTCAATTGGTCGTTCAACCGCGGGGCATTACGCGGCTGGGGCACCATTGTAGGCACCTGGGGAGGTTTTGATGTGTCCGGACTAGTGGGGGAAGCCAACGACGCTGGCAATGATTACGCTTTCCAACTCAATGGGATACAACAAGCCGCAGCGCTCACGCCCATGGTTCGATACGACAAGCGTTTTGCCCGCGCAATTGGCAAATGGGTACTCAATTTGGCCAATGCCACCCGCTTGTTCTATCCCGGTTTTTTGCCCAACAACCAGCAAGATGCTTCGGCTTGGTCAAATACCAACGACCCACAACGGGTCATGGGCTATGAAGCCATGAAGCAAAAATACCAAAACTTCTCCCCTTTTTCTACCGGCGATGCACTCGGTGGGGGATGGGCAGCCACCAACTTAGCCTTGTACGGCACCTCCGCAATCGGGTATTTAGGCTGTATGTTGCAAAAAACCAATGTGGACAAAATTCTGCAATTGGACCTGCTGAAAACCGATTTTTACAACGATGCGGCCTATCCTACCTATTTGTATTACAATCCTTACCCCACCGTACAAACCATCCAACTCGATGCCGGCAATACCCCGGTAGATGTGTACGAGGCGTTAAGTGAAACCTTTGTGCTGCAAAATGTGTCGGGATTGGTGAATTTGACGATTCCTGCCAACCAGGCCATTATGGTCACACTTGCCCCACCTGCAGGTACAAAAACGTACCGCCGCAACCAGTTGTTAATCAATGGGGTGGTAGTCGATTATGCCCAGAACGCCCAGCCTTACAACCGCACGCCCCGCATCAAAGGTTTGGGTGCTGTTCAAAATCCACTCCCGATCAACACCCAAACTGCGGTTTTTGCAACCGTGGAGGATACGGATTCGGGCAACCTCCTTTACCAATGGAGCAGCAACCTAGGTACCATTTCGGGCACCGGTGCACAAGTCACCTACTATGCCCCCGCCACTACAGGTGATGCTACCCTGCAACTGATCGTCAGCGACCCGGAAGGCAACAGCGATACCGCGCAATTGATCCTCACCGTCGTAGAGAAAATCAATATCGCCCCGCAAATTCAGGATATTCAAACCAGTTCGATCTATACCACCCCGGGCAGCGTGGTGCAACTCCAATGCCTCGCCTCGGATGCCAACAATGACCCGTTGGTGTACACCTGGACGGCCGTTGGCGGCAACATCAGCGGAACAGGCAGTACCATCAACTGGACCGCCCCTGCGAGCGAAGGTATTTTTCAGGTAAATGTAAAAGTCACCGACGATCAGGGTCTTTTTGCCGAACGCAGCATCAAGTTGTTGGTAAAAAACTTCACTGCCACGCCAGCAACCCTCATTGCGCATTATCCTTTTACCGGCAATGCCAATGACGTGAGCGGCAACCAACTGAATGGCCAGTCAAACGGGGCGTTGCCAGTGCCCGATCAAAATGGTGTTCCACAAAGTGCCTATTATTTCAACGGCGGGGCCCAGCATATTGCGGTGGTGAACCAGCCCGTGCTCAATTTCCAGAATGCAATCACGGTAAGCTGCTGGTTTAAAGCCAATGCCCTGCCGGAAAAAGAAACGTTTTTATTGTCGCATGGCAGTTGGCAAAACCGCTGGAAAATATCCATCACGCCCGACAAATACCTGCGCTGGACGGTCAATACCCTGAATACAGTGGCCGATCTGGATACAGATATCGCCTTGAAAACCGACAGTTTTTACCAGGTCGCCGTCACGTACGATGGCACTTTGATGGCCATTTACCTCAATGGTCAGTTGCGCACCTTCAAGGCGTTGACTGGAAAAATACGTACCACTACCGTTGCCTTTTTAATGGGACAAATACTGCCCGGCACCACCGATTACAATTTCAAAGGCGTATTGGATGCTGTGAAAATATTCGATGCCGCGCTGCTGCCGAATGCCATACAGGCGCTTTATCAACAAGGCGTTACGGCACTCAACCAGCCACAACAAGCTGATTTGGGCGCTGTGCAACTCCAGCCCAACCCGGTCACCGAAAGCCAACCCAACCTGCAAATTCATTTTCCCGAACAACTCGCACTCGACGCGCGTGTACAGGTGTGCGACGCACGCGGGCGCACAGTAGCAGAACAGCAAAGGGACGGAAAAGCATGGGTGGAAATAAACTTAAAAGATTGCCCAACAGGTACTTATACGGTATTTTGCTATGCCGGAAGCACTTGTTTGACGGCCCGCTTTATTAAAATTTGAACAATGACTTTTGTTAACAATTAAATTCAATCTGAACATGAAACAGACATTTAACCTGTTATGTTTGCTCGCCGTTTGGCTCTTTTCTGCCTCGGTGTTGAATGCGCAAACCCCGGTTGCGTATTATACTTTTTCGGGAAATGCAAAAGACCAATCTTCTTTTGGCAACAATGCCGCTGTAAACGGTGCAACCCTGACGCAGGACCGTTTCGGCTGGTCGAATAGTGCTTTGTTTTTTGATGGGGTGCAATCGGGTGTACGCGCCAACAACGCGGCCCAACTCAGCAGCCCACTCGCGACGGTTAGTTTCTGGATCAACGTGAAATCGTTCCCGGCACAAGGCGAGGCGTATTTGATTTCGAATGGCGGCTGGCAGGAGCGTTTTAAAATCTCCATGCCGAACCATGGCAAACCCGTGTTTACCACCAATGCCAGCAGCGGCATTTCGGATATGGACTCGGGCACACCCCTTACGCTGAATACCTGGACCCAAGTGGTGATGGTACATGATGGCGCCAAAGACATCATTTATTTTAATGGGGTAAAAGTGAATGAAAAGGCGGTAACCGGCAACTTGAACAGCACCTCCAAGCCCCTGGGCATCGGTTATGATGCTATCGACAACGCCAATTACTTCAACGGTGCCATGGATGATGTGGCGTTTTTTGATGTAGCACTCAATGCTACCCAAATTGCTGCCTGGTACACCGCGCAAAGTACCGCACCGGTTATCCCGCAAGGCAAAGTGGCTGATTATACGTTCAGCCAAAACAGCCTGGATGCAACGATTTATGGCAACCACGCCGACATCAGCACCGCAGCCCTGGCAACCGATCGTTTCGGCTTTGGTAAAAGTGCTTTGTTGCTCGATGGTGCTACTTCTGAAGTAACGGCAGCCAATGCAGCACAATTGAATGGTGCCAATACCACCATTACTTTTTGGGTAAAAGTGAACAGTTTGCCTGCCAATGGCGAAGCGTTCCTGTTGTCGAATGGCGGCTGGCAAGAGCGTTGGAAAATCTCCCTGCCTTCTCATGGCAAGGTAGTGTTTACAACTAACGGTACGGGCGGTATTTCGGATATGGACGCAGGCAATGGCAATGAACTGCCCGTGGGCGTATGGAAACAAGTGGTGATGGTACACAATGGCACAACGGATAAAATCTTTATCGATGGCGTATTGAAAGGATCGAAAGCCGTAACAGGCAGTTTGAACCCAAGCACCAAACCACTCGGCATTGGTTACAACCCAATCGATGTCGGCAACTGGTTTGATGGCGCGATGGACGATGTTAGCATTTACAATTATGCTTTGAGTGATGCCGAAATTGGCACTTTGTTCGCACTGGAATCTTTATTCCCGGGCACTTCTACCGATTTGGTGGCCAATTATAGCCTGAATGGCAATGGCAAAGACGCAACCTTGTTTCAAAACGACGCAAGTTTGGATGCAGCAGCAGTTGCAACAACCAACCGGCATGGCTGGGGCGCAAATGCCCTTACTGGCTACGCTACGGCCGATAATTCCATTGCATTGCAGTCGGACAACACCACCATCAGTTTTTGGGCAAAACCAAACAGTTTGCCAGGTACCGGTGAAGTGTACCTCCTTTCCAATGGTGGCTATCAGGAGCGCTGGAAAATTTCCCTGCCTCCCCATGGCAAACCTGTGTTCACGACCTATGCTACTGCTTGTTGCAGCGATATGGATTCGGGCAATGGCAATGAATTGGTGGTTGGCCAATGGAAACACGTGGTGATGACCCACGACGGTGTAAATGACAAAATTTACATAAATGGCGTGCTGGTCAACACCAAAGCATCGGCAGGTGCATTAAACAAAACAAAGTATCCCCTCGGCATCGGGTACGACCCGATCGAGAACGGCAATTTCTTTGATGGCAACCTGGATGATGTGCAGATTTACAACCGCGCCCTTTCGGCCGTTGAAATTACGGCTTTGTACACCGCGCAAAATGCAACGCCGGTGGTGGCGGGCGATTTGGTGGCCAACTATCCGTTTAGCGGAGATGGTGCTGATGTTACGCCTTATGCCAACGCAGCAAGCGGCGTGGTGCTGGCAACCGACCGTTTTGGAAAATCCAATAAAGCAGCGGCGTTCAACGGTACAACCACCAATGTTACAGCAGCGAATTCGCCACAACTCAACAGCCCGGTAACAAGCGTTGGTTTTTGGGTAAAAGTAAATGCATTTGCGGCCAATGGCGAATCTTTCCTGATGTCGTTTGGCGGCTGGCAAGAGCGCTGGAAAATTTCTTTGCCTTCGCATGGTAAAATTGTGTGGACGACCAACCACACCAACGGCATTTCGGATATGGATGCTGGTGGTGGCAATGAACTGCCAGTAGGTGCCTGGCGCCATGTCGTGCTGGTACACGATGGTGCAAAAGACATTATTTACATCAACGGCGCACAAGTTGCAGAAAAAGTAGTGGTTGGTACCCTCAACAATACCACCAAACCACTCGGCATCGGCTACAACGCGGTAGATGGCGGCAATGTATTTGATGGTTTGATCGATGAAGTGCAGATTTACAACGTAGCACTCACCGCTCAACAAATCGCCGCTTTGTATGCAGCACAAAACACACCACCTGCAAGCACGGATACTGAAGCGCCCAACGCGCCCCTCAATTTGTCGGCAGATGTGGTATTTACCAATGTACAACTGAACTGGTTGCCTGCTACTGACAATGTTGGCGTTACAGCTTACAATGTGTACCAAAACAGCACGGTGATTGCAACCACACCCGCTACGGGCTTGGCAATCACAGGTTTGACTCCTTTGACAGATTATGTATTCGGCGTAAGCGCCGTAGATGCGGAAGGCAACGAATCGACCATCACTACCTTGAAAGTAACTTCCGGACAGGATCAGACACCGGATACAACACCGCCAACTAGTCCAGGAAACCTGGCAGGAACGGCAGCATCCAACTCGGTATTGATTACCTGGGAGGCTTCTACAGACGATCGTCAGGTGGCAGGTTATGTTATTTTGGTAGATGGAACGGTGGTTGACACGGTTTCTGCGACCACGCTTTCGTCGTTTATCAGCGGATTAGACGCTTTGACCCTGTACACGTTTGAGGTGTATGCATTTGACCCGGCTGGTAATAATTCAGTCATAGCCGAACTTACCCTGAGCACCACTGCGCCGATCAATACCGGCGAAGCAGGCATGGTAGCCTACTACCCATTCGATGGCAATGCCGACGACGCAACACCTTATAAAAATCATGGTGTCATTGGCGGCAACCCAACGTTTGAAGTACCAAGCCACCCCAATGGTGGCAGCGGCAACATCAAATTTGACGGCGTACAAGACTCTGTTTTAGCGCCTAATGCAGCACAATTGGTTTCTGATTACGCAACCGTTTCGTTCTGGATACGCGTCGACGACCAAAATCTGGCCGTAGCAGAAGCATACGTTATGGATTTTGGCCACTGGAGCAGCCGTTGGAAAATTTCTTTGCCACAACACTTGAAAATCGTGTGGACAACCAATGGCAATAACACCCAGTTTACCAACTTCATTTCTGATATGGACAGTGGAGACGGCAATGAAATGGTGAAAGGTTTCTGGTGGTTTGTAACCATGGTACACGATGGTGCAAAAGACTTGATTTATGTAAATGGCCAATTGGTGAACAGCAAACCCGTTGCTACCAAACTCAACAGCACGGCGCTTCCATTGGGCTTTGGCAACAACCCGGTTGATGGTGGCCAGTATTTTATTGGCGCTTTGGATGAGGTGAAAATTTACAACAAAGCCCTCACGGATGCAGAGATTTCAAAATTGTATTCAAGTGGCACCACGTCTACAAAGGATCAATTGCAGAACGATTTGCGCAATGTGGTACTCAATATGTCGCCCAACCCGGTGAGCAATGTCTTGACCGTTCAGCACAATTTCCCGAACAACCAGCCTTTGTTGGTGCGGGTATTTGATGCAGAAGGTCGGCAGGTGGATGCCGTACAGTTTGGTAAAGACAAAATACCGGCAGGACAATTCTCCCTGCAGGTAGGACAGTACCCAACCGGTATTTACACCGTGAATTTCGTATTGGGTGGTAAAAACCTCGGTGCGTTACAAGTGACAAAACAGTAATATTCAGGTTTTTTTGGTTTGGGGAGTCGGTACCCGATGGTGCCCTCCCCAAACTTTTATACTTCCAATCCATGTCCATGGTACAACGATTTATACAAAATCCAATCCTGACTACCAACGATATCCAGCCCAGTCAGCCCGACCTGGTGGTAGCCTGCGTGCTCAATCCCGGTGTTTTTCAATTTGAAGGAAAAACCTGGTTGCTGCTCCGTGTTGCCGAACGGCCGGTGCAAAAAGAAGGGATGGTTTCTTTCCCGATTTTGCAAGCGGATGGCAGCATGCAAATCCTGGAATTTGACAAAAATGACCCCTTGCTCAACCTCTCCGATGCCCGGATGGTGGGTTATAAAGACAAAATATACCTTTCTACCATTTCGCACCTGCGCTTGGTGTGCAGCGACGATGGTATTCATTTTTATGAGCCAGCGGATTTTCCAACCAAAATATTCGGACAAGGCGTGTTGGAAACCTTTGGCATTGAAGACAGTCGCGTCAGTTTTTTTGAAGGACAATACCACCTTACCTACACGCAGGTTTCGGAAAATGGTGTGGGTGTAGGGCTCATGCGCACCCGCGACTGGCGCACTTTTACGCGCGAAGGCATGATTATTCCGCCACACAACAAGGATTGTGCGCTTTTTGAAGAAAAAATTGGGGGCAAATACTATTGCCTGCACCGTCCATCGGGCATTGCCTTGGGCGGTAACTTTATCTGGCTTGCCTCCTCACCCGACCTGGTACACTGGGGCGAACACCATTGCATCTTACGCACCCGCGAGGGCGCCTGGGACAGCGCACGCGTAGGCGCAGGGGCGGCTCCCATCCGCACCAAAGAAGGTTGGCTCGAAATATACCATGGCGCCGACCACAACCACCGCTACAGTTTGGGCGCCGTTTTGCTCGACCTCGAAAATCCGAATATCGTGCTCGCGCGCTCCCTGGATCCCCTGGTAGAACCCGTAGCAGACTATGAACGCACTGGCTTTTTTGGCAATGTGGTGTTTACCAATGGCCATTTAGTGCAGGGCGACGAAATCACCATGTATTATGGCGCATCGGATGAGGTAATTTGCGGCGCTACTTTATCGATCGAACGCATCCTATCTTCCATGCTAACTACCGCCTGATCATGTTTGCAAAACTGACAAAAGAATTTAGTTTTTTCAATGCACACCCCTTAGGCATGCGCACCCTCCTGCTCACCAACCTCATTTATGCGCTGGTGATGCCCATTGTGGAACTTTTTGTGGGGGCTTACATCATGCGCAATTCCTCCGATATCAGTTTGGTGGTCATTTTTCAGTTGGCCGTTTACACGGGTATTCCTTTGACCTTTATGATCAATGGATTTTTGCTCAACCGGGTGCCCATTGCGCGCTTATATTCGCTGGGGATGCTACTCAGCGGCGTTTCCATGTTTGCCATGATGTCTTTAAATGAACTGGACACTATGGGCGTATTTTTTGCCGGACTTATCATGGGTTTGTCATATGGATTTTTCTGGGCCAACCGCGATTTTTTAGCCCTTAACACCACCAACGATGGCAACCGGAACTATTATTACGGCATTGAGACTTTCTTTTACACCATAACGGGCATTATTGTGCCCTTGGCTGCCGGCGCCTTCATCGCCAGCACGGAACGCAATGGCTGGTTTGGCGGCAATGTCAATGTAGCCTACCACGGACTTACCGTATTTGTATTTGCACTTTCCGTTTTTGCCTCTATCCTTGTACACCGCGGGCAATTTCAAAATCCCAAACGCGCACCCTTCCTGTTTTTCAATTTCGATCGCTTGTGGAATAAAATGCTGGCCCTGGCTTCCCTCAAAGGGGTGGCACAAGGCTATATCGTAACCGCTCCTACCATGTTGGTACTCAGTTTGGTGGGCAAAGAAGGTGCTTTAGGTCTTATCCAGGGCATTGCGGCGTTGTTATCGGCCATATTGTTGTATGTATTGGGACGCGTTACTACCCCAAAGCACCGGTTGCTGATTTACGGAATCGGTTGCGCGCTGTTTGTAATCGGCGCGCTGTTCAATGCAGGCTTGTACTCTGCGCTGGGCGTGATTTTATTTATCCTTTGTTTGCTTTTTGCCCGGCCTTTGCTGGATATCGCCTATTTCCCCATTCAGTTAAAACTGATCGATGTGGTGGCGGCAAAAGAAAAACGCAACGAATTTACCTACATTTTCAACCACGAATTGGGCTTGTATGTGGGTCGTTTGCTGGGCTGCGGCCTATTCATTATCCTGGCGCGTTATGTGAGTGAATACGCCGCCTTGCGGTATGCTTTGCTGGTGATTGCGTTGGTGCACGCTTTGGGGTATTTTATGATGCGTAATATTGTCCGCGAACCAGAAATGGCATAAACTCGCTCGCGCGGGGTTCCAACTCGCTCGCGCGGGGTTCCAACCCCGTGCGTCTATCAATCGGGCTCTGCCCGCCAGAATCGGGCAGAGCCCGACCGATCGGCACGCGGGGTTGGAACCCCGCGCGAGCGGTATTTCTTCAACAAATCGGTTCTTTCAAATGAAAAAGATACTTTTCCTGATCTTGGGCCTGCTTGCTTTTTGGGCTTGCAAGACCCCCAATGCTATAACGCCAACCCGCACGGCCATTGCCCAACGCGCGATTCCGAGGGTTGATAAAATGCCCAACCACCCCAAACCCTACCAATACAAAGACTGGAAAAAAACTGCCCTTGATTTCGATCAATACGTATTCGATTTTAAGCAGAAAGGCGATTTTTTGCCCCTAATCTGGTGGGATGGCGCAGGACGTAATTTCCCTGACACCACCTTTGGCATTTATACCGCACTGGGCGATATTCGGATGGGCGGGGCCGTCAACCACGGTGAAAACCACGAAGCCCTTGGTGCATTGGGCGCTGTGTTGGGTGCAACCCTCGTTGGTATTGACAAAAGCAAACAAGATGGCCACAATTATGTACGCATGTTGCGCAACTATTTCAACCGCGACAACGGCTGGAACGTGATCATGAATTTTACCAATAAAAGCGCACACATCGGTGGCGGGTATGGAAACGACTTTTGGTATGAAGTACACAACAATGTGCTATTTTACTGCGTCGCTGATTTGTACCCAAATGAACCGGATTTTAAGATGATCCAGCGTAACATCGCCGATCAGTTTTACCGCTCCGATTCCATCCTGGGCAGCAGTTACAGTTATTCCTATTTTGATTTTAAAAATATGAAAGCGGCCAAAAACAACATTCCCGCACAGGAAGATGTGGCCGGGGGGTATGCGTTTGTACTGTATTCGGCCTGGATCAAATTTGGCGATGAAAAATACCTGAAAGCGGCCAAAAATGCCATGAATGTGTTGTACAACCAAAAAGAAAACCGTTTTTACGAGGCCATGATGCCTATCGCAGCGTATGTAGGTGCACGGATGAACGAAGAGGCGGGCACCAATTACGACATCCAGCGTTTTATCAATTGGACCTTCGACGGTACCGCAGTGGGCCGCGAAGGCTGGGGCGTACTGGCCGATAACTGGGGCGGTTACGATGTGGGGGGATTGGCAGGCAGTACCGTACACAACGGTGGTTATGGCTTTTTGATGAATACCTTCGACCTTATGATGCCGCTTTCGGCCCTGGTGCGTTACGACCAGCGTTATGCTCGCGCGGTCGGAAAATGGGCGCTCAATGCCTCCAATGCAGCCCGTTTTTGCTATCCTTACGATATGCCCGATTCCCTGCAAGCCATTCCGGAGCACAAGGCCGTTACCAAAAATGTGATCGCTTATGAAGGCGTAATCAAAGAATCGGTATACCCGAAATTCAAAGGAATTACCCCATTTGCACAAGGCGATGGCCCATTATGGGAAAAAGGCATGCCACAGCAAACCATGTTTTCGGTGTACGGCAGCGGCCACGTTGGGTTGTTTGGCGGCGTGATTCAGTCTACCAGTGTGCCCGAAATCCTGCAAATCAACTGCACCGCAACCGATTATTACACCCAAAAGGGGAAGTATCCTACCTACTTGTTTTTCAATCCTTATTCGGTAGAAAAAACCGTAGAAATTCAGGTTGGACCGGCAAAAGTAGACGTATATGATACCGTAAGCCGCACTTTTTTGAAAAAAGGTGCACGCGGCAAGTTTAAGTTTGCAATTGCCTCAGACGCAGCCCGCGTACTTGTATTGGTGCCATCCGGTAAGCCGCAAGGTTTGAAAGCAGGGACCTTATTTGCGGACAATATTCCTGTCGATTTTCGCTTTGGAGAAAACTGATCTTTAAAAAAAGGCCATCCCGACAATCGGGATGGCCTTCACGTTAAACCAAAACAATCGAAAAATTAATTCTTGGTGATCTTGTAGGAATAAATCGCGCGATCCAGCAACAGGTCAATGGTGTAATTACCTGCTTCAGCAATAGCGATATTTGCGCCACCGTATTCGAGTGATTTATTGGCAGCATCATCACCCATGTTAACCGCCCAATCGTCGTTTGCGCGGAACTTGATTTCACCCACGACCAAATCAACCGTGATGGTCAATTTGTTGTTGACCTCATCGTACGTCATGTTTTGATCGGAGTCCCAGCCATTTGGTGTAGCCGAACCAATCAAGCCCCAGTTGGTAGTTGCAACGGTATACGTCAAGGTGTTCAAATCTACATTCAGGCGGTGTATACCAACACCTGGAGCCACGATATCTGCACCGTCTGGTTCCAAAGTACCGTTAGCGCCAGTATCGCCCCAATTAACATCCCAGTTAAAGTTCTTTGCAAATTTAAATTTAGTTGCAGTAGGAAAGTTTATGTAGCCCTCGAATTTATCATCCCCTTTTGCAGAAAAAATCACGGTTTTGGTATTGTTAGGCATCCAATTCTGGTATTCACCAGGCACTTGCAACTGTGCATAATTGATCACCACTTCATAAGGCGTGATGCCCAATTTCACCACAGGAGAGTAAACAGTCGCTACATCGTCATTGATTTTAGCAGCAATACGGAATTCAATTTGTGCCGCTTCACCGCTTGCCAAGGATTTACCGGCAATCAGGAGGCCGTTAATTTTATCAACCGTGATATTGTCGAGGCTCAAACCTGTAGTAGCACCAACCGTCAACGGTGCAGCAAAATTTTTGCCCGCAACATCCAATTCGAGGGTGTAGGTAACGGCAGCATCAAAACCATACTCAGCAGCCGTCCAGTTGAATACCGCGAAAATATCATTGGCTTTTGCCTCTGTCAAAACATACGCCGTATTGGCAGCAGGACTGGTAATGATTGGTTGGTTGCCCAACTTCAAAACGGGATCCGTTTCAGCATCTTTGCACGCGTTGAATGCAAGCGCAGCCAACAGCGATAGGAAGAGATATTTTTTCATTATGTTAAGTTTTTAGAATTAATAGTTTGGATCATTCTGTTTCAAATTCGGGTTTGCGCCCAAATCAGATGCAGGAATCGGGAAAATGTTGCGGAAGGCTGGTGTAGACTTACCATCTTTCACGCCACCTTTCCATGCCCACACATAATTTGTTTCGGTTAAGCGACCGTAACGCACCAAATCGGTACGGCGGTGACATTCCCAATACAACTCACGCGCGCGCTCGTCCAGGATAAAGTCGAGGTTCAAGTCGCTTTGTACAATGTTGCCCGCAGTGCCATTGTATGCTCGGTTGCGGATTGCATTTACATAAGCCAATGCATCGGTAGGGCTGCCACCAGCACCGCCGCGCAACACCGCTTCGGCATACATCAGGTAAACATCTTCAATCCGGAACATCGGGAAGTCGATGTCTACAAAAGTCAGGTTTGAACCTGGCGTACCAGCAGACGTTACGTTTCTGTATTTGGTGATCGCGTAACCATCTTTGAACTGAGAAATGTCGCTGATTTCGAGCGATTGGCCAGTGGTGTAGAACAAGGCGCGGCTGTCGAATGCCGGACGTGCAATAGAGTATGTGTAGTCTGGTTTATCCAGGTACAATTTGATTGCATACAAGCCAGCACCTGGAATTTTGATGTTATCGCCACCAGCTTCCAGCAAGGCATTTGCGCCTGTATCACCATAGTTCAAGTCCCAACCATCATTTGCGCGGAATTTGATTTCTCCATCCACCAAATTCAAGGTGATGTTCCAGCTGCGATCTGTTGGATCATAGGTCAAATTTTGGTCGGAGTTCCAGCCATCTGGTGTAGCTGAACCGATCAAACCCCAATCCGTTTTCTGGATCGTGAAGGTTTTAGCATTGATGTTTACATTTAATTTGTAAAAACCAGCATCTGCTACTTTAATGTTGTCGCCATTTGGTTCGAGGGTGCCGTCTGCGCCCGTATCGCCAAAATTTTCGTCCCAGTTAGGGCCTGTGGTGAATTTGAATTCAGTCGCAGCCGGGAAGTACTGGTAACCTTCAAAATTGCCATCTGCATTTGGAGAAGCCAATACCGTGGTCGCATCAGAAGGCGTCCAAGCGGTGCCTTGGTAATTACCTGGTACATACAACAATGGATAGCTGGTGTTGCCATCATTCGGAGATACAATTGTACCGCCGCCTACAGCAGGGAATTTAGCAACAAAGGTGCTGGTGGTACGCAAGCCACCCCAGCCGCCATCCAGGCCAAACTCTGCAGGACTCATGCTACCGCCTACTGCTGCATGGCTCATAAAGGTAGTACCACCATATGTTTGACCACGCAAACCATCAAATATAACCGGGAAAATGATACCTGAAGCGTTGTTGTTATCCGCCAAAAACAAGTTTTTGTATTTGCTATCCAGGTTGTAACCCGCGTCAATCACTTTTTTGCTGTATGTGATGCAATCAGAATATAATTCACGATCTACATAAACTTTCGCATTCAGGTACAACTTGGCAAGCAAAGTCCATGCACACGCTTTGTCGGCACGGCCATATTCATTGGCACGCGGTGCAACCAGATCGCCTTCAATGGCTTTCAACTCGCTTTCCACGTATGAAAACAGTTCAGGTGCGCCGATTTGGCGTGGGAAGAAAGCGCCAACCACATCATTTTCAGTTACAAAAGGCACCGTACGGAACATATCCAAAGCATGCCAGTAGCTCAAAGCACGCAAGAAACGCGCCTCTGCACGGAATTTCACAATATCAGCACGCAAAGTAGCATCTACACTACGGCTGTCCAATTTTGCATCCGTTGTTTCACGCAAATACTCATTGCACAACGAGATTTGGTAAAAAATACGGTTGTACATCGCCGTGATAAACTCACTGTTGGCATCCCAGTCTTGCTGGTGAAAATCCTGGATGGTTCCGTCGTTCCAACCAATTACCGCTTCGTCCGTCGGCAATTCCTGCGCTTTGAAATACTGGCGCAAGTAGGTAGAGAAACCTTCGTCAATACCAGAAATATCTGGTTGACCAGCAGGACCTTGTTGTCCGCTCAAAGCAAGTCCAGCATACAATTTTGCCAACACTTGTTTATAAGCGCTTGGGTTGTTGTAAACCGTCTCGGAAGTCGTGACGTTCTTATCGAGCGGCACCGTATCAAGGTCTTTAAAACAGGACACTGCGAACATGGCAAGACCAACCATGAGCAATGCGGGCAGTTTAAATGATTTAAATTTCATATTGAAAGGTAGTTTTTAAGTTAGAAGCTGGCATTCAAACCGAACACAAATGTTCTTGAACGCGGGTAAAGATTATTGTCAATGCCACCAAATACTTCAGGATCCAGTCCATCATATTGGGTAACCGTGATTGGATTTTGAACTGTGGCGTACACGCGCAGATTGCGAAGCATCCGTACTTTGTTCACCGTGTAGCCCAACGTAATGTGGTCAAGGCGCAGGAAAGACGCGTTTTGCACATAATGATCGCTGAAATACTGTGGCACTTTAAAGTCAACAGCACTGGTTTCGCCATGTACGTTGCCCAGGTAACCGGCGCTGTTGTACAGGTTATTGTAGTTGCCATTTGCCGACAATACGTTGTTGTACATGTAGTTACCTACGTTTGCACGACCCGCAAAAGAGAAGTCCCAGTTACCCCGGCTATAGCTGGAGTAAAAACCGAAAAACAAGGGTGCGTTTGGACTTTTGTAGCGGTAGCGGTCCGTTGGTGTAACCTGGCCATCGCCATTGCGGTCTACATATAAACCTTCAATCGGAACACCTTGATCGTCATATACTTGTTCGTACACGAAAAATGCATTGGTGCTGTATCCAACACTGTGCACCTGAATGGTATTGCCCACACCACCTGCAATGCCGCCGGTGAATACACCCTGGTAAGTTGGGTCGTCGGTAGCAGTCAATTTAGTGATTTCATTTTGGTTGTAGGTTACATTACCGCCAATTTCCCAGGTAGCCGTTTCTGATTTCATGGCGACTACATTCAAGGAGAACTCAACACCCTGGTTCGTCAGGTCACCTACGTTGGTGGTGATGAAATTGGTCAGGTTGGTACCTGCAGCAACCGGGATAAAGTTCAACAAATCGCGGGTGTCGCGTTTGTATAACTCAACGGTACCGTACACGCGGTTTTTGAAGAAACCATAATCCACGGCCAAATTATAGGTCCTTGTAGTTTCCCACTTGATTTTGGCATCATATCCAGAAGGACGCAAGGTGTTGATGTACTCATTGCTAAACTGGTATTGCGCCGTATTTTGGCTTTGCAAATAAACTGACTGGTAAGCGTAGTATTGGGCAGAGGTGTTGCCAATATCTTGCTGGCCGGTTTCACCAACACCCAACCGCAATTTCAGGTTGGAAAGATCTGCATCCTGATTTTCAACAATTTTCCAGCCCAAAGCCGCAGAAGGGAAGAAGCCATAGCGGTAATCGGGCCCGAAACGCGAAGAACCATCCCGACGGAAGGTTACTGTCAACAAATAACGATCCTGGAAGGAATAGTTTGCACGGCCGAAAAGCGACAACAGGAAATTTTCACGTGGTGTAGACAGTGGTTCCTGTGTCACGATGCTGCCATCTGCATTTTCAGATTGGTTCAGGTCGTTGATGTAAAACCGCTGCCAAGAATAACCACCCATAATGTCAAACTTATGGTTGATATTGATCTTTTTCGTATAATTCAGGTAAAACTCCAACAGCGAGTTTTCTTTCTGTTGTTCGTAACGGCGGTTCAAACCTTTGTTGGTAAAGGCAAATGCTGCGTTGGCAGGCTGTTTCACGTCGCCTTCACTGGTTGAGCGGTCATGCGCAAGGTTCAAGTTGGCGCGCAGGTCTTTCAAGAACCAAAAGCGATAGTCAAAACTAGCCGTTGCGATGTAACGGTTCGCAGTGCCTTTGTCGGTTTGTTGCTCCAACAAGGCAACAGGATTGGCCGTTGCAATGGTAATTGGGTTGCCATTCGGTTGTTTCCAGGTAAAATATCCGCCATAAGCGTCATTTCCTTCGGCCCGCACCGACTGGGTTGGGTCGAACGCTACAGCAGCACCAATTGCGCCGCGGTTTGCGAAAAAGTTGTTGTCGCGCACCAGTTTGATACCCGCATTTACTTGGAGGGTATTGTTGAAAAACTTGGGTGACAGGTTGATCGAACCTGTCAGACGGTCCAAATTATCTGTTTTCAAAATACCGGTACGGCTGGTAAATCCACCTGCAATACGATAAGGGATCATGCCTACCGCACCCGAAATACCCAGGTTATGGTCTTGGCTGATGCCTGTTTGGTAAATTTCAGATTGCCAATCGGTGTTTGCGTTACCCAATAATGCACGTTGGGCAGAGCCTGGTTCGTAACGATTCTGAATGAGGGTGCTGAATTCGCTTGCATTCAACACATCAATTTGGTTTGTTTTGTTGCTGAACGAAACCAGACCGCTGTAATCAACCCGCATTTTGCTGCCAAGCGCGCCTTTTTTAGTGGTAATGATGATGACACCATTGGATGCACGCGAACCGTAAATGGCGGTTGCAGAGGCATCTTTTAACACCGTAAAGGTCTCAATGTCGTTTGGGTTCACAATGTTCAGGTTGTTCCGGCTACCCGCAACGTTGGTATTGTCTACCGGTACACCATCAATCACGATCAATGGATCGTTGCTGGCAGACAAAGACGAGCCTCCCCGAATACGAATGGTACCGCCGCCGCCTGCATCAGCAGATGGGGTTACTTGTACCCCGGCAATTTTACCGGCAATCAGTTCCTGTGGGGCAACAATCGCGCCTTTGTTGAAACTTTTTGCACTAATAGCAACCACAGAACCTGTTACGTCCTGCTTTTTTACTGTGCCGTAGCCAATAACGACTACTTCCTCCAGGGCTGCACCAGCGGTCAATTTAACATCATACGTGTTAGAGGCACCAATCGTCAGTTCCTGATCGGCATAACCGGTGTAAGCAACCTTCAAAGTAGATGCATCTTGGGGTACACGGTTGATGGTAAAACTACCGTCTGCCGATGAAAGGGCGCCAATCGTGGTGCCTTTAACAATAATGCTTGCGCCAATCAGGCCTTCACCTGTTTCAGCGTCTGTAACCTTTCCGCTGATCGTTCTTTGCGCGTAGAGTACACTACCGCTGCACAAGAAGATACAGGTAAGGGCGATGAATAATTTGAGTGAAAAATGCTTCATACTATAAAACTAAATTTGGTGAAATTCACAACAAGCATGCATAACAACGTTTTTACGAATCATGAAGTGGTAAAACCGTTGCGGTAGGCAAAGAAAATAAATAAAATACATTGCTTGTATCAATTTCAACATGATTGTTGTCATTTTCACACTAAGACAAAATCAGTGTAAATAATATGGCGTTTTACAGGAGATTGTTTTGTCCACCAAAATAACAGGTTTTTGCAATACACGGTTTATGTTAAAGCCACTTTCCTTATAAAAAAATGCAGATTTGACAAATTTTAGCATTTAAGTTGGAGACGCCCTTTGGCATCAGGACAAAAAAATGCGCTGATCGCAGGGCAAAGCCGCGATCAGCGCAATGTTCAATTGTATTCTTTTTTTAATCCAAGATCATCACTCCGGCAGCCTCAAAGGACAACTCGCGCAAAGGCTCCTTGATCGCCTCAATTTCGGCTTTGCTTTTGCCCGCGTCTTCTGCATAATGGCGCAAAATATCTACCGAAGTTGTTTCGATAAATGCGTACCCATCAATGACTACCTGTTTGCCCGACAAATCTTTCGGCATAAAGAAGGCGTAATCTTTAAAGGTAACCCGCATTTCGGGCGTTCCTGGCTGTGTAGAGACCAGCGTCATCCAACAACCCTTTTTCTGGCACACTTGCTTCACCGTACCCGTCACCTTCGCAGGCATCGAATCTGTGCTGGCCATTTTTGGGATCAATTGGTCGTAAGTGATCGCTTGATCCGCAGTTACGGGAGTGCCAAAATTTTTAACATTTTTTGTTTGGCTGTTGCCAGTCGTGCAGGACACCACCATAAGGAAGGCACCTAAAATGAAAACCAAATTTTTTTTCATGTTTAAAAAAGTTTCTAAAATGCTGAAAATCAGATTATTGTTTCTATATTTGAAAATGCAAATCTACAAATTTTATGGAATTCTGATATGAATGGCACAATATTAGGGTAGTGAAATTGTTCTTGACTTGCTAATCGCAGTACTTAAC
This sequence comes from Saprospiraceae bacterium, assembly GCA_040397785.1. Taxonomy (GTDB): domain Bacteria; phylum Bacteroidota; class Bacteroidia; order Chitinophagales; family Saprospiraceae; genus M3007. The sequence goes on along the minus strand of JBBAVI010000044.1, from coordinate 6,751 downwards.
CCTCAAAAAGCCTGTCTGGGTTGCAAAGTATGCCTTTCGAACCAGCAAACACTATACCAACCGATTTACCGATGTTGCAATCGTCCGTCTCCTTGTTAAGGCAAGTTTAAAGTCGTATTGCACATCAAATATTTTGCCCAAAAAAATTGTTTTATATTATACAATTCAAGAACAAACACTGGCTTTCTTTAATCAATTCGAAACAGCTTGCACCCTTCTTACACACCACAAATATTTCATCTTCCAAACCTACACTCAAATGAAGGGTAATAATCTTTTTTTTCGCCTGATGCTGTTGGTTGCCGTTTTTGGCTCCAGCATCGCTTACACCACCGCACAGTGTATCAGCGGTAACTGCCAAAATGGAAGTGGTACCTATCGTTACGCAGCCACCTCTAAATACACCGGCCAATTTACCAATGGTTTGCGTGAAGGGAAAGGCAAATTCTCCTTGCCAAATGGGAATACGTATGAGGGTACATTTTCCCGCAATAAAATGCACGGAGAGGGCGCCATGAATTATGCTAATGGCGACCGGTACAATGGTACCTGGGTAAATGACCAGCCCAGCGGGAAAGGTGCTTATCTTTTTAAAACGAAAGAACGTTATGAAGGCGACTTCAGAAACGGAGAATTTAATGGCATTGGTACCATGTTTTACCCCGATGGCGCTTTTTATGCCGGCGGCTGGAAAGCCAATAACAAACATGGCAATGGCAAATTGACCTACCCTGATGGCCACGTGGTGACGGGTGTTTGGCAAATGGGCAAACTGCTCGAAGAAGCTGGACAAACGACCAACAACCAGGAAAAGCCTAAGGCCAACAACCGCCCCAGCACCAAACCACCTGTTGTAACCGCCACAACGCTGAATAAAGCCAAACCCGACCTGGCCAATTTGCGCAACTGTGGCACGGTGTACTGCCGCTCCGGAGAAGGCTACTATACTTATCCCGACGGATCTACCTGGGTGGGCGAATTTAAAGATGGCATTCCAAGCGGAAAAGGTGCCTGCCACTATGCCAACGGCGACCGATATGAAGGTGAATGGAGCAACAACGCACCGTATGGTGAAGGAATTATGTATTTTGCAACAGGCAGGGTGTATGGCGCTGTGTGGGTAAATGGTGCTCCTATCAAGGAACTAGATTCCAATGAATCGATTCCAACCACCCCAATCCGTACAGAAAATAGCCAGCGTGTAAGAATTTGGGCAGTTGTCGTAGGGGTTGGTCGCTATACTGCTATGCCTTCGCTCAAATTTACCGACGATGACGCATACCGCTTTTATTCCTTTCTGAAAAGTCCGGAAGGCGGCGCTTTACCCGATAACCAGATATCCGTTCTGGTAGACGAATCAGCTACCCGACAAAACATCCTAAATACCATGCGCCAATACTTCCTGCGCGCCGATGCCAATGATGTAGTATTGCTGTATTTCAGCGGACATGGTCTGGATGGCTGCTTCCTCCCGGTTGATTACGACGGATTTAACAACAAATTGCGCCATGATGAAATCAAAGCCATCTTCCAGGAAAGCAAAGCCAAACACAAATTGTGTATTGCCGATGCCTGCCACAGCGGATCTTTAAATTACAATAACGGACTGGCATCCAAAGGCCCGGCACCTGTTACCCTTGAGCGTTATTACAAAGCATTCGAAGATGCAGATGGCGGTATCGCCTTGTTGATGTCTTCCCGTGCCGAAGAACTTTCGCTCGAAGATCAAGGCCTGCGCCAGGGCGTATTTACCTATTATGTGTTGAAAGGCCTTAAAGGACCTGCCGACGCCGATGGAGACTTCCTGATTACCATCAAAGAATTGTATAATTATGTGTACTCCAAAGTGCGCGAATATACCGCAGGTGTTCAAACACCCGTGCTCACTGGTAGTTATGATGATGCTATGCCGGTAGCCAACCGCCGATAACATAAACGTTTTGCAGGATTTCATTAAAAAAACGTCATCCCGAATTTTGGTGGAACCCAAAATTCGGGATTTTTTATCCATTTTAACGAACATCCAGCAAAGCGTAAACACTTGGGTAAGATATTCGACCTCGCTAGAGGTCGAACATTTGTAGAAAAGATCCAAAGACCGAACCCGCTCACGACTTCGGAGAAGTCGTGCATTTGTAGGAAATGTTTAATTAAAATTAATGTAATCGGTAGGATCCATTGGCCGACCTTTATACCACAGTTCAAAATGCAAATGCGGCCCAGAGGTATTTTCGCCCGAATTGCCAATCAGCGCAATAGCTTCACCCGCTTTTACTGCCGCACCCGCTGGTTTCAACAGTACAGAGTTGTGCTTGTACATCGTAATCACATTGTTGGGATGCTGAATCGCAATGCTGTAGCCCGTTTCCACCGTGTAACCTGCCGAAACCACCACCCCATCTGCAGCAGCTTTAATGGCGGTATTTTTAGGGGCCGCTACATCAATACCAAAATGATTTTTCGGCAAATCATAACCTGAAGTAATCGCGCCAGACACCGGTGGCATGAAAAAAAACTGGCTCAGGGGCACCTCCCGTGGCAGGATATTGCCCACACCCGCAGCGGCAATGATGGGCGTATTCGGATCGCTGGTAAAATTACCTTTCGCAACCGCAGAACGCAATTGTTCATCTTCCGGAATCCGTTCTACATCCTTGGGTAAGGTATCTGCCGGATTTTCAGGCAATCCTTTCTTTTCAGCGGCAGATTTACTCATATCGGCAAGGTCGCCGTTGAGTAATTTGCGAAAATTTTCGTAATATCGACGCCCGGATTCTACCTCATTTTCCAGGTTGAGCACCTTCGCATTGAGTTCGGCAATTTCCTGGTCGCGCGTAAAATCACCATACCCCGGAATATAACGCTTTAATGGCGTCCAAATAATCAGGGTCGTTACCAAGATGGCCGTCCCAACGATGAGCGAACTAAAAACAATATACACACTAAGCGGTGTCAATTTTACGGAACTTACCTCCTCGAAAGTTTCGTCGTTCATGATAACCAGACGATACTTGTCGCGCATTTTTTCCATCAACGTGCGATCATCATCACCATTACGTCGGAAAAAGCGGGTAAAGTTTTTAAAAAAAGCGAGGTATTTTTGCACGGCAGCTATTTTAAGCGATACACAGCGTGAAAACAAATCAAACACAAAGTTGCAGAGAATTGTCGGTCTTTTTTGTTAAAAACCAATTTACCAAGGCAACCTTTTTTTGTTCAACGGTACCATTGCTATACTTCGCGCTGTTTGGTTTTGTGTATGGCCTTCTGCCTAAATGATTGAAAATCAGCGCTCAACATGACAATGGATGCTGCCTTTCAAGCGGCGCTTAGTATAACTGGTTTGAGGTTTAAAAATAAACAATCCGATCGAAAGCAAGGCCCGAATTTTACTGCAAATTGGGAAACGACGGCCTTTATTTGATCAATCATTCTATTACCTATATGAAAAATTTCTGGAAGATACCTTTTGTTTTGACGCTTGTTGTACTCACAACTGCCTGTGTTACGCAAAAGAAAAAAGGAAGCGAGGCAAGTAAATTTCAAAAAGGGTACCACAACCTGACCTCTAAATACAATTATTGGTTTAACGCGGACGAACTTTTTCGGCTTACTACGGATAAACTGGGGGATGGCCACAAAGATAATTACAATCAAATTCTGGAAATATATCCATACGTTGCTGCCGACCCAACGACGGCCAAAACCGACCTAGACAATGTCATTACCAAATCGTCGAAAGGGATTGCACTGCACCGACCCAGTGAATTTGTAGATGATTGCTATACCCTACTGGGCCAGGCACAGTTTTTAAAACGCGACTTTGAAACGGCAGAAGCTACCTTTCAGTATATCCGGGAAGAACACAATCCCAACAAAAAAACCAAGGCGCAGTTAAAAGCAGAAAAGCGCAAAAAAGCCCTCGACAAGAAAAAGGCTGCCAAAAAAAAGAAAAAAGAACTGGCCAAAAAACGCAAAAAATCGGCGGCTAAAAAGAAAAAGGATGCTGCCGCCAGGAAAAAAAAGGCCGCTGCAGACAAAAAAAAGGCCGACGCTAAATCAAAAGCCAGCGAAATCAGCACAACACCCATTACAACGACCGTTTCGGACAAAAAAAAGGCCGACCTACCACCAAACAGTGTCAACCCGTATAAAAAACGATTCCAGCGCACTGCGGCATTCCCCTTGGCCATGGTGTGGTATGGACGCACCCTAGTTGCGCGTGAAAAATACGATGAAGCCGAATTTTTGTACCGCAGCTTATGGGAAGACCCCTGGTTTCCAGTCGATCTACACGCCGATTTGTACACGGCTGAGGCCGATTTGTGGATTAAACAAAAAAAATACGAGCAGGCAATTGATCCATTAAAGCAAGCCATTACCCGCACCAAAAAGAAAAAAGTACGCGCCCGACTGGCTTTCATCTTGGCACAAATTGCCGAACGCGCCGGACGCTATGATGCTGCAGTCGACGCTTACGCCATTGTAGTGCGCAACCAGCCTATTTACGACATGGAGTTCAATGCGCGCTTGCGGCAAATACAGGCGGCTTGGGCCAATCAGAAAGTAACCAGCGCGCAGGCCAATAAAGACCTCGAACGCATGGCCAGCGACTTCAAAAACCTCGATTACCGCGATCAGATTTATTACGTTATGGCCGATATCGCCCTGAAAGATGGCTTGAAAAAAGACGGTATCGTATATCTCCGCCGATCACTCGATTTTAATAAAACCAATACCGCACAACGCGCTGAATCGTACCTCAAATTGGCCGATCTTTATTTTGAAGGAGAGGATTTTGTAAAAGCCAAAAATTACTACGATAGTACCCTCAATGTGCTCATCAATACCGATGTGCGCTACAAACGGGTAAGCGATTATGCTTCTAACCTCAAAGATATTGCGCGCCTCATTACCCTGATTGCCGCCAACGATAGTATTGTGCGCATCTACAACATGGATGACAGCCAGCGCAAGGTTTTTGCCAAATCCTTGAAAAAACAACGGGAAGCGGAAGCCGAAGCAGCAGCAAAATCTCAGGCCCAGGCAGACCAGGCACTCAATACCCAAGCCAAAGCACCCACACCACAAGCAGGCGCACGTGCTTCTTCTTTCTACTTTTACAACGATGCCTTCCTCAAAAAAGGCCGAAAAGACTTTGTACGTACCTGGGGCGATCGAAAACTGGAGGATAACTGGCGCCGCAGTAAACGCGCCAATACTTCTTCCGCAGCGGGCGATGAGCAAGCGGCTGGCGGTGATAGTACCAAAACGGATAACGTGCGTGATGCCGAATTAACCGACCTGCTGAAAGGTATTCCGGCCTCTGCCGGGGAATTGGCAGTATTGGATATGGCTACCTATGAAGCGATGTATCAACTGGGTACCTTGTTTCGCGATAAATTGGCCAATAATAAAAAATGCGCAGGCACCCTCGAAGAAATGCAGACGCGCTACAATGATACCACGCGCTATACCAAATTTGAAAAAGAAACCTGGTACTACTGCTACCTGGCCTTTACCGATTTGAGTAATCCGAGTCGGGCAAAATATTACTATGACAAACTGGTAAATAAATACCCCAACAGCGCCTATGCACGCGCCATCAGCGACCCTAACTTTTTAAATGCCAATGCCGAGAAAAAACGGGAATTGGACCGTTATTACGAAGAAACCTTCCGCTTTTTTGAAAAAGGCTCGTACAAAGACGCCTTTGATCGCTGCCAGGAAGCGCCCAAAAAATACGGCTCCCAAAACCCACTCATGGCCAAATTTGCCCTGCTCAGTGCGTTGTGTACCGGCAATTTACAAGGCAACGAGGCTTATTGCAAAGCATTGAGTGAGGTGGTGGCACGTTACCCCAACAGTGCCGAAGCAACCCGCGCCAAGGAAATTTCACGCCTGATGTCGTGCAAAGGCTTTGAAGTAGCCGAAATAAAAAACAAACCGGGGAGCAACGAAAAAATTGACGAGGATTTCACCCTTGAAGACGATAAACTACATTATTTCATGATCGCGATAACAGGCGATGTGCGTCTCGACGACGTGAAAGCCGCGGTCACAGATTACAACCGCGAAAATCATAAAAATGAACAGTTGCGCATTTCTAATATCTTCCTAGGCACCGATACCAATGTTCCAATTATCGTGGTGCGCAAGTTTGATAATAAGCAACTGGCTATGAAATACTACAATGAAGTAAAAGACGCAAAAGACTTCCTGGGCGAAACATCGAAAAAAACGTACCAAAAGGAGTTCCTGGCTGTGACACAAGAAAACTACCGGCGTATTTTGAAAAACAAAACCCTGAGTGGTTACCGGGAATTTTTCACAAACAATTATTTAAAATAGGCGCTAAGACAAGGTAATATTTAAAAAATCCAGGTTTTTGAAATTGCGCGACCATACGATTTCTTCTGTTGGAGGTGTCTGTGTGCGTTCAATCATTTTCTGCATGCGTACTTTCAATTCGGCAGGGTGAAAAGGTTTTGGAACAAAATCATCGGCACCGGCTTCCAGGGCATCCAAGCGCGCATTGCTTTCTTTTTGTCCGCTAATTACAATGATCGGACAGTTTGGGAACATTTTGCGCATGGTTTTAATGAACGTGGTACCCGACATATCGGGCATTTGCAAATCACTCACAATGATTTCCGGTTGATACCCTTGGCTGAATTTGTCGAGGGCATCCGTAGGGCTAGTGGTACGAATTGTTGGTAATGCATATGTTTTAAGAGCATAGCGGCTTTCC
>JBBAVI010000043.1:0-44172 GCA_040397785.1 Saprospiraceae bacterium | reverse complement strand
ATGTGTGGATAACTACGGTACCTACTATAGAACCTGCTTCAAGTGAATCTATTTCCATTTTCCCCAATCCCAGCACAGGCCTCCTAACCTGGAGTGGTATCACAGGCCCTGTTACAGTTCGAATATTCAACCAATTGGGACAACTTCAATTAGAGCAGCGCTGTACCGAGGGATCTATTAACCTGACACCTTTGCAGGATGGCGTGTATCAGTTGCAGTTGTTGGATGCAGGACAATTAAAAGCCACCCGAAGTGTGGTATTGATTAAACATTAGTGCGTTTTAGTAGTAGGCAAAAGCAGATAGTTGATAATATGCAGTATTTCACCTTTGGAATGATTACGTTTGTAGCACCCGGAATCTATTTTTATGTGGTTCCGGGAGGTAGTTTGCCTATTTCGGGTAGATTGATGATTTCTAGGGAGTAACCATAAACTTGTACAAAAATCAAATTACACACATGAGACAAATACTAATATATTTAATGTTTTTAGTTTTTTTTGAAGCCTGTAAAAAAAATACAGACCCTAAACCTTCTTTGCCGGAAGGTTATTTTGGTGAAGTAGTTACTGAAAGAAACGGTAAAAAATGGACTGGATACACGGCTTGCTGGATTGACATTGTTGACCAGAAAAATATAAATATAAATCTAGATTCTTTTGAAAATGGGTATTTTTTAAGAGAATCCATTACGCTTTATACAATTCCTCCAAAAACAGGAACGTATAAAGTCTACAGACTAGAACCTTCAAAAACTAAGCTTCATTCAAGTTTTGGCGTTTGGGAAGGAGATTTGCCCCTTGGAGAATATGAGATTTTGGAAGCCGATAGTGCTACCAATACGGTCACTTTGTCCACTTATGACACTCTTTCAAAAGAAATAAAAGGGACTTTTAACCTTTCATTTATCGTTACGTACAAGCCCTATCCTACCTATCCGGATACCATTCGATTGAAAAACGGAAAATTTTCTGGTAAACTGATTAAAAAATAAGCACCGCTCTACACCCCACCCGGATAACGCAAAGCAAAATCTTTAGCAAAATACGTCAAAATTACATCAGCGCCCGCCCGGCGTATGCTCAAGAGCGTCTCAGGCATCGCGCGTTCAAAATCGAGCCAGCCGTTGTTGCAGGCGGCACGCAGCATGGCACATTCGCCGCTCACGTGGTAGGCGGCGATGGGTAAATCAAAACGCTCTTTGAGCAAATGGATCACATCCAGGTAGTGTAAAGCCGGTTTTACCATCAACATATCGGCGCCTTCCACCGCATCCAGTTCGGCTTCGATAAGTGCCTCGCGTTTGTTGGCGGGATTCATTTGATAGGTCTTTTTATCGCCACTTTTGGGTGCTGAGTCGAGGGCATCGCGGAATGGGCCGTAAAATGCGCTCGCATATTTTGCACTATACGCCAAAATACCCGTTTGGGTAAATCCGCGTTCATCGAGGGCTTCCCGAATGTAGCCCACGCGGCCATCCATCATATCGGAAGGGCCCAGCATATCAAATCCGGCTTCCGCCTGCGCGACGGACATGCGCGCGAGGATGGGCAGGGTTTCGTCGTTGACAATCGCACCGTTGCGCACCAGGCCGTCGTGCCCATCGCTGCTGTAAGGATCCATGGCTACATCGCTGATAAGGCAACACTCGGGAAAACGTTGTTTAATGGCGCGCGCAGTGTGCAGGTAAAAATTATCCGGATCGGCACCGTAATCGGCCGTTGGGGTTTTCAAATGATCGGCTACGGCTGGGAACAACACAAAATTGGTAAGTCCAACCGCCATGCACGTTTCAATTTCGAGCAGCAACTGGTCGGGTGAAAAGCGAAACACGCCCGGCAAAGACTTGATTTCCTGCTTGATATGCTGTCCATCCACCAAAAAAAGCGGATAAATCAGGTGTTGCGGGTGCAAATGGGTTTCAACAGCCATGTTTCGGATGGCGGCAGACTGGCGGTTGCGACGTGGACGTGCGAGCATAATGCAGGAGTGGTTTAACGAAGTCCAAAGGTACGGCGGTATTCATAGGAAGGCGTTCGAGCACACGAATGTGACAGAGAACTGAACATAAAAAAACAGGGCACCGACCAATTGCTTGGTAGCACCCTGTATAACCCCAAAAAACCAAATGAAAACTTCTTTATGAAAACGCTATAAAAGCGGCATGTATCACTTTTGTATCATTCCGAAAAATGATGGGCAAATGTAACAGTGTTTTTAAAAAATCCTTATCCCTACAATTATTTTTTTTCAAAAATGGCAACACCCAAATTACACGGATTGTATGTCGGGCTTGATCCGCTAAATGCGTATCTTTGCAAGGCTAAGCATATACAATGAAAAACTTAACCAATAGTTTACATTTCCGCCCTTTATTTAGCCAAACATTCGGTTTAAGCCGATTTGGGCGGCGTTTTATCCTTTTAGGAGGAATCTTTGCATTGGTGGGCTTAAGTTGCGGCCAGCGCAAGGAAGCCATCGTTCAACAAAAAATTGCAGAGAAAACACAGGCCTTTCGCAGCAAAAAATCGGCAGAATGTCGGGAATCGCTGTTACGGGTGGCTGAAAAAAGGGTAGATTCCTTGTTGCTCGCCGAGGCCCAACAGCAATTATTAGACTCTTTATCGCGTTCCAAGCCAGGCCGCCCAACCAGGCCGGTAAAAGTGCCGCCTATTGATTCTTTGGTTGTAAAGCCATTATTTGACCTGTAAATGGCATTTGTCAGGCAACTTTAAAGCCGCACAAAACGCCAATCCAATGATGTTTTTCAGGGCTGCTCGCTTGGTTTTTTCTTTTTGTTGTGCACGTTTACCACATGCTTGTCTGCCAAACGGATCAAGGAGGTACCGCCGTGTACCCGCAATTGGGTATTTTCTGGTTTTTACAGGTCTACCATGCTGGGTTGGTGCACAAGTAGGCATCCCCCGCTCCAATTTGCAATCGAAGGTAATAGACGCCCTGACGCCGGTTCAATTATTGGACTCCCAAACCGTTTATTTATTAGAAAATCAGGTATTCGATGCCCAAAATGGCAACCCGATTGATGCTACATGTTGGAAAATTCAAAACAACCAGCTGTTAATAGATACCGCTTTGTTGAAACAACAATATCCCGATTGTCGGCAAATCAAATTGCAATACCGGCGACTGTCTGTTAACCTGGGCGCTCCGATTACACGCCTGGACTCAACGGCGATGCGCAAAGCAAGTCGCAGCGGCGATATCGCATTCGACTATACGCCTTACGAACCAGATTTAAAACCCTGGGAAAGCGCAGGACTAACAACAGGTGGGGCGTACACCAGGGGTTTGTCGTTTGGCAACAGCCAAAACCTGGTATTCAATTCCAATTTAAACCTCCAACTCAACGGAAAACTTGGCAATGACCTGGAAATAGCAGGCACTTTATCCGACAACTCCATTCCGCTACAACCCGATGGCACTACCCGCCAATTGCAGGAATTTGACCGGATTTTTATTCAAATTAAACGGAAAAGCACCGTTTTGAGTGCGGGCGACTTCGACCTGCTGCGCCCCGCGGGCAGTTATTTTAGCAATTATTTCAAACGCTTGCAGGGCGGTATGGTAACGTACCAGGGTTCTGTGCAGGGATTGACGCAATTTTCCGAACAACTAACAACGCGTAAAAATGCCTGGAATGCGTCGGATAGCATCCGCTTGCAATTTGCGGCAGCCATTTCTAAAGGAAAATTTTCGCGCCAACTCATTCAGGGGCAGGAAGGCAACCAGGGACCATATCGATTGCAAGGCGCTGAAGGTGAGCGTTTTATCATCGTTTTGGCAGGTACGGAAAAAGTATTTATCGACGGACAATTGTTACGCCGTGGTTTGGCCGACGATTATATTATAGACTATAACCTGGGCGAAATCACCTTTACGCCGCGTCGGCTCATTACCAAAGACATCCGAATTATTGTGGAATTTGAATATGCGGTCCAATCTTTTTTACGGTCTACCATTACAGCGGGCGCTTTTTGGACCCATAAACAGTCGAAAGTATATTTTAACCTGTACTCCGAGCAGGATGGGCGCAGCAGCAGCAGTGCCCAGGATTTATCGAGTGCCGCTCGCCTACGCCTGTCGGAAGTGGGCGATAACCTGCGCAATGCATTTTCTTCCGGGGTAGATACGCTCAATGGGTTTTCGACCGATCGCGTCTTGTACACCTATATAGATACGGTGGCTTGCGGCAACCTAATCCGTGTTTTGCGCTACAACACCAATGCCGACAGCGCCCGGTATGCAGCGCGTTTTTCGGAAGTTCCTGCCGGGCAGGGAAATTATGTGCAGGTGCTTACTGCGGCCAATGGGCGGGTGTTCCGCTGGGTTGCGCCCGATCCGCTTACTTGCCAGCCGACAGGCAATTACGAGCCAGTCGTGCGCCTCATTGCACCCGAGCAGCGTCAATTGTACACCTTGGGCACTATGTTACAACCCGTAAAAGGCAGCAATTTACAGGCAGAATTGGCCCTCAGCAGCCGCGATTACAACCGTTTTTCGGCCTTGGATGATGCGAACAATCAAGGTCTTGCAGGCTATTTAAGTTACAAACAAACCGTTCTGAAAACACCGGGAAAACAAGGTTGGCTGGCCTCCGTGCAGGGCAATTATGAATACACTGCCCGCACATTCCAGGCGCTGAACCCCTACCGTGCGGCCGAATTTGTGCGCGACTGGAATACCAACACCGCCCTTGATACTGTGGCAGAACAACTTGCAAGGGGTATTTTAAATGTGCAAAAAAGCGATTGGGGTACTGCGCGTTACGAATTTGGCACTTTTAACCGCAAAGGTGCCTACGAGGGGCAGCGCCATTTTGCCCAGATTCGCCTCCAACAAAAAGGCTTCGAATGGATGGCCGAAATCAACTTGTTGCAAACCGACGGACGCCTGGAATCTAGCCGTTTTTCGCGTCCTAAATTAGAAATTTCAAAATCCTTCTTTTCCGGAAAAGACAAAACGCCCCTGGTAAAAATTGGTGTCTACGCCGAACGCGAACGCAACGAACGGTTCCTGAATGGCCGGGATACCCTCAGTTTGACCAGTTTTTGGTACGATTTGTACCGCGTTTATTTCCAAACACCCGAAACCAACAAGGCCTGGCAGTTGAGTGGTTCGATCAGCCAACGCAACGACTATTTTCCGGTAGATCAATATTTCAGGCAAAATACCGCAGCGCGCGAGGGCAACCTGAATGGCCGATGGAATGGCATCCCCAAAGACCCGCGCACCCAACCCACGCAAAACCTCAGCTGGACCATCACGTATCGGAACTTGCGCATCCTTGCCCCCGAACTGACCACCTTAAAACCCCAGGAAACGTATTTGGGGCGCATCGACTATACCATATCGGCCTTTAAAAACGCTTTTTCACTCACCACGGGTTACGAAATTGGCGCTGGGCAAAGTCCGAAGATTGCCTTCAATTACATTAAAGTAAATCCCGGCGAAGGCCAATATACCTGGGTAGACCGCAACCGCGACAGTTTGCTGCAAATCGATGAAATGGAAACAGCCGTGTTTTTGGATCAAGCCAATTATGTGCGGGTGGCGGTGACTACGACCGATTACATTCGCACCAACAACCTTGCCTTTAACCAAAATCTGCGCCTCGAACCGCGTTTGATCTGGGGCAGCAAAAAAGGCTGGAAAAAAACGTTGAGCAAATTTTCGACCCAGAGCACCCTGCAAATCAACCGCCGCACCATCGCCAGCGCACAGGCAGTCCAGGCCTGGAACCCATTTCAGGGAAATATTGTGGATACCAGCCTGGTCACCCTCAGCTCGGTCGTACGCAATGTGCTCTTTCTCAACCGCGCAAATCCTGCTTGGGACGCTTCAATTACGCAAAGCAACCAGGGCAATCAGGTAGTTTTGACCACCGGTTTTGAGCAACGACGCAATTCCGAACTGATTTTGCACGGACGCATCAACGTCGGAACAAAATGGAGCATTGAATCCGATTTGAGCAGTGGCGTGAAAAAAAGCGACAACCAGACCTTCAACAACCGCGATTTTAACATCGTGTATCAGGCAGCAGGCCCAAAAATATCCTGGTTGCCCAGCCGCAGTTTTCGCATGGCGTTTAGTGCGCAATACCGCGATAGCAAAAACAGTGGCGAGGGCGGCGAAAAGGCCCTGCAAAACCAATGGAACGCCGAATTAGCCTGGAACCCGCAATCCAAAGCCAACCCCCAAGGATTTCAAGGTGCCAATTCCTTACGACTAAAAGGCGCTTATACCGACATTCGCTACACGGGCCAATCCAACACAGCCATTGCCTTTACCATGCTGGACGGCCTGCAAAATGGCAAAAACTTCTTGTGGAGCCTGAGTGTTGACCGTCAACTTTCTAAAAGTATGCAGCTCAGCATTAGTTACGACGGCCGAAAAACGGGTGAAAACCGCATTGTGCATGTGGGCCGCGCACAGGTACGCGCTGTATTTTAGCGAGGCTTGCATTTATACAAAAATTCCAGATAAATTGCAGGCTGAATAAGCTTGGCAGGTATTTCACGTCTATTTCATTCAACCATGCGCGAGACCAAATTCATAGAACAAAACCAGGAAAAGTGGCAGGAATTTGAAAACATGCTACAGGCTGATCGGCATGAACCGGAGCGGCTGAATGATTTGTTTATTCAAATCACCGACGATCTATCGTATGCGCGCACCTTTTACCCCAATCGATCAGTGCGGGTGTATTTGAATGGTTTGGCGCAACGCGTATTTCACAATGTTTATCGCGGAAAACGATTTCCCAAGGAGCGTTTGCGGCTTTTTTGGACCGATGAGTTGCCCCAATTGATGTGGGAGCAGCGCCGGGCCTTATGGCTTTCCTTCGGCATTTTTGTGTTGGCGTTCACCATTGGGCTAGTTTCGAGTATGATTTATCCGGAGTTTGCGCGCGTCATTTTGGGAGATGCTTATGTTGATATGACGATTCAAAATATTGAGAAGGGTGATCCGATGGCGGTGTATAAAGAAAGCAAACCGCTGGGCATGACCCTGGGCATTGCCTTCAACAACCTGCGGGTGGCGTTAATGACTGCCATCTTGGGCGTATTTGCAGGCATTGGCACCGTGTACATTATGTTGTACAATGGCATCATGGTTGGGGCATTTCAATACTTTTTTGTGGAGAAAGGCGTGTTTTGGCAGTCTTTTTTAAGTATCTGGATCCATGGCACCCTCGAAATCGGGGCGATTATCATTGCAGGTGCAGCGGGATTGGTGGCTGGTTCGGGTCTTTTGTTTCCGGGCACCTACCGACGGGCGCAGGCGTTTCAACGCAGTTTGCGCAAGGCACTCAAGATCATGTTGGGAATTGCGCCGATTATTATGCTTGCTGCTGTTTTTGAAGGCTATTTTACCCGATTTACCGAGACCCCTGCCTTTATTCGAGGAAGTTTTATTGCCATTTCGCTGCTTTTCATGGTTTGGTATTTTGTTTGGCTACCCTGGCAGAAGGCACGTACGAAGGGTTTTAAAACTGCAAATATTGAAAAAGAACTGCCACCCGACCGTTTGCAAGTCTTGAATTTCAAAGCAATCAAAACCTCGGGCGCAATCCTTGCGGAGTGTTTTATGGTCCTGCAACGGCATGGTATGCGCATTGGCTGGGCAGTTGTGGGGGCTACCATCATATTTTTAAGTTATACTTTTGCGTTTTCGCCACTCAAACCCATCGATATTTTTTCGATAGAGGACGGATTTATGGGAAAAATAAGCAGCACCGACTCTTTTTTTTCAAATGAAACAGCCCCTTTGCTCGCTTATGTACAGTTAGGCCTGCTTGCTTGTTTGGCTTTTGTGGCACTTTTTAGCTTGGAACAGGAAATTCCGGAGCAAGACCGGGCCTTGCGCAGTCCATTACAGAGCATCACCGCTGCAGCCATGCTTATCGTATCGGTTGCGCTGTTTCCCGTGCTTTTAAAGGCCAATATTGGATTTTTTGGTTGGATGATCGCCATTCCACTTTTTCCGGCCTTGGGTTTATACAGTGCCGTATTGTATTTTGAAACAGCCAACCCATTGCGTGCCTTGTTGCGGAGCATTCAACTGCTGGATTGGCGCCAGACCATTTTATTAGGTTCGCTGACCATTAACCTGAGTTTATTATTGTTTGTCTTTTTAGACACGCCTATTTGGGAGATCATCTTAACATTATTCAGTTGGATGGCCCCCTCCACAGAAGTAGGCGCCCAGATTTTTAACCAAATTGCCAATGCGTTTGTTTCAAGTGTACTGCTTTATGCGCTGTTGGTTCTGCAGGTAATATCGGGCGGACTGCTTTATTTTTCCAGTAAAGAAATGGTGGAGGCGCGCAGTTTAAATGAAGCGATTAAAACCATTGGCACCCATCGAAAAATCAGAGGTTTGGCCCGCGAGTAGGCTTTGTTTTTACCTTTACAACATTTTACATGCACCCATTTTTTTATACTCTTTTGCTCTTGTTGTTTGTTGCAGCGTTGTATGGCCAGTCGGTACCGATACAAGAAAGCGATTGGCAAAAAGCGACGCAAGGCCTGGATTATAGTCGAGATTTGCCCAAGCCCCCCGCGAAGATGCCCAATTTGAATTTTGGCGAGGGCGCTGCATGGACCCAGCAATCGGCCGCATGGGGAAAAGTATTACAAATTATTGCGGCCGTGGCGGCATTTTTGGCCATTGTTTATGGCATTTACCGCATGATGCAGGCCCAAACTAATAAAACCATCGCGCGGGACGGGGTAGAAATTACCCTCGACAACCTGGAGGATTACCTGCATGAGTCGGATTTAGATCAGTTTTTGCGTACAGCGAAAGCCCAGGGCGCTTTTAGTTTGGCTTTGCGCTTATATTATCTCAAAATTATAAAAAAACTCTCCGAAAAAAAGATTGTGCAATGGACTCGGGACAAAACGAACCGTGATTATGTGCAAGAATTGCGGCAACATGCCCGTTATCAAGGGTTTAAAAATGCCACTCAAACTTACGAACGGGTGTGGTATGGCAATCTTTCGCTCAATCTATCCGAATTTGAGCGCATGGAAATCGATTTTCAACAATTACTAGCACAGATATAGCGGCGCCTTATGGCTGGAATTTACCTGCACATCCCCTTTTGCAAACAGGCTTGTCACTATTGCAACTTTCATTTTTCCACTTCTTTGCACGCCAAATCAGCAATGACCGCTGCCATTGTAAGAGAAATTGAACTGCAAAAAGATTATTTGCTGGGTGCTCCCCTGCAATCCATTTATTTTGGCGGGGGTACGCCTTCGCTGCTTGATGTCACCGAAATACAACAAATATTCGCGGCTATTTACAAACACCATACCGTGGATGTCGACGCCGAAATTACCTTGGAGGCCAATCCAGACGACCTGAATGCCGAAAAATTACTGCACCTGCGTCGGGACACTCCTATCAACCGCCTCAGTATTGGCATTCAATCATTTAGTGAAAAAGACCTGCAATGGATGCACCGCGCACACTCGGCAGCGGAGGCACGCGCAGCGGTTGCACTCGCCAGGCAAGCAGGGTTTAAAGACCTAACCATTGATTTGATTTACGGGGCACCGACCACTTCCGACCTCGATTGGGCACAAAACGTGGCCATTGCACTCGATTATGGCATCCCCCATTTGAGTTGTTATAGTCTGACGGTAGAGGATGGGACGGCCTTAGGTGCTTGGGTAAAAAAAGGTCAACAGCAACCCGTCGATGAAGAAAAGGCAGCGCGCCAATTCGAATTTTTACAAATGGCGACCGAAAAAGCAGGCTATGAACAGTATGAAATATCTAACTTTGCCCTGCCTGGCCGTTATGCCCGACACAATAGCAGTTACTGGCTGGGAAAGCCTTACTTAGGGATCGGTCCCTCTGCCCATTCGTTCAATGGCATTTCCCGCCAATGGAATATTGCCAACAATGCGCTATACATGCAAGCCATTGAAGAAAACCGCATCCCGTTCGAACTAGAAACCCTGAGCCCTACTCAACGGTATAACGAGTACATTATGACCACTTTACGCACCATTTGGGGCAGCGAGACAAATAAAATTACGCAAATAGGCACCGAATACCTAGAACATTTCCAGCAGCAGATCGCACCAATGATCAGCGAAGGATGGATAGAAGTGCTGCCAGGGAAATACCGCCTGAGCAAAACAGGAAAACTGGTAGCCGATCGAATTGCCCTCGAACTTTTTTACTCAGAATCGGGAGAGAATCCTTAGTCGTTTGACAAAATTTTGACAAAAACTTCTTACTTTTGCGCCGTTCAATTCTGCCCCGGCCATTTTCCATTTGCCACGTAACTTTTATAGATAGATAGTACCTACAACCCGGGGCGTTCGTTGAATAACGAGCGCCTTTTTTTTATTGGACTTGTTGCAGTGGAAACAAAAACCCATTAACAAATTTAATTTTAAAAATCCTTAACAATAAAGCAACAAACAGATTTATATTCTGTGCCTACTTTTTATTTAATTTTGCAGTCGAATTAAGCATCTAAACAACACCTCTCTTATGGAATTGAAACAACTTTTAGAAGCGGTAGATACCCAGGTTTTATCTGGTGATATCATCGGCGCATTCGATCAATTTGCTGCCGACCATTGCGTTACCTTGAGCAACGCCCAGGACAAGACCCATTCAAAAGCGCAAAAAACAGAAGCCCTGCGTTGGTTCTTTAACAATGTGGCAAGCATCAACCGCATTGAACGCCCTGCTACCCTGATCCACCAAAATACCACGGAATCGGAATTCTTGTTCGACTTCACGGCGCACTCCGGCAATCCAATGGTGTACAGCGAAGTGATTCGCCGCACCTGGGAAAACGGCCAAATTGTGGAAGAACAATACCTGATTGGCCAATCACTCGACCAAAGCGAACCTACCCCGGCTGCTGCTTCGGAAGTGCAACCAGCGGCTAATGAAACACCTGCGAAGGCAAAAAAAACCACCAAAAAAAGTAAAGAAAACACAACCGATAACCTGGTGATCATTGAAGGCATTGGCCCTAAAATCGCCGAACTCCTCAACAAAGCAGGTATTAATTCCTTTGCGGAATTGGCCGACAGCAAACCTAATGCCATTAAAGACATCCTTGAGGCAGCCGGAAAGCGTTACCAAATCCACGACCCTTCAACCTGGCCACAACAAGCCGCACTTGCACGCGATGGCAAAACGGCCGAATTGAAATCCTTGCAAGAAGACCTCAAAGGAGGCCGCAAATAATAGACTTTTTACTTCCCACCGCAATAGTTTAATAAACAATAACCCAATTTGGGTGTAGCCTGCTCCAATTAAACGGGGCAGGCTTTTTTTTCGATGAATATCAGTGTGCACACTAATTCTGGTCAGCGTATTAGATAACTTTCGCCCCTAAATTGCATGAAATCTAGCGAAATCATGCTTATTCTCGTTTTTGGATTACCCGGATCCGGAAAAACTACCCTCGCCAATGCATATGAACAGCAATACACGTGCACACGACTGAATACCGATCAAGTGCGTATTAGCATGGGGTTGTTAGGACATTATACCGTAAAAGACAAAGAAACCGTGTATAATACAGTGCTTGAACGCGCAAACCAGGCCCTATCTGATGGTAAAAAGGTGGTGATTGACAGCACTTTTTACCAGTCGGCCATGCGCGAAAAATTTGTCTATTTGGCCAAACAATGCAACGTACCTATTGTTTGGATTGGAACCTACGCCGATGAAAATAGCATCCAAAAAAGGGTGAGCCAACCCCGCCCCGACAGCGAAGCCAATTTTGAGGTGTACGAAAAAATCAGAGATGCATTCGAACCTTTCCTATACCCCCATTTAAAACTTCAGTCCGATCAGCAATCCATCGAACAAATGGTAGAACGGATGCAACAATACATCCAACAACATGACGCGCGCACAACTTGAAATCATGGTTCAAAAAGGTCTGTTTCCAGGCGCTCCAACTCCTGCAAGCCTTGTTGAAACGCATATTTCATGGGTCATTCTTAGCCCTGAATTTGCCTTTAAAATTAAAAAACCAATTCAACTGCACTTCCTCGATTTTAGTAACCTCGAAAAACGAAGGTATTATTGCGCGGAAGAACTTCGACTCAATCAAAGACTGGCACCCAATATGTACTTGGCTGTGCGAGCCATCTGTAATGGCCCTGAGGGCCCTTTTGTAAGCACCAGCGACCAGCCTACCGACGCAATAGACTACGCGGTCCAAATGTGCCGACAAGATAATACGTTGCAAATGGATACTTGTATAAAAGAGCACACCATCACCATAAACCAAATGCAATCGGTGGCCGCGGTACTCGCACCTTTTCACTTAAACAACCGCATACCTGCCCCAACGGTCCCTACCCTATTGGAAGACTTTGAGGATTTATTCACCCTGCGGAACACCTTTAAAAGTATTGTTGGTAAAATCGCCCTGCTCGAATTTGACGGACTGCCGGAAAGTATTGCCCATTTTTTGAAAACACATAAACAACGACTCCAAGAGCGGGCCGATTTGAAATTTTGGGTAGATGGGCACGGCGACCTGCACACGCGCAATATTTTTTTAACGAAACCGCCCCTTGTATTTGATTGTGTAGAATTTAATCCGCACTTCAGGCAGCTCGATATCCTCAATGAACTGGCTTTCCTCTGCATGGAACTTGAGTTTTACCAACAACCAGCATTGGTCGAAGCCTTTTTGAATGCCTATCAAGAATATTGGTCCGTTATGCCCCTGCCCGAAGACCGCTCCTTGTTTACCTATTTTAAAGCCTACCGCGCGAATGTGCGCCTGAAAATAACCTTGCTTGAGTTGGAAATGCGGCCCTCCGAAATACTCGTGGAGGTAGCCAAAAAGTATTGGAACCTGATGGCTGCTTATTGTCGGCGACTCAACGAAGGTTAAACCAGCCCTTCCCGAAGCAAATCATGCAGGTGCACAACCCCCTGATATTGATCCCCTTCGAGTACCAGCAATTGTGTGATAGAGGATTCACGCATTTGTGCAAGCGCATCTACCGCCATAGCATCAAAAGCAATGGTTTTGGGATTGGGGGTTAAAATATCTTGTGCCAGCAACCCCTCAATTGGCTGATTGCGTGCCAGCATGCGCCGTAAATCCCCATCGGTTATAACACCCAGCAAATTTCCACTTTTGCCCAATACTGCCGTGGCCCCCAACCGCTTGGAACTAATTTCAAAAATAACTTCTGATAAACTGGCCGTCGGCGCCACAAAAGGCTTGTCGTGCAATACCGCCAAGTCACTTACCCGCAAATACAATTGTTTGCCCAATGCCCCGCCCGGATGAAACTTGGCAAAATCAGCCACTGTAAAACCTTTCAAAGCCAATAAACTGATCGCCAGGGCATCTCCAAGGGCCATTTGCGCCGTGGTGCTGCACGTTGGGGCCAGGTTATTAGGGTCGGCCTCCTGATCAATCGGTGTCCATAATACATATGTCGATTGGCGTGCCAGAAAAGAATTTCGGTTGGCCGTCATGGCAATCAGGCGGTTTCCCATGTTTTTCACAAGCGGTGCCAGGGCTTTAATCTCAGGGGTTTCGCCGCTTTTCGACAGGCACAGCACCAAGTCATTGGCCTGTACCATGCCCAAATCGCCATGAATCGCATCGGCAGCATGCAAAAACAAGGCGGGCGTACCGGTGGAATTGAGTGTGGCGGCAATTTTTTGGGCTACAATTGCACTTTTACCAATACCTGTAATGACCAACCGCCCACTAGTCCGGGCGATCGCTTCAACACAGGCATGAAAGTCGCCCGTATCATCCAAACTATCGGCCAAAGCAAGCAAAGCCTGAGCCTCCATTCTAATCGTTTGGCGTGCAATCTCTAAGGTGGATAAAACAGGTTCCAAATCTTTCAATTACCAATTTTTATTTTGAATAACAAACCGAGTGGAAATTATTTCCGAATTATCGCCGGAGCGCGATTTTTTTTCGAAAAAAAACCGGCAAAAACTTGTCAGTGTTTCAAGTTTTTTTTTTCTATCTTTGGCGGCTTTTTGAAATAGGCCTCAAAGATCACGCTTTTTTCGACCAAAAAAGCGTTAAACCCTTACCCAAAGTTAAAAAAATCGCTTAATTTCAACCGGCCAAATTCAATTTGGTAAACGTGCAGCGAACACCCCGTGTTCCTGTAATGCCAATGTGATGAAACACAGCGTTTTAATATTAGATTTTAAGAAAAGAATACCAGAAAGAAGATGAGTGCGATTACCACGGAGCGGGATACACTGCTCGAAAGTTTGCAAAAGCATTTTGGATTTGATGCATTTAAAGCAGATCAACGCCTGATCATTCAGAGCCTGCTCGACAAAAAGGACACTTTCGTCATTATGCCTACGGGCGGTGGCAAAAGCTTGTGCTACCAACTTCCGGCCCTGATGTTGCCCGGTGTTGCCATTGTAATTAGTCCGCTCATCGCCCTGATGAAAAACCAGGTAGATAGCATTCGCGGTTACTCCGACGAAGACGAAGTTGCCCACTTTTTGAACTCTTCGCTGACCAAAGCGCAGATGAAAAAGGTAAAACAGGATATTACGGATGGCAAAACAAAATTGCTTTACGTGGCTCCTGAAACCCTGACCAAGGAAGAAAATATCGAGTTTTTTCAAAATACTGAAATTTCATTCGTAGCCGTCGATGAAGCGCACTGTATTTCTGAATGGGGACACGACTTCCGGCCAGAATACCGCCGCATTCGCGTTATGCTCGATGCAATTGCCCGCCATGTGCCCATTATGGCATTAACCGCCACCGCAACACCTAAGGTGCAACAGGATATTCTGAAAAACCTGGATATGAGCGCTGAAAACACGTTCGTTTCTTCGTTTAACCGCGATAATCTTTTTTACGAAATTCGACCGAAAATCAAAAAAGATATCACGATTAAACAAATTATCCAGGTAATTAAGGAGGAGTTTCGCGGCGAATCGGGCATTATTTATGTACAAAACCGCAAAACAGCCGAAGATATTGCCGAAATGCTGCTCGTCAATGACATCAAAGCAGCACCTTATCACGCTGGCCTCGACCCCAAAACCCGCTCTGGTACCCAGGACGCGTTTTTGATGGAGGATATTGACGTGATTTGTGCAACCATCGCCTTTGGTATGGGCATCGACAAACCCGATGTGCGTTTCGTAATTCACTACGATATGCCTAAGTCAATCGAAAACTATTATCAGGAAACAGGCCGCGCCGGACGAGATGGGATCAATGGCAAATGCATCGCGTTTTACAATTACCAGGATATTTTGCGGCTGGAAAAGTTCCTGCGCGATAAACCCGTGGCGGAACGTGAAATGGGCGCTCAATTGATGCAAGAGGTAGTCGCTTATGCCGAAACATCCTCCTGCCGCCGCCGATTCCTGCTCCACTATTTCGGAGAAGAGTTTCAGGTAGAACGCTGCGGAAAAATGTGCGACAATTGCCGCAATCCGAAAGATACCATCGAAGTGCAAGATGACCTGGTCAGTGTGGTACAAAGTATCCTCGACCTGAATGAAAATTACCTGATGAAAACGATTGTCGACTTTATCCTCGGACGCGAAACCAAGGAAATGAAGGACTATGGCTTTTCTGAATTGGATAATTTCGGGGTGGGTGAAGGCAAAGACGATCATTACTGGAATTCGATCTTGCGCCACGCCATGATCAACAACCTGATTTTTAAGGAAATAGAACAGTTTGGCATTCTAAAAGTATCAGAAGCTGGACGTGCTTACCTTAAAGATCCACAGCCCATTGCCGTCACCATCAACCACAACTTTGATGATGCTGAATATGATGTGGACGATGAAAAAGGGGGCACTGCCGTATTGGATGAACCTTTGATGAATATCCTCAAAGACCTTCGGAAAAGCACCTCTAAAAAGCATAACCTGCCGCCTTATGTCATTTTCCAGGACCCTTCTTTGGAAGAAATGGCTACGAATTACCCGATTTCTATGGATGATATGTCCAAAATCGTGGGCGTTTCGCTGGGTAAAGCACAAAAATACGGTCAGCCTTTCGTCGATGCGATCCGCAAATATGTAGAGGAAAATGAAATTGAACGGCCGATGGATATCACCATCAAAACCGTTGCTAATAAATCAAAAACGAAAGTCAGCATCATTCAGGCCATCGACCGTAAAATTCCGCTGGAAGATATCGCGCAATCGAACGATATGAGCATGGGAGAATTGCTGGAAGAATTGGACATCATCGTACAATCCGGCACCAAGGTAAAACTCGATTACTTCCTCAACAAATACATTGATGAATATGTGCGGGATACTGTGATCGACTATTTCAAAGAAGCCGATTCGGATAGCGTGGAAGATGCCTTCAAAGAATTGAAAGACGACGAAATTAACTGGGAGGAAATCCAGCTGATGCGGTTGAAATTTTTGAGCGATTACGCAAACTAATTTTACCTGAAATACCTATAAAGTACGCCTCAAGTAGCGCGCATTTGCACAAATGGATGTTTTCCTGTGCAAAATAGCGCTACTTGGGGCGTTTTTCGTTCGAAACTATTGGCCAATTAGCATTCGGCTGCTTACCAAGGCATTTTCGGTTTGTACGCGTACCACATACACACCCGTTGCCCAGCCCTCGGTCGACAAAGACCATTGCTGATCGCCATCTTGAAGATCAATTTTGCGCTGATAAAGCAACTTGCCTTCCTGGCTCCATACCTCCAACAAGCATGCACCCAGCGGAGCAGCACCCGGTTCCAAGCCTATTTGCACCAGATCACCCGCTTTGATCAGGTTCGGTAAAAGATGCAACTGAAGTCCCTGTACTTCAGGAAAATGCCCGGCATTGAGTACCGAAACCGTACAAAAAGTACCACTTCCAGCATTTACAGGCAATACAAGTCCAGTTACATCTTCAAAAATAATTCCAGCCGGATCAGTTCCAAATCCAACCTGGGTGCAGGTATCCGGCACCGCAAGGGTCTTGAAACAAATCTCCAACAAGGTATCACCATCTGGCACTACAATGCTGGTACCCGGTGCTTGGTTATTGTAGAATAGGATACTCATCTTACCTGCATACACCTGATCCAGAAAAAGATTTCCTCCACCGACAAAATTTGCAATACTGGGATGTAAACTGGTAATTTCTTGATATTCAAGCAAGTTTGGGTCCCATTGCATGCTAAATGTGACCGCCGCCGCTTCAAAATGATGTACAACCAACGGCTGGCACACTACCCCGTTTTTCAAACTTTGTACATCTGCCAAATCCAGTTGTATATTTTGGGTGCTATCGCATCCGCCCATGTTTACATCAAAAGTTCCCATGCAACTTTTCCCATCGCTCAATCGAACCCGATACTTTCCAGCCTGTGGCACTGAAAAATAGACAAAAGCATTGTTAACCAGTTGTGCATCGGCGGTGAGTTGCTGTCCGTGAATGGTTGGATCACTGATTAACTCAATCTCCATCGTATAACGGGCTGATAAATCCCATTCCGGATAGCCGCCACGCGGACGAAAACGACACACGCAAGGATTAGCGGGATCTATAAATGCCCCCACGCCTTCAATTGGGTTTAAATAAACGACTTTGAAGGAAACATCCGTATTTATATTGACACAAGGACCGGGAGGCAGGCCTACTTGGGCAGACTCAAATCCAAACAATTCAATTGCATCAATCGTCATGGGCGCAAACCATAAGCCAACAGGATTACCCGCGTTGAAGGTATTTTGTAAAATACCGTTGTTGTAAAACCACACACTCCCCGACGTGCCTGCAGGATAAGCCCAAATGCCATTTGCGCCGCCCGGTATTAAACAACCATCTCCCTGGATAGAACTCAAATCTGGCCCAGATATGGTGGGCGGACAATCATAAAAAGTATATCCAATACCAGAAGGTGTAGATGGAACCGGATCGCCACTAAAATTGGCGTCGCCGTTGTGCTGCACATATATCGAGTCATTAAAGCACAAATAGATCGTATCTAAAGTGTGATCATTGCTTTGGCCGATAAAAGCGCCCAATTCAAAGGTGCCCGCAAAATTGCAGGTAGCATCACGCAATTGAGCAGGCTTGGCCGTATTACCCGGAATAAGTTGAGGGATTTGAGCAGAAATGTTATTTAAAAAGAGTAAAAAAGGAACAAAAAAGAGAAAATGAAGCCTTTGCATGGTCTTAGATGGATAGGATTTGAAGCAAAATTGGGAAAATTTTAGTAAGTCGAAAACCAAAATAATTGGTTTCAATGTCTACTCAAATGTTAATTTCAAGTTGAATAAGAGCAAATATAGAAATATCAAAATGGGGTATCTACTTTTGTCCAATCAAATACTGTCAAATTTTAACATTCAATTCAAATCGCCGTGAAACAACTCATCGAATGTGTTCCAAACTTTTCTGAAGGCCGTGATATGGCTGTAATCAAACAAATTACAGACCAGATTGAAAGCGTCGAAGGGGTAAAACTGTTGGATGTAGACCCAGGCATGGCGACCAACCGCACCGTTGTTACGTTTGTGGGCGAGCCGGGTCCGGTCATTGAGGCCGCTTTCCTGGCCATTCGAAAGGCAGCTGAATTGATTGACATGAGCAAACACACGGGCGAACACCCGCGCATGGGCGCCACCGACGTTTGTCCCCTTATTCCGATCGCCCATATTTCGATGGAAGAAACAGCCGAATGGGCGCGCAAATTGGGTGACCGGGTTGGTTCTGCGCTGGAAATACCCGTTTTCCTGTATGAAAGTGCCGCCAGCAGTCCCGAACGCCAAAACTTGGCCGATATCCGCGCTGGCGAGTATGAAGGATTGCCGGAAAAACTGGCCAACCCAAATTGGAAACCCGATTTCGGCCCGACAAAATTTAATGCTAAAAGCGGCGCGACCGTCATCGGTGCCCGTGATTTCCTTATTGCCTATAATGTCAACCTCAATACAACCTCTACCCGCCGCGCCAATGCAGTAGCGTTCGATATTCGCGAAAAAGGTCGCGTACTCAACGATCCCGCTACCGGCAAACCCATGAAAGATGCCGCCGGTGAACCGGTGCGCGAACCCGGCTTATTGAAAGGCGTTAAAGCCATTGGCTGGTTCATCGAAGAATATGGTATTGCCCAAATTTCGATGAATATCACCAATATCCAGCAAACTACACTGCACCAGGCGTTTGAAGCCTGCCTTCAAAGTGCCGATCGCCGGGGCATGCGGGTGACGGGCTCCGAATTGGTAGGTTTAGTGCCCTTGAGAGTGATTTTAGATGCTGGCCGCTATTTTTTACTGAAACAACAGCGCAGCGCAGGGGTAAGTGAAGCCGAATTGATCAAAATTGCCATAAAATCGATGGGACTCGACGAATTAGCCCCCTTCGATCCACAACGCAAAATCATTGAATACAACCTGGAAGCAGGCAACCCCAATCAGGCAAAATTATTGGTTAAGCAAAACTTAATCGAATTTGCCAACGAAACAGCCAGCGAAAGTCCGGCACCGGGTGGCGGCTCCATCAGCGCTTATGTGGGTGCTTTAGGGGTCTCGCTCGCAACCATGGTCGCCAATTTGAGCAGCCACAAACGCGGCTGGGATGCCCAATGGGAAACGTTTTCGATTGCAGCAGAAAAAGGACAATACCTGAAAGACGCGCTGTTGCTTACGGTGGATGAAGATACCGCCGCTTTTAATGCCATTATGAACGCATTTGGTCTGCCTAAAAATACATCGGATGAAAAAACCGCTCGCAGCAACGCCATTCAGGCTGCTACCAAATTAGCCATCGAAGTACCCTTAAAAGTAATGCAACTGGCTTTCGATTCCTTCGATCTGATTTGTCAGATGGTTGAAAGCGGGAACCCTAATTCCGTTACCGACGCAGGGGTAGGCGCTTTGTGCGCGCGCGCTGCGGTAAATGGAGCCTATTTGAATGTGAAAATTAATGCGATCGGACTCCAAGACAAGGTTTATGCCCAGGAAGTCATTGAAAAAGCCGAAAAAATGACCCTTGCGAGCAATCAATTGGAACAGCAAATATTGAAAATGGTACATGCTCGGATGTAATCTTGCAAGGAAAGATCCAAAGTTAAGCAGGGCATAGTTGTTGCAAATTTGGTTGGCTTGTGTTTTTCCCATATTTTTGTTTTCCGGTATTTTCACTCTTAGTATATCCTTTATATGTCAGACACTGCACAACCAGCGGCTACCAAACTAAATCAGGTTCAATTGCACCTGATGGAGCTGTTTTCCCACCCCATGTCCGAGCAGGAGCTTCTTGATATCAAAGCGCTTTTGGTTCAATATTATGCCCAAAAAGCGGATGCTGAACTCGACAAGGCTTGGGAGAAAAAAGGCTTTACACCTAAATCCTTTCGCGAGAAAACAGAGAATTTGCACCTCCGAACTAAAAAATAGCATCCAACCTTGACCATTGTCCTGGATAGTAATTGTCTTATTCAAATCCTTCCACGATTATCTGATCATCGTTGGTTGTACGATTTGATTCTTGATGGAACTATTAGACTGGCTGTTACAAATGAAATATTAAGTGAATACGCCGAAGTTTTGGACACATTCTTCGAAAGCGAGACACTTGGCGAACTAATTACAAAGGTTATTATTGAATTGCCTGGTACAGAAAAAACGATTGTTTATTTTCATTTTGGATTAATTGAAAATGATCCGGATGACAATAAATTTGTGGATTGTGCCATAGCAGCCAATACTGATTTTATCATTACAAACGACCGCCATTTTCGAGTTTTAAAAAAAGTACCATTTCCCAAAGTCTTGACGTTGACTCTTAATGAATTTCAACGATTTTGGCAAAATAATGCCAACAATTTGGAAGAGATGTAAAGCAAACCAGGAAATTCTACCGCGGCACCTCCACTTTTTTCACTAATTCCGTAATCACTTCACGCGTAGTGTACCCCTCCATTTCGCGCTCCGGTGTAAGAATCACCCGGTGGTTGAGTACCGGAAAAGAAACATACCGGATATCATCGGGCGTTACAAAGTTCCGACCATCCATGGCAGCTACTGCCTTGGCTGTTTTCATCATCGCCAAAGATGCCCGCGGACTAGCGCCCAGGAACAAATCGCCATTCGAACGGGTGCTGTGAACTATGGCCGCTATATAATCCAGCAATTCTTCACGGATATATACTTGCTCGATAATACGCTGACAATCAGCAATGTCTGCTGGGTGTAAAATCGCTTGTACGGTATCGCGCAAGACGCCTTGAAAATCATTTTGGAAACGACGCAAAATGACTTGCTCTTCCTCCAAAGTAGGATATTCCAAGATGACTTTAAACAGAAAACGATCCAGTTGCGCTTCCGGCAACTTATAAGTCCCTTCCTGTTCAATCGGATTTTGTGTGGCAACCACAAAAAAAGGCTGGGCTAGATAGTGCGTTATACCATCTACCGTAACCTGCCGCTCTTCCATCACCTCAAACAAAGCCGACTGGGTTTTGGCCGGTGCGCGGTTAATTTCATCGATCAGGATAATATTGGAAAAAATGGGCCCGGGCTTAAAGGAAAACTCGGCGTTTTTCATGTTGAACACCGTCGTACCCACCACATCGGCGGGCATCATATCGGGGGTGAATTGAATACGGCTAAAATCGGCCTGAATAGTACGGGCCAACAGCTTCGCCGTCAAGGTTTTGGCGATACCAGGCACGCCTTCCAGCAACACATGCCCGCCCGTAAACAAGGCGATCAACAACTGATCGAGCATGGCTTCCTGCCCTACAATCACCTGACTGATTTGAAATTTTACCCGTTCTGATCTTTCCATTACCGGGCTGACATCTACGCTGGCCTTGGTCTCGATAGGAACTTGTTCTGGATTCGGTGGAAATGCTTCTTCTGAAAATTGCATCTGATCTATTTTTTATTGCTGGATGGTCGGTATGTAATCAGGTGATTTATCGTGCAGCCTTCCAAAATTTTTCCATGGCGGTATGCAGGGATAACATCATCATTTCGTTGGGTTCGTATTGCTGTGTATTGGAATATTGAATAAAAATGGCCCGAATATCAGCTGCTGGCACTTCCGAAACCGAGGCAAGGCGTGTAAAAAATGCTTCATCGGTTTTGGGCAATTGAAACGCAGGATCAAACATCACTGAAAAACCATACCGTTCCCGTACCTGCGCCAAAAACAACCGCATATGAATGCCGCATTGACCGCGGTAATTGCGCTTTTTAAAATGCAAGTGCGCAATAGTACGGATAAATTCGTAAGACGAGTTTTCATTTTGGGCCAAAATTGGAATGATGCGTTGCCGCCTTTTACCTCGAAAAAACACCCATAAAACACTCAGAATCACCAGCAAATACCAGACCCAGGCCAAAGCCGGCTGTCTTAAAATATAGGTTAAAGGATTGGCGGCCTCCTTCTGATCCTGTGCCGGAGCCTGACTGGAAGCATCCCAAAACACATTTCCCGGCTGCAACCCAGCAAGGATTTCCGATATATAGGACATACTGCCCGGCCGTAACATGCTGTAATTCGTAAATACAACAGGCGTGCTCATCAACAAGAAACGGCCCTTTCCATGCTTGAAACGGATAAAATTGACCAACGAATCATTCAGGTAGCCTCCAATTTCCAGGTCGGGCGCAGCACATAAAAAGGGCGCAGCAAAATAAAGCCAGTCGTATGGTTGCGCCAGATTTTGAACCACATAACTTAATTGGAACGTGTCTAACGCCTCCGAATTTTTTATCTGGAAATTTGCAACCAATGCCTCTTTTTTTTCAAAATCAGCGGGCATCGTACCATCACAGCCCGTTCCATACAGGGTTTGCAGCAAGGATGGCGGCATCTTTTTACTTGCAATCAGTGCCGTATTGCCTTGTGCTACAAAACGCAATAGTTGCTGGTTTGCCAAAGAATCGAGAAACATCGCAGCACCAATGAAAATATAACTCGATTGACCACTCGAATCGAGGGGCAATTCGCGCAATAAACTGCGCTGTATTTTTGTAAACGTCTTGCCCGCATGGGTATTTTCCATCAATCGGTACAGCGCCAGGGTACCATAAGGCTGGTCGCTGGTTTCGCTATAAGCACGCTTCAACCACGACGATTCATCCCAATCAAATCGTCGGTTTCGATCCTGGTAATACGTGAAAATTCCCACCAGCAATGCAATGGCGAGGATCACAATCAGTATTCCGCTGCGGTTAGACATTTTAAAAAGTTATATTCAATACTGCGCTGAGGCACTCAAATGAGTCCGCGTGATTTTAATTCCAGGTACTTATTGATGGTATTTAAGGTCAAATCCTGCGGCTTGGTCAGCATAGCCTGAATACCAAACTGCTTGAGTTTTTGAACCATTTCCTTTTTTTCCTGTAAAAATTGCCGTGCTACCGTTTGACGATACACCTCTTCCGTCTGCTGTACCTCCGATTGGGCAAGTGCCTTAATGTCGGTATTTTCAAAAAACACCACCACCAATAAATGAAAGGAACTCAAGCGCCGCAAGGTCGGCAATGCACGGTCTAAGGCATAACTGCTTTCAAAATTGGTAAACAATAACAACAGGGACCGCATCCCGATCAAACGCCGCACTGCTTCATACAGCAATTCATAATTGGCTTCCCCCGGACGCTCCTGCTCCCGGTACAACGCTTCCAAAATTCGATGCAATTGCCCCGAATCACGCTCCGCTTTCAACGTAGCACCAATGACGTCAGAAAAAGTGAATAAACCGGCCTTGTCCTGTTTCCGCAAAATGATATTGCTGATTGCTAAGCTGGTATTGATCGCATAATCCATCAGACTTAATCCATCAAACGGCATGCGCATCACCCGGCTTTTATCGATCAAGCAATACACTTGTTGACTGCGTTCATCTTCGTACTGATTGACCATCAAGGCATTGCGACGGCCCGAAGCCTTCCAGTTGATGCTGCGGTAATCGTCGCCCGAGACATAATTTTTTATTTGATCAAACTCATAACTATGCCCGATCCGACGCATTTTCTTAATACCTGTTTCGTGGGCAATTTGTCGCATCGCCCGCAATTCGAAGCGTTTCATTTGAATAATAGACGGATATACTGCCACTTCTTGCGGCTGCGCA
The DNA here is from genome assembly GCA_040397785.1 of Saprospiraceae bacterium. Lineage (GTDB taxonomy): Bacteria > Bacteroidota > Bacteroidia > Chitinophagales > Saprospiraceae > M3007. The sequence continues at coordinate 20,069 of JBBAVI010000043.1, read as the reverse complement.
ACGATCAACCGGCGCTCAATCAAGCCTAATTTCGTAGAAATAAAGAGATTTATAGCACTAAAGTTATAAATACCACGCGATAAGGGCAATAATTCATGCCGAATCGTATAGGCGGCCCCTGGGCTTAACGGAAGTCCAATTCCAAAATCGCGGCGCTGAAACTGTTCCGGCAGTTCATCCGTTACCTTCAGGTGCAGGTGCATGCCGGTTTTGTTTTCCAAGTAAATTTCTACCGGATTAGGGTCACTCAGGGAAAAAATGGGATTCAAGATCCGTTTTGCCTGCAATACCGGCCGACGCCAATACAAGAATAAAAAATCGGTAAGCGCCAGTGCCAGTGCGCCAACTATAGCCGCCTGTGCCACTGGAAACAACCAGGCAAACGGAAATGCCAACGCAAAAAGCGCAATGACCACGCCAAATATCCCAAAAAAACGGTTTGTCAGAAACATGCAGATTCAAAATATACGAAGCGCCTTCTAAAAGGCACCATTCCTTGCTTGCGCATTTTACGCACAAGTATAAGCCTTATTTTTCAACAGACCATATATATAGATGTTCCTTGCAAATCGTTTCCACAATATACCTTTCCGTCTAAGTCAAAGGCGATTTAGCATCAATGCGTATAACATATTGATTATCAGACACATTAATACATTGCTATAAAATCAACATTTTACATCTTGTCCATAAATCAACTCATTTTCAATACTTTATGTAAAAAAGCCTTCAAAAACTTTTCAAATTACTTGTACAATTAAAATAGTCAATATACCTTTGCGGGCCTTTTGAACAAAGGATTATTTTTTTCTACACATCAACCATTTTCTATAGAATGAATACGCTGAGCTACAGGACGGATTCCGTCAGTGCCGAAAAAGCGGAGCGCAAGTGGTACGTTATTGATGCTACCAACCAGATTACGGGCCGCATGTGTGCCCAAATCGCGAGCATCCTGCGTGGCAAAAACAAGCCCTCCTACACACCGCATGCTGATACCGGTGATTATATCATCGTGATCAATGCCGATAAAGTACGCTTTACGGGCGATAAATGGAATCAAAAGGAATACTTGAACTACTCCCTGCACCCAGGTGGTTTGAAAGTGACCCTTGCTTCTGAAATGTTGACCAAATTCCCGATCCGCATCATTGAGCGCGGTGTGAAAGGCATGTTGCCAAAAACAAAATTGGGAAAAGCGATGGTGAAAAAGCTGTTCGTTTACGAAGGCGCTGATCATCCACACGCGGCACAAAAACCAGAAGTGCTGATTCTCAAAACACCGAAACCAAAAGACACGTACTAAACTACCTGTCGGCTTGGACCGCACTAAATTCTATTCATTCGCACATTCATTCATCGTTCATATATGGAAATGATTAATGCCGTAGGGCGCCGCAAAACTGCTGTTGCCCGCGTGTATTTGATGAAGGGAGAAGGAAAAATCACGGTAAACGGAAAAGACTACCGCGAATACTTCCCACAAACACACGTTCAACACAATGTTGTAGATCCATTCGTCGTAGTTGGCGCTGAAAATATCTACGACCTCAAAATCAATGTACGCGGCGGTGGCTATAAAGGCCAATCCGAAGCCATCCGAATGGGTGTCAGCCGTGCCTTGGTAAAACTCAACGAGGAGTTCCGCAAACCGCTGAAAGTCCGCAAGTTCCTCACCCGCGACAGCCGTGCGGTAGAACGCAAAAAATACGGTCAGCCAAAAGCACGCAAACGCTTCCAGTTCTCCAAACGCTAATCGGAAAACTGGCGGGGTCCTGCTTTTTTGTTGCAACCAACGATCCAACGCTTTTTGTTGTTTCTAAACTTTCAAATTCTAAAACTTGCTTTTGACAATGCAAAAGCCTACTTATAAAGAACTCCTCGACGCCGGTTGCCACTTCGGTCACCTGCGCAAAAAGTGGAACCCTAAGATGACTCCCTATATCTTTATGGAGCATAAAGGTATTCACATCATCGACCTCAATCGCACCGCTGAGTGTCTCGAACGCTCTGCAATCGCGATGAAGGCCCTGGCAAAAAGTGGTAAAAAAATCCTTTTTGTCGCCACAAAAAAACAAGCACGCGAAATCGTACAAAAAGCAGCCGAAAGTGTAGGCATGCCGTATGTAACTGAACGCTGGTTGGGTGGTATGATGACCAACTTCATGACTATTCGCAAGTCGGTGAAGAAAATGCAAAACATTGAGCGGATGTTGAATGACACCACGCTTACCAGCATCACCAAGAAAGAACGCCTCACATTGAGCCGCGAACACGCGAAAATGTCGAAGCACTTCGGTGGTATCGAACAACTTAACCGCCTCCCTTCTGCAGTGTTTATCGTGGATATTCACCACGAACACCTGGCATTGGCAGAATCTAAAAAACTGAATGTCAAAACATTCGGTATGGTGGATACCAATTCGGACCCAACCTTGGTGGACTACCCGGTTCCAAGTAACGACGATGCGTCTAAATCAATCTACTTCATCACAAACTACCTCGCCGCCGCGATCCGCGAAGGCCTGGAAGAACGTAAAGCGATGAAAGGTGATGAAAAAGACGGCGTGGCTACAACAACCCCGGCTGTCGAAGCGTAATAAACCGCGCAGGTTTAACCCAAAGTTAAAGTGGCTTATTCTTCTTGTAAATAAGCACACGAGTATCTTGCGGACTTTACTGCGCGTAAGCGTCAATCAATCCTATTATTTCAACATTCATTTTTCCGCATAATGGAAGTTAAAATTTCTGCCGCCGATATTCAGAAACTCCGTGAAATTACCGGAGCTGGTATGATGGACTGCAAAAAAGCCCTTCAAGAATCGAATGGCGACTATGAAGCAGCACAAGATTACCTGCGTAAAAAAGGCATTGCCAAAGCAGCAAAACGCGAAGACCGCGAAGCAAAGGAAGGTGTAGTGGTAGCACTTACATCGCCTGACCAAACGCAAGGTATCATCATCGCACTCAACTGCGAAACGGATTTTGTTGCCCGAAATGAAAATTTCATTAACATGGCAAACAAAATTGCTGGAATCGCACTCGAAACCTTCCCGGAATCACTCGAAGCGTTGCTCGAACTGCCTTACGAAGGTGCCATCACCATCCGTGAAAAAGTAGGCGAACAAACCGGTATTATCGGCGAAAAAATCGATTTGAGCCGTTTTGAACCAGTTACCGGCGCACAAATTCTGATCTATAACCACTCGAACAACAAACGTTCGGTATTGGTTGCCCTCAATAAAAAGAGCGAAAACTTCGAGCAAGCCGGTCGCGATGTAGCCATGCAAGTCGCTGCTATGAACCCGGTTTCCGTAAGCAAAGACGATGTGGATCAATCAATTATCGAAAAAGAAATCGAAATCGGTAAAGAATTGGCACGCAACGAAGGCAAAGCAGAAGAAATGCTTGAAAAAATTGCTTTGGGCCGTTTGAACAAATTCTTCCAGGATAGCACCCTCCTGAGCCAAAAATTTGTTAAAAACAACGACCAAACGGTTTTACAATACCTCCAAAGCCTGGATAAAGAATTGACCGTTACCGCGTTCAAACACGTTTCGCTGTAAATCAACTACTTTTACCCAGTGTGATTTGACCATGGCTGTCTCGAAAGGTTCCTCTCGAGACAGTCTTTTTATTGCCAAAATGAAAGCATCACCCCTTTTTTGAAGGCTTCCATCTAATTTATGCACATCTGGCCTAAAGTTTGCCAACTTACGCGTAACCGAAACGACATTTTTACGATCTTCGCGCTAGAATGCTCCTACTTCGGACCTAACATGCTTTTTTTCGGTCAAACGCACAATCCAAAATCATGAGTCAACTTAAATACAAACGTATTTTGCTGAAACTCTCCGGTGAGAGTCTAATGGGCAAACAAAAATATGGCATCGCTGCCGATATGCTTCAGCACTATGCCAACCAAATTAAAGAACTCCATGATATGGGCGCCGAAATTGCTGTGGTGATTGGCGGTGGCAATATTTTCCGGGGTATTCAATCAGAAGGCGCTGGTATTGAAGGAGTTACTGGCGATTATATGGGTATGCTCGCTACGGTAATCAATGGCTTGGCACTCCAAAGCGCACTGGAAAGCACGGGCGTACTCACCCGCCTCATGACCGCGCTGAAAATGGAAAGCGTGGCCGAACCGTACATCCGCCGCCGCGCTATTCGCCACCTCGAAAAAGGACGCGTGGTAATTTGTGCCGCCGGAACCGGGAACCCATTCTTCACAACCGATAGCGCTGCCGCCTTGCGCGCCAGCGAAATCAAAGCAGATGTGATCCTCAAAGCAACCCGCGTAGATGGTATCTATACCGCCGACCCGGAAAAAGACCCGATGGCGATCAAATTTGACAAACTTACCTTCGCAAAAGTGATCAGCCTCGGACTGGAAGTGATGGACATGACAGCCTTTACACTCTGCCAGGAAAATAACATGCCGATTATTGTGTTCGACATCAACGAACCAGAAAACCTGCGCCGCATTGTACTGGGTGAACAGGTTGGTACCTTGGTGGAATAATACTTTTTTACTTAAATCATCCGCTGTATGACTTCCATCGTTTCCTATAATGTCAACGGTATCCGTTCGGCAATCACCAAAGGCTTTACCGATTGGGTTTCTGTGGAAGCATATGACATCATTTGCCTCCAAGAAACCAAGGCACGCCTTGAAGATGTGATCACTACCGATCTCGAAACCCTTGGCTATCAACACTATTGGGCTTCCGCCGAGAAAAAAGGATACAGCGGGGTGGCTATTTTTTCTAAAACCACCCCAAAACAAGTCATCGTGGGTTCTGGGATGGAACGCTATGACCGCGAAGGCCGCTTTATTCGCGCTGATTTCGAACATTTTTCGGTCCTAAATTGCTATTTCCCATCCGGAACTACCGGCGACGAACGCCAAGGTTTTAAAATGGAATTCCTGGATGACTTTTTCAAGTGGATTTCCGAACTGAAACAAACGATTCCCAACCTGATCATTGTAGGCGATTATAACATTGCCCATACTGAAATAGACATCCACGACCCGAAAGGCAATAAAAAAACATCGGGCTTTTTGCCTGAAGAGCGCGCCTGGATGACCAAATGGTTTGAAAGCGGATTTACGGATGCGTTTCGTTTCAAACATCCCGCCTTGGTGGAATACAGCTGGTGGAGCTTTCGCGCAGGCGCGCGCGGGAACAACAAAGGCTGGCGCATTGATTATCAGTCGGTTGCAGATCCGTTAAAAGATAAAATTATGGAAGCCCGTCAACTGATGGATGTGGTGCATTCCGACCATTGTCCGGTACTTGTACGACTTGATATTTAACCTGTCGCAGGGCCAAAAGATCTGCCCACAGACATTGTTCTTTTGCTTAACTTTGCCGAAATTTTGCCCAAAACCCTAACTGGTCCCCTTTTTATAGCTCATCTGTTTACTCCTTTTCGGCATGAAGATAACTGCCGCCCAACTTGCCCACATGCTTGAGGGCACACTTGAAGGCGACCCGAACGCCAACGCCCAACGCCCGGCCCGCATAGAAGAAGCCGTGGAAGGTGATTTTGCGTTTCTCGACAATCCGCGCTACGAATCTTACGCGTACACCACCAAAGCATCCATCTTGTTGGTGAGCAAGTCTTTTCAGCCTGTGCAACCGATCACCGCGACCCTGATTAAAGTCGACGATGTGCGCAGCTGCTTAGCCATGCTTTTACAACAATTTGATCCGGCCAATCAGGTTAACAGCCCCGTCATTTCGGAGCATGCCTTTGTGCACGCTACGGTAAAATTAGGCATTGGAACCAGTATCGGTGCGTTTTCTGTAGTGGAAGAAGGCGCGGTGGTAGGCAAAAACTGCGTAATCTATCCGCAGGTGTTTATTGGACGGAATGCCCGTATCGGCGATAATTGCCGCCTTTACCCCGGCGCAAAAATTCATTATGATTGCCACATCGGCGATTCCTGTACCCTCCATGCCAACGCCGTGATTGGCTCGGATGGTTTTGGTTTTGCCCCTCAAGAAGACAAAACCTGGAAAAAAGTGCCCCAAGTGGGTAACGTAGTGCTCGAAAATGAGGTAGAAGTGGGTGCTAATACCTGTATTGACCGGGCCTCTTTAGGCAGCACCATCATTCATGCCGGTGCTAAAATTGACAACCTCGTACATATTGCCCATAATGTGGAAGTTGGTTTTAACACCGTCATGGCTGCGCAGGTGGGCATTGCCGGTAGTACAAAAATTGGCGACAATTGCTTGTTGGGCGGACAAACCGGCATTGCAGGCCACCTTACCCTGGCCGACGGAACCCGTACCCAGGCGCAAAGCGGGCTCGGATCATCGGTAAAGGAACCCGGTAAAGCCCTGTTTGGCGCGCCCGCCATCGACTACAATGATTACGTGCGCTCATACGTGGTATTCAAACAACTGCCTGATTTACAACGCCAAGTGCGGGCGCTGGAGAAAAAAATTAAAGAATTGGAAAGCAAATAAGGTACGCGCAAGGTTTATAATTAAAACTTGAAGGCCGCCTAAGGTGTTTATATCCTGGAAGTTAAAAAATAAAGAAAATACCGATAAGCATGGCAAGAACGGATGTAAATACCCTGGGCGAATTTGGCCTGATCGATCACCTCACCCGCGATTTTCCGCTGGTGCAAGCAAGCAGTTTGAAAGGAATCGGCGATGATGCGGCTGTGATCGACAACGGTCCGTTTATGACGGTCGTCAGTACTGATTTGCTGGTGGAAGGCATCCATTTTGACCTTGCCTATACGCCCCTCCGACATTTGGGATACAAAGCGGTGGTCGTGAATTTGTCGGATATTTATGCCATGAATGCCTTTCCTCGGCAAATTACGGTGTCAATCGCCATCAGCAACCGCTTTTCGGTGGAAGCCCTGGAAGAATTATACGCGGGAATTCGTGCAGCTTGCGATGCGTATAAGGTGGATTTAATCGGGGGCGATACCACTTCCTCTCCCAAAGGCCTCACGATCAGCGTAACTGCCATTGGACAGGGCGAAAAAGAATTGCTGACCTACCGCAATGGCGCTAAAGTGGGCGATTTGATTTGTATTACCGGCGATTTAGGGGCGGCTTATCTGGGCCTGCAATTGCTGGAGCGCGAAAAACAACTTTGGCAGGATAACCCTCAATTGCAACCCGACCTGGAAGAGCAGAAATATGTGGTTGGCCGGCAACTAAAGCCGGAAGCCCGCAAAGACTTGATAGAAACCTTCCGCCACATCCAGTTGAAGCCTACTTCTATGATTGATATTTCAGATGGACTAGCCTCTGAAGTTTTTCATATTTGCAAACAAAGCAACGTCGGCGCTTTGATTGAAGAAACAGGCGTACCGATCCATCCGGAAGCCCAGTTGTTGGCACTCAAATTCAAATTGGACCCAATCACCTGTGCCCTCAACGGCGGGGAAGATTACGAACTCCTGTTTACCATCGACCCGAAAGACATCGATAAAATCCGCTTTTTGCCTGAAATTTATATCGCAGGCGAGATTTTAGAGGCAAAAGACGGGATCAAACTGCAAACTCAGGGTGGTAATATGCATCCGTTGAAGGCACAGGGTTGGGTGCATTTTTAACGACCTTTCGCCAACTGTATCACGCTTCGTCCTTCCAGAGCACCATTACTTTGGTACACTTTCACAAGATAAACGCCTTGTGATAAATCGTTTAAACCTAAACGGAAAGTTGCACCTCCGTTTGCTTTTACTTGTTTAAGCGTACGGCCGAGCATATCAGAAACCATGATGGTATGATGCTCAAATTCACCTTGATGTAATCGTATTTCCACTTCGTAAGCAGCTGGATTGGGTGAAATTGCAATACTGTTTGACAATGAATTACCCGGTGCCTTGACATTAACGGTGTAGGCTCCAATGGTATGACTTGTTATATTTGTTATAACCGGATCATTAAAGTCAAAATAAATTGCGGCAGAATTTTCGATCACAGATCCCGGCGTCAAATCTGCTTTTTGATTAATTTTAAATCTAATAAATCCGTGAGAACCAGGCTCATTCACATTACTATCAGGCAACATGATATTATTAAATTGAAAAGTCAAAACCTTTCCGTTAATATTCCAAATATATGGATGTGAAGCACTCCCTACCTCAATAGTTGATGGGTCAAGCGCCTCTGAAAGGGTATCGCGAATAACTACCGTGAATGCTGTGTCGGAACCCGTATTTTGAAAGCGAATACGGTATTCCAACAATTGCCCGTTCCTGATAATTTTGTCAATGCCCAAACCTGTCGGAAACCCTTGTTTATCATTTGGATCGAACGAACCGCCGTTTGGTACACACTCTTGGTCATTTGATACTAAAAAAGGATCCACTGGAAATTGATTGATAAAGCCAAGACTTCCAAAACCACCGCAACCTTCCGTAAATGCTAAGGCTTGATTGGAAAATGGATGATTGGGTTCCTGATCTGATTGAATACGCCAGGTTCGACCGTTCGGAGAAAAGGAGAAATTAATCGAGTCGCCAGGCAAATAAGATTTTTGACCACTCATTAATACCACATCATCTTCAATGATAATGTATTCAAGCGGTTGAGAGGCTTGGTTACCAATGTTTTTTATATTTAATTTTACCAATGAGTCTTCGCAATTAACATTTGCTTTTAAGGTAGCGCCTGACCAACCCGGTACAGTCCTGCATAAGGTATCCGGAAATCCGTGCGCGCTTATACAATGTGTTTGACCAAGAATGGTACTATCGCAATTGAGATAAACCTGACAATCAAATTGAATACAATCACCAGATTGTAACGTTCCAAGTTGAAATCGGTATACCGAATCGCCTATGTGCACATATGGAACGGAGCTAATCCCCGTCATACTTAAGTACGGATCTAACCGAACATCCACAAATGCACTATCCGTAGTTTCTACGCCATAATTACACGCTTTTACCAAAAATGTATTTTCAAAACAGCGGCGAAGCCTTGGGATCGTGACTTCGACTGCTATTAATGGGCAGTTTGCAAGTGCCACCGCATCAAATTGAATGGTGTCCGCAAAGCTTGGACTGACAATATCGGCAGGCTGATCATTGGCACAAAGCGTCCACCAGACATTATTGGGTGGCGTAACTTTTACAGCATAAGCCCCTGTATCTACCGTTAAGCTATATCGACCACTAGAATCGGTGCTGGTAAAATAATCTTCCGCTCCTGAAGCATTGACAAGCCACTGTTGATTACCATAAGTCGGATCATAAGTGCTACAATCTCCATCATAATCCTTGTTTATGCTGCCTGAAATCACACCACTTTGTTGCTCTTGGCTTACATATTGAAAAATTTGCCAGTAATTAGAGTAATAGATTTTTCCAGTTTCAGTGGTATAAAGGTCTAGGAAGGAGTACGGACCAAATTTAAATTTCCTCCAGCTAACTCCTTCATCCTTGCTTAAATAAACGGTTGCGTCGCCTCCTAAAATGAATATATTTCCCAATGAATCAATTGCTAATTTACCAGGATTTGTATAAACATTATATGTAGTATTAATAAAACCAAGACTTCTTGTTATCCAGGTCGCTCCAAGATCATTCGAAATAGATAAGTGTCTTTGATTATAAAAATAAATCTTTCCCGAATAGGAATCAATTACCAAATAGGAGCCATATTGACCGATATTTGATTGTAATAAGCTCCAGTTGTTTCCTCCATCTGAAGAGACTATTAATTTATTTTTTGCGTTACCAGATTCAGTACTTGTTATTAGTAAGAAAATTTCCCCGGAAGGGTGGAATTCCATTTGTTTTATGTACTCTCCATTATCAATAAAAGCGCTCACATTTATAAACTGCCACGATTGTCCATAATCCATAGATTTTGCAAGCGTAGTTCCTAAATTAAAATAGACGGTTTTATTGTATTTATTTCTATATATATTCTTTAAAGTTTGTGTGTTGCTATTGAGTAAATAACTAAAAGGAACTTCCTGAAAAGATTGGCCTTTATCTGTCGATAGAAATATTTTCTCCTTATACTCATCAAACGTAAAATATCCTCCTTGGACTAAAAGTATGGTGTCCCTATAATTTAAAAAATCCATTTTTTTCACAAAGAGGTTAGGCTTAGCCGATATTCTGGCCCAATTGACTCCCCCATTAAATGACCTTAAGAGTTGTTTGGTTAAACAATAAATGCTATCCTCAGAATATTCATAACGTTTACCTCCTCCTCTAATTCCTTCGTTCGTACTAACCCAGTTTAAGCCTTCATCAAATGAAGTATAATACTCCCCATCCATTTCACTTTTTAACAGAATACCTCCGTTAGGAAGTACCTTCGGAATACCATTTTCAACTTCCCAATTTGGAAAATGATATTGCATTTTTGCCCATGTTATGCCACCATCATCTGAAACAAACCGCCCCCTATGTGCATGAAAATACAATAATTTCCCGGAAGGTAACTCAATTAATTCCCTTCCAGCAACACCACTTCCACCCAATAAATCATTATTGACCAATACCCGGGTATATGTAATCCCGCCATCTGAAGACCTATCAAGGCTATCGGTTGTTGAATACGGGCCATGAAATATAAGACCACTCGGTGTATGCCAAAACGTACCTCTTTCGTAATAATCATCAATATGGGTTTTTCTCCAATTCAATCCACCATCAGAAGACAAGTAGTAGTCCCTATTTGCGGCTCTCACTAAAATATCGCCACTTTGCATATAATCTAGATTATCATTAAATCCGTTTATTTTTATTTCCTGTATTTTTTCCCAAGTCAAACCTTTGTTCGCAGATCGGAAAGCTCCTGAATCAGTGATTGCTACCATAGTTCCATCTGAAATTTCTAAAATTGCTCTAAATACCAGACTATCTGAAATGCTTTCCCATGTAAGGCCTTCATCCTTAGAAATAAAGTTAATCACAGGCTCACTATTTACGTATTTAACGCCAAAAAAAGTACCTGCATGCCCCACTTGGATGGAGTTGAAAAAATATTCTTCATCATATTTAGGGATGCTCAATGGTACCCAATGTTGGGCAGTATCCATCGATTTGTACAACTTATTGCCCGAATTTGAATAAAGCAAACCACTCGAAGTTACAAAAATATTATTCTGTTGCCCCCAGCCTCCAAGTACTGGTTTCCAGGCAGGATCTTCTATTTGGGCGAACAAAAAATGTTTTCCTGTGAAAATCAGGATTAATAAAAAGTACAAGGAAAGATTACGCTTCAGGTTCATTTTGAAAGCATTTAGGAATCATCGTTTATCAATGGTACAAAAGTGCAACAGTTACAGGTATCCGAAAAATACAAAAAAAAGCATTTGTCGAAAAATACTTTTACTAACTATCTAATATACAGATATTTAAATTTATTTTTGTCGAAAAAATGATTGGAAATCAATTGTTTGCTTCCCTGCGCAATATGCCGCATAAGGAATTGAAATTATTTAGCGTGTATGTTGGCTGCCCCCTTTTTAACAAAAGAGCAGAGCTTATTAGTCTCTGCAACTTTTTATTAGAACACCTATTATCATCCAAAAATGAATTCCCTTCACCTGAAAGGTTATATGAAGCGGCATTTCCCGGCAAAACTTTCCAAAATGCGCAACTCAGACATACCATTTCCTATCTATTGGAATTATACTACCAATATCTGGCCTGGGTGGAGTTTAAAGATGACACCACTCAACAAAATCTTTATAGGTGCCGGGCTTTAAGACGTCGGGGCATGGACAACCAATTTGAAAAAGAGTGGAAGGAGCAATTGGTTCAATTGGAAAAGCCTTTCATTAGGGATGCTAATTTTCATTACCAAAGATACCTGTTACTACAGGAAGGCTTGGAGCATAGTACACGTCGGGAACGTTCTGGAAAGATTAATTTACAACCACTTCCCGATGAACTTACCACCTTTTACATTGCAGATATGCTTCGTCATGCCTGCTCCACAATTGTCCATAAATCGGTTACTGGCCAGCATTATGAAATCAGCCTGATTCAAACTATCCTGGATCTTGCAGCACAACCTAAATGGAGGGAAAACGCAGCAGTAAGCACCTACTATTATGCTTATCAAATGCTTACACAACCAGAAAAAACAGAATACTTTGAAACGCTAAAATCGCACTTGAATCAATTTTCTAATTGTTTTTCTCCTAAGGAATTACGAGGATTGTATCTTCTGGCTATTAATAACTGCATCCGTTTAATGAATACGGGCAATCGAACTTACATAAGGGAAGCATTTAACTTATACCAAACAGCCCTAGCCAATGATTTAATGACAGAAAATGGTCAAATCTCCGGGTTTACCTATAAAAATATTATCCGTATCAGTATTGCGTTAGACGAACATGATTGGGCGCTCCAATTTTTAAACGACTATAGATCATCTCTCCATGCACGTGAACGCGAAACGCTCTACAAATATAATTTAGCGTACTTGTATTTTCAGCAACAAGATTATATTCATGCAATGCCTCTGTTGCAGCAAGTTGAGTTAGAAGATCCACTCAATAACCTCGACGCCAGGCGTATGCTGCTTCGAAGTTATTTTGAGTTGAAGGAATGGATTGCATTGGATTCACTTCTACAAAGTTTTAGTGCTTATTTGAGAAGAAGCAAAAACATTGGCTATCATAGGGATACAAATGAAAAATTAATTTATTTTACTAAAAAATTAATCGAATTAAACCTGACAGGAAATAAAAACAACCAGGCAGAGATCCGAATCGAACTTGAGCAAACACAAGATGTCGCAGAACGTGCCTGGTTGTTAAAACAGTGCTAAAATGAAGAATGCCCTACTTCGCCATCCCCAAAATCGCCTCGTTCATCGCCAGACCCCAATTCGGGTGAATCGAAGAAGCAGGCTTAAATGTCGCGAACATAGCCTTCGCTTTCAACAAAGATTCCTTGCCTTTTACCGGATCGCCGCCCCATTGTGCTGGCGTAAAATAAAGCGTCATCCCTTTCTGCATCTCTGCCCGTGGGTTGCCTGCGTCCAATTGCATTGATTTTTCGAGCAACATAGAAGCCATCGGACCGTATTTCTGGCCATTTACCATCGGATTCAGGCGAACGTGCATGCTGGCGGCCATGCTTTTGAGCACATAAATCTCTGAGTTGTTGGGATTCAACGAATCGGCACGCGCCAAAAACTGATCGGCTTTGGTACACAGGGCCTCCTGCTTGGCAGCATCTTTTTCTAAATTAAAAATGCGCACCTGACAAAGCGCCACATAATACTGCGGCAACCATTCTTTGGTTTCTTTTTGTCCGATGCGCTCAAACGCATTGGATTTGGTTTGCCAGCCCTCAACGGTAATAATGGAATCGAGGCCTTGCAGCGTTTTTTCCATCGTTTGGATGTATTTCGGGTTGGTTTGCGCCTGGGCTGCAAATCCCGAAACCAACAGCACGCATAAGAACAGTGTATTTTTCATGGTGTATGTGGATAGATGATTGGTGATAAACTTATTGATTGTCAATGACTTCCTGACGCCGATCGACACCCCAACTGGCAAAAGCCCCGATGAAAACAAAACGTTTGGCAGCCGGAGTAATTGTTGTACGGTTGGCCCCATCCGCCGAATAACGGTACCCAAATACCTGTGTTTGGCCGAGTACATTCTGAACGCCCAGTACAAAAACGACAAATGACTTTTTAATGGTCGCCAAATAATTAAAGTTCACACTCAAGTTGTGATATGACGGGGTACGATCGCTTAAAAAGCCGGTTTCGGAGCGGTTCGGATTGTAATACGGCCGCCCGGTTGCATAATTGTAGGTCAGACCAGCGCCCGTTTTTATTTTTGGAAAAAACTTCTTTAAAACTAAAGTGGCTACATGGTTCGCGGCAAAGGTGGGTTGCGCTTCACTTGGATACCACTCATATCGGCGTTTAGTATCCAGCCAGGAGTATGAAATCCAGTAATCTACGCCCGAAAAAGTGCGTTTATCGCGAAAAAAGAACTCAACGCCTTTTGCGTAACCCGTTCCGTCGTTGCGCAATTGCTGACGCGTTGTGATCAGATCCTGATATTTTTTGTAAAAACCTTCTACCCTGAAAATTCGGTCTTTCAGGATGTACTGATAATTTAGGATAAAATGCTCGGCCCGTTGAAAGCCCGGAACTTGCTGAAATTGGGACTTCCAACGCAACAAACTGTCGCCTTTTTGGTAAAAATGCCCCCAGGCAAAAGAAATTTGATCGCCCGGCCCCAGTTTATAAGCCAGGGAAACCCGAGGTGCTGCGTTCGATTGTTGCAACAAACTGGAGTGTTCGGCCCGTACACCAAGCCGCGCAACCAACTGGGTGGTGATGTATAAATCCGTTTCCACAAAAGCAGCAGGGTAATGGTCGCGGATGCTGCTTTTTCCAAAAACCTGGCTTTTGTATTCGTCTGTCAAATATTGGTACTCGCCGCCCACGCGCACCGAGGTCATGCGTCCAAAAAAGCGCGTTGCTACCCCGCGTATCTGGGTCAGGGAGTTTGAAATATTGAAAGAATCCGCAATTAAATACCCCACATTGTACGAACTTTCAATCTTGTTCCAGTCTTTGGAATACGAAGTACCCAAATTTATCTTCCATTTATAGCGCAGCAAGCCCGACCAAGTCAGGTTGGTATAGAGGTTGTCATTTTTCACTTTGAAGCCAAAATTACCACCATCCGCCGTATTCGTATTCAACCCTACGATGCCGTGGTTGTAATAGCCATAAAATTTAAGCATGCCATTTCCGCGGGTTTTCTTGCGCATAAACAGTTCATTTCCAATAAATTCCGGTTTACGCGTAAAGTTGGGAACCTGTTTTACCAGCAAAAAATAAGGCGCCAAATTGGTGTAATTGATGTTCCCGCCAATCGCAAGGCCTTTCGATTTCCAGAGCTTCTGCTGGCCATATCCCAACCCCACACTCGATACACTCATTGAGCCTGTAGAACGATCGGGCAAATCCTGGGTTTCGAGCACCAAAACGGAGGACATGCCTTGCCCATATTGTGCCGAGTAGCCGCCCGTAGAAAACACCGTACCTTTAAAAAGAAAAGGATTAAAGCGACCACGCGCCGCAAAATCGGGGGTGCTGGCAAAAAAGGGATTGCGCACCAGCAAGCCATCAATCATGGTGGGTGCTTCTGAGCCGGAACCACCCCGCACAAACAACCCGTTCTGGTCGCCCGACGAAACCTGAGTGCCTGGCAGCGTGCGTAAAGCCCCGTAGGTGTCACCGCCCGCAGATGCCGTGGTTACAATATCCAAGGGTTTGAGAATCGTTACCTTTTTTTCGTCGCTGGCTTCAAAAGAACCGGCGGAAATCACGACCATTTTAAGTTCGTTAAAACCCTCTTTCAAGATCGGGTTGACAACGACGGAATCGCCTTTCAAATCGACTTTTATGATGACGGTATCGAACCCAAGGTAGGTTATTTGTAAAACCTGGGGGCCTGTTTCATCCGTTTTAAACTGAAATTTTCCCGTAGCATCAGAAGTTGCGCCGTCGTAGGTATCGCGCAGGAGAATGTTGGCTCCAACGACTGGTTCTTTCGATTTATCCGTGATTTGGCCTTTTACGAGGGTAGTTTGTGCAAAAATACGGGGGGCAACAAGGCAGAAAAGCGCAAATAGTAGCAGTTTTTTCATAATATAAGTTGGTTCGTAGTGCATAATTAATACCCTTTGAATTTTGCGTTTTAAAAAAATGGCTGAACCACCTTTTTTTACCGACCAACTTATACCCAGATTTAAATAGATTAGAATCCAGCCGTTTTCATAACCACTTAGCATTGGCAATAAACAGGCGGTCTTCTTTGCATCCTCCTTAAAGCGTCCAATAATCTACCAGACCGGTAAGTGCTAAACCTTTGTAAAATTCATCATCAATGGACGCGGTAATTTTCACCTCTTCCCCGGTCGTTGGGTGCGTAAATTGCAACAATTGCGCATGCAACAGCATCCTATCCATGTTCAACACATCGCGGAAATACAGGTTATGCGGATGGTCGCCATGCCGGCGGTCGCCAATAATGGGATGAAAAATATGTGCAAAATGCTTGCGAATCTGTTGCCGACGACCGGTTTCCGGCTCCACTTCAACCAGGGAAAAACGCGCCGTGGTGTAGCGGGACCCAATGGCCAAGGGCATTTCTGCCTGACCTATCCGCCAATAATGTGTAACTGCGGGTTGTAACGATTGCCTTAATTCGGCATCTTCTAAGGGATAATCAATGGTGTCGCGCTCAGGCACGTACCCGCGTACGACTGCGCGGTACTTTTTTTCTACTTGTTTTTCCTGAAAACGTTGTCCCAATAAACTGGCCGACTCCGAGTTTTTGCCAAAAATCAGCACCCCAGAAGTGGCCCGATCCAGTCGATGTACCGGGTAAATGCGCTGCCGGAGTTGGTTGCGCAGCAATTGAAGCACAAATTCAGTGTCTTGGCTGATACCGGTTCGGTGCACCAGGATCCCGTAAGGCTTGTTGATGGCAACGTAATATTCGTCTTCAAATAAAATTTCAAAAGGGGGACGTGGCATGTTTTTTCGACCGGCAAGAGCGGTTTTGAGGTGCAAACATCCGAAATCATTTGCCTAATTTCGATCAAATTTAAAATCTTCAGGTAAAACTATTTTAATGCGATTGAGCCTTTTGATCAAAGTGCTCGCACTTATTTTATCAGGAATCAATTGTTGCACCGTGATATGCTTATTTTCAATCCATAGGCTAATTTCATCCAGATCACTCATCTTTTCAAATTGCAATATAATCTTCATTTTGTTTCTTTTTTTTACAAAAATACGGTCATTTTTTAAATCAACTTACAACTACCATTTTATTAGTAGTTGCACCATTATTCTTTGCAGAACTCTGGTGCAACCATGAATCGTCAATCTTCCTATTACTTTTTCTGCCAGCCGCCCAGCACAATACCATATAAGGTGAACAGTACAAAGGCAAAACCGCCGTCAATCAAGGCCAAGGGCAATGGCAACAAAGAAAAACTATAACTCACAATGGTCCCCAAAAGGCCAAATAAGCCAATTGCAGCGCCGCTCTTCAGTCCGTCCACCAACGAACGTACGCCCAGGCGTTGGAAAATCAAATTCAGCACGTAGGCGGAAATTAAAGACCCAACCACGCTGGTAATGTACAAGGTGGGCGATTGGTTGGCGGTGACACGTTCCATGGTCAGGTTGTGGCCTTCCATCCAGGGCTTGTCAAAGATGCTGTACCAGGCCATGCCCAATGCCATGTTGATGAGTGGACAAACCACAATTGCGAGGTAATTTGTTTTGTTCTCCATTTTCGTTTGTTTTAGGTGTAAATGAACGCCCAAAAATAAAAAACAATTTATTTTAAACAAAATTTTTACCTGTAAATTCTACGAAATACGGCTCCAAATTTTTGCTTCTTTGGCTGTGGCATCTAAATATTGCCTTAATCGCACATAGGCTAGGGAGCGCAATCCCGGATCCTGTTGCAAAATCGTAATGGCAATTTCCCTGGCTGCCGTCAAAATCTGTCCATCCCGCGCCAAATCAGCGATGCGAAAATGCAACATCCCGCTTTGTTGGGTGCCTTCAATATTGCCCGGCCCCCGCAAACGCAAATCGGCTTCCGCGATCACAAAACCATCATTGGTGCCTACCATCGTTTGAATCCGCTCCCGACCGTCGGCACTCAACTTATGGCCCGTCAACAAAATACAAAACGATTGCTCGGCGCCGCGCCCTACCCTGCCCCGCAACTGATGCAATTGCGATAAACCAAACCGTTCTGCATTTTCAATCACCATCACGGAGGCATTGGGCACGTTTACCCCTACCTCAATTACCGTGGTGGCCACCATAATTTGGGTTTCCTGTCGCACAAAACGCTGCATCTCGTATTCTTTATCTGCCGCCTTCATTTTGCCATGTACAATCGAAATTTGGTATTCTGGCATCGGAAAATCGCGGCTTAAGGCTTCATAACCCGACATTAAGTTCTGCAAATCCATTTTTTCGGTCTCTTCAATCATCGGATACACCACATATACCTGCCGTCCTTTGGCAATTTCTTCGCGCATGATCCCCTGCACGCGCAGGCGATGGGCTTCGGTTTTGTGCATCGTCGTGATGGGTTTCCGGCCTGGTGGTAATTCATCAATCACCGAAACATCCAAATCGCCATATAATGTCATCGCCAGGGTGCGCGGAATGGGAGTAGCTGTCATGACCAATACATGCGGTGGCAACCCCTGACTTTTGCGCCATAATTTGGAGCGTTGCTCTACCCCGAACCGGTGTTGTTCGTCGATCACCGAGAGACCCAGGTTTTGAAACACCACCCAATCTTCAATCAGGGCATGGGTACCGATCACAATTTGCATTTCACCGGTACAGAGTTGCGCTAAGATGGCTTCGCGCTTTTTGCCTTTAATACTGCCCGACAAAAAGCCAATATTGACGCCTAAATCGCCCAAAAGCGCACTTAAGCCAATAAAATGTTGTTGCGCCAGGATCTCGGTAGGTGCCATTAAGCAGGCCTGAAATCCATTATCCAAGGCCATGAGCATGGTAATCAGTGCGACTACCGTTTTTCCGGAGCCGACATCCCCTTGTACCAGGCGGTTCATTTGCCGGCCAGCACGTAAATCGACCCGAATTTCTTTGAGTACCCGTTTTTGAGCGCCCGTTAGTTCAAAAGGCAGTTTTTCCGCATAAAAACGATTAAAAAAGTCGCCCAGTTGTTCAAAAACGAAGCCTTTTACGGTATCCTTGCGCAACTGCCGACTTTGTAAAATGCGAAGTTGCAGGAAAAACAGTTCCTCAAACTTTAACCGACGGGCTGCTGCTTCCGATTCCTGCTGATTTTCTGGAAAGTGGATTTTTTGCATGGCCTCCCAGCGGCCCATCAAGCGGTAGGCTTCCAGTAAATTGTCGGGGAGCGTTTCAGGCAGGTCTGCGGGTTTTAAAACATCCAACAGCGTGCGCATGGTTTTGCGCAATCCCTTAGCATCCAGGCCTTTTTGAACTAATTTATCGGTGGTAGAATAAACTGGTTCATACGTGCGGGGCTTTTGCAAATTATCCGGGGTCGCTTCTTCCATTTCCGGATGGGTAATATTGAAGCGGCCATTAAAGGCATTGATGCGGCCGAATGCGATGTATTCTTTGCCGACCATCAGGCTCTTTTCCACCCATTGAATGCCTTGAAACCACACGAGTTCGATCACGCCGGATTCATCGCGCAAGGTAGCGGTCAAACGTTTGGCCCGTCCTTCTCCCAATACCTCTAAGCGGCGTAAAATACCGCGTAACTGCACCTGTTCGCCTTCCGTTTCTAAATCGCGGATCGTGTGAAACCGGGTGCGGTCAATGTAGCGAAACGGGTAATGCACCAGTAAATCTCCAAAAGTGAAGATAAACAGTTCCTTTTTCAGGGTATCGGCGCGCTGAGGACCGACACCTTTTAAATATTCTATGGTGGTATCGAGTGGCATAGGCGGCAAAAATACAAAATGTTTTGTTTTTTCCACGTCCCGATAGGGGCCTATCGGGACGCTTCCGACGTGGGGGACGAAGCAGCAGCGCGATTTACTTTTTAGCATCAGTAAATCGCAATAAATTCGATATTCCCCAAATTACAAATATCACCTCTAATCCGATTCCAAATAAAAAAGTTCGCGATGGTATCCCATCCAGGATCAAACTCAATATCCTTCCTGTTACAAGCCCCGCCATGAATAAAATATTGGAAATGGTGGCAGGCCTCCAGCATGAAGCGTTAAAGATCCCGTACAACCAAAAAACAGCCATTCCTGTATACAAACCCATCATCGCTCTAAAAACATGTTTCAGATCAACAGCAGTAGGTTGTATATCAAAAAAGAAGGGTAAAATGTGCGCTGGCATTCCTCCATAGGCGATTGCAATTAATATAATCGAAATGGCCGCTACCAACAAATGCAGATGCTTTTCCTTTAACATAGATCGAAAAAAGTTGTTTGGACATCAGGTTGTTTGGTTTACTCCCTGACACGTCGGAAGCGTCCCCCCCACGTCGGAAGGGTCCAGGACCCT
>JBBAVI010000042.1:0-44483 GCA_040397785.1 Saprospiraceae bacterium | reverse complement strand
TATATTGCGTACCTGAAAATAACCGGATGCCCTGAAATAACCCACCAATGCGTCAAAATAGTAGATATTTAGACGTTTAATAATATTCTGAAACTTATTCAGCAGGGTATTTTCACCTTCGTTGGTAAAGAATTTTGTGGTAGCCATGCATAAGGGGTGAAGTAAATTGCAAAGTGGCAAAACTAACAAAATCTTGTATCATGATGAAGCAGTATCTAATTATTACCCAATGAAATCTTTCTCTACAAAACCAAAAAATATTCTAAAATCTCCCCTTTTTCGCATAAACGCAATTCGGGTTAGCCCAGCCAACCTTTTCCCATTCAACCACAAAAGTCAAAGAAAAAAGCCTGATCTAAACTAACCCGAAAAAACAAATTTGGGTGGAGCTGGCGGGATTCGAACCCGCGTCCGGACAAAGCGTCAAAACGCCTTCTACATGCTTATTTACTGATTGGTTTTTCGAGTACGGGTTGGTTCAGCAACAGACACATCCGCACCTTATCCTCTGTGTTTCACCCGCCGATCGAGGCATCTCTTTGGGCAATCCTACTTTTTTGATGATACGCGGCGGCTTATATAGCAGGCATCAAAACGAAGAGGGGGACGCTTGGCGTTGCCCTCACGCGGCGCAATGGCTTTCTAATTCTTTAGAACTAGGCAGCCATGGCATACTGAGTGTTGCCAGTCAATTGTTGAACGTTGTTTTTTACAGAGTAACCGCCCATGCTCTGGCATGCTTACAAATCAACTGCACTTTCCCGTCGATACCAGACAGCCCCATGTTAATTTTCATGTTTCTACCACCCTGGCTTCCGCATGAATCCGCAAAGATAAACCATTTTTTACTTACTTTAGTTCCAAATTTGAAGGTCAATGTTTTGTTAAGGCAAATTGGCGATCCCCTGTCCTTCTTTACCCGCCAAAATGAACTACCTTTGACCCAGTTGCCCAACCATTAAAATTCAAGATTATGTTAAAAATCGGCATCATCCGGGAGCGTAAGCAACCATCCGATGCACGAGCGCCCCTGACGCCCGCACAATGCGCCATGGTGCAAACGCTTTGGCCCGTGCAAGTGGTCGTGGAACCGTCGCCCGTTCGCGCATTTAAAGATGCAGAATACACCCAACTCGGCATCGCCCTCCAAGAAGATTTGAGCGATTGCGATGTACTGCTCGGCGTGAAAGAAGTGCCAGATGCACACCTTATTCCCAATAAAACCTACCTATTTTTCTCCCACACCATCAAAAAACAGGCCTACAACCGGCATTTACTACAAACAGTACTCGAAAAAAAGGTCCGCCTCATCGATTAT
Organism: Saprospiraceae bacterium; assembly: GCA_040397785.1. Classification (GTDB taxonomy): domain Bacteria; phylum Bacteroidota; class Bacteroidia; order Chitinophagales; family Saprospiraceae; genus M3007. The sequence goes on along the minus strand of JBBAVI010000042.1, from coordinate 43,165 downwards.
GAAGTGCTCACCGATGGACATGGCGACCGACTCATTGCATTCGGATTTTACGCTGGCGTGGTGGGCGCACACAATGGCATCTGGGCTTACGGGCACCGCACAGGCGCGTATACCCTCCCGCGTATGTACGCTGCGCACGACTATGCTAAAGTGAAAAAGGCTTATCCGACGACCATCTTGCCGCCACTTCGCATCGTACTCACCGGTAGCGGCCGGGTGGCATCCGGCGCAATACGCAACCTGCATGATATGGATATCCATCAAGTGTCGCCCCGCGATTTTTTGCATAAAACGTATGATAAACCGGTGTTTACCCAACTATTTGCGCACGATTATGTGCAACACCGCGCGGGTATTCGGGTTTTTGACAAGGCGCATTACTATGCCAATAGTACAGAATATGTGAGCACTTTTGCCCCATATTATCGGAAAGCCGATATATTTATCAATTGCATCTTTTATGATTCCAGCGCACCAAAGTTTTTTACCCAATCGGAAATGTGCCTACCTGATTTTGCCTTGCAGGTAATCGCAGATGTAAGTTGTGATATTGCCCCCGATGCTTCGGTGCCCTGTACCTTGCGCCCAAGTACCATTGCCGATCCAGTGTATGGTTTTGATCCAAATACTGGACTAGAAACCAGGGCGTTTCAAAAAGAGGCCGTGGATGTAATGGCCATTGATAATTTGCCTTCCGAACTTCCCCGCGATGCGTCCGATTTTTTTGGTAAACAATTGATTGATAATATTTTACCAGAATTGCTTAAAGGCGCTGACAGTGCAGTGATTCAGCGCGGTATGATTGCCGAAGATGGACATCTAACGGAGCCGTTCCAATATTTGCGTGATTATGTGCTTGAAACGGTTCCTGTGTAGCGGTTTATCACATTCGCTCGCGCCAGGTTCCGCATTCGCTCGCGCCAGGTTCCGCATTCGCTCGCGCCAGGTTCCGCATTCGCTCGCGCCAGGTTCTACATTCGCTCGCGCCAGGTTCCACATTCGCTCGCGCCAGGTTCCACATTCGCTCGCGCCAGGTTCTACCTGGTGCGCCTATCCATCGGGTTCTACCCGATACCCCCCTAAAAGGGAAAGCCAGGCACATTAGGGTACCCTGAGGGGCACAATTTTAAGCAGATAGCGTCTTTTCTGATCCAGATACCCTTTCCACATTTTCAGTAGTTTTTACCACAATTTTGGGCGCCAGCAGTTTATACAACACCGGCGTAACAATCCGCGACAAGAGGGTAGAGGAGATCAAACCGCCAATTAACACATACGAAAGCGGTGAATACAACGGGTTTTCCTCAATCGCCAAGGGAATCAGACCGCCAATAGCCGTGAGGGAGGTCAATAAAATCGGCACAAAACGAATCTCGCCCGCTTCCTGAATGGCATCGTCCAAACCGCGCCCTTCTTCCCGCAACTGGTTGGTAAAATCGACCAACAAAATGGAGTTTTTGACCTCAATTCCCATCAAGGCAATTAAACCCACCACCGCAGTAAAGGAAAATGGATAACCCGTGGCCAACAACATCAAGATGGCGCCGATTATACCCAACGGAATGACAGACAAAACCACAAAAGTGCTCCTGAAAGTACCAAATTCGAGCAACAAGACCGCCAACAGCCCAAAAACCGTGATCAGAATAATGGTCCCCATGCCACCAAAAGAGCGTTGACTGCTTTCTACCTCGCCCGCAATGGTGTATCCATACCCTTTCGGGAAATCTATTTTTTTCAGGTCGGTGGCGATTTGCGCATTCAAGTTGCTGGCCAAAAACCCGCTTTTTACAAAGGCGCTTACCCGCGTAAAACGGTCTTTGTTAAAATGCGTAATGGTATTGGGCGAACGTTTGAATACCAATTCAGCCACCTGATTCAACGGCACCGAACCGCCACCTAAACTATTGATATACAAGTTGTCGAGGATTTTCAAATCCGCAAAGGTTTTGCCATGTGGTAACGTTACCGTGATATTATAGGCGTCTCCATCTTTGTTGGTAAATGCACCCACATTGTAGCCTGCCAATGCCAAACGCACCATTTTATCTATCTCCACCACTTGCACACCCATGCTCGTGGCTTTGTCTTTGTTGATGTTGATTTGCAAGTCGGTTTTGATCGACGAAATCGGATTGTCTACATAAATGGTGCCCTCAACGCCATCCAACATCGTTTCTACTTTGGCGGCTACGGCACGCAGGGTATCGAGGTTATCACCTTTAATGCGCAAGGAAATAGGGGCTTCGATCGGCGGACCTTGTTCAAAATTCTTGACGTTGATGGTTGCCCCGGCTACCAGTTTGAATTTTTCACGCAATTCGTCAATCAATTGCAGTTTTACGGGCGGCGGGGTTTCTTCCTGCAATTGCACGAATACCTGGCCGAAATTAGGGCTTTCGTTGCGTGGAATCACGTTATAATAGATACGCGGATTGCCACGGCCCGTGTTGGAGGCGTACGAAATTACCTTAGGCGGCGCGCCATGCTCGGGGTATTTGAGTACATTGGGTTCCATATAGGTTGCCAACACACTATCCACCATTTGAGTGACTTTCAAAGTTTCTTCTATATTGGTGCCCGGTGCTGTTTCCACATCAATATAAAACATCGGGCGCTCACTGGCGGGGAACAACGCAAAACCTGCTCGTCCAGCCAAACTTAGCACCCCAAAAAAGATCAAACCCGATATTACCATGGTCCAGCGTGGGTATTCCAGTGCACGGTGTAACAAGGGCGCATAAGATTTGGAAATACCCCATTTCATACCGCGCAAAAACATATTGCCTTCCGGATTTTCATGTTCGGCCAACACCCGGCTTCCCAAAAAGGGTACAATGGTGAGCGATACAAACAAAGAGGCTAAAACCGTACAAACCACCGCCATCGGCAAACTCCGGATAAAATCACCCGAGGCTTCCGGCAAATATAATAAAGGTAAAAAAGCCAACAACAGGGTAGCGGTACACCCCAAAACCGCTAAGCCAATCTGTTTGGTGGCTAAAATGGCAGCATCTTTCCGGTTATATCCTTCCCGCAACCAACGTTCAATGTTTTCAACGACCACAATACTATCGTCCACTAAGATACCCAACGCGATGATCAAACCCACAATGCTCAACTGGTTCAACGAATAACCCAACTGATCAAGCGCAAACAAACCAATCGCAATCGACAATGGAATAGAAATCATCACCACAAGGGATGCACGCCAGCCCAAGGGCAACAAGGTGAGCAATACCAATAATATCGCAATGCTAAAGTCTTTTACAAAACGAGCCAGGCGCTTTTGCACCGAATCTTCCTGGTCAAATACTTTTTTAAAATCGATGTTATTCGGCAAATCGGCTTTAAAGGCATCAATCGATGCATTTACCCCTTTCCCAACTTCCGTAATGTTTTGGCCATTTTTCATTTTAGCCGTAACAAACACACAGCGTGTGCCATTGAAATGGGTATAATGACGTGGCTCTTCATAGGCAAATTCTACTTGCGCTAAATCTTTTACATATACAATTTTACCTCCATTTGCAAACACAATGGTATTGCGAATTTCTTCTAAGTTTTCATAGTCGCCACTGGTTTCTACGAAAAACTGACGTTCGCCCACATTCACAGAACCACCGGGAATGGCCACGTTTTCTCCTTGTAAGGCACCAATCACACGCTCAACCGGTATCTTTTCAGCGGCCATTTTGGGCAAGTTTAGGCTTACGCGCACTTCTTTTTTGGGAAAACCCCAGGTTTCAGCGCCTTTGATGCCATTGAGTTTTTCGAAAGACTCCTCCAAGGCTTCTGCTTCTTTGCGCAATTGTTCCCAGGAAGCATTTTCAGAAATCAACGCCACCTGCATGATGGCTACATCCGACGAAGAAAACTTCTGAATTTGGGTACGGTACAGGTCTTGTGGCAACTCCGGACGCAAGGCATTTACTTCTCGGATTACCTCTTCATACTTTTTTTCAGGGTCGTTGCCGTGTTTAAATTCGAGGGTGAGCACCATCACCCCGTTGGCCGAAAAAGACGTCATCCGGTCGATGTTTTCAAGTTCGCCCAGTTTGGATTCTACCTTATCGGTAATTTTATCTTCTACTTCGGCCGGACCAGCACCGGGCCAAACCATAATAATGGAGTAACCGGGTGCCTCAAATTTGGGGTCTTCTGCCCGGGGCATATTAAAGAGAGAGCCAATACCTAAAGCCATGACGGCCAAAAAAATAACGAAGGTAAATTGGCTATTTTTGACGGAAAATTCTGTGATACGCATGGAAAAAGAATGAAGGGTAAAAGGGAATTATTGTTTTACAACTTTCGACTTTTCAGTCAGGTAGGGGGCGCCGCTGGTAATTACTTCGGTTACCCCGTCCAATCCGCCACCGATCATCACTTGCTGACCATCAATGAAAGCAATTTGCACTGGAATTTTGCGCACGCTGGCGCCATCGGGTTGTAGGGCATAAACGAATGCCGATTTACCATCGCCTTCAATAATGGCCTCCATGGGTACTAAGGTGTATGGCCGGGTTTGAGAAGGACTCAAATCAACTTCTGCAAACAGGCCGGGTGCGAAGCGTTTCCCTTGGGGTTTGACGCTTATTTCCACCGGGTAAAGACCGCTGCTGGGGTCGGCTGCGGGCGCGAGTTCGCTTACTTTTCCGGTAAATATCTGATCCGGGTATGCATCCATCCGCACTTTTGCAGGCATACCCAGGTTGATGCGCGCCCAATCGCGGTCGCTGGTATTGATTTTTACGATCCAATCATCATTACCATTTTCAAATAGTATGAATGCTGGGGTGCCTGGGCCGGTAATTTCCCCTTCATTGATGAATTTTCTGATGATTTTACCGCTGCGGGTTGCGCGTATTTCGGCGTATTGCTGATTGAACGTGGCAATGCGCGCCGATTCTTTGGCTACATCGCGTCCGGTGGTGGCATTTTGGACCAATTCGAGCGTGGCGCTGCTGTCGCGGTACAGCGATTCTACCCGTGCCAGGTCTCTTTCCGATTTAGTCAAACCTTCCTGCGCCTGCCGTACTTGGGCATCAATTTCAGTTTTATCCAATACGGCTAATAATTGTCCGGCGCGCACAACATCGCCTTCATCCACATAAATTTTGCGAATAATGCCCCCAATTTTGAAGGAAAGGCGCTGTTCAGCTGAAGTATTTAGAAAACCGCTGCTGTGCATGGGCAGGGCGATGTTTTTGAGTTGTATAGGTGCCGTTTTAACCGGAATCAGGCCCGCCACGGTGTTGGTGGTTTCTGCTTTTTTGGCCGGGGCGGCATTGCCGCAACCGAACAGGTAGGCGAGACCAACCAAAGCAAAAGCAACAAGCGATAAAGGAGCGAGGGTTCGAATGCTGATGTGTTTCATGCTATTTTTTTGTAGAAAAACATCCAAAAGGGATGCAAATGAGGAGGATCGTTTTTAGACAATGGTTTTATAGTCCGGCTGCTTTGCGTAGTTCGGCTTCCTTGATGAGTACATCATTCCAGGCCAACAACACTTGTAATTTGCTGGTAGTTACGCGGTTCTGGGCGTCGAGCAGTTCAAGTAGCAGTACCTGGTTGGCTTTGTATTTATTTGCAATAATTTTATAGGCCACTTCGGCGGAATATTGGCCATTTTGTGCACTGCGCCAGCCATTTCGGGCTGCTTCCAGGTCGTTGAGGCTTTGGGTAATTTGAAGGGCTATTTGTTGTTGGGTGTTGTCGTACTGTGTACGCAACTTTTGACTTTCGATTTTGGCTTCCTGGATTTTGCTTTTTTGAAGTCCGCCGTCGTAAATATCATAGGTAACGCCCACTTGCGCCAGTACAAAGGCCTGGTTACCGTTAAACCAGTTGTAGCCAAAACCCTGAAAACCGGTTTCGCCCCCAATAAAGGCATCCGGCAGGCGTTTGTTGGCCGCTTGTAGTTTTACGGCCGTGTTGGAAGCGTCGATGCCCGCTTGTAAGGCTGCAAATTCCTGGCGTTTTTGGGTGGCTTGTTGTACCAGTTCGGGGCCATTATACACCTGGGCAGTGGCTTTCAATAAAAGCGTATCGACTATAACATCTGATTGTAAGTCCTTATTAATCAAAAAGTTAACATAAGCACGTGCAGTATTTTGGTTGCTTTTTAATTGAAAAATCTCGTTGTCTACTTTGCTTAGTTCATAATCGGCCGACGCAACGATGTCGCGGGTGGCTACATTATTGCGTACCAAACTTTCATTGAACCGTTTCAGTTCGATGTACACCGTTTGGGCGCTGTTCCAGATTTTTTCTGCTTCCAGTGCTTTAAGGTATTGCAGATAGGCACTGGTTATTTCATAGCGCAACTGCTGCTCGTAGGCATTGCGCTGGGCTTCTTTGGATTGGACGAGCAATTCTTTGATTTGGCGGTTGAATTTCAAATCGCTGTTGTACAGTGGGTAGGCAAATTTCAGTTTGGTTTCCTGAAAGTTATTCGGAAGAAACTGAATGACCTGATTTTCCACCTGAGGAAAGGCGCTGGTTTGGGTAATCTGGTTAAGGGTGCTGTACACCGGGTTCAGCAGATCGCCAATGGGCAGACTAGACTGACGACCACCCGCTGCAAGCGTGTAGGAAGCATTAAAACTCAAAGTAGGGTAAAAAAGCGCTCTTGCCTGGCGCACAGCCTCCATACTTTTCTGGATATCGAGGTTTTGTTGCTTTAGCACAAGATTATTGCGCAGGCCTTCTTGGATGTAAGCATCTAAAATGGCCGATTGGCCGAAGGCACTTCCAAAAAAGAAGCATAAAAAGAGTGACAAGGGCATGTTTTTCATTATAAAACAAGTTTCAAAAACTAAACAACGTTCAGTAGGTGGTACAAAAAAACGCAGGAATGGACTGCGTGGCAATATTAAAATGGCGAATGGTCGAATTAACAGGATGAACCGTGTGGGTAAGTTGTTCAGCTGTTAAAGACTCTCGGCCATTTTGATGATCATTTCAAAAGATTTCGCGGCAAGTGCCTGTCTTTGGTTCTCCGGGTACATGCGCATACGCTCACGGATGAACAGCGACACCAGGCCATGTGCATGGCACCACAGGGTGTACGCAATGGTGGCTGCATCGGTGCTTTTAAAATACCGCTGATCGATACACGCTTGCACGGTTTTTTCAAAAAAAGTGTGGGTTGCGATCCCCAAAGCCCAACATTTCTGGTTTTCAATGTGTTCCATCGGGGCTTTGGTAATAAACAACAGGTCGTATAAGTCGGGGTGTTTAAACCCAAAATCAATATACCGGCGGCCAAATTCAATCAAGCGTGCCATCGGATCCTGTACTTCCATGGCAGGAAGCAGGTGGTCTCTTTTTGCCGCAGCAGCTTCAAACTGTAGGGCAAAATACAACTCATTCTTGTCTTTATAATAAAGGTAAAGGGTGGCCGCACTATATTCAATGGCCTCTGCGATGTTGCGCATATTGACGCCCTCGTAGCCTTTGGTTCTAAATAAATGAAGCGCAGCGTCTAAAATCAGACGACGCATTTCCATTTTTTCGCGTTCTTTTCTTTGTGATATTCCCATTGTATGTTGTAAACGGTGCAAATTTACTGAACATTGTTTAGTAAACAACTATTTTATAAAATTTCCCTTGCATTTTGAAAGATAGCTGACATTTTCGTGGTATTTTATCTGCTGGAGTGCTTCATTTTTATGTCGTTATATTATTGGCCCGCTTTTTGAAAATAGAGAATGGTATGTTTGTACTATTGACATGTTCAGTGTGAATGTAAAAAATAGAACTTCATATATGCTTAAATTATTTTTGAAAAAATAAAAATTTAGGCAAAATGAAATTTGCACAGGTCGAATCCCCTTAGTACATTTGTGTGTAGTTCTTTTGATTGAATTTTACGCATCCATTTTTGACGCTTTTTACGTCCAAACACTAGCCGGGCGGCATAATGAACCTCAAGTAAAGTTACGCTCGTCAAATCCAAACATAACAATTTTTTTTAATTTTTCCGCTTCTGCGGATAGCCATTTTTTTACCCGAACTCTGAAAAAAAACTTTTTTTGTTGGGCAAATTTTAATCCTCAGTACACGCTGAATTCATTTACGCTGATCTTAACCAATTATTTTAATCCAACAGTGAAACATTTGCTCAATTTTTCTTCCTATACAGAGGGCCGCTGAAATATTGCGGCCCTCTGTTATATATGTATATTTTATTGTTTTTTTATGTAATTTTTAAAACCTTCTAAATCAAGGTTATTAAGGCACTGGTTTGCTGTCAGTCTACCTTTCCGCGCGCACAGAACACCATACCGAATATCGTCATAACCATCGCGGCTATGCGCATCCGGGTTGATTGCAATCGGAATGCCCCGCTTGGTGGCTTCGGGTATTAAGGTCCAATCGAGGTCTAAGCGATAAGGGTTGGCATTGAGTTCAATCGCAACCTGATGTTCCGCGCAAGCATCCAGAATAAGCTCCCAATCTAATGGGTATCCTTCACGGCTTAACAATAGTCTCCCAGTAGGATGCCCTAAAATGGTCGTGTAAGGGTTTTCAATGGCACGCAACACCCGGGCCGTCGCTTTTTCGATGCTCATTTTCAAATTGCTGTGCACCGAAGCAATGATAAAATCAAATTTTTCAAGGATCGCCTCTTCATAATCGAGCGAACCATCATTCAAAATATCACTTTCGATGCCTTTGAAAATACGAAACGGTGCCAATTTCTCATTCAACGCATCGATGGCTTCCATTTGTGCCAACACCCGTTCTACTTGCAACCCATTGGCATAAAATGCACTTTTGCTGTGATCAGTAATTCCAATGTACTGATAACCAAGTTTTTGCGCGTACGTACACATTTCTTCAAGACTATGCAAGCCATCGCTCCAGGTCGTGTGTACGTGCAAAATGCCTTTTATATCCTCGTCCTCTATTAAGATTGGAAGTTTACCCGCTTTCGCACTTGTGAGTATATCGGCTTGTTCGCGCAATTCGGGGGCAATAAAGGGCAACCCAACTTTTTCGAATACCGCTACTTCGGTATCTATTTGACTAAAATCAATACCTGGTGCCGCTTTTACAAAAGCCTGCACGAAAGCCGGCGCACCACTTAGCAAAAACTGTTTGGAGCCAAATTCCTCCGGTGCACATTGATAAATCGTAATGGGTGTGTTGTTTTCCAGTCGCGCCCGGTACACGCCATTTTCCTGTCCGTCCAAACGCAATACGGTTTCGTCAAAGGCAGCGGCAATATCACCCGCCATGGCTACCAGGATTTCTATTTTTTCTACCACCGAACAACGTCGGCGTACTTGTCCCACCACGTCAATTTGCGCTCCGGGCAAAGCCGCCGCCAACCGACTCACCGCAAAATCAGCCTCTTCTTCCGCCGCATCATAATGCAACTGATCGCGGCTTCTTAAAAAATATTCCAATTTCGTTTTCAGGTCTTCCTGCGTTTTCAAACCAAACCCTTTGAACTCCACCAGGCGGTTTTCATTGCAGGCGTACCACAATTCTCCAATGCTTTCGATGCCCATATCTTGCCAAACTACGCGCACTTTTTTAGGTCCAAAACCATTCACATCCAGCATTTCTACCACGCCAGGCGGGGTTATGGCGCGGTATTTTTCTAAAGCAGGCATTTTTCCGGTTTGGAGCAGGCTGTGGATTTTTTCGGCGATGGCGTTTCCAACGCCTTTGAGCGCAAGTACCTCAGCATCGCTCATTTCGGCCAACGGACGCTCTACTTTGCGCAAGGTGAGATAGGCATTGCGGTACGATTTGATGCGAAAACCATCTTCTTCATGGAGTTCCATCAGGTTGGCCAATTCGTCGAAGGCGTAGGCAATTTCTTTGTTTGACATGGCAGTTTTACTTGTGAAGCGGCTTTTTGTTGGGTTTTGTGCAAAGGTAGGGCAGGGATTTTAAAATTTAGGCGGAACCTTCTGGTCGCTTTGCACGGTTTTTAAATTAAGCGCGTGTATTTTTGCGACCGAAAAAGTCGCCCCGGGCTTTTTATTTTCTGAAAATCAACTTGTAACAAGGCGCTTTGGGCGCTGTCCGCTATTTATGACCCAACTGATTCAGCATTTACAACAGTCTGTACAAGACGCCGTTGCACATTTATATGGTGAAACCGTCGCATCAAGCAAGGTGCAAATTAATCAAACACCCGCCGAATTTACGGGCGACTACTCGGTGGTGGTGTTTCCTTATGTGAAATTGGCCAAAAAAGCACCCGATCAAGTAGCCCACGAAATTGGGGCCTATCTTCAGGAAAACCGCCCGGAAGTGGCCGCTTTTAATGTCATCAAAGGCTTTTTGAACCTCGAAATAGCCCCAACTTTCTGGCAGCAGTTTCTCCAATCCGTGTTGGCAGACCCCGCTTATGGCCGGCAGCCACGTTCTGGCCGCAAAGTCATGGTGGAGTTTTCTTCCCCCAATACCAACAAACCCTTGCATTTGGGCCATATTCGGAATATTTTGTTGGGCTGGTCTTGCAGTAAAATTTTGGACGCCGCCGGTTATGATGTCGTAAAAGTGCAGATTATCAACGACCGCGGTGTGGCCATTTGCAAAAGTATGGTTTCCTGGCTAACCTGGGGCGAAGGCAAAACGCCAACCTCCGAAAATATAAAGAGCGACCATTTTGTCGGCGATTATTACGTGCTTTTTGAGCAAAAATCAAAAGTAGAATACGAAGCCTGGCAACAAACGGACATCGCAAAAGCAATTTTTGAAGAAAAACGCAAACCGACGCAAGACGAAAAAACGTTTTTTAAAGACTATAAAAACAAGTGGTTCAATGACTTCTCGGTTTTCGGCGCCGAAGTACGCGAAATGTTGCTGAAATGGGAAGCCCATGATCCCGAAACCCTGGCGCTCTGGAAACAAATGAATGGCTGGGTATATGCAGGCTTTGAGCAAACTTACAACGACCTGGGGGTTTCCTTTGAAAAGTTGTACTACGAAAGCGACACCTATTTACTAGGGAAAGATATTGTGGAAGACGGTTTGAGCAAATCGGTGTTTTTCCGCAAAGAAGACAGCTCGGTTTGGGTGGACCTCACAGACGCTGGTTTTGACCAAAAAGTGGTGCTCCGGGCCGATGGAACTTCGGTGTACATTACCCAGGATTTGGGTACGGCACGGATGCGGTACCAGGATTTTAATTGTGAAAAAATGGTGTATGTGGTGGCCGATGAGCAAAACTACCACTTTTCGGTGCTCTTCGAAATCCTCAAACGCCTGGATGAGCCATATGCGGCCGGATTGTACCATTTATCATACGGCCTGGTAGAATTACCCACTGGCCGTATGAAAACCCGGGAAGGTACGGTCGTAGATGCCGACGATCTGATTACCGAAGTACGGCGCCTCGCCCTCGAAAGCATTGAATCTCAAGGAGAAAGCGCTAATGCAGAGGAATCAGTGCGCCTGGATGTAGCCAATAAAGTGGGCATGGCCGCCTTGAAGTATTTTATCATTAAAGTGCATCCGCACAAAAAAATGATTTTCAATCCGGAGGAATCGGTAGATTTACAAGGTCAAACCGGCCCCTACATTCAATACAGTTATGTGCGAATCAATAGTTTGATGCAGCGGGTAGCACTGGAAAACATAGATTTGTCGATGGCCGATCAGTACCTTGATTTACAGGACGCAGAAAAGGAATTGTTGGTGGCTTTGCATGAGTATCCGGGTATTTTACAAAATGCAGCCAACAACTACGATCCATCCCTGATTGCCAATTTCAGTTATAGTTTGGCTAAAAGTTTTCACAAGTTTTGGCACGATGTGCGGGTATTTAGTGCCCCAACACCGGAAGCACGGGCGTTCCGACTTCAATTGAGCAAAGCCGTTGGCCAGGTTTTACTGTCTGCCATGGATTTGTTGGGAATTGAAATGCCAGAACGTATGTAATCCAATCTAACACAACACAAAAGGGGCTTGCCCCGCACCCGTTTATGAAAGAACATGTAGCGCCCGAACAAATGCACTTTTTGGAGGAAATTGTGGCCGCCGACTTAGCTGCGGGCAAATATGAATCCATTCTGACGCGTTTTCCTCCTGAACCCAATGGTTATTTGCACATTGGGCACTCCAAAAGTATATGCCTGAACTTCGATTTGGCGGCCAAATTTGGTGGAAAAACCAACCTGCGGTACGACGATACCAATCCAAGCACCGAGGAAACCGAATACGTTGAAAGCATTCTGGAAGATATCCGCTGGTTGGGCTTCGAACCCGCCAATATCTTTTATGCCTCCAATTATTTTGATCAATTGTACGAATTTGCCAAGCAACTGATTGCAGCGGGCAAAGCATACGTCGATTTTTCAAGCCCGGAGGAAGTGGCTACCATGAAAGGTACCCCCACCGAGGCAGGTAAGGCCAGTCCGTACCGCGATACCACCGTGGAAGAAAACCTGGCGCAGTTTGAACGCATGAAAAACGGCGAATATCCAGACGGGCATTGCACCTTGCGCGCAAAAATCGACATGACTGCGCCCAACATGCACTTGCGCGACCCTTACCTCTACCGCATCAAACACGCACACCACCACCGCACCGGCGACAAATGGTGTATTTACCCAATGTACGATTGGGCGCATGGTCAAAGTGATAGTATTGAGCAAATTACACATTCTATTTGTACGCTGGAGTTTATTCCGCACCGCGATTTGTATAATTGGTGTATTGAGCAATTGGATATTTTTCCTTCTAAACAATACGAATTTGCGCGCTTGAACCTCACTTACACGGTGATGAGCAAGCGTAAATTGCTGCAATTGGTGAAAGAAAATTACGTATCCGGCTGGGATGATCCGCGGATGCCGACCATTTCCGGGTTGCGTCGCAGAGGTTTTACAGCCGATAGTATCCGCGACTTTGCGCGCCGGATTGGAGTCGCCAAACGCGAAAATCTGATCGAATTGTCGTTGTTAGAGTTTTGCGTACGTGAAGATTTGAATAAAAAAGCCTTGCGTCGATTTGCGGTGTTGAACCCGATAAAAGTGGTGCTTACCAATTTTCCGGAAGGACAAACCGAGTGGCTGGAAACCGAAAACAACCCGGAAGATCCCGAAGGTGGCAAGCGCCCCTTGGCATTTACGCGGCATTTGTGGATTGAGCAGGATGATTTTATGGAAAATCCGCCGCCCAAATATTTCCGCTTGTCACCGGGCGGCATGGTGCGTTTAAAATCGGCTTTTATCATCAAATGCGGAGACCTTGTAAAGAACGAGGCAGGTGAAGTAGTCGAAATTCATTGCACTTATGTGCCCGAGAGCCGCTCAGGGTCTGACACCAGTGGCTTAAAAGTGCAGGGCGTTATCCATTGGTTGGCAGAAGGGCATACTGAAAAGGCCGAAGTGCGCATGTACGACCGCTTGTTTCAGGTAGAAGACCCAGCGGCCGAGGAAGATTTCAAGTTGGCGATTAACCCTAATTCGTTGGAAATCATACACAATGCGTTGATTGAACCTGCGTTGCATACCGTACAGGCGGGGGCGCATTTTCAGTTTACCCGCCTGGGTTATTTTTGTGCAGATCCGGGTTCGACCGACCAAAAAAAGGTGTTTAATCGTACGGTTACCTTGAAAGATTCTTGGGCAAAAGGTCAGAAGAAATAGCTTTTTGGGCAATTACAAGACGGTTTAAATGATTTTATTCTGAAAATAACGCAAGTGGCCTTACCTTGGCCTTGCTTTTTTTTGTTTCTAAACTCAATTATGATGAAGTTTTCAATGTACAAATCAATTTTAACAGCGTTGTTGCTATGGGCAGGAATGCTGCATGCGCAACAACCCGTTCCATTCTGGTCGCAAGATTTTGCTGGTGGTTTTCCTGCAGGTTGGACGACAACAGATGCTTCTAACCAGGGTATATTGTGGACCTGGTGCTCCAATCCAGATGCGGGCAACACCGAAGCAGGTTGTTCCCCAATTTTCGGTGACGCCTTGAATCTGCAAATTCCTTTTCAGGCTACAACTGCAGCAAATGGTTTCATGACGCTTGATTCAGACGAACCGGGCCAATTGTCAACCAACCACAGATCACGCCTGACTACATCCGTAATCGATTGCTCTGGCAAACCAGCAGTATTCGTTACGTTTCAGACGCATGCTGGTCGTTTTGTGGTGGATTTGGCCGATGGCGCCTTGTTGCAAGTAAGCAACAACGGTGGTACTACCTGGACCGATTTTACAGTGTTCCCTGAATTCCGGGAGCGTTGGACGCCAAACCCGTCTGAGCCTGTAATTGACATTTCTTCTGTAGCAGCGAACCAGGCAAACGTTCGTTTGCGTTGGCAGTGGGAAGGTAACTGGGAATATTACTGGAACATCGATGATGTTGCACTGTACAGCCAAAACCCAACACCACGTAATAACATTGTGTTAGGCGAGTTTTTCTATCCTGCATCCAGCTTTGCATCGCCTGTTTCACAAATTGCCGCAGATACATTCGGTTTCTATGCTTATTTGTCGAACCGAGGTTTGTTGACGCAAACCAATGTGACCTTGAAGGCATCGATTGAAGAAGAAGGTGGTAACATCATTTATCAAGACAGTGTGGTAGTGCCTGGTTTGGCACCTGGCGTGGTAGACAGCGCAATTTTCCTGAACAATGTATTTGCCCCTGAGTTGTCAGTTGGTTTGTACTATATAAATTATAGTGTACGTGCCGATTCTGCAGACCAGCGCCCATTGGACAATGGAGGAAGAACCCCATTTGTAGTGACGGATAACACCTTTTCAAAAGAAAATGTGCCAGAAACTGCAACGCGTACCGGTCAGGACATTGCCTGGAGTGTTGGTAACAACTACCGCATCACTTCTGGTTTGTTGGAAAAATATGTAGCCCAAACGGCTTCGTTCTCTTTCGGTACCGATCCAGCCGAATTGCCCATTGAAAGTGTAAAAGGTACCGTTGAATTATTTAAAGTAAACGACGATGTACCAGCAAACTTTGCCGGTTTTGACCGCACGCAATTGTTTAGCGAGAGTTTGACTTGGGTGGGTTATGCCGACTACATTGCCCCTGCTGGTATCCAAAATGGCGATTTACAAACCATTGATTTGTTGGACCTGAATTCAGGTTTACCGGGCATTGAACTGGAATCTGGTGCGCGTTATTTCTTGATGATCGATTATCCAACAGAATCAAGACAGGTTAACCATTTCTTCAACAAAGCGATCAAGTATGTAGATGTGGTAAGCACCGTGGTGTTCACAGATCAGTGGTTCTTGGCAGGTTTCGGCAACGACTTTGCTGCCGTAATGCGCATGAACATTGCCTTGTCTTCTTCAACAGATGAAAAAGCATTGGCAGATAACGTGATGAACGTTTTCCCGAACCCGGTAAATGACGTGGTACGTTTGAAGGTTGAATTCGAACAAGCGACCGATGCAACCATCACCATCGCACAGTTGGATGGCCGTGTGATTCGTTACGAAAACCGCGAAGGTTTGACCAATGAAACATTGAGCTACGAATTGCCAAGTTTGGCTGCAGGAACTTACCTGGCGCGTATTGCTACAAAGGAAGGTACAAAAACCAAGAAATTTGTAGTGTTGCATTAAGCACCTATTTTGACTAGGCGTTACTAGGCGCCGGTTGCTTAATAATATTGAAGGCTGCCTCAAACATAATTCAGATTCTAAAAATCTGGCTTGTGTTTGGGGCAGCCTTTTTTTGAGTTTTACGCTAAAAAAGTAGCACAAAAAAAGTCCCCCTCCAAGCTTTCTCGGAGAAGGACGTCATCAAAACACGCTTCATTTATCTTAAGCCATATCAATAGATGGCATCATATCGAATTTACATTTGCAAAGGTAAGCGTATTCCGCATTTTTTCACAACCCTAACTTGAAAAAAAATTACATATTTTTTATCAATATTTAAATTGAATTGTAAATCATATGGTAACATAACAATAGTCCTGTAAAAAACATGTCTATGTTGTGGGTTTTTAAATGCTTGATTACCTATTATTTATGTAATATGTCGCTAATCTTGCAAATCTATGCCGTTTAATAGCAATACTACATTTTTCGACCAACACTTTTTAATTTAATCAATTCTGCTATTTCAGGTGTCAAACACTTTGCGAACTTTGGCACTTCAATGTTATACGTTCATAGCGCTGGATTTCTAAAGCGTTTTATCCGGTTCAATTAATCCAGTTCAATTCACCAGTACCATGAAATCAATTCTGATTCGAAACGGCAAAATCGTGCACCGCGGTACGATTTTCGAAGCCGATATTTTTGTAAAAAATGGTCGGTTCGAAAAAATAGCACCCTCCATTTCCGTCCATGCTGACCAGGAAATTGATGCTGCAGGGAAATATATTTTCCCGGGGATCATTGATGATCAGGTGCATTTTCGCGAACCTGGCCTCACCCATAAAGCCACCATCGCCACGGAGAGCAGGGCGGCAGTGGCTGGAGGTGTCACCTCCTTTATGGAAATGCCCAATGTCAATCCACCCTCGGTGACGCAAGAGCGCCTCGAAGAAAAGTATCAAATCGGGGCACGCACATCGTTGGCCAATTATTCCTTTTTTATGGGTACCACCAACGACAATTATGAGGAGGTCATGCGTACCAACCCACATACCATTTGTGGCGTTAAAATTTTCATGGGGAGCAGCACCGGCAATATGCTGGTGGATAATCCAGGCACCCTCGAACGGATTTTTGCCAATACGCCCATGTTGGTTGCTACCCACTGTGAAGATGAAGCGACCGTGCACCGGCTCCTGGATTATTATAAGGCGCAGTACGGCGATACCATGACGGCCCGGATGCATCCTAAAATTCGTCCTACCGAAGCCTGCTATTTATCTTCTTCCTTTGCGGTGCAATTGGCGCAAAAGCACAATACGCGCTTGCATGTGCTACATATCAGCACCCAAAAGGAACTGGAACTATTCCAAACGGGTATTCCATTGGCTCAAAAACGCATCACAGCAGAGGTTTGTGTGCACCACCTGCATTTTTACGACCGTTATTACCGCAGTCTGGGCAACCAGATCAAATGCAATCCCGCCATTAAAACCAAAGCCGACCGCGATGCATTATTGCCTGCCTTGCTGGATGACCGGCTCGATGTAGTCGCAACTGACCACGCGCCCCATACCTGGGAAGAAAAATCAAGACCATTTTTGGATGCGCCGTCCGGTTTGCCGCTGGTGCAACATAGTTTGTCGCTCATGCTCGATTTTTATCATCAAGGTAAAATAAGCTTGGAAAAAATTGCCGAGAAAATGAGCCATGCCCCAGCCATTGCCTTTCAAATAAAGGAACGCGGATTTATCGAAGAAGGATATTGGGCCGATTTTTCGGTGGTAGATGTGCATGCACGGTACAAAGTGACGCCACAAAACGTTTATTACAAATGCGGCTGGTCGCCTTTCATGGGCAAAACCCTGTACGGAAAAGTACGCAGTACCATCGTCAGTGGGCATTTGGCTTGGCATGAAGGCCAATTTTATGACACCAAAATGGGCGAACGTATATTGTTTGACCGTTAAAAATCGTTTTGAGCATTCATTTAGTAGAATCCTGCTTTCATCTTCCTTAAAAAGTAAGAAATTCGCGCCGGACTTTTGAGCCACCCGTGCGGGTCGCGCTTTTTTAAACATTTATACCATCTATGAAAGAATTAAACCAATACCTGAACGAGCACAAACCGCGCTTTTTGGACGAATTACTCGCCCTGCTGCGCATTCCATCCATCAGTGCCGATCCAAAATATGCGGATGACGTGCGTACCATGGCATACGCAACCGCACAACACTTGACCGACCTCGGGGTAGACCAGGTGGAGATTTTTGAAACGGCCGGACATCCAATTGTGTATGGCGAAAAAATCATTGATCCGAATGCGCCAACCGTATTGGTGTACGGACATTACGACGTGCAACCTGCCGATCCGCTCGAGCTCTGGGACAATCCGGCGTTTGAACCGATCATTAAGACGACCGAAAACCATCCGCAAGGTGCTATTTTTGCAAGGGGCTCCTGCGACGATAAAGGTCAGTTTTTTATGCATTTCAAGGCCTTCGAAATGATGAGCCGCAACAACAGTCTGCCTTGTAATGTGAAATTCATGATTGAAGGCGAAGAAGAAGTAGGATCTGCACATTTGGAGGAATTCTGTGAAAAAAATAAAAGCAAATTGGCTTGTGATGTGGTATTGGTTTCAGATACCAGCATCATTGACAACGAAACCCCAAGCCTCACAGTGGGTTTGCGCGGATTGTGTTACATGGAAGTGGAAGTTACGGGCCCGAACCGCGATCTGCATTCCGGCGTGTACGGGGGCGCGGTTCCCAATCCAATTAATGTATTGTGTGATATGATTTCATCTTTGCACGATTCAAAACGACGCATCACGGTGGAAGGCTTTTATGACGATGTGGAAAAAGTATCGTCTAAAGAGCGCAAAATGATGAATGAAGCGCCGTATAATGAAAAGGCTTACATGAAAGACCTTCAAGTAGGCGAATTAATGGGTGAAAAAGGATATACGACCATTGAGCGTACCGGCATTCGTCCAACCCTGGATGTGAACGGCATTTGGGGGGGATATACAGGCGAAGGCGCTAAAACCGTGTTGCCATCCAAGGCGCATGCTAAAATTTCCATGCGTTTGGTGCCAGGCCAAGATCCGAAGAAGATTGAAAAATTGTTCCAGAAGCATTTTGAGGCCATCGCACCGAAAGCGGTGAAGGTGAAAGTAACAGCGTTACATGGCGGGCAGCCTGCCGTTGTTCCCACCACTTCGATAGAGTATAAAGCAGCCGAAAAGGCCATGGAAGCCACGTTCGGTAAAAAACCACTGCCACAACGCGGCGGTGGAAGTATTCCGATTGTAGCAATGTTTGAAAGCGTCTTGCAGGTGAGCACCATTTTGATGGGCTTTGGCCTGGATTCGGATGATATTCATTCACCCAATGAGCATTACGGTTTGTTCAATTACTACAAAGGCATTGAAACCATTCCGTACTTCTATCAATATTACGCCGAACTCAAACAAAAAAGTAAATAACCATTCCATTTTTAAACACAGCATAACATATCATGAAAAAATCATTTTTGCTTGTTGCCCTGTCTGTGGTAGCATTTGGTGCGTTCGCGCAAACAAACAGTCCTGCTAAATTGGAAAAAAAGGACATGAAACCTGCCGTTGAATTGAAAAATGCTGCAGATAGTGCGAGCTATGCCTTTGGTATAGTAATGGCCAGCAATGCTTCCCGTCAATTGGGTGCCGATTTGAACAAAGAAGTATTCTTTACGTCTTTTCAGGCTGCTTTAAATGGTACGGGCGTCATTATGACACCCGATGAGGCGAGCAAGATTTTTACCGAGTTTAACAAAACAATTCAGGCACGTGCCTCTGAAAAGAACAAAAAAGATGGACAAGTTTTTATGGACCAAAATAAAAAACGTCCAGAAGTAACCACAACGGCCAGTGGCTTACAATACGAAACCATCAAAAAAGGCACTGGAACGGTACATCCAAAGGCAACCGACAAAGTGGAGGTGCATTACCATGGTACTTTGATTGATGGTAGTGTATTCGATAGCAGCGTGGAGCGTGGACAGCCCGCTTCTTTTGTTTTGAACGGTGTGATCAAAGGTTGGACCGAGGGCGTTCAGTATATGGTGGAAGGCGACAAATTTAAGTTTGTGATTCCTGCTGCGCTGGGTTATGGCGATCGCAGTGCCGGTGCTAAAATCAAACCAGGCTCTACCCTTATTTTTGAAGTAGAATTGTTGAAAATTATGGCCAATTAAGATTGGTTTGAAAGGAGCAGCGCATGCGGCAATTTATTAGACTTGTTGCGGTGGGAGGTTAAAAGGAAGGTTTTTATGTCGTTTTAACTTCCTCCCACAATAAGTGTATCAACGTTTGCCGCATGCAGCCCCTGCACCATTTTACAAATAGTGTACATATCCCATTTGCACCGGCATGCCAAAAGCATTCACACCCCATATTACGGCGGCATGATCGATGCTGTAATACAATCCGTTGGGGAATTGATAAAACCAGGCATAAGTGGGTAAGGCCGAAACCACCCGCATCCCGATCATAACGGGTAAGTTGGTCATCCGGTTCAGCACAATAATCTGGTTATTTTGCTGAACATAGTACACATTGGGATCACCATTAAAAAAGCACTGTGCGATAAAGGGCTGCTGAAACGGTGGCGGCTGCACCGAAGGCGGGGTAAATGTACTTTGTGGCATTTCTTTCACCACGGGTTTGTTTTTCCGGTTTTCAAGTTCCCGGGTGATATCCAGCATAGACGATCGAATCGCATTGATTTCTTTGTCGTCGCCAAATCCACTCAAATGCTTTCTTTTGTAATCGGCCCACCGGCTTTTTTGCAAAATCATCTGATCGAAAAGATCCTGTTCGGGGCTTGATTCCAGCATTTCGATCAGGAGTAGAATGGCCTGTTCGATTTGATTTTCGCCAATCAGGTTGCGTATCTGTTTGATGTTCTGCATGTAAGGGTGCTTTATTTGGGGTAAATTTAAGTAGGCTAAATTTTTATCGAGCTAAATAAAAAGACTTAATATCAAAAAATATTTGAAAATTGAGATTGAAGCCCGTTATTTGCCTAAAAGCTAGCTATGCAACGTAAATCGACAGCGGTTCATTTCAGGGTATTGGCCATGATCATCATTTATTTGATGCTTAAATTTATTGGTGGTTCACTTGGAAACCTGGCCTTGTACCCCGTCACCTTGTTTGTAACCTTTTTACACGAGTTTGGCCATGCCTTGGGTGGTATTTTCACCGGGGCTGCGGTGGAGGGAATGCGCATCAATCCGGACGGAAGTGGATACACGGTTACGCGTGGTGGTAGTGCGGGCATTATCCTGATGGGTGGTTATTTGGGCAGTGCCGTTTTAGGCAATTTGTTGTTGTACATTGGAGCACACAAGCGTAGTTTGACCCAAATGACCCTCAACGGCTTGTCAATTGCAATGGCATTTGCAGGTATTGTTTGGTTTGAATCGATTGAGAGTACCGTCATTTTGTTTTTGTTTGCAGGAGCCTTGTTTTTTGTGGCAAATCGAACCAATTGGGATCAGGATGTATTGATGTTCTTGGGCATTGCGGCGGTATTTTATATTTTGCAGGATTTCAATGTAGGGCCTAAGAGCGATCTTGCGATGTATCAGCAGGTGGTGGGGATTTTCCCTACTACCGTTTGGATGTATATTTGGCTGGGTATTGCTGCGATGTTATCCTATTCTAATTTGAAAGAAATTTTCAAAGGACGGTTTTAAAACAATAAAAAGATGAGGGTTCCGCTTTCCTGGGTTTCGCGTATCATCATGGTCTATATGCTGCTTGCCTTTTTTTGGTGGGCGGTACAATTGTGGCAGGAGAATAATCGGTCACTTAAAATAGAGCGTGATCTGTTGGAATTGTGGTTTACCCGCAAAAACCAGGGTCTAAATGAAACACAATTTTTAGAAACGGCGGAGTATCGTGCTGTTGAACGGCGTTGGGTGCGGCACAAACGCATGATTATTGCCGAGGGTTTGTTTTTTGCGGCTTGTTTGGTTTTTGGGCTTTATGTAATTAACCGGAGTGTACAGCGCGAATTATCCCTTACCAAGCAGCGGCGCAATTTTATGCTCAGCATCACCCATGAGTTAAAATCGCCCATTGCCTCCATCCGTTTGGTACTTGAAACTTTATTAAAACGCGATTTACAGCGCGAGCAATTGGAAAAACTTTGCACCAATGGGGTGAAGGATGTTGTGCGTTTGCAAAATCTGGTGGATAGTTTGTTGTTGGCTGCACGCTTGGAAAACAACTGGCGCCCTGCCTTTGAACCGGTCGATTTGGGTCTAGTTGCCCGTGAATGCGTAAATGGCTTATTGGTCCGCTTTCCAGATGCCCACTTTGAAATAGAAACCGCATTTGATCTGCCCAAGGTGCAGGCAGATAAATCGGCCATCACCTCAGTTGTTCAAAATTTATTGGAAAACGCGGCGAAGTACGCCAATGGGAACGCGCATATTCTGTTTTCAGCACAAAAAAGCACGGCTGGAAAAACAGTTCGGATTATTGTTTCTGATAACGGCCGGGGCATACCAGATACAGAAAAGAAAGCCGTATTTGAAAAATTTTACCGCATCGGAAATGAAGAAACCCGTCAAAGCACCGGTACCGGATTAGGCTTATACATTGTCCAGCATGTTGTACGTGCGCATGGTGGCACCATTACAGTGAACGATAATAAACCGGTTGGAACAATATTTACCATCGAAATTTAAACTTCAAGTTGTAAGCACAAGCGCCGAACTCGTACTTTTGCCGAAAATATCAACTTGTCAGAGCGCGATACGATCCTAAAACTTGCCAAATTGCACGGGCAACCCGAAATCTTTTTCTCCATCCAGGGCGAGGGTAAGAGCATTGGCGTGCCTTCTATTTTCGTGCGCACCACGCTTTGTAACCTGCATTGTATTTGGTGCGATACGGATTACACCTGGAATTGGGTTGGAACGCGTTTCACACACCATTCAGATGCCAAGCCTACTTACCAAAAATTTGATAAAAAAGATTGGATTGCAGCCTGTTCTATCGAAGAAGTGGTGCAAGAAATTGTAAAATTTCCCTGTAAAAACGTGATTCTCACTGGAGGAGAGCCAATGTTGCAGCAACCGGCCTTACGGGCTCTAATGCAGCAACTGCGCCATATTGCTTCCGACTATCGGTTTGAAGTTGAGACAAACGGAACGATGGTCGCGTCTGTAGATTTTGATGCTGAAATTGACCAGTACAACGTATCGCCAAAGTTAGAAAACAGCAACAATGTGCAAAAATTAAGGGAAAAACCTGCTGCCTATCGGTTCTTTTCATCCAATAACAAGGCACATTTTAAATTTGTAATATCCGAAAAAAAAGACCTTGAGGAAGTAGACGGATTGATAGCGCGCTATCAGATTGCACCTGAAAAAGTATGGTTAATGCCAGAGGGTAATACCCGTGCATTGCTTACCCGACGTCGGAAATGGTTGGTCGAGGTGTGTAAATTGCGCGGTTTTCGATACACAGATCGTTTGCATGTTCAAATTTGGGGCGCTAAAAAAGGGGTATAAGCAGGTTTTTTTACGGGGAGGCTACTTTTTTCGGGCAAATCAAAATCTGCCTATATTTAATAAACAGTGCGCGCAACGATTATCTTTGCCATATAAAACTAAAACCAAACACAATGTCAATTCAACTTGAGCAAGCCAAAGTAAAAGGAAAAAAATTGTTACGCAGTTTTATGTGGATTTTTTTGGCAGGTTTCCTGGTGTTTTCAGTAGGGTATTATGTGTACCGCACTTATACAATCAGTGAAGGAACCCGTACCGGTACCTTATTCAAAATTTCGAAAAAGGGCGTTGTGTTCAAAACTTTTGAGGGCCAAATTCACCTTGGCGGCAGTGCCGTGATGACCCAGCAAAGTGTATGGGATTTTTCGGCAAAAAATGCGGCCGTGTACGATCAAATGCAGCAGTATGAAGGCAAGTTGGTGAAGTGCCATTACCGACAATTGGTAGATCCATTTCCTTGGCAAGGTGACACGGACTATATCGTGTATGCGGTAGAATTGGTTAATCAATAGTGTTTTTAGAGAAACGTGATATCCCGATATTTTCGAAACGCTAGCCAACCGCCCACACAAAAGAAAACCGCGGCAAATGCGGTAAACTGAACACCGGTGGGGTTTTCTGCGCTTTTTCCAAACAGGAGCAGGGAAGGGAAAATTAAATTGGCAATGGAAATCCCTAACTTCATCACAAACGCACGGACCCCGAAAAACATACCGGATAACTGCCGCCCACTGGTGTTTTCTTCCTCCTGTACCACATCGCCAATCACTGCATTGGGCAAAATGCCAAAAACCGCCAGCGGAAAAGCCGCCGCTACTGCTAAGCCGTATAAAATATAAGCAGGTTCGGCTGGTATCCATCGTGCAAAAGCCAGTACGGAAAACGTAACCGCAAATATCCAAAAGGCAAGCAACATCAAATTGCGTTTACCCGTATAACGCACCAGCACATTGATAGGCCAATAAAATACAAAGCTGATTAAAAAACTAATCAGGGAAAACTGGGAGGCAAACCGTATTTCCAGTCCAAGCAGTAGCGTGGTGTAAAAAACGACCCCCAATTGGATAAAATTCAAGGACAACCAATACATTAAGTCGGAGACCAAAAACCAACGAAAATTCGGGTTCTTAAATACCAACCGGAGGGATGCACCTAATGTATGTTCTGAAACTGACTGACGTGCATATTTCTGTTCATTTAAAAACAAGGCCGGTAGGAGCATAAAAACGAGCGCCAAACCATTCATAATCAATACCGCATATTGAAAAGCCTTTACAGGTGAGTATCCAAGGCCGTTCAAATAGGTTTGTAATTGAAAAACCTGCGTACCCAAAATATAGCCAAATGCCCAAGTAATGGATAACAAGGTACTAATCAGCATGCGATCCTGGGCAGTATGACCCAATTCCGGAATTAAAGCAGTGTATGGAATCACATAAAAGGCAAAAAAGAAATAATAGATGCCTACACTTAAAATCAGCCAAATAAAATTTGAGGCGCTTTCTGAACCTTCCAGTGGAAAAAATACCATGCAACTACTCAGCGCAAAGGGTAGGGCACCCAAGAGTAAAAACCAGCGCCGCTTTCCATACCTCGGATTTTTACGGTCACTCCAGTTGGCAATAAATGGATCAACAATTGCATCAAGCAAGCGCCCGCCAGCGCTCACAATACCAATCAGCGTCAAAACCCCCAAAATCGCACCCTGGTACAAATAGGCAGGAAACATAGGCGCGCCCTGTTCGGGCGGCATATAAAAGTAAATCAACAAGTTTGATACGCCAAAACCAGCCAGTGACCACCCCAATTGCCCCATGGCATACAAAATCAACACACCCAAACCCGGGCGTACTGGCAAAAGGGCCTGAACAGGTGCTGTATGTTCCTTTCTTTTTGATGCCATTTTTTAAAAAGTTATCCTTTCGGTGATTTTCCGCTGGTACGCGATTCGATGGCCTTCTCCGTTGTTTCCGGGATTTCGCTCGGAACTTCCTTGGTGCTCGGCAGGGTATCCCGTGGGACTGCCGGTTTGCTCGCCTGAATTTTTGCCTCCGCACGGTTTTTTAATACCTTCTCAATCAAATTTGAATTCGCCATCTTGATCTCCAGGGGCTTCCGATCCGTTGAAATAGAATCATGCAGAAATTTCTCAATCATCAAACCCGCAATCGGAGCAGCATAAGAAGCACCCCAACCCGCATTTTCTACATATACCGCAATGACAATTTTAGGATCATTTTTGGGCGCAAAAGCAAAAAAAACAGAGTGGTCATCACCATGTGGGTTTTGACTGGTACCCGTTTTACCGCAAATTTCTATACCAGGCACCTGGGCTATTCGTGCTGTTCCGCGAGACACACATTGAGCCATCCCTTCCGTTACAATTTCAAAATACGTACGGTCTATGTTTACCTTATGTTTTTCGTAATAAATTTCGGGAATCGGGCTTCCATCACGGAACGCTTTGGCAAGATGCGGAGGTATCCAATACCCCTTATTCGCAATGCAAGCGGCTAAATTGGCCATTTGAATGGTGGTTAACTGAATTTCACCCTGACCAATTCCGCACGACATAATAGTTGGCGAGCGCCATCCGCCCAGCGCCTTTGGGTAAAGTCGATCATAATAAGCGGAGGTAGGAAAACCACCGGCACTTTCATTCGGATAGTCGACACCCAATTGGCTGCTAAAACCGAACTCCTTCATATATACATTGAAGTTATCTAAGCCTTTTTGTGGATTGGAAAACCCAAACTGGTCGATAATATTGCGGTATTCCGAGAGGTAATATGTATTGCAAGAGTAGGCAAGGGCATCAACCACGCCGTTCAAATGTCCTCTATGGTGGCATTTATACAAACGCCCAGCATAAAAATATCCTCCACTGCAATTAAAACCGCCCTCTGGAAGCATCGTACCCGTTTGCATACCGATGAGTGAAACCACCGTTTTGAAAATAGATCCGGGTGGATATTTTGCCATGACAGTTCGGTCAAAAAATGGCTTGAGCGGATCTGTCAGTAACTGACTAAATATTTGACCTCTTCCCTGATTCATGGTAAGCAAATTGGGATCGTAGGTTGGTCCGCTAATCATACACAAAATCTGCCCCGTACTAGGCTCAATGGCGACAATACTTCCCGTCTTATTTTGCAATAAATATTCCCCATATGCCTGCAAATCAATGTCAATGGAGGAAATCAAATCGCTTCCTGATACAGCCACCGTATCATAAACACCACCCTTGTATTTGCCTACAATACGCCCTAAGTTGTCCTTTAACAAAGAGGTAGTTCCTTTTTTACCCCTTAGTATAGTCTCATACTTTAGTTCCAGTCCCGCCGAACCAATATAGTCACCCGACTCATACATGCCTTTCCCGCGTTCAATATCACGAGGGTCTACTTCATTGATATAACCCAAAACATGGGCACCAACACTATAAGGATACCCCCTAATATTGCGCACTTGTACAAAGAATCCAGGAAACTCGTACATGCTTTCCTGTAGCAGCGAATACGTTTGATAGGAAAGTTTTTTTAAGAAAACAAAAGGAACCGACTTAGAGTATTTGCCGCTGCGCCAGTCTTTGGTTAAAAACTGATTGAAATCTTTTTCGGCAATATTAAGAATGTTGCAAAACTTGGGCACATTCATATGCGCAAAATCGACCTGATTGTAAGTAACCATCAAGTCGTAAGTTGCTTCATTATTGATGATCAATCGGTCTTTCCGATCAAAAACCAAACCTCGGGGTGGATAAACTGTAAGTTTTTCGATGGTCGTGGCATCCGCCCTTTTTCGGAAGGAGTCGTCCAATATTTGCAATTGTGCCGCCTTGAGCAACAAAGCGGAGGCGCACGCTAAGAAAACCAACTGAATGGTACGTTGCCGATCGAATCCTTTGTTCATAGCGTGCGATGGTAATAATCAATAGCAAAATTGGGTTGATTCGGAGGAGGTTCAATTGTTCGGATGAAACAAAGCGGTGTAAAGTACCACAAAAAGCATGGTGAGTACCCAAGCCGCCAGTGTTTTAAGGGTAATCGCCCCTACATATACGAAGGTAAAGGCATCTACCGAGAAATACCAAAAAAGATGGGAAACAAAAAAAAGTGCAGCCACTTGAAGAAATATTTGCCAGCCAAAAAACGCTGGGGCAAAAATCAATTCTTTTCCAGAATAGCCACCCTTCGGTGCAAAGGTGAAAAAGATAAGGGAGCGTGCATATCCGCTGAATGCCCCTGCACTTGCATGTACCCCCGGCGTACCGTAAGCAAAATCAACGCATATGCCGATTAAGAAACCCAATAACACTACATAAGGAGTAGCAAGTTGCAGCGGAAGAAATAAAATAAAAAGCGGGTACAACAGGATATTAAAATAGGAATCATAAGCGTTCAGCGCCAAACCTACCTGCTTAAGGAAGAGGGCCTGGGCGGCAAAAAGTCCTAAAAACCGCCATAAATTGGAAAAAAAGGCATTACTGTTCATCTTTTACCTTTAAGTTCAAACTGTCTATTTCGGATTTGAACAAATTTTGAACAATATACACATCTCCAATCGTTGCTAGTTCCTGACTCAATTTTACCTTCATTTGAATGAAATTCGGATATTCTGGATCCTGTGTTGGGGCCTCGCACACAACACCTACAGAAACCCCCTTAGGAAACATCGCTGAAATACCACTCGTTTGAACAGGCTCACCCACTTGCACCGTTTTGTACTTTGGAATTTGATGCAAAACCATTACATCCGGATCTCCTCCTTCCCACATCAGGGTACCAAACGTGTTTTCATGTTTGGGCAAAGATGCTGAAAGACGGGCTTGGCGGTGTAGCACCGACATGGCAATACAAAAATGCGGTGAAACATGTCGCACAATGCCTACAATGCCTTTGCCCGAAACCACCGCCATGTTGGGGGTAACCCCATCATTGGTTCCACGATTGAGCATAATCCAGTTGTTGACACTAGCAATCGAATTGCTGATCACCCGTGCCGCAATAAAACGATACGCTGGTCGAACAGATTTGTGACGGATGGAGTCGACTGTACTGATTGTATCGTACAAAACCCGATAAAAGGTATCGCGGTAAGGCATTTGCAACACACGCGCATTGGCAAGGTCTTCCATCAGCAGCGCGTTTTCCCGTGTCAAACTATCAACACGTTGCGTCAACCCAAAATAATCGCGCACTACTTGTCGGCGTTCCATCAAATTGCCACCCATCAGGGTACTGGTATGGGCAAAAATGGCATTTTGATCGGCATTGAAGCGGACGACAATGTAGAAACAACATACCTCCACCAATACGAAGGTTACAAAGCCTCCATTTCGAATAAAAAGTTGAAGGAGGTTACCCATTGGTCTGTTTAAACGCTTTTACGATCGATCAGAAAAGAATATTGGTGTGAGTTGGTTAACGCCATGCCGGTACCACGTACTACTGCACGCAGCGGATCATCGGCAATGTGCACCGCCAATTTGGTTTTTAATTCCAATCGTTTATCCAAACCGCGCAATAATGCACCGCCACCAGTCAGGTAAATACCCGTTTTATAGATATCAGAAGCCAATTCAGGCGGGGTCATTTCTAGCGCCCTCAAAATGGCATCCTCAATTTTACTGATGCTTTTATCTAGCGCATAGGCCACTTCCTGGTAACTTACTTTGATTTGCTTTGGAATGCCCGTCATCAAATCCCGGCCGTTTACCGCATAATCGGCAGGTGGTACATCCAATTCGTGCAACGCAGAGCCGACATGGATTTTGATTTGCTCCGAAGTGCGTTCTCCGATGAGCATATTGTGCTCCCGTTTCATATACCCCATGATATCATTGGTCAATTCATCGCCTGCTATCCGGATAGATTGGTCGCAAACTATGCCCGACAATGCAATCACGGCAATTTCGGTTGTACCGCCGCCGATATCAATGATCATGTTTCCAATCGGCTCCTCAATATTCAATCCAATCCCCAAGGCTGCGGCCATAGGCTCATGAATTAGATAGGTTTCTTTACTGTCCACGTGGTCGGCCGAATCAAAAACAGCGCGTTTTTCTACTTCTGTAATGCCGCTGGGTATACAGATCACCATCTTCAAATGGCTGAATAAGGTATTACGTTTTCCAACCATGCGAATCATGCTTTCAATCATGGCTTCTGCAGCCTGAAAGTCGGCGATAACACCGTCTTTCAAAGGACGAACAGTTTTGATATTTTCATGGGTTTTTTCATGCATTTGCATGGCGCGGTGTCCCACTGCGATGGTTTCTCCGGTACGACGATTAATAGCCACGATAGACGGTTCATCTACAACCACCTGGTCGTTTACCATAATCAGGGTATTTGCGGTGCCGAGATCAACTGCTAATTCCTGCTTAAAAAATTTGAGAAAGTTCAATGCTAAATCGTATTTTAAGAATGTCTGAGGAATAAAAGTGAAGCCTTGTGAAGCGTTTGCTTGCTTTGTCGAGCCAAATTGATGTTTCTAAAAAACAAAAATCCTTCGGTGGCAAAATTAGAAAACAAGCGCGCAAAACTACACAGGTTTTTCGTGTATTTTGCTTATAAAAATGTAAACTTTACTAAAATGGGTGTATTCCATGAATAAAAAGAGCACACTTACACGCTTAAGCACCCGCTGTAACCAGCCAAAGGTCCTCAGGTTTTAAGTATTGTTGCGCAAGTTCCTGCAAAATTTCTGGTGTGATGTTCCGGATGCTTTCTACCATATGCTCAAAATCTGCTTTGGTTTGGTTTTCCATGATCAGCCCACGCACCACATCGGAGGTGTTCAGCGGTCCATCCAGACCATTGAGAATCATCCCAAGGAGGTAGTTTCTAACCATATGTAGTTCCTGTTCATCAACTGGTTTTTCGCGTAGGCGTTTCAACTCGGCATAAATTTGTTTGATGGTGGCCGCTGCTTTGTCGCGGTTTACTTCGGTAGCGATGTAAAAACAGCCGCCATTCAGATAATGGTCGCTACTCGAATATATATTATAAGTGTAGCCGCGTTTTTCGCGAATATTGGTCATCAGGCGCGAGCCGAAATAGCCACCCAAAATGGTGTTGAGGACAAAAAAGCCATGTGCATGCGGGTGGTGTCGATTGAAGGTATTTCGACCAATTTTAATGGCAGTTTGCAAAGAAGCGGGCATCGGAATATTGGTTTTTCCTGGAAGGATCGATGGCGCTTCCTGCGGGAAACTGGGCTGTTTGCCTACGCGCCGGTCCTGCCCGACACCATAATTAAGCAATTGAATAATTTCTGCATCAATGCGTCCACTGGCAACTATAACGGCATTTTTAGGCGTGTACCACTGTTCATAAAAGTCAACCAAGTCACTGCGCTCGAGCGCCAAGTAATCTTCCGGGGTAGAATTGTACCCGTAAGGATGGTGTTCGCCAAAAATGAGTTCGGTGATTTTGCGGTAAGCCAGGATTTCTACTTTTTCCAAATCGACCAGTAATTCCTGGATGCTGGTGCGTTTAAATGTCTCCAGTTCTGATGCAGGAAAGGCGGGCTGTAGCAGCACTTCTGCCATAACCGGGATTACCTGCGCAGCGTATTTTTTCAAGGAAAAAAGTACGATATTTGTTGTATCCAGGTTGTTCGGCGTATTCAGGGAAGCGCCATAGAAATCGAAAAACTCCGCAATTTCGGCCCCGGTGCGCTGGGAGGTTCCTTCACGCAACAGGCGTGCGCATGCACGTGCAACCATGCGTTTGCGCTCCTGTGGCCGTCCAGCTCGGTACACCAATTCAATTTTTACAATTTCCTGATCTGGAAAATCAAGTACATAAACTGGAATACCATTATCGAGGGTTAAATATTGTGCTTGCGGCAAATCAAGGCGAACAGATTCGAGAATTTGGGGCGCTATTTTTCGGTTCAACATGCAGTTTGGATCGTGTGGATGCAAGGTAGACCATTAATTTGGCCTAATTAAATGGTGTTTCGTGGTTTATTCGAAGGAAAGGAGGGCAAAAGTACTTTTTTTATGATTTTTCAACATGTTGTTAGCTATTTTAAACGAAAAGCACGCTGAAGGATTTTACTTTTGCAAATAGTTTCAACGTTACCGGACCGTAAAACACTAGATTAAACAACTTTTTCGCGTGTTCTGTTCATTCGGTGCCTGCCCCATATTACACCACATCACCACTCAGCCATACAAAACGATATGAAATTCAGCGTTTCATCCTCTGAACTACTGAAACAATTACAGATTGCCAATGGTGCTATTGGCTCCAATCCGGTACTCCCGATTTTGGAAGATTATCTGTTTAAAATTGAAAATAAGCAACTGACCATTTCGGCCACCGATCTCGAAACCAGCATTTCTACAACCATTGAAGTGTTGGCGGATGCTGATTTCGCCGTTGCCATTCCAGCGAAAATTTTGCTCGATACCCTGAAAGCACTACCGCAACAGCCGGTAACTTTTACGGTTAATGAGGAAAACTACGGCATCGAAATCACCTCCTCGTACGGAAAGTACAAATTGGCGGGCGAAAATGGGAGCGAATACCCCAATATTCCTGAGCCAGACGGCGTGGATACGGTAAAAATTAACAGCCAGTTTTTGCTGGAAGCAATTAATAAAACCGTGTTCGCAACCTCTAGCGATGAATTGCGTCCTGCCATGACCGGGGTTTATTTCCAAGTGGAATACAACAAATTGATCTGTGTTGCAACCGATGCACACAAATTGGTGAAATACACCACCCATCAATTGGCGGGCGACGTAAGCACCACATTTATTGTGCCTAAAAAAGCACTTAATTTGCTCAAAAATGCGCTACCTGCCAATGATGCAGTAACGATTTCGTTCAATAAAGCCAATGCCTTTTTCTCTTTCGGTAGCATGAACCTGGTTTGTAGGCTTATCGATGCGCGTTACCCCGATTACAACGCGGTCATTCCCATAGACAATCCGAACAACATGACCACCAACCGGGCTGATTTCCAAAACTCACTCAAACGGATTGCGATTTACGCAAATAAAACAACGAACCAGGTAGTTTTGGATATTACGGATAAGAGCCTTACAGTTTCTGCCCAGGATCTTGACTTCTCAAACGAAGCAACCGAACAGATGCCCTGCAATTTCGATGGCGAACCGCTGCGCATCGCGTTTAATGCCAAATTTATTGTCGAAATGCTCGGCGTACTCGATGGTGAAGAGGTGAAAATGGAGTTTTCAACGCCCTCTCGTGCAGGTATCCTTACGCCCGTGGAGGAAAAGAACAACGACCGCGATATTCTGATGCTGGTGATGCCTGTGATGCTCAACAACTAATTGAATTTCTGATCTTTATTAAAAGCGGTGGCACCTCGAACTGGGTGTCACCGCTTTTTTTTCGGCACTTGATTGTGTAAAACAGAACGATTTTGTTCGCGATGACACCCATACTAAGATCGGTGTCATCGCGCTTTAAAAACCTATTGTTTTACAAAACGGCCCGTGTACTGGGTGGCGCCCATACGCATGCTCACCACATAAGTCCCCACAGGAAGCTGGGTCACCTCAAGACGTGTTTGCCAGTTTTCTGTATTTTTCTCGACCAACAAAGATTTGACCACTTTTCCTGTTTGATCCGCGATGGAAATAGCCACGCGACCGTTCCATTCGTTTTGAATATTGGTTTGAATCCAATTGGTGGTCGGATTCGGGCTCAATTCCAACGACAGTTGTTTCAAGATACTGTTTGTACCAGTGGTGCCATATTCATATGCGCCAATATCCGGCAAACCTATCCGCGGATTGCCCAAAATATCTACGCTTGGCGCTCCTGAGGCGACGCCCTTATCGATGCAAGGGCTACCTGGCAAAAGGCGGTAATTGAAGTTACCTGGATCTACAAACAATGGATCCGCTCCGTTGATATCCGAACCAACTACAAAAAATGCATCTAAGGTATTGTCGGTCACAAAGTTACCACCATTCGACAATACTACTGGGCTGCCTGCCTCCACTTCATAGTTGGTGCCAATATTGCTCAGGATCGAATTTTGAATTTGCATTTCTGCTGAACCATTATCACCTTCAAATTGGGCGATACCTGCACCCAAGGTAGCAGAGTTGTCGACAAAAGTACTATTGCTAATATTCAAACGAGCGGTCTTTTCTCCAGAGGCATTGGACGAAATTGCACCGCCAGCACCGTCACTAAAATTGGCATTGGACGTAAACAGGGAGTTGGTTACCTTCACATCCGCATTGTTGATGTTTAATGCGCCTGCTTGTTGGAATGCGAGGTTTTCACGGAACGTACAACGGTCTATATTCAAAATTGACAAATCAAGGCTGTCTTCTGAAATATCAACGGCAGCACCAAAATTGGCCGAATTGGCAAAAAACACCGTATTGGTGATATCGGCCCGAATGCCCGAAGACACATTAATTGCACCGCCAATTTCATCGGCATTGTTCTCGTTAAAAGTGCAATTTTCAATAATCAGGCGGGTCGAATCATTTTGATTGAAAATAGCACCACCAAAGCGCGCCAGGTTGGTTGAAAACGTAGAGTTTTTTACCGTAACTTTCGCGATAAAGCCATTGATCAAAGCACCGCCGCTGGTAGTTGCCTGGTTCATATTAAAGGCATTGCCATCCAAAATCACATCCGATGTGCTACCAAAATTGGCCATTACAGCACCAAAATTGGCTTTTTCATTTTCAAACAGGCAATTTGAAACAGTTACTTTGGCATCACCATTGTACATGGACGCGCCAGAAGAAGGTGCCACATTACCAGTAAACTTGCTGTTTTTTATCTGACAGTTTGTTTTGAAATTGTAAACAGCCGTGCCACCGTAATCAAGTGCCGTGTTTTTTTCAAACAAACAGCTGTCAATGATAAATGAACTGATATTTTCGCGGCCATCGTTGTAAATACCGGCAGCATTGGATGCGTTGTTGTTGCGGAACAGGCTGTTTTTTATAGTAAAATTGGTTTGCCAGTTATACACGGCGGCACCAAAACCATCAGCAATATTGTTTTCAAACAAGCAATTGTCGATCACATACGAATTGCCACCTTCCCGTCCGTCGTTGTACATCGCAGCAGCGGTGGAGCCTGTATTGCCCCGGAATATGCTGTTTTTCAACACAAATGTCGATTGCCAAGTAAACATCCCTGATGTGAATTGGCCGGCGATGGTTTTGTTGTTCTCAAATAAACAAGAATCTACGACAAAACCTTTACAAGATTGCGGGTACAAGGAACCTCTGGTGGTGATGTTATTGCGGAAGGTGCAATTTTTAATCGTAGCATTGTTGGAGGTACGCAAGTACAAACCAGCCGTTTGTGAAGTGGAGGTATTTCCTTCAAAAATACAGTTATCAACGATCAAGCCAGCCGAAGCCGCATCCAGTGCTGCCATACCACCGCCTGAAACAGCCGTATTTTGGGTAAACGTGCAATTGCGGATCGTCAATTTGGCCGCAGCAACCAAACCACCGCCGCGTCTTGTCAGGTCTGGATCGGACGTTGCTGTTTTGGTAGCGCCGTTGCGAATTGTAAAGCCGTCAACGATTGCCCGCAAATTGGCATTGGTTTCATAAACCAGCAAAACGTGCCATGAATTATCGGATTTATTCAGGGCAAGGCTATCCGTCAAGTCGTCACCATTGATGTCTCCATTCAAAATGGTCACATTGGTCACATAGTTGCGTTGCGCAAGCGTTGTTTCTGTACCCGCAAAACCACCGTACAAAGCAACGCCCGAAGCAAGTTCGAACGACTTGTTGGGTGTAGTTGTGGTATTGGGTTTGTACACCCCCGATGCTACCCATATTTGACTATTGGCAGTAGCAGCAGTTAAGGCTGCATCCAGGTTGTTGAAGGCATTGGCCCAGGTTGTGCCATTGTTTGCGCCTAATGCGCCGCTTTTTACATAAATTACTTGCGCATTGAGTGCTAGCGTGGAGCAGCATAGGAAACTAATGCGCAACGTCCATTGGAAAAATTGTTTCATGTTGTGGTGCAAATGTTTTGTTTGTAATATTAGAAAGAGGCTCTATTCGAAACAAAGTTGCAAAAAATAGTATTTTCGAAGTAGAGATTTAGACCAGTTTGACTATTTGATGCAAATTTGTTCTAAAATACGTTGCATTTCTGTTTTCCACGCTTTTCCACTTCCCACAAAATTGTTGTGCATAAAACTGAAAATCAATACTTTGCCTTTTCTTGTAATCAAATATCCGCTCAAACATTGTACCCCGCTCATGGAGCCCGATTTTGCATATATATATGGTGTCGCTTGGGTGTTTGTATACCAACCTTTCAGCGTCCCCTCTGTTCCTCCCGCCGGAAACAAATCAAATAGGCGTTCCTTTGGCTGTGTTTGCCAAAGCCGATAAAGCAAGGATACATTGTTTTGGGGGGTATTCAGGTTATAACGCGACAATCCGCTACCATCCACCCACCGCAATTTTTGAGGTAAAAATGAAAAAAGGCTGTCTTTTGCCCATTGTATCAAGGTATCCTGGGCAAGTAATCCAGTTTTTTGGCCGGCACATAGCAGCAGCAATTGTTCTGCAATGAAATTATCGCTTTGATGCATCATGCGGCGGTAAACGGTGTCGACCGCTGTTCCGTACCAGGTTTTCTTGTCGCCCTTGCCCCCCCCTTTGAGTTGAACAAATGGTCGATGTAAGGTGTCGCTTAATAACGCGCCAACATAATTTGCGGCATGTTGGATCGGGACGCGGGCCCCAAAGTTGGTCCAATTGTGTTGTGGATTGTAATGCAAATGGTTTTGTGCTCCAAAATACAGTGCATCTTTCGGTTGTTGCAAGGTATCGGGGTGCAAATAGGTTTGCCAGTATACAGGCGACACGCTCAATTGACTAGAGTCGATGCTAAACACTTGGCGCACATTGCCAAACAAAGGGAAATTGCTTTTTTCAGCCGAATAAGCCAAATGAGCATCATCCCAAGCCCAACCAGGGCCTAAGCCAACCACCTCGTTGGCTGTTGTATCGCCAGCCCACCCAAGTATCGGCGATTTCGAATGTTGTATAAACGCAAATCCAGACTGCCAGGCACCAAATTGCGGGTGTAAGAAACAAGGATCGCCCGTTGGATAAATTACAAGTGCTTGATGATCAGTAGTATACTTAAACGAAGGTATACTATCGCCCAAGAGTTGTAAACAAGTGTACAGGGTCCATATTTTATTGGTGGAAGCTGGAATAAAGTGCCGGTCGCCCAGGACATCGCACAAAATTTTCCCGGTGTGGGCATCCAGCAGGGTAAATCCGGTAAAGGATTGTGCAAATACGTTGTTTTCAACGATTTGATGTCGAATATTGTGTCTATGGAATCGGGCAGGGGAGCAGGCACCAAATGTGAGCAGCACACTGAGCCATAGGCAAGTACCCCAAAAAAACCTTTGATGAAATATGAAAAAGCGCTTCATTTCAACAAAAGTAGGTATAAATCAGAAATAGGCTCGAAAAGGTGCTACCGAAACAAGGATTCAACAAAAGCCTTTTTATTAAAAATCTGCAATTTGTCAATTGATTCGCCTACACCAATGTAGCGGATTGGAATTTTAAACTGATCGCTGATGCTGATTGCCACGCCGCCTTTGGCTGTACCGTCCAGTTTGGTCAGCGCAAGTGCCGTAATAGGGGCTACTTCGGTGAATTGTTTGGCTTGTTCCTGGGCGTTTTGTCCAGTGGAGGCATCCAAAACCAGCAATACGTCATGCGGTGCGCCGGGAAGTTTTTTTTCAATGGAGCGGTGTATTTTACCCAACTCCTGCATGAGGTGTGTTTTATTGTGCAAGCGGCCGGCGGTATCAATAATCGCAATATCGCAATTATTGGCGATTGCGTAATTGGTCGTTTCGTAGGCAACTGCGGCAGGATCGGCGTTCATACCTTTGGAGTAAAAATCGCAACCCACCCGGTCGGCCCAAATACCGAGTTGATCCACAGCAGCGGCGCGAAAGGTGTCGGCTGCTCCGAGTACCACTTTATAGCCTTTTTGTTTAAATTGGTGGGCGAGTTTGCCAATGGTGGTTGTTTTTCCCACGCCATTTACGCCAATTACCAACAGCACATAAGGGTGTTTACCTTCCGGAATATCAAAATCCTCTAAATCTTCGGTATTGTTTTCGGCCAGCATTTGCACGATTTCGTCGCGCAAAATCCCATTGAGTTCGTTGATATTCATGTATTTATCACGTGCAACCCGGGCCTCAATGCGCTGAATAATTTTAATAGTCGTATCCAGGCCCACATCGCTCGAAATTAAAACCTGCTCCAGTTCATCCAGCACCGATTCGTCTACTTCGCTCTTGCCCGCTACTGCCCGGGTAATTTTACCCAGAAAGCCTTCTTTTGTTTTTTCAAGTCCCTTTTCAAGGTCTTCTTTCTTCTCCCGGCTAAAAAACTTATCAAAAAATCCCATCCTTTGCGGTAATGCTTATGATTTTATGGAATGCGGTGCTTGAACGCTGCATTGCTTTTTGGGTAAATAAGGGCAATGGGCGTCGTCTTATATATCGTGGTTGCGTCGTACTGAATCCATCAGCGCCGACTTTTTTCGTCGGGATACCTCAATTGAATCACCGTTATCCAAGATCAGGTATCCGCCTTCACCCTTTATATAGGTTTTCATAAAATTCATGTTCACAATGTGTTTTTTGTGCACACGAACAAAATTGAGTTGGGCAAGGGTGTCTTCGTAAGCTTTAATGGTGCGGCTGGCAGTAATTTTATCGCCCGTATTGAGCATAAAATGGGTATAATTATCTTCAGCCTCGAGTCGTACGATTTCACTCAGGCGTACAAAATGTACGCCATCCAGGGCGGAGATACCGATTTTTTCAAAAGCATTGGCACCCGTTGGATTATAGTTTTGTTGCAAAACCTCCAAACGCGCTTTGGTTTCCGTGTTTTTCAGGCGAATGCGGCTCACAGCGCGCATTAATTCTTCCCGTTCAATGGGTTTGGTTACATAGTCGATGGCGGCAAATTCGAAGGCCTTTAAGGCATATTTGTCGTAAGCAGTAACAAATATGATGTCAAAAGGCACTTCATCCAGTTGTTGAAGTCCTTGAAATACGAGGCCATCGGGTAAGCTGATATCTAAAAAAGCAACATCGTATTGGTTATCGCGCTCTTCGTTTACCAGTTTGAGTAAATCGGCATTGGAGCCACCTGTGGCAACTACTTCTACATCAGGACAATACATCCGGAGTAGATTTTTCAGGTTTTCGAGGCCTTCTGGCTCGTCTTCAATCAGGAGTGCTCTTGTTGTCATGGTGTGTGTGAAAAACAGATTAGAATTGCCGGATTTTAAGACGCATTCCAAATCGAATTTGATCGTTGCCGTTTATTTTGCGCAAACTTTCTACCGAGGTTGCGTATTGGCGGGCAATATCTTCCAAGGATTCGTTGCGTCTGACGGTATGGTACTGGTACTCGACGGGTTTGGCTTGAAATGGCGTCGGCTGCAAAGATGCGTTAACTCCGGTGTTTTTTTCTAATGCGTTATCAATTGTTTCCGTTTTTTTTGCTTTTGGTGCATTTGTTTTGGGCTTAGGTTGCACGGGGGCTTCAATTTTCAAACCTGCATGGCGTTGTACATAAACAGGATTCCAGATTAAAATTTCCTGACCGGCATCTACATAATTTGAAGCCAGGTTGTTCCAAGTTTTGAGGTGGTCTCCAATCAGGCCATATTTCTGGGCTAATTGGTCGATGTGTTCTGCTTGTTGGGCCCCTGTCATTGTTTTCCAATAGCGTCCATCTCCCATGGTGCTATTGACATACATATCGTTGTTTTCAATTGAATAACTTCGGCTGCTAATGCTGTTGAGGTAGCGGATAAAGGCGGGCAACACCCTGCGTGGCAACATCACATAGTTGCCGTTGGCACTCGGGGGTACATAATCGCGTTTAAAACCGGGGTTTAAGGTTTTGATAACATTGTAATCAATGCCAGTCGCTTCTGAAATCGCGCGAAACGACAAACCATCATACACATTAATATAACCAGTCAACTGTTCATCCAGGTCTGGAATATTTGGATTCAAACCGTGTATTTGATAAAAATTGCAGATGTAAGAGGCGGCAATAAAGGCTGGAACATAGTTGCGGGTTTCTTGGGGGAGAAAACGCATAATGCTCCAGAAATTGCGGCTTCCAGCCTTTTTGATGGCCGAATTGACGCGGGTTGGTCCGCTGTTATACGCTGCCAAGGCCAAGGCCCAGTCATCAAACTGATGGTACAGATCTCTGAGGTAGCGCACGGCTGCATCGGTGCTTTTCACCGGGTTGCTGCGATCTTCTACTGCGCTATTCGTGCGCAACCCATATTCGCTGCCTGTGGATGGCATAAATTGCCACAAACCAGTTGCGCCCACTTTAGATACGGCTTTGGGATTGAGGGCAGATTCGACGACTGCTAAAAATTTTAGGTCGACCGGCATGCCCTCTGCTTTCAGTTTTTCCTCAAAAAGCGGGAAGAAAGTGAGGCGTTTGCCCAACATATTTTTTGCTTTGTCGGGTTTTAAGCGCACATAGTTATTAATATAGCTTCGAACGACATCGGTAGCGCGCATATCCAGGCATCCGGGTATTTCGGCCAAACGTTCTTGAAGTTCTTTTTCAGTAACTGGGATGTAACCCAAATCGCCTTTCGACGTAAAAACAGGGGAATTCACAGTATCCTCAATCTGATCCGGATTATTATCCTGGGCATCCAACGAAATAAAAGGCAAGGCGGTCAACACGAAGACGAACCAACAGAAAACACGGTTTCTAAACTGCATACAAATAAAAAACTAATGGTTTGATTTACAGAAAATACCGGTTGCAGGGGAAGGCACTTGAACGGCTGGGGCAAAGTTTTATTCTGTGGCTGGTTGATTTTGACTTTTAAGCCTGTTGAAAATGTCCCATTCGTGCCAAAGGAATGCAAAAGTCGTAAATTTGAATGGAATGGCGAAATTTCCGGGCAAAAAGAATTGTGAAAGAAAAAGTCACCAACATTGGTTGCAATAACACAAAGAAGCGTACTTTTGCGCGGCTTTTCAAAGAATTAGCGCTTCAGGATTCCAATTAAATATTGTGGAATGCCAAAAAGGAGCGCTAAAACCAAACATCATTTTGTTATATGGCGAATATCGGTCGCATTAAACAGATTATCGGCGCTGTGGTTGACGTTGACTTCAGCGGACCTGACAGCACCCTTCCAGAGATTCTGAGCGCGCTTGAAATTACCCGCGCAGACGGCTCTAAGCTTGTACTTGAAGTTCAACGCCATTTGGGCGAAAACAGTGTTCGTACCATTTCTATGGACTCAACCGACGGTTTGACCCGTGGTGTGGAGTGTGCAGATACCGGTGCTCCCATCGCAATGCCAGTCGGCGACCAAGTACGCGGCCGCCTGTTCAATGTAGTAGGGGAAGCAATCGATGGTATTGGCAAAGTGGAAAAAGGCGATAATGCCTATGCAATCCACCGTCGCCCACCAGCGTACGAAGATCTTTCTACGGAGCGCGAAATTCTTTACACAGGTATCAAGGTAATCGATTTGATCGAGCCTTATGCAAAAGGTGGTAAAATTGGTTTGTTCGGTGGTGCTGGTGTAGGCAAAACGGTATTGATCATGGAGTTGATCAATAACATCGCAAAAGCGTACGACGGTATGTCGGTTTTCGCAGGCGTAGGCGAGCGTACCCGTGAGGGCAATGACTTGCTGC
Source organism: Saprospiraceae bacterium (assembly GCA_040397785.1). GTDB lineage: Bacteria > Bacteroidota > Bacteroidia > Chitinophagales > Saprospiraceae > M3007. The sequence goes on along the minus strand of JBBAVI010000042.1, from coordinate 2,303 downwards.
GTGAAATGATCGAATCTAACGTTATTAAATACGGTGAGGAATTCCAGCATTCTATGGAAGAAGGCGGATGGGATCTTGACAAAGTAGATATGGCCGAATTGGCTAAATCGCAGGCGACCTTGGTGTTTGGCCAGATGAACGAACCACCTGGTGCACGTGCACGTGTGGCATTATCGGGTTTGACCATGGCCGAGTATTTCCGTGATGGCGATATGACTGATCCAGCGGGTGGCCGTGACATCCTGTTCTTTGTAGATAACATCTTCCGCTTTACGCAAGCCGGTTCGGAAGTATCGGCTTTGTTGGGCCGGATGCCTTCTGCGGTAGGTTACCAGCCAACGCTGGCTACCGAAATGGGTTTGATGCAAGAGCGCATCACTTCTACCAAACGTGGGTCTATTACTTCGGTTCAAGCCGTTTATGTACCTGCGGATGACTTGACGGATCCTGCTCCTGCAACAACATTTGCTCACTTGGACGCAACAACGGTATTGAGCCGTAAAATTGCTTCCTTGGGTATTTATCCTGCGGTAGATCCACTCGACTCTACTTCCCGGATTTTGGATCCAAAAATTATCGGCGAAGAACATTATAACTGCGCGCAACGTGTAAAAGTCATTTTGCAACGTTATAACGAATTGCAGGATATTATCGCGATCCTCGGTATGGAAGAACTTTCCGACGAAGACAAACTGGTCGTAACCCGCGCCCGTCGTGTACAACGTTTCTTGTCACAACCTTTCCACGTAGCCGAACAATTTACAGGCTTGAAAGGGGTATTGGTGCCCATCGACGAAACTATTCGTGGTTTCAATATGATTATGGACGGCGATATGGATCAGTATCCTGAAGCCGCATTCAACTTGGTCGGTACCATCGATGAAGCGATGGAAAAAGGCAAAAAAATGCTTGCTGACGCAGCAAACTAATATTAAAGACTAACTTGCAGGTATGGTTGAGCATGTTTGATGTTCAACCATACTGCCGTTTAACCATACAACCATCCAAAGATGAACTTAGTGATTCTTTCTCCCGAAGCCGAACTTTTTGCCGGTGAAGTGAAATCTGTAAAGGTACCTGGCGCTGATGGTTCTTTTCAAATTTTGAATAACCATGCTGCCATTGTATCCTCTCTTAATAAAGGTGCTGTGCAAATTGTAAAGGAAAATGGAGAGAAATTAGACTTTCAGGTGGCAGGTGGCTTTGTTGAAATGTTGAACAACGAAGTTTCCTTGCTGGTTTCTGGGGTAGAAGGGTTTTAATATTACCCTTTTCAATTTAAAAAGCCTTGTTAAACGTCTCCGGTTAGCAAGGCTTTTTCTTTGGTATCCATTTCTATCCCGTACTTTTGCAGCCAATGCTAAGTTTGCGTAAATTTGATCTGATGAAAAAACTACTTTTTGCCCTTCCGTTACTTGGATTGCTGTGGTCGGGCTGTTCCAATGATTTTGAAGTTACTGCCCCGTGGAAAGAAGTACCGGTGGTTTATGCGATTCTTTCTGCCAAGGATACCGCAAATTATGTTCGGGTTGAGAAAGCATTCCTGGATCCCGACCAGAGTGCCCTGGTGGTTGCGCAAATTGCCGATTCTTTGTATTACCCTGCCGATGCAATTACGGTGTTTATGGAGCATGTTAAAACCAAGGTAAAGGTGCAACTAACCCGGGTGGACGGCAACCTGGATGGCCACCCTCGTCAACCAGGTACCTTTGCAACAACCCCCAACTGGTTGTACAAATTAAAATCGCCCAATGGCGCCAAATTAATTGCAGGCGATAAATACCGTCTGATTGTTGTGCGTGCCGATGGGAAAAAAGACATTACATCGGTTACAACGGTACCCAATGAGTTTGTGTTCAACACACCAAACCCTGCTGATATTCCTCCAAAAATTACTTTTCAAACAGATAAAACCGCCTCTTTACGTTGGTTAGGTGATACCAGCAGTGTATTGTTCGATGTGGATATGGTCGTTCGTTATCGGGTAGAAGCGGGCAATGGTACCACCTTGTTTCGTCGTTCTATAAAATGGAGTGTAGCCAAAAACCTGCAACGGGGCGCATTTCCAATCAGCACCACACAGGGACCATTTTATACTACCAATTATGAAGTGGCGGGTAACCGGTTTTTTGAGCTCATTGCCAATCAAATCAAGGCCGATGATTTGGCGGGAACCGATACGATTTCCAACGAACGTTTTCGGTATTTTGAAGGTATTGACCTGGTGATTAATGGTGGTGGGTCCGAAATTTACCAGTATTTGCAAACGGTTTCGGCGAATTCGGGATTGACCGGATCGGAGA
>JBBAVI010000041.1:0-45177 GCA_040397785.1 Saprospiraceae bacterium | reverse complement strand
TATAATGGAGTTCCGAAGCGCGTTGCTGCCAATAAATCCATCAATTCCGAAACAGTCCATGATCACGTTGTTGTTCAAAACAACAGCGGGTATTCCAGTTAAGTAGTTGCTTCCAATTTTTAGGCTGTCTACGCGCACAAACAAGAGGGAGTCTTTCTTTTGGTTAATATCCGTAACTGGTTGCTTTGACAGCACAGGACAATTTAATGTTTCAAATAAGGCTTTGGATAAAACCAGTGGCGCGCCCGTATCCACGATAAACTTCCTTTTTTTGCCACCCAATTCTATTTCGATAATTATTTTATTATTGATATTTTGGTAGGGAAGTTCAATGAAATAGTCGTTGGCAATAAAATTTCCTTGGTTCAAATCAATGGTTTGGCCCTGCAAGCAAATTGCAAAGCACAGGAAACCTAGGGCGAGTACATATTTCATGCGATTTTGTATTTTTTTGATAGTGGTTGGTTTTTATGATATAAACAAAAATACAAAAACGCCGAAATTTTACTTTTCTCTGTGCAAACTAAAGCGATTTAGTTGGTTTTTCAAAGATTTAGTCTGTATAATAATGCTGTAAAGCTCTAAAAACGTACGAATCACATCTATCATCTTGTTACCTTGAACTTCAGTTCAGGGTAAAACACTACATCACACCTATCTTCTTTGCAGAAAGAATCAACACTTACTTCCTATCCAATGTGAAGCAGGCACAACCTTACTTTGCAAAGATGTTAGATGTGATGGAGGGAGGGCTAATCCCCCCGAACTGAAGTTCGGGGTAACAAGATGATAGGTGATTAATAGTTTTTACCGAGGAAAATTTCCAGGAAAGTTCAAGAAATCGCTATGCACCCAGCCAATTACATCCGCTAATGTAAATAAGTTCCCCAAGGCAACCCAACCCCCACTTTCTGCACCAACCGTTTTTCAAAATCCGTGTACCTTTATCCGCCCAATACACACAAAAATCTTGCATTTTATGAAAAAATATACCCTCTTTTTAGCCTTTGGGGCTATTTTGTACTTGATGATGAACGCTTGTTCAAAGGAAACCTGCGGAACCACGGTTTGGTACGAGGATGTAGATGGCGACGGCCTGGGAAATGTGAATGTGACCACAACGGGTTGCGATCGACCAGAAAACTATACGGGTAATAAAACGGATGCAGATGACAATAACATTGACGTGGGGAATCAGCAAGATATGGCGGTGGCCGTATTGCGGAGCACCCAAACAAAAAAGGCCTATGCGCCGGTAACATATCTGAGTAGCAGTAAATTCATTCAGCACGACTTGCGCCTGCCCGATGGCGCCAACGCCTTTGTCCAGGCAATTCAAAATGGCCAACTGTTCGGCGATACCCTGACGATTCAACGGGTTTTTACGGATAGCAATGTGGTGGTGATGCACTCCCGGCGGGTAGTAGATACCGCAACGACCTGGATTCAATTTGATGTTTTTCGTTTCGAAGACGGCCGAATTGTGGAGCACTGGAATAACCGCGCTAAGGAAGTGAACGATATGGACAGTACCACACAATTTAATGGCAACAAACTGATTTCGGCTTCGGTAAGTACGGCGGCTACAGAAAAATTGGTGGCAGGTGCCGCAGATGAATTATTTATCAAAGGCAACTGGAGTAAAGTGAGTAATTATTTTGACTTGACTAAATTTGCGCAACACCGCAATGGATGGGGAACGAACGGCATAGCATTTCGCGATTCAGTAGCACTCATTCCGGATGGCACACCTTATTATGAAAGCATTCGGTTTATTTACGCAAAAGGCGATTACGCACTGGTGCTTTCGCAGGGCTATCCTGACCCCATAGCGGGCAATGGTTTGTTTGTGGCGCATTACGATTTATTCCGCGTTGCAAACAACAGAATCGTAGAGCATTGGGATGTAGTAGAAGAAATTCCGCCAATGGGTCAGTGGGCAAATGCGAATGGGAAGTGGTAAGGATTTGTTCGATATCCGATTTGTTCGATTTCCGATTTCCGATTGGATTTTTGATTTCCGATTTTTGTTTTGGTTGCTGAATAGAATCTCTTTTAAGGGGGATATGGTTTAGCGCCTAATTTGCCTTATATTTGCGGCCCGGCTGTATGCGCAAGCATGCGTTTTGCGGTCCGGGTAAAAATTGCGGGTGTTTTGGTTTTGTAATTTATTTAAAATCAGGCATTTGTGGCATTTTTTGATAAAGTCATACTAATTACGATATCGCATGTTTGAGAGTTTAAGCGACCGGCTGGATTCCGCGTTTAAGGTACTGCGCGGCAACAACAAGATTACCGAACTGAATGTTGCTGAGAGTATTAAGGAGATTCGTCGCGCCCTGGTGGGTGCAGACGTAAACTATAAGATTGCCAAAGAATTCACGGATAAAGTGAAAGACAAGGCTTTGGGTTCGGAAAACGTGCTCAAAAATGTGAATCCGGGTCAGTTGATGGTCAAAATCGTCATGGACGAATTGGCCGAACTGATGGGTGGACAAAGCGTGGGCATCAATACCAAAGGCAGTCCGGCAGTGGTTTTGGTGGCTGGTTTGCAGGGTAGTGGTAAAACGACGTTTTGCGGCAAACTGGCGCGTATGCTGAAGGAGCAACGCAAACTTTCGCCTTTGTTGGTGGCTTGCGATGTGTACCGTCCGGCGGCGATTAATCAGTTGACGGTTTTGGGCGACAGCATCAAAGTGCCGATTTACAAAGAAGAAGAGAATAAAAATCCGGTAGAGATTGCGCAAAACGCGATCAAACACGCCAAAGCGCACGGATTTAATGTGGTCATCGTGGATACTGCCGGTCGTCTTGCCGTAGATGAGGCGATGATGGCGGAAGTGGAAGCGGTGAAAAAGGCGATTAATCCAACAGAAACACTGTTTGTAGTGGATTCTATGACGGGTCAGGATGCGGTGAATACCGCCGAGGCTTTTAACCAGCGCATCAATTTCGACGGTGTGGTATTGACCAAATTGGATGGTGATACTCGCGGTGGTGCGGCACTGACGATCAAATACACGGTAGGAAAACCGATCAAGTTTGTGTCGATGGGTGAAAAACTCGACACCCTGGATGTGTTTTATCCCGATCGGATGGCGCAACGGATCCTGGGCATGGGTGACATTGTGTCGTTAGTCGAAAAAGCCCAGATGGAATTTGATGAGGAAGAGGCGAAACGGGTGGAGAAGCGAATCAAACAAAATAAGTTTGATTTTAATGACTTTTTGGGTCAAATGCAGCAAATTAAAAAGATGGGCGATTTAAAAAGCCTCATCAGTATGATACCAGGTGTGGGCAAAGCCATGAAAGATGCCCCGATTGACGAGAAAGCCCTGGGTCGGGTGGAAGCGATCATCCACAGCATGACGCCAGATGAACGTGGTAACCCGGATTTATTGAATTTGAGTCGCAAAAAACGCATTGCACGTGGTTGTGGTCAGACCTTGGAACAAATCAACATGTTTATCAAGAATTTCCATGATATGCGGAAAATGATGCACCAAATGGCAAATTCTCCGATGGGTAAAATGGGATTACCTGGTATGGGAGCACCTAAGGGCGGATTCCGTAGGTAGAGCAAAAAAGGGGTTCCACGGAGGAGCTTGGAGGTATGGAGTTACGCAGAGATTTTAAGAACTCCGCGCACCTCCCTCCGAGCTACTCCGCGGAACCCCTTTTTTTCTCCGCGCAACTCCATACCTCCGAGCTACTCCGCGGAACCCCTTTTTTTAGTTTTCTCCGCGCAACTCCATACCTCCGAGCTACTCCGCGGAACCCCTTTTGAGCACTCCCACCCCAACATAACGCCCCATCGCGAAACACCCCTGCAATAAAAAACCACCGGTGGGTGCATCCCAATCCAGCATTTCCCCGATCGCGTACACGCGTGGGTATTTGCGCAGGGAAAAATCAGCATTCAATGCCCGCAAATCCACACCGCCCACCGTTGAAATCGCCTCATGCACAGGCCGCAACGCATGCACATACAAGGGCACTTGTTTTAAGGCACGGGCAAATTTTACAGGATCCAGAAAAGTATGTTTATCCAGCGCGTTTTTGACCAGCGCCAATTCCATGGTATCCAGGTTAAAGCGCTGTGCATAATCCTTTGAAGTACAGGGCTTTGTTTGTGCTTTTTCCAATAAACTTTCAAGGGAGTTATTGGGCTTTAAATCGAGTAGCAGCAATGGATTTGCTGCTTGAGCCAAAGCCTGGCGCACCGCAGGAACCAGCGGATAAACCGCGTTGCCTTCCAACCCGTAGCGCGTCACCAATGCTTCCCCGCGACGCACTTCATTTCCTATTTGTAACTGGATGTTTTTCAGCGGTTTGCCAGCATGGTGTTGGATAAACGTTTCCGGCCACTCAATCGTTACCCCACAGTTGGAAGCCTCAAAAGGCAATACGTTGATTTCTTTTCGGACAAACATTTCAACCCAATTTCCATCCGACCCGGTCACCGGCCAGGAAGCACCGCCGAGGGCAAAAATGCAATAGTCGAATGCAATAGAAACGGAGTTTCCCTGGTGTTCGATAATCAATTCATCTTGGCCGAAATCGGTACACAAATGCTGGGTATGAAAAACGACTCCTTTAGATAAGAGTTTGTTTTTCAGGGCTTTAAGTACTTCATAAGGCTTAGTAGGCGGGGTAGGGAACACGCGTCCGCTGGATCCAATATAAGTAGGGATACTGAGTTGGGCAAGCCAATCGCGTGTTGCCTCAGTATCAAAGGCTTGTAAACACGCATCCATAAAACCGGCGGGGTGGTATTGTTGCAGCAACGCGGGTCCCGCCAGGCTATTGCTTAGGTTGAAACCGCCTTTTCCTGCTACCAGGAATTTCCGACCGATGGTTTTGGCTTTTTCGTAAATATTAACCCGACAATGAGGTGCAAGTACATCTGCTGCCATCAGGGCTGCGGGGCCTCCACCTATGATGATTATCTTTTTACGTTCCATGGTTGCCGAAAGGTACGATGGAAGCGGATGTTTGGGTGATTATTTTGGAGGTGACACCTCCGACGGTAGCCTCCCCAAGGTGTCACCTCCAAAATCAAGCATCCACCGCTGCTTTTAATACCAATTCCGAAATATGATCCCCCATTTCCGCACATCCCAGCAATTGAGCCGCCTGCAAATCAGAGGTTCCAAAGCCAGCTTCTAGCGTTTCTCGAACGGCTTCCCGGATGGTGGTTGCCGCTTGGGTGTAGTGCAAATGATCCAGCAGCATGGCCGCCGATAAGATGGCAGCGATCGGATTTGCTATATTTTTTCCAGCAGCCTGCGGGTAAGAACCGTGAATCGGCTCAAATAAAGCGGTGTGTGCGCCTACCGAAGAAGATGGCAACATGCCCAACGAACCGACCAACACACTGGCTTCGTCGGATAAAATATCTCCAAACATATTTTCGGTCAACACCACATCAAAGTGGGCTGGATTTTGAATCAATTGCATCGCCGCATTATCGACATACATCCAATCAAGGGTGATATCCGGGTAATTTACCGCGATTTCTTGTACTACTGAGCGCCATAAACGGCTGGTTTCCAGTACATTGGCTTTGTCTACCAAAGTAACTTGCTTTCGGCGCTGCCTGGCGGCTACAAAAGCTAAGTGCGCAATGCGCGCAATTTCAACCGCCGTGTACACACAATGATCAAAGGCTTCGTGCTGATTGCGGCCTTTTTCGCCAAAATAAATGCCGCCCGTGAGTTCACGGTATACCACCATATCCACGCCTTCCACTTTTTCCGGTTTGAGCGGCGAAAGATGGGCGAGGGTAGGGTAGAGCGTCACCGGACGAATATTGGCAAACAACCCCAACGATTTGCGCAAACGAAGCAATCCCTGTTCCGGCCGCACCGGTGCACTCGGGTCGTTGTCGTATTTCGGATGCCCGATCGCGCCGAATAAAATGGCGTCCGAATCCAAACAAAGTTGCAAAGTGGCTTCTGGCAGCGGATCGCCATGCTTGTCAATCGCAATCGCGCCCACATCGGCAAAATGGTATTCAAAATGAAGGTCAAATCGATTACTTACCGCCCTCAATACCTTCAAGGCCTGTTCTGTTACTTCCGGGCCAATGCCGTCGCCCGGTAATACTGCTATTTTCTTGCTCATGTGGTGCTTATTGTGCGTGTTCGAACGCTTCAATTTCTGATTTCAAACTGAGGAGATAATCAATATCGTCGTATCCGTTGATCATGCAGGTTTTCCGAAACGGATCGATATCAAACGTGGCTTCCAAACCTGTCGAAGATAAGGTAAATGTTTGATTTTCAAGGTCTACTACAAACGTAGTGGCTGGGTCCTGCTCAATGGCCTGTAAGATTGCATGCAATGCCTCGGGCGTAACTTGTACCGGAAGCAAACCATTATTGAGCGCATTGCCACGAAAAATATCGGCAAAAAAACTCGAAACCACCACCCGAAATCCGTAATCATACAAAGCCCAGGCCGCATGCTCACGGCTGCTTCCACAACCAAAGTTTTTACCTGCCACCAAAATTTGTCCCCGATAAGTCGGATTATTCAGGACAAAATCGGTTTTCTGCTGACCGTCGCTGTGGTAGCGCCAATCGCGGAATAAATTATCGCCAAAACCTTCCCGCGTGGTCGCTTTTAAAAAACGCGCAGGTATAATTTGATCGGTATCAACGTCTTCAATCGGCAATGGGATGGCCGTACTGCGTATTTGTGTGAACTTTTCCATGCTTAGTTTTGATTAAAATGTGTGCGAACATCCACAATTTTACCTGCCAGGGCTACTGCAGCGGCGGTGAGCGGACTGGCTAAAATGGTGCGCGCTCCCGGGCCTTGTCGACCTTCAAAATTGCGGTTCGAGGTGCTCACACAATAAGCGCCCGCCGGTATTTTATCTTCATTCATGCCCAAACAGGCCGAACAGCCCGGTTCCCGAAAATCAAACCCTGCAGCCGCAAATATCTGGTCCAAACCCTCCGCAATCGCTTGTTGTGCAACCTGTTGCGACCCCGGCACCACCATCACTTGTACATGACCCGCCTTTTGTTTGCCCTCAATAAATTGTGCTACCAGCCGTAAATCTTCAATCCGCGAATTGGTACAAGAACCAATAAACACATGGTGAATGGTTTTTCCCAGCAAACTTTCGCCTGCCTTGAACCCCATGTACGTCAAGGACTTATCAAAAGAAACAGGACTGTCGCCCGGCAGAGCCATATCGGGAACATGCTCCGATACCGAGATGCCCATACCCGGATTGGTCCCGTACGTCAACATGGGGCCTATTTCGGATGCGTCAAAGTGATATTCGAGGTCAAATTGGGCATCCGCGTCGGTGTATAATTGTTCCCATTTGGATACAGCCGCTTCATAATCAGCACCTTGTGGCGCAAATTTTCTGCCCCGAACGTATTCAAACGTGGTCGCATCGGGTGCAATCAAGCCGCCCCGCGCACCCATTTCTATACTCATGTTGCAAATGGTCATGCGCGCTTCCATGGATAAGGCGCGGATGGTACTACCTGCATATTCCACAAAATAACCGGTCCCACCCGCTGCGGTGAGTTTGGAAATGATGTATAAAATGATGTCTTTCGATAAAACACCTTCCTGCAAAGCACCATCCACCGTGATGCGCATACATTTTGGTTTGCGCTGCAACAAGCATTGCGTGGCCATCACCTGCTCTACCTGGCTGGTTCCAATGCCAAATGCGATCGTTCCAAAAGCCCCATGGGTGCTGGTGTGACTATCCCCACATACGATGGTCATTCCAGGCTGGGTGATGCCCAGTTCTGGTCCGATCACGTGCACAATGCCCTGATAAGGATGCCCCAAATCATACAGTTCCAAGCCAAATTCCCGGCAATTTTCGCGCAGTTTTTCCACCTGATCGCGCGAAAGTTTTTCTTGAATGGGCAGATGTTGGTCCTTGGTAGGAACATTGTGATCGGCTGTAGCGATGGTTTGTAAAGGCCGAAAAACAGGCAAATTGCGTTGTTTTAAGCCGCCAAATGCTTGCGGACTGGTCACTTCATGGATGAAATGCCGGTCGATGTATAACACATCCAGGCCGCCTTCCGCAATTTTAATGACGTGTGCGTCCCACATTTTATCAAATAATGTTTTAGACATGTTTTTTCTTAAAGTGCGGTTACCGGAATACCCACAGGTTTTAACAATTCAAGCAAATCGGCATCCACTACCTCTTTTTTATGGTCGGCCATGATCAAAAACGCAGCATAGACCTCGTCCAAAGCATCTTTGGTGAGGTTAAAACCAATGTTTTTGGCGCGATAAGCGAGTGCGGCACGACCACTGCGGGCGGTGAGTATTATTTGCGAATGATCTACGCCCACTTCCAATGGATCAATGATTTCGTAGGTTTCGCGTTTTTTGATCACCCCATCCTGGTGGATACCCGATGAGTGTGCAAAGGCATTTCCGCCCACAATGGCCTTGTTGGGCTGCACCACAACCCCCATTTTTTCTGAAACTAATTGACTAATCGGATTAAGTAAGCGTGTGTTGATGCCGGATACAAATCCGAGATCGGCATGTTGGCGCAAAATCATCACCACTTCTTCCAAAGCCGTGTTGCCCGCGCGTTCGCCAATGCCATTGATGGTACATTCTATTTGCCGGGCGCCGTTCGATATGCCCGCGATGGAATTAGCTGTGGCTAATCCGAGATCATTATGACAATGCGTAGAAAGGATCGCTTTTTCAATGCCTTTTACATTTTCATACAGGTATTTGATCTTTGCACCATATTGATCGGGTAAGCAATAACCCGTTGTGTCCGGGATATTTAGCACCGTCGCCCCGGCTTTGATGGCAACTTCCAGTACACGGGCGAGGAATTCATTGTCGGCCCGGCCTGCATCTTCGGCGTAAAATTCTACGTCTTCTACAAATGATTTTGCGAGTTTTACAGCTGCAGCCGCACGTTCGAGAATACCTTCCGGCGTGGTACATAATTTGTAGCGAATATGCATTTCCGAAACCCCAATGCCTGTATGGATGCGCGGCCGCAAGGCAGGTTTCAATGCTTCTGCCGCAACACGGATGTCTTGCTCCACCGCGCGGGATAAGCCACAGATAATGGGATTTTTAATCGCAGCAGCAATGGCGCGTACAGATTCGAAATCGCCAGGACTGGAAACGGGGAAGCCGGCCTCAATTACATCCACGCCTAAGGTTTCGAGTGCCAGCGCAATTTCTATCTTTTGTGCCGTATTGAGTTTGCAGCCTGGTACCTGTTCGCCATCGCGCAAAGTGGTGTCAAATATTTGAATTCGGGTCGCCATTATTTTGGTGTAGGTAAAATGAAATAAGCACAGAATCTTTGTGATCCCAAATGTAGAAGCCTCCGTTGCGTGTAGCGCAATCAAAAAAAAGGAGGATTACGAAGCCAAAAAAACCATTTTTTGTTATTAACGTATTGAAATTCAAAGGTTTAGTTCAATTAATATTACGATGCCCAAGAAGAAAAAAGATGATCTGGTGCTCCTGATTGACTCGCTCACCAAAGCGGAAAAACGCCATTTTCGGCTGTTTGTCCAACGTAACCATGGTACCCAGGATCGACTGTTTTTGCAATTATTCGATCATTTAGACAAACGTGGCAGTTTGGAAGAGGCAGATGTTTTGAAAAAAATACCGGCCATCAAAAAGGCACAATTGCCCAATTTGAAGGCACATTTGACCAAACAATTGCTCACCAGCATGCGTATGTTGAGTAAAAACCAGCAGGAAGACATTCAAATTCGGGAGCAAATTGACTACGCTCGGGTGTTGTACAACAAGGGATTATACCAACAAAGCCTCGATTGGCTCGCGCGGGCGAAGGAGCGCGCACTGGAAGGGGCGTTTTCGAGCCAAGCCCTTGAAATTGTAGAATTTGAGAAACTTATTGAAAGTCAGTACATTACACGTAGTTTTGAAGGCAGGGCAGAAGAGTTGTCGGCACAATCCGCTCGACTTAGCCAGCAAGTGGTACGTTCCAATGAAATGTCAACCTTGTCGTTGCAGATGTACGGCTTGTACCTTAAAACCGGTTTTGCCCGCAATCAGAAGGATTATTATTTCGTGCGGGAATTTTTTCGCAGCCGCTTGCCGGATACCAGTTTTGATCAGTTGGACTTTTGGGGAAAGGTTTATTACTGTCAATCCCATGTTTGGGTGTACCATATTTGTCAGGAATTTGCACTTTGCTACCGGTATGCCCAAAAGTGGGTCGATCTGTTTCAAGCCAATCCAGGTATGATCTCCCTCAATCCACCCCTGTATCTCAAGGGTTTACATAATTTATTGGGGGCATTGTTTAATAGTTTGTCGTATGAGCGGTTTGCGGATGCGCTTGAAATATTGGAGCAATTTCCGAACAACCATACATTTACCAACGACCGCAATATTTCAGGCCTGTACCATTTGTACCTGTACTTGCACCGCATCAACAAACACTACCTGGAAGGCTCCTTTGAAGATGGCTTGCAGTGGTTGCCACAACTTTCTGAATACATCGACTCGGAAGTGTACCTCTGGGATCGGCACCGTATTATGGTGTTTCATTATCGAACAGCCTGCCTGTATTTTGGCGCGGGTGATTATAACCAGGCAATTCATTTTTTAAATTTAGTCATCAATCAAAAAAATCCTGATTACCGCGAAGATATTCAAGGTTTTGCGCGTATTTTAAACCTGATTGCACATTTTGAACTAGGAAATGAACAATTGGTGGAGTGCCAAATCAAAAGTGTTTACCGATTTTTATTACAAATGGAGGACCTGCATGCTGTACAAAAAGAGATTTTTCGTTTCTTGCGTCGAACTCCGGGTATGCAGAAAAACGTATTGATGGACGAATTTCGACGCTTACATTCCAAACTGAGCAAATTGAAAGAAGATCCTTTCGAACGACGCCCATTTTTATACCTAGATATTTTATCGTGGCTGGAAAGTAAATTGGAAAACCGGCCTGTTGCGGATATTATTCATGAAAAATTCCTGGAACGTTTGCGCCCATTCAAATTTTAGTTTTAAATTTTTTTCAAACATTTAAACTTTGTAAATTCAACATAAAAGACAGGAAAACGAATTTAAAATAATTCTCAATTTGGTAATATTGAATTTGAGCAATAGAAAAAATAAGTCCTTATATTTGGGGAAGTTTTCTTAAATTTAAAAGGTTCCGTGTCAGAAAAAGCGCTTGATCTTGTAGTTATCCGTGTTGCGACCCAGGAAGATGCCCATTATGCGCATCAGATTGTAGATGAAATGGCTTCCTCCGCAGTAGCCAGGGGAACGGGTATTGCGCGAAGATCACCCGATTATATTGTGCAGAAAATGCAAGAAGGCAAAGCGGTCATCGCCCTAGGTGGTGATGGCACCTGGGTTGGTTTTTGTTATATTGAAACCTGGGACCATGGTAAGTTTCTGGCCAATTCCGGGCTGATTGTTAATCCTTCCTATAGAGGTAAGGGTATTGCCCGTGCCGTAAAACGCCGCATCTTTCAGTTATCCCGTGATACTTATCCCAATGCCAAAATTTTTGGCCTCACCACCGGACGGGCGGTCATGAAAATCAATTCCGAACTGGGCTATGAGCCTGTTACGTATTCGGAACTTACCCAAAATGAAGCATTCTGGAAAGGCTGCCAGAGTTGCGTGAATTATGAAATTTTGCAAAGTAAAAACCGCAAAAACTGTATGTGCACGGCCATGATGTTCGATCCTCTCAAAATGGGCAATGAAGCCGAAGAGGCCGATGGTGAAGTGCTGCTCGTGGTAGAATAAAACGCACATTTTCCTTTTCTTTTTAATTTTTGCTACTGGGTATGCTTCCTATGCGCCCACATATTTTTATATTTTTACAAGATAAAATAAATCCTGAATTCGGAATATTATTTTGATTCCAGAGTTTTTTGTGTAGGAAAATATTTTCAGATCCTGTCTTCACTGTTTTATTTTAATGTTTAAGAAACGGCAATATTGACATTTATGATACCGCAATAAGTCTATTGTCAAGTAAAATCATTGTTGGTATATTTTGATTTGTCTGAAATAAAAAATATTTTTGTAGTGAAACGATGGGTGTTTTATCCTGGTTTCAGCCCCCCACCAGTTTGATAAAGCGCTTTTCTATTGCCCCAAGTTCCTGTAGTAAAAATAAAATTTTTGACTCATCTTAATTTCGTACATTTTTTCAGGATATGAAGAAGCAATGGCTCATCCCATTTTTAATTTTGACGCTGATCGCATGCGCCGCCATTTTTGCACCCGTCAGTGTGGCTACGGATTCCAGTTTACAAGCCCTCAACACCGCTGATACGGCTTGGATGCTGATGGCCTCAGGATTGGTGTTGTTGATGACCCCCGGATTGTCGTTTTTTTATGGGGGCATGGTTAGTTTCAAAAACGTGGTTTCTACCATGTTACAAAGTTTTATATCGCTCGGCGTGGTCAGCATGCTTTGGGTGGTGGTTGGTTTTAGCCTGGCCTTTGGTGATAGTATTGGCGGACTTATTGGCAACCCCACTACTTTTTTTATGTTTCGCAACGTGCATCTGGGTGCCGATCCGACGCTGGCACCCACCATTCCATTGTTGTTGTTTGCGCTATTTCAACTCAAATTTGCCATTATTACTCCTGCTTTGATCACCGGTAGTTTTGCCGAACGAATCAAGTTTTCAGGGTATTTGCTGTTTATTATACTGTTTACCCTCTTCATTTACACGCCATTGGCACATTGGACCTGGCATCCCAATGGCTTTTTGCGCAAATGGGGGGTCCTCGATTTTGCGGGCGGTACAGTGGTGCATATGAGTGCGGGTTTTGCGGCCCTTGCAGGTGCGGTTTTTTTGGGTAAACGCCACAATTTCACCCAGGGGCACGCCGCCGCGCCGGCCAATATTCCTTTTGTGGTGTTGGGAACCGGACTACTTTGGTTTGGCTGGTTTGGGTTTAATGCGGGTTCGGCCCTGGCAGCCAATGGAACTGCTACCCTTGCTTTTGCCACCACCAATTTCGCCTCGGCAGCCGCCATGATCAGCTGGGTGTTTTGGGATGCACTCAATGGCCGCAAAATATCCGCTTTGGGTGCTTGTATTGGCGCGGTTGTTGGCTTGGTCGCGATCACGCCCGCAGCGGGTTACGTGACCATCGGACAAAGTTTGTTCATCGGTTTTGCATCCGCAATCATCAGCAATGGGGTAGTTTACCTCTTCAACAATAAAACCGGTATTGACGACACCTTAGATGTGTTTCCCTGTCATGGCGTGGGCGGCATCGCTGGCATGTTGTTTACGGGCATTTTTGCCAACGGGGTAGGGTTGTTTTACGGACAAACCACTACTTTTTTACTCCATTTGCAGGCATTGGTGCTTATAGGTGCTTTCACCTTTGGGGGCTCTTACCTGTTGTTGATGCTGACCAATGCCATTGTTCCCTTGCGTGTTTCGCGGTCGGAAGAAAAACAAGGGCTGGATATTTCACAACACGACGAACGCATGACCAGTTTGGAGGAGCGTATTGCCGAATTTTTAAAGACGCAAACGCAAGGCAACGGGCATGTTAAAACACCCGTAAACCCGCTTTAGGCGCATTGTTATCAAATTTCATCTACTTTTTCATTTGTTCAATGCGCTTTTGCATTGATCTTAATTTTTCGTGCCCATGCCCCCAATCCCGAAGAAAGGGATGCCGGCATTGCGATTGATCAATATTTGCAGAAAAAAAATAATACTTAGGTGCAAGGCCGAATTTGCACATTCACAGAACTTGTAATCGTACACCCGCCTTTGGTTTTTACCGTCACCTCGTAAATGCCCTCTTCCTTCACTTTCAGGAAGCGGCCCGTAACACCATTATTCCATTCAAAGCTTTCATAATCGCCTTCCACTTTGAGGGTTGTTTCGCCGCCTTTGCAAATCCAGGTGATCCCCGAAATTTCAACCCCCTTGGAAACAGGCACTTTAGCGTCTCCCAAGCCCGACTGAATGACAATTTGAGCAGGAAGTGCTTGCGGAGCCATACAAATTATTGCTTGAAGAAGCGCAAAAACAAAGAAAAAACGCAATTTTGAACGCATAGTGTTACCTTTTAAGATCAAAAATAAGGGAAAAAATGCAAACCGCAAATTGGGTTTTAAAGTCCATTTACCTCGATTGGTTTTTCAAAAGCCGTTTTAAGCCATCCACCCACACGGCGCTGAAAGGACCATTGAAAAACCGGGTTCGGAGCCAATATATTTAAACCGAAATCATACAAACGCGGCGAAACACCCATCATCATGCGATACAACCGTATTTCACCTTCCAACCGCCGGTATACTTCCCGGTCGTAATGCTCAAAGGTTTGGGCGTCAAAACGCTTCAAGTTTAAGGCTTTTTCGATAAATTGGGCAGCGATAAACCCCGAAATCATGCCGGTTCCAATGCCTTCTCCACTGGTCGGACAAACCAGCGACGCCGCGTCACCCACCAATAAATAGCCATCGCCGGAGGCTTTTCGGCGCAAGGATGCGAGCGGAATACCCCAACCCACCGGTTGCTCTAACGGGCTGGCATGCGCAAATCGAGGGGCCATCACCGGATCGGACTCCAATAACTGCCGAAATAACTTGCGCAAATTGTATTTTCCCTTGGAAATCAAGGAACTAACCATGCCATAACCTACATTCGCTTCGCCGTTGGGTAAGGGAAAAATATAAAAATACGACATGGGCAAATTTTTTGGAAAATACACTTCAATTAAGTTTTTGGGATGCAAATCGGCAATACCTTTCCAATATTGCCGCAATGTGCCCGCATAATGCTGCCGATTTATGCTGCGTTCACCCAAGGCCCGCAACACCACTGAGTGGTCTCCATCAGCGCCAATCAGCAAATTACAGTTTATTTCCAACGTACCCGCAGGCCCTTGTGCTTCCAGGCGCCATCCATCCACTGTCTTTTCAACTTTATTTACCAGCACACTACTGCGAAAATCGGCAAACGCTGGGTTTATTTTTTTAACTAAATAATGGTCGAAATGCAAACGTTTGGCAACTAAAAAAATAGGGTGGGGGTGCCGATCGCCCGGCTTGGGGGTATAAATAAAATCGGTGCTGCGGCCGTTCTGGGTAAAAAAACGGGTACCCCAGGAAGCCACAAACGCTTCATTTTCAAAGATTTCGGCCTCTGTAAACGAAGGGTCTAACTGCCGCAATACCCGCATCACTTTTAAATCCAGCCCGTCGCCACATATTTTATCCCGCGGAAAAACAGCCGCATCCAAGATCAAATGCGGTATGCCTTTTTTGGCTAAAAACAAAGAAGTGGTCGCGCCAGCCGGACCAGCGCCAATAATGCAAACATCTACTTTTTCTATGGCCATCATTTACAGCGTTTAGTACCCGGCAATTTTAAAAACCTGCCACAGCATTTGTACAAATACAATTTTTCCAATCAACAACAACGGATATACCAAAGCGTACCCATACGTCGGAATTTTGTTTTGGGCCTGATTGTTAGCAAAATCCAAGTTGGCCGGATGGTGGCTGATCATACCAATCAATAAGACATAAGGTATTTTAAACAACTTGTAACCCGCCCAAATAATCAAAATACTGCCAAAAATACTCACCACCGCGCTGGAAATGAACATCAAAGGCCCCGCCGCACTCAACATCGTGCTCAAAAAAGTGGCCCCCGAATTAATACCGATCGCTGCCAGCATGAGCATCAGGCCAATTTGCCGCAACGTCAGGTTGGCCGAATAAGGCAAACTCCAAACAATTGGCCCCGAACGACGCAAATACGATAAAATCAGGCCCGCTACCAAGGGGCCGCCTGCAAATCCCAAACTAAATAATATGCCGCCGGGTAAGGTCATCTGAATCGACCCAATTAAAATCCCCAAACCCATGCCCAAGCCAAAAGACATCAAATCTATATGGCTCAAATGCTCATACGAATCGCCAAACATTTTTTCCAAAGCCGGCAAATCTTCCTCGCGCGCAAGCACCCGCACACGATCCCCCAGTTCCAACACGGTTTGGGCATTTACCAAAGCATCGGCATCGCCTCGTTTGATGCGGGTTAAAATTACCGGATATTGCTCACTTAAATTGAGTTCCGCAACGGATTTTCCCGCTATTTCCGGGTTGGATACAAAAATCCGACGCATATGGAAAACCGAACGGTCGTCCGATAAATCACGGTCAACCGTTTTGCCCAATATTTGTGCTACCCGCCCCAATTCATCGGCCTCACCCGTAATCGCAACCAAATCACCGGCTTCAAAAATGGTTTCGAAATGGCAAAGGGCTGGCTGCTCGTTGCGGTACATCCGACCAAAAATAACCTGAGCACCAATGCGTTTTTTCAAATCCCGGAGCGGAATACCAATATAATCCGGATTGCTTATTACCAAAGTTTGCTGTAAAATGGGCTGTCCGCCCGGAAATTCATTCCCTAATTTCTTAGTCTCCGCCGCATAATCTATCCGAAATATCCGCTGCATGAGGGCCGTCGCAATCATCAAACCCAACACACCCATCGGATAAGAGATGGAGTAACCCACCACCGCACTGTTGGAAAATGCTTCCGATTGCGCATCCGGACTCGACTGAATGGCGTCCAGCAAGCCAGCAAGTGCAGGCGTGTTGGTGGTAATGCCCGCCAATAAACCAGCAGCCGCTGCCGCACTAAAGCCAAATAAAATGGCAAATCCGCCTATAAATACCGATAAAATACTCAAAACCAGCAAGGCTAATACCAAATTGGTAGCACCCCTCGATTTCAGGGAGGCGAAAAAGGAAGGCCCCGAACTCAAGCCAATGCTGTACACAAAAATGGAAAGGCCCAATAATTTCAGGATATCCGGTATTTTCACATCCGGCCTGAGGGCACCAATGGCAAGTCCTACAAACAACACGGCGGCCACCCCCAATCCATTGCCGCGCCACTTTAAATTGCCTAAAAACGACCCGCAAGCAGCCGCCAAAAACAGGAATAAAAGCGCTTCTTCACTGCCACTGTGTTGCATAGGGTGTTTTGATGAATCGTAAGATTATAGGCAACGAAGGTACAAGATCTGCCCGGATTTATCCTTTCACCTTTGCAATCAGATTCGGATAATCCGTAATGATGCCGTCTACACCTAGGTGAATCAAACTGCGCATCGTTTCTACATCGTTGACCGTCCAAGGCACTACTTTGATGCCGCGCTCTTTGCATTTGCGCATCATTTTTGGGGTAATTAATTGAAAGTAAGGACTATACACGGAGGGCGTAAACCCGAGTTTGTCCATATTCGTCTCGAAACCCCAAACATTTTCTACCAGAAAAACCAGCGGAATTTCAGGGGCCAATTGATGCATGGCAATCAAGGCTCGGGTATCAAACGACTGTACGGTGGTGTTTTTTTCAAGGCCCAGGGCGCGCAATTGCTGAATCACCAATTTGGCAAAATCTTCCACAAAAGGCGTTCGCAAACTATCCCATTCCGGGTCGGATTTTATTTCCATGTTCCAACGGATATTTTGCAGGCGTTCGGGGCGTTGTGCGCGCAGCGTATCGACCAATTCTTGCAGTGTCGGTTTCCAGGTTTTTACCTTTTGCTGTTCTGGAAAACGGCTGTTCCCCCAGGACCCGCAATCAAAACCGCGTATTTCAGCAGCCGTATAATGGCGAATCAGGTATTTTTCGGCATCCGATTTAGCAATAGAATCGCCATTGGGCAAATGACAAATACCCGGATTAAACCACGGTTCATGGCTCACAATCAATTGGTTGTCTTTTGATACCGCCAAATCTAATTCAAGTGTGGTCACTTCCGGAATGTCCAGCGCTTTCAAAAAAGCAGGAATACTGTTTTCTGGCATCAATCCCCGACAACCGCGGTGGCCTTGCCAATCAAAGCCCGGCGGCGGTGCAATGGGTGAAGTGTCGCGTTGATAACAAGCCCACAGTGCGTTCAAACTAAACAACAAGAGGATCGATGATTTAAGTGAAAAATGCCTGTACATATTCGATTGCTGATTTTACCTTTGGGCGAAAATACCCTGGCGCAAGTTAAGCCAGTGTAAATTTTAAACCGCTAAAAAGTAAAAACATGATCGACGTTAAAGCATATTTGTTGTCCTTGCCCGTAAAAGTAAAGCCTGAAGTGATTGAAGGTGAAAATACGGCATTTCATTTTGATATCGCCGATGCAGGCACCTTTACCCTGCGCATCGTGGATGGCGTCATGACTGCAGTAGAAGGATTGGATGGCGACGCTAAATGTAAAGTAACGACCACTGCCGAAAATTTCACCAAACTCCTTGAAGGCGACCTCAACCCGATGATGGCCATGATGACCGGCAAGTTGAAAATCAGCAACCCCGGCGAAATGCTGAAATATGCTAAAATGTTCGGATTGATGTAAAACGTCTATTCGGCATCACCCCAGTCGAATTGTACGCCTTTATATTCTTCAATTTCCCGTCGTTCTTTTTTGGTAGGTCTGCCTGTGCCACGTTCGCGTTTTTCGGCACTTGGGGTCGCATTGAGGAACCATGCGTTGTATTTATTGCGCTCTTCTTCGCTGGTTACATCTTCGTAACAGGTCACGGCTATGGCTGCACCTACACGTTTTTCCAGCAGTTGCAATACTTTAAACTGAAAATTAAAACCGTCTTTTTTTACCGTAACCACGTCACCCACTGCGATTAAGGTGGAAGGCTTGGCCTGATCCAAACCAAGCCGTACTTTACCCGATTTGCAAGCATCGGTGGCCAGGGTGCGGCTTTTAAAAATACGGATACTCCAGATCCATTTATCAATACGAACTTTGCTCATAATGCAAATAAATAAAAAAAGCGACCAAAAAGTTCAAAAACCTGTTGGCCGCCTCCATATTTGTTTTGAAATTCCTATTTTTTAAACACAATCGTAAAGCGTTTTCCACCCAGCACCGTTTGCGCCGTCATATTGGATGTGCCCAGGTCGATTACATCATATTTTGCTTTGGCCGAGCCGTCATCAAAAGTCAGGGTGATTTCTTTGGTGCCTTCATTGGCGGCCCAAATGCCCGTTTGCACGGTTTTTGCTACAAGCGTGGTTTGGGTAAAGTCAAACTCTTTGGTTGCCTCCAATTGAAGATCAAATTTGTACAAATTGGTGCCGTCCTCATCGCCATAGGTAACCTTGGTCGAAACCCAGTTGCCGCTCAATTGCTCGTCGTAGCTGGGGTCTTTTTTGCAAGATGTAAACAGGATTAAACCGGAGAAGAGGATGGCGGTGAAACTAAAAATGGAATTTTTCATTGTTGAAGAATGGTTTAACAGTTCTGGAATGGATTGAAAAGTGTTTGTTTCGCGTCATTTAAGCGCTTATTTGCCAATAAATGCCCATAATGGCCGGTTTATTGTTGTTGTTAAAAATGTATAAAATAATTATTCACAGGAAATGTATATTTTCGCACTATTATCCGTCATAATCCGTGTTTCCCGCTATTTTGATGAAAATGCTGCTCGAAACTTTAACTTTTTCACAACATCGCTATCTACTTTGCCGATCATGAAATTAAGCGGATTTACCATCCTCGTTTTCTCCTTCTTTTTTATTGGAAGCCTGTCTGCCCAACGCGATTTTCACCTCCAGGTGGGAATGAACATGGGCGCTACCAGGTTGTTCCACAATACCAACTTCCAAACTTCAAAATTGATCCCACTTTATAAGACCATTGAGATTACCCACAAGGACGGGTACTCTTGGGAACAATTTGAGGAAGATTTTGGCTTGCGGCAGGCATACAATCAGCCACGCTTCGGATTTTCCGGCACGCTCAGTTATCGCAACTGGCCTATTTGTGTTATTGGCGAATTGATGAGTTCTCCATCCGCCTACACGAAAACGGCTTATTCCGTTACGGTCGCCTTGGGTAAAAATTTCTACTTGGGTGATTCCGGGTTTTTTGTTACCGGCCTGGGTGGATATCAGTTCGTGAAAGATTTGGGCTTTGGTGCCCAAACCTTAGTTAACAGCATCGGTGATGATGAACTGCGCGGCCTGGTGTCTGAGTATTTTGCACCTGAAAAACCGTTGGGAACGCAATCGGCCCAAATGTTTACGGTCAAAGGCGGAATTGGAAAAATGTTCGGAATAGATGATCAACTCAATGTGGGCTTAGAGTCTTTTGGTGCCCTTGATTTGACCGACCGGAATGTTCGGCAGTCGCGCATGAGTAATGTTGGGGTACAGGTGTACGCGCGTTTTCAACTTGATTTTGGATTGCGCCGCTACGACGATCGTTTTTATCCGAGTCCAAACGGAAAATAATTGTACTCCGTTTCATTTGTAGCGCCGCGTGAAAGGTACCATTCGTTGGTATATTGAGCACTGATGCTCAACAATTTTGGCCAAATTTCCTACACTAAACCATACAACACGAATAATAAAAGTGCCACCCTTATTTGCTCCGATTATTTGGGCAAGGGTGGCATTTTCATATGTAGCTGCTCCAGTTCTGTGGCCAATGTTTTGGCAATGAAATAGTTGCGGTACCAGCGATTGTCTACCGGACAAATATACCAGGGAATTACGCTGTTGTTGATCGCGTACTCATAGGCCTCCATGTACTTTGGCCATAATTTGCGCTCTTCCCAATCACCCGGATTGTGTTTCCAGAATTTTAGAGGGTCTTCCATGCGTTGGCGCAGTTGTTTTTCCTGTTCCTCAAAGGAAATATGCATGTAAAACTTGAAAATATGCGTCTGGTTGTCTTGTTCTAACAAGGTTTCAAAGGCATTGATGGCCTGCATCCGCTGGTCGCGTTTGGCATCATCGATCCAGGCATGTACCCATTGTACCAAAATATCCTCGTAATGGCTGCGGTTGAAAATGGCCAAGGTACCTTTTGCAGGCGTCACTTTATGAATGCGCCATAAAAAGTCGTGGGCAAACTCTTCTTCTGTTGGTTTTTTAAACGCAGACATCGACAATCCCGTAATACGACAGGCATCAAATACATCATGCACGGCGCCGTCCTTACCGCTACCATCCATCCCCTGCAAAATAACAATGACCGAATGTTTGCGTTCGGCATACATCCGTTGTTGCAGATCACCGATACGCTCCACCAATTCCTCGGTTTCAGCTTTTATGGCCTTTTCCTTCAAATCATCGGGTGCCGTGGTAGGGAAGTCCGCAAGTCGGATCAGTTTCTTAGTCATATTTTAGTTTGATTATCAATAACTTGTAATGTTTAGCCCATGCGCTGGCGTTTCACCATCCAGGTTTGTAAAATCGGCGCAAATCCCTTGTTAATATCCGCTTCCACAAAATCAATTTTATACTGCAAACATTTCATTTTCAGTTGGGCCGTAAATTCCTGTACCTGTTTGGTGTAAAATTCCTTGATTTGGTTGGGCATTAGGCGCACTTCTTCCCCATTTTCCATGTCGACAAAAATATAGGGCCGGTTTTCAAACTCAAAATCCATTTCCTTGGCCTTGTCGGTTACATGAAAAAGGATTACCTCATGCTTGTTGTGGCGCAAATGCTGTAAAGCCGAAAACAGCGCTTCGGATTGCTCCGGACGTTCCATGACATCGGTAAAAATAACCACCATGGAGCGGCGGTGCATCGCATCGGCTACTTGGTGCAAACTTGCCGCTAAACTGGTGCCCTGGTTGAGTACCGGTTTTTCAATCCGTTCGATCAACTGGTTGATTAATAAGCGATAATGCATAGTGCTTGATTTGCACCCGGTATGGCTTTTCACCCCATCATCAAACAAGGTAAGCCCAAATGCATCCCGTTGGCGTTTGAGGGCATTCATCAATACCGCAGCGGACTGTGCGGCGAAGCAAAATTTGTTTTTGTATTTTGTTTTCTCCGGGTTTTTCTCATCCCAGGGATAATACATGGTAGAAGAGGCATCCACTACAATTTGACAGCGCAGGTTGGTTTCTTCTTCAAAGCGTTTTACAAACACCTTATCGGTGCGGCCAAATACCTTCCAATCGATGTTTCGGGTGCTTTCTCCGGCATTGTATAAGCGGTGTTCGGCAAATTCGACCGAAAAACCATGAAAAGGGCTGCGGTGCAATCCTACAATGAAGCCTTCCACAACCTGTTGCGCGAGCATATCGAGGTTGCTGCCCAACGAACGAATATCTTGTCCCTCTAAAACGTTTGTCATATCTTGAATTGAATAGGCAAATGTACAATGCTTGCAATGAAACGCCAAAATTGCTTTTTTATGGGCAAACTTTGGATACAATTAGACCAAATACCGGTTTTTATGATCCGTGGTAAACGGGCCCCGACACAAAATCGAAGATGGTTTCTAAAACTTTGGGTGCCGTGAGCCCATGGCCATATCCCTCCGTGGTGATCAGTTGCGCATTGGGCCATGCCGCCGCTAAGCGTACACTGTGTTCGTAATGGGTCACTGCGTCTTTCCGGTCGTGCAGGAGTAAAGCCGATACATCCCCCAGTTGTGCAGCAATCCGTTCGATGGAAAAATGAGCCACCGGATGGTCAAATTTATGTTCAAACTGCTGATGGAGCAATTGCATCGCCCGCCCGGAGATGCCCACGCGGGTGCGCGCTTGTTCAAAAATGGAATCAAGGGTGCTAAATGCGGCCATAATGACGGCTTTTTTGGGGCGCATGGCCGGACTAACGGTGCCCATTGCCCAAATAACAGCAGCACCACCCACCGAATGGCCAATAACGGTATCAATTGGGCCAAGGCGCTGATATAAGGTGCGCAATACTTCAGCATAGTGAATCATGGTAAAACGCCGACCCGAAGAACGCCCGTGTGCAGGAGCATCCACGGCAACTACTTGATAACCAGCCTGTACCAACAAAGGCGCTACTTTGCGCCAACGGCCTGAATGGCTCTCCCAACCATGCGCCAGCAAAACAATCGGACCTTTAAAACCCCAGTGGTATACCGCAAATGCTTTGCCCGCAATCAATTCGGTATGGCGGTCGGCGGTTGCTAAAAACGCAACTTCTTCGGGTTTTACGGCTTTTTTGCGCGGTGTACAAAATAAATCAAATGCGATGCGGCCCGCCATTTTGGGCGATAATTCGGACAAAGTGTTGATACCTTTTCCGATGAATCGAACGAGGATCGCATTTTTCTTTGGCGTGCTCATATTTATGGTGTGTTTAATATGAAATTTATGGAAAATCAGCCGGCCTGCTGAACAAGTTTATTGGTAGCCGGGTGGATGGAATATGTTTTATGTGGTGTAAATCCGAGGGATCGTACCGAGCGGTTTATAAAATCTTCTAGGTAATTTTCGTCGCCACTGATTTTATAAAACAAAACGGCCCCTTCAAATTCCATAATAAGGCGTTGTGCCTTGATTTCGGCTTCTGGGACAGGGAAAAAGGCTTCCATAATTTGGGCCATGCTTCCTTTCCATTCCAATAGAGCATCGTGTAAAACCTCGTTAAACAACGCTTCCCGCCCGGTTTCGAGGGCAATGTTGGCAAAAAAACAACCCCGGCGGTGTAAAGTAGCCAGGCGTTTGTTGCGCCGCAGCATTTTTTCCAGCCTTTGTTCGGGCGGAATGGTATGGTCGTCGGCAACCGAAAGCACGTAACTGCGAAATTGTTCGCGGGCAAATTCAATCACCCGCTCCATCAAGGCTTGTTTGGTCGGAAAATGGTGATATAAGCCTGCTTTTTGCAAACCCGTGGCTGTGGCAAGATCTTGCATGCTCGTGTGGTGGTAGCCATTCAAATGGAAAACCTCCCAGCATTGCAGTAAAAAACCGTCTATTTTGACTTTTTTAACCGGCATTGTATGTGTGTATTAATAATTTACCTACCGAACGGTCGGTAAATGTACGGGTTTTTTAGATTTCACCAAAAAAAAGCGGCTGTTTTGCAGGATTTCCTGACAAAACAGCCGCTCGAAAAGCAAAATACTATAATTACTCTTTATATCCCTTATCTGCCCAGCATTGAATCAAATCCAATTGTGCATCGGTTAATGTTTTTGGACCAGTAGAATAAGAAGGTGGCATGTCTTTCAATTCCAACACACGGTTTTTGAATTTACCATTGTCGGTTACCATTTTAATATCTGCAAAAGTACGAAAATCGCCAGGCGAAGCAGAACCAGCAGAACCATCATGGCAACCCGAAATAGAACAGGTAGCGTTGATAATTGGTTTGATGTCATTGGTATATGTAACCGAATCGGCGCATTTGTCTTCGTCCTTGCAGGCAAAGAAAATAGTCAATAAAAAAGCACTAAAGAGGAGTTTTTTCATTTTTGTAATTATTTTGAAGTATCAAAGCAGCGACGAGGCTTTTTGAGCCTCGTCGCATCCCAAGTATGGGAACCTATGAGCAAAGTTATAGGAAATTTTTATTGTGTGTTGGATTTTCGAAACTAATAATCGCGCTACTTTAAGCCTTTTATGCTTTCATCACTTACAGCCCAAGTCAATTTGCGATTCCAGGTCATTGTTCGGGAAGCAGTTACCCGACATAGTGAAATCAGGTGCATACCGCAAGAGATTGGCATCATACAGGCCGTTTTCTAAAAATTCAACCAGGTCCATTACCTCTTTTTCACTTAAATTCAGTGGGTGAAAATTTCCTGCAATCTGGCTGCTGGGTATCAGTGCATTCTCCGGAATACCAGCATTAAAGTAGTCTACAACTGCACGCAAACTTGTTTTGCTGGCACCGTGGAAATAGAACCCTACATCTTTCAGGTTATACAGCTGTGGCACTTTAAACTTGTGCATATCTTGTGCCCGGCCTGTGAAGCCACCCCGACCCAAATTGCGTTTGTCGCTCGAATTGGTACGGAAAACCTGATATGGTCCCTGGTATAAGTTATTGACGCCCAGCGCAAAGAACTTCATATTGTTGAGTGATGGACTGTTGTGGCAATTGTAACAACCTGCTTTTCCGAAAAACAAGGCTGCGCCTTTTTTCTGTTGGTCGGTCATTGCATCGGTGTTTCCTTGCAACCACTGCTGGAAAGGTGCCTCATTGGTAAAGATGGTACGGAAATAAGCCGCAATCGCAAAGGCCGTTGTTTTCAAATTATACCGTTCGCTTTCCGGAAAATCAGGAAAAGCAGCGTCAAACATTTCTTTGTAGCCAAGGGTATCTGCAATGGTGCGGTTCATCATTTGGCGGTGTACTTGCAGCGCGCGCATATTGTTGGCTTCTAAGCCTTCCAACTCCAAAAAGTTGATTTCCAGCAAGGTATCTACATGCCATACCGATTCGGTACCAACATTGACGTTAAAAGAACCAAAAGAGCCAGCCCACAACGCGTTGGTCACATAAGCCAAATTGATCACGGGCAACGGACGTGCACCTTGGGCATCTACCATATCGCCTGTGTAACTATTGTTCTTGGTGCGGCCTTCTCCACTGTGACCAAAGCCCACCGCACCATCCGCGATGCCCTGAAAACGGCCTGCGGTGAAACTTTTGGCTGGAATGTGGCAGCTGCTGCAAGAATAAGTGGATTTTGATATCTTCTGGTTGGGTAAAAGGCCAATGCCAGTTTCGAAAAACAGCATTTTACCCAAGGCTACTTTCGCAGCATTTATAGGGTTTTTAGGGTCTTGGTTAGGAATTTGACTATAATCAATGCCCCCCGGCATTTTGTAAAAATCTGCGGCACCGGTTGGAGAAGCATTTTTTACCGCTTCGGTGAGCGCCTGGTCGGGATTAACTTCAGTTGTGTGTTTGTCGCAGGCAACGAAGTAAAAACTTCCAACAATGGCTGCAAAGAGGATCCATTTTTTCATCAGAATCAGTAAGAGGGTATTAGGTGAAGAAATAAAGTGACAGTAGCCTTTTGGGCCAGTCAAAAGATTTCGAAATCTTTAATAAAAAACAATCTGTTGGACAGGATAGAACTAAAGGCAAAATTACAGGAGTATCAGACTTTTTTTACATGAATTTTATAAAAAAACACTTAAAGCAATCAATTTGTCAGGTAGAGGCCAGTTTATAAATGAAATTAATTGTATTACTATTTGGTCTAAGAGTCAGTGTATTGAATGAATCGTGTGGGCGTGCACCTCATGATGATAAGGATCATCCCTGCTTGTGACATACATCAGGCGATGCTGAACAATTCATCTTTATGGGTTTTTTTACCCTCGGAATTTACGTTTACCAAAACAAAAGGCTGCCTCAAAACCTTCATTTTGAGACAGCCCTTATGCATATTATAATGCCCGAAAAATTAGTTGCGATAATATTCAATCAAAGCATTGGTCGAACTATCATGGTGCAAAGGCTTGTTCGTTTCTTGCAACTCTGGAATAATGTTTTGTGCCAATACCTTGCCTAATTCTACGCCCATCTGGTCGAACGGATTGATGTCCCAAATAACGCTTTGCACAAACACACAATGCTCATACATCGCGATTAGTTTGCCTAAGTTTTTCGGATTCAACTGAGGTAGAAAAAAGGTAGAAGAGGACCGGTTGCCTTCAAATACTTTATGGGGTGCCAGGGAATCCGTAACTCCTTCTGCTTTTACATCTTCGGCAGTTTTACCGAAAGCAAGCGCTTCTCCCTGAGCAATCATATTGGCAATCAGATAATCCTGGTGCGGTGGTAATACATTCAACGGCTTTTTAAACCCGATAAAATCGCAAGGAATCAACAAGGTGCCCTGGTGTACCAATTGGTAAAACGAGTGTTGTCCGTTGGTACCAGGTTCGCCCCAATACACGACGCCCGTTTGGTAGGATACATTTTCGCCTTCGAGGGTAACATGTTTACCATTGCTTTCCATCGTAAGTTGCTGTAAATAAGCAGGAAAGCGTTTTAAATAGTTTTCATAAGGGAAAATAGCCTGGGTTTGAACGCCAAAAAAATCGGCATACCAGATCCCCAACATCCCCATGATAACCGGAATGTTTTCGTTCAAAGGGGCAGTACGGAAATGCTCATCCATTTCGTGCAAACCCGCCAGCATTTCATAATAATGCTCGGAGCCAATGGCCAGCATGGTCGACAAACCAATCGCCGCGCTCATGGAGTAACGTCCGCCAACCCAATCCCAAAAGCCAAACATGTTTTGGGTATCTATTCCAAACTGACTTACGGCCTTTTCATTGGTAGAAACGGCCACAAAATGCTTGGCCACCGCGCTTGCATCGCCGCCCAACTGCTCCAACAACCAGGTTCTGGCGGTTTGGGCATTGGTCATGGTTTCTAAGGTAGAAAAGGTTTTGGAGGAAATAATAAACAGGGTTTCCTCCGCCGAAATTCCTTGTACCGCTTCCGCGAAATCGTTCCCGTCTACGTTGGATACAAATCGGAAACTCAAATTGCGCTGACTGAAATGTTTTAAGGCCTCATATGCCATCACCGGACCCAAATCGGAGCCGCCAATGCCAATATTCACCACATATTTAATCGATTTGCCGGTATGTCCTTTCCAGGCACCGCTGCGCACCTGATTGGAAAATT
Source organism: Saprospiraceae bacterium (assembly GCA_040397785.1). GTDB lineage: Bacteria > Bacteroidota > Bacteroidia > Chitinophagales > Saprospiraceae > M3007. The sequence continues at coordinate 17,731 of JBBAVI010000041.1, read as the reverse complement.
CAGTCATTTTTTCGAGCACGGCATGCACATCAGGCACTACATTGTGACCATCCACTAAAACCGTAGCGCCTTTGGGTGCGCGCAAGGCGGTATGCAGCACCGCGCGATTTTCCGTGCTATTGATTTTTTCACCTGAAAACATGGCGGCACGGCGTGCTTCCAATCCGCGTTCTTCGGCCAAACCCAACAACAGCGACAAGGTTTCTTCGGTAATCCGGTGCTTGGAATAATCGAAATAGATGTCCGATACCTTCAAGACAAAACGTTCGCCGCGGGTACTGTCTTTTTCAAACAGGTCCTTAAGTTGCACGTTTTTTATTTCCCCGAAATGTGATTCGAGTGATTTCCAATGGTTTAAGCTTGTTAATAAAGCGCTCATTTGAACGGATTTAGCATTGATTTAATTTATTTACTTCCTTTCGGCAGCAATATACAACTCGATTTTGCCCAGTCTTCGTAGATGCCTTTCCGCGTGCGTAAATTTTGCGTTAAGAAATTCAAAAATAATTTCTGTGGCAGTTTCTATGCCAATAATCCGACCACCCAGACACAGCATGTTCATATCATCGTCTTCCACACCTTGGTGGGCCGAAAAGTGATCATGCACCAGCGCCGCCCGTACCCCCAACACTTTATTGGCGGCTATAGAAGCACCCACACCACTGCCGCATACGGCAATGCCTTTTTCTACTTCCCCCCGCGCGATGGCCTGCGCAAGCGGGAGCACATAATCCGGGTAATCGTCGGCACTATCCAGGGTATGATTGCCAAAGTCGATGAGTTGAAAACCTTTTTGAGACAGGCGTTCGATTAAAATTTGTTTTAATGCATAACCGCCATGATCTGCTGCAATTCCGAGCTTCATTTTTGTTTTTTTAGGATTTTTGAAGCAATGCCTTGGCGGCTTTTACCGTCGCTTCCGTGGTTAAACCAAATTCTTCCAGGAGGTTGCTCACTTTCCCGGAGGCGCCAAAGGTATGCATGCCTAATACGGCACCATCGCCTGGCAATCCCACAAATCTGCTCCAACCAAATGTCGAGCCAGCTTCAATGGCTACCCGAGCGCGTACTTTATTGGGTAAAACAGATTCCCAATACTCCGGACGTTGGCGTTCGTACAAATTCCAGTTGGGCATGCTGACTACCCGTGCCCGAATGCCTTCTAAATTCAATTGCTCATAAGCCGCTACTGCAAGTTGCAGTTCGGAACCCGTTGCAATAAGAATCACATCGGGCGTGCCTACGCTGTCTGCCAACACGTAAGCGCCTTTCAAAGCCCCTTCTGCGGAAGCATAACGTGTACGGTCCAATACAGGTAAATCCTGGCGACTCAAAATTAAAGCAGTCGGCGTGTGTTTCATCTCCATAATATAGCGCCACATCACCGCCACTTCATTCGCGTCGCCGGGCCGGATTACCTCCAGGTTGGGAATTGCCCGCAGCGATGCTATATGTTCAATCGGCTGGTGGGTTGGTCCGTCTTCTCCCACTCCAATACTATCGTGGGTAAAAATATAGGTAACCGGCAAATTCATCAGTGCCGAAAGTCGAATCGACCCACGACCATAATCGGAAAAGACCAAAAACGTAGATGCGAATGTTTTTAAACCACTGATTGCCAAACCGTTGGCAATGGCGCCCATGGCATGCTCACGAATCCCGAAGTGGATATTTTTACCTTCAAACTGGTCTTTTTCGAAGCTGGTTTCCTTTTTCAGGTCGGTTAACGTAGATGGAGATAGATCGGCCGAACCACCTAACATAAATGGAATATTGGCAGCAATCGCATTCAATACTTTTCCGCTGGCTACACGACCAGAAACGTTGATACCGGCCTCAAACGTTGGAATGGCAGCATCCCATCCATCGGGCAGATTACCGCTTTGGATCAGTTCCAATTCGACGGCTAAAGCAGGAAATGCCTTTTTATAAAGTTCAAATTGGTCATTCCAGGCAGATTCTTGTTGTTTCCCACGCGCTGCGATGGTTTGCGTGTATTCGTTAACTTCATCTGGAACAAAAAACTTTTTTTCCGGGTCCCAACCGTAGAAAATTTTGGTTGCTTTGATTTCTTCTTCTCCCAGGGGCGCTCCGTGTGCACCGTGCGTATCCTGTTTGGTGGGTGCGCCGTACGCAATATGGCTATCCACGATGATCAGGGTAGGGCGGCTTTGTTCTTTTTCGGCAATGCGAATGGCGCGACTCAACATTTCCTGGTCGTTGGCATCTCCTACGCGTTGCACATTCCAGCCATACGCGATAAATCGAGTAGCAACATCTTCACTAAAGGCCAGGCTGGTGCTGCCTTCAATCGTAATTTTATTGTTATCGTAGATCCAGATCAAATTATCCAGGCCCAAATGGCCCGCCAAGGAAGCAGCCTCGCTGGATATACCTTCCATCAAGCAACCATCTCCGCCTAAGGCAAATACTTGATAATCAATCAAATCAAAACCGGGTTGGTTGTATCGGCTGGCCATCCATATTTGTGCCATTGCAAATCCTACGCTGGTCGCAAATCCCTGGCCCAAAGGACCCGTAGTGGTTTCCACGCCCGGTGTGTGGCCATGTTCGGGGTGACCAGCACATTTGCTATGTAACTGACGAAATGATTTAATATCATCGAGGGTTACATCAAAGCCAGTAATGTGTAAAGTGCTGTAAAGCAACATAGAAGCATGTCCAGCCGACAAAATGAAACGATCACGGTTCATCCAAGTCGGGTTGGCCGGATTGAATTTCATAAATCGATCGAAAATGGTAAAGGCTACAGGGGCCAGTGCCATGGGCGTGCCGGGATGTCCCGAATTGGCAGCCTGTACCGCATCCATGGAGAGGGTGCGAATGGTATTGATACACAATTGATCTAGTGTCTGATTCATTTTTTTATGGATGGTTTATTTCAAACGCAATTTGAGCGGCACCTTTCAAGGCAGCCTGGTTATTGGTGATTACATGTACTGGAATGCTATCCAATACCCATTGCATCCTCCCTTTATTGAGAAAACTGCGCACAAAGGCACCGTCGGATAATTTAGGTAAAATTTTATAGGGAATACCGCCACCCAGGTACACGCCGCCATCTGAAAGAAAATTGAGGGCCAAATTGCCCGCTTTTGTGCCTAAAATGGATACAAAAATGTGCAAGGCTTCTTCGCAAACGGCATCCTGGGCATCTAAAGCCATGGCTGAAATAACAGCGGCTTTATCTTGGGTCTGCATTTGTTCCAGGGTTGCTTTCGATGGTTTGGCGTTTTTTATATCTACCAAAAAATCGAAAATATTGGGCAATCCGCTGCCAGAAATGGTTCTTTCATAACTGACATGCCCGAATTTTCTATATAAATAAAGGTACAATTCGGCCTCCACTTCATTGGCTGGGGCAAAATCCGTATGTCCACCCTCGGAGGCAATTACAATCGATTTACCCCGATGGCGCATCAAAAAGGATTGTCCCAAACCTGTACCGGGCGCTAGCACAACGTATCGTTCTGGATGTTTGGGCGTTTCTCCATTTTTAATCGTAACCAATTCATCCACAGTGAGCGATGGCAAGGCATGCGCGGTGGCAGCCAGGTCATTTACAAGTTTAACATATGGAATTTGCATTTGTTGGCTCAGCGTTTTTTCCTCAATCACCCAGGGTAAATTGGTCGATCGAACCACGCCATCCACCACCGGACCGGGAATACCAAAAGCAGCCGCGATAGGTCGGCCCGTTTCACCCGCAAGAAAAGCCTCAATGATATCTTCAAGACATTCATAATCGCGGCTGTTGAAATGCGCTTTTTTAATTTCTTTGCGCTGGCCATCCTGCGCTTCATACAAAGCAAGCAGGGTTTTGGTGCCGCCAGTATCGCCCGCTAATACTGCATTTCCTATGTTCATACTTTTGAGTTTTTTGAAAGATGCTGTCCTGCGGCTTCATCCAACAACCACCATAAATTACCATCGACTGGGCGTACGTGTGCGGCAGGTAGCGCTTCCCAACCCGTTTGGTGCTCCACCACCGTAACAACTTTTTCGGCTTTTCCGGCACCAGTTGCCAAAAACGCCACTGTATGCGCTTGATTGATCAAAGTTCCGGTGAAGGTGATGCGTTGCTGTTTCGTTTGTGGATGTATTGCAACTTCCACGCTTTTGGTACTTTGGAACGGGGCTAAATTGCCCGGAAAAATAGAAGCGGTGTGGCCATCATCGCCCAATCCAAGCATTAAAAGGTCGAATGCCGGCATCGCACCCGTGCCCGGAATGTTTTCCTGCAACACTTGTTCGTAGCGCTCGGCCTCTGCTGCTGGATCATTTTCACCCATCATGCGGAAAATTTGTTCAGGTGGGATGGGAACATGATTCAGTAAATTCTCTTTCGCCATGTGGTAATTACTTTCGGCATTTTCGGGTGGCACACAGCGCTCGTCACTCCAAAAAATGCGCACTTTCGACCAAAGAATGGATTCCTTAAAATGTTGTGCCAGGTAGACAAACACGGCTTTAGGCGTAGATCCACCGGAAAGTGCGATGGAATAATACTGACCTTCCGGGGTGTTTTGGAGGCCGTTTTGGATGAATTGGCCCAAAAAATGCGCCAATTCATCCGTATTATTGAAAATTTTAACGGTTGTGTTCATCTTTATAATTCGCAGTAAAGGCCATCATCCGCCAGGTTTTTACAAGGATAGCGCCAGGTCATGTTTTTATCTTCAATGAGTTCATCGGCCATTTCTGGTCCCCAGGTACCCGCAGGATATCCATGCAAGGGCACGGTTTTATCATTTTTCCAGGCATCTAATACCGGCGAAAGGAATTTCCAGGCTTCAATAACTTCTTCCGTACGCGCAAATAGGGTAGAGTCGCCTTTCATCGAATCGTAAATCAGCCGCTCATACGCAGAAGGAATGCGTTGGTTGGTGAGATCCGAATAGTGGAAATCCATGTTTACCTGTTGCACTTCAAATCCGGCGCCGGGTGTTTTCATACCGAATTTAAACAAAATACCCTCATCCGGCTGGATTCTAATCACCAATTGGTTGTGGGTTTGGGCTTCCTGGTTTTGAACAAACAGGAAATGCGGTGTTTGTTTGAAATGAACCACTACTTCCGTCACGCGGGTAGGCAGGCGCTTGCCCGTGCGAATGTAAAACGGCACGCCACCCCAGCGCCAGTTGTCGATATAAAATTTCAAGGCAGCATAGGTTTCCACCATAGAATTGGGATCAACCCCTTCCTCTTCGCGGTATCCCGCAATTTTCTCTTTTTTAATGACAGACGATACATACTGTCCGCGAATGGCATGGGTTTTCACATCTTCCGGCAAAATAGGCCGCAAAGACTGAAACACCTTTAATACTTCATTGCGAATCGCGATGGGTTCCAGCGAAGAAGGTGATTCCATGGCGGTAATAGCAGCCACTTGCAACAGGTGATTTTGTACCATGTCGCGTAAGGCGCCAGCGGTTTCATAATAACCTCCGCGTTTTTCCACGCCCAAACTTTCAGCAGCCGTAATTTCTACATGATGGATATAATTGCGGTTCCAAAGCGGCTCAAAAATACCATTGGAAAAACGCGTAACCAACAGATTCTGAACGGTTTCCTTGCCTAAATAATGGTCGATTCGAAACAATTGCTCCTCTTTCCAGTCTTTCAACAAGATCTCCTTCAAATCCATGGCCGATTGCAGATCGTAACCAAATGGCTTTTCAATGATCAGACGTTTCCATCCATCGTCCTCGGTATTGAGCCCAACCGATGCCAAATGTTTGGGGATGACGCCATAAGTGCTAGGAGGGGTCGACAAATAGAAAACCGTGTTACCACCGATTCCTTTTTGAAGGCGCAATGCTTCCAATTGCTTTTTAAACGGTTTATAGGCCGCTGCTTCCTCAATTTGGAGCGGGATATAGTGGATTTTTTCTACAAATTCATCCACCCGCGATGCATCTTCAATTTCTTTAAATTCGAGAATGGCTGCTTTCATGGCCACCCGGTAGTCTTCGTCTGAATAAACTGTACGGGATACGCCCAGAAATACAAATTTTTCTGGCAACAAGTTTTGGACAAAAAGGGCGTATAAAGCCGGTACTAATTTGCGTTTATTCAAATCGCCGGATGCGCCAAAAATCACATATAAATGGTGATCGTTCTGATTCATAAAGGGTTTATTCTTTGGTTTTTACGGCATGTCCGCCAAATTGATTGCGCAATGCCGCCACCATCTTCATAGCAAACGATTCATCCTGCCGCGATTGGAAGCGGGTGTACAAAGAAGCCGTAATTACGTGGGCAGGTACGTCAAAATCGATGGCTGTTTGGATGGTCCAACGTCCTTCACCGCTGTCTGACACATAATCTTTCAGGGATTCCAGTTTTGGATCTTCTTTGAGGGCATTTACGGCCAGTTCGAGCAACCACGAACGTACCACGCTGCCATATTGCCAGGCATCCGCGATTTTAGTCAAATCAAGATCATACGGCGATTTTTGGAGGATTTCGAACCCTTCTGCATACGATTGCATCATACCGTACTCGATGCCATTGTGTACCATTTTTACCATGTGTCCGGTGCCGGATGGGCCACAATACACGTAGCCGTTTTCAGGTGCTAGGGCTTTAAAAACAGGTTCCATATAGGAAGTGGCTTCCTGCGCGCCCCCGTACATGAGGCAATAGCCGTTTTTCAGACCCCAAACACCGCCACTGGTACCACAATCGACAAAATCGACCCCTTTTAGGGCTGCTTTTTCGGCACGTTGCTGTGTTTCGCGCCAGAATGAATTGCCGCCATCGATAATAATATCGCCTTTGTTGAGGATAGCGAGCAGGGCGTCGAGGTTTTCATCCACCGGTTTGCCTGCAGGTACCATGAGCCATACGATTTTGCGGGCGGGGAGTTTTTCCACCAGATCCTGCAAAGAAGTGGCGCCTTCTGCACCGAGCTTTTCAATTTCTTCGATCGCTTCCGCTGAGCGGTCCCATACAACCACTTCATGGTGATGGTCTAACAAGCGGTGGACCATGTTAAAGCCCATTTTTCCAAGTCCGATGAATCCGATTTTCATTTTTGAGTGTAAGTTTGAATAAGCGAATGCGATTGATAGTGAAGTTCGGGTGTAAAATTAGATTTAATATGGTTGCAGTGGGGTAAGGTGGGCAAAATATCCTATTAAAATGTCCGTAGTAAAACATTGCTTATGGGGCAATGTTTGAGTCCATTGTTTTTTCAATGGAATAAACCAGCAGCGCTTTGCCAAAGCCCGACTTATTTTGTTAATTTCGCGGTACATGTCATTTGTCACGGGAAAAGGCTCCCCAATTTAGGAGCCAGTTGTTTGAATCGTTCACTTGAATTCATCCTGAAGGCGTTTGCTTGTTAAAAAAATGGATCATGGAAACCAAAGTTAAGTCTACAACTGCCAAAAGCGCAGCCATTTCACCCAAAACGGGCTTTGACGAAACCGTTATTAAGCGGCTGAAAACTTTAGCAACATCCGACAATCCTGCCTGCCTAAAAATGTTGGATAGCGAAATGACTGGTATTTCTGAACAACAGGCTGCTGCACGGTTCAAAAAATATGGGCCCAACGAAATTCATCATGAAAATGCCCCGGCCTGGTACCTCCAATTGTTGGCCGCCTTTTTAACACCTTTTAATGGTGTATTATTTATCGTTGCGCTGGTTTCCTTACTTACCGATGTTTTTCTGGTCTTGCCCGCCGAACGGGAATACAAAACGGTAATTTTGTTGACCTTGATGGTTTTGTTGAGTTCCTTACTTCGTTTTTGGCAAGAATATAGAAGCAATAAAGCCGCAGAAGCCTTAAAAAGCATGATCAAAACCACGGCAACCGTATTGCGCAAGCCGGGAGAAAAAAAGGAAATTAATTTTAAAAAATTAGTACCCGGTGATCTGGTGTTGTTATCGGCCGGAGATATGATTCCTGCCGATTGTCGCATTCTACAATCAAAAGATTTATTTATTATACAATCTTCCCTTACCGGGGAGGCAATGCCCATTGAAAAATCGGAAGCAGTGCTGGGCGATATCAGCAAAAAGTCGAGCATAGAACTGGACAATATTTGCTTTATGGGAACCAATGTGGAAAGTGGCGCTGCAACGGCAGTAGTGGTGCATACCGGGAATCAGACCTACTTGGGTTCGGTCAGCAAAGCCATTACCGGCAAACGTTCGGAGACCAATTTTGATAAAGGGGTTACCAGCGTGAGTTGGTTGTTGATTCGTTTTATCCTCGTGATGGTTCCTATGGTATTCTTAATCAACGGTTTCACCAAAGGCAGCTGGATCGACGCTTTCCTGTTTGCGCTCACTGTTGCGGTTGGACTTACCCCTGAAATGCTGCCCATGATCGTAACCACCAACCTGGCAAAAGGCGCTTTGAGCATGAGCAAGGAAAAGGTGATTGTAAAACGCCTCAATGCCATTCAAAATATTGGGGCCATGGATGTGCTTTGTACCGACAAAACGGGCACGCTTACGATGGATAAAATTGTGCTCGAATTGCATTTGAATGTTTTTGGGGAAAACGACGATGAAGTGCTAAAATGGGCCTACCTCAATAGTTTTCATCAAACCGGACTAAAAAACCTGCTAGATATTGCGGTGTTGGAGCATTCGGAAGTGCATGGATTGCTCGAAATTGAAGAAAAATACACCAAAGTAGACGAAATTCCCTTCGATTTTCAGCGTCGGCGCATGTCGGTCGTGCTGCAACAGCATTCCGGCAAACATTTACTGATTTGCAAGGGCGCCATGGAAGAATTGCTCCCGCTTTGCACGCAGGCCTTCGATCCTGGGGATGATCGGCAATTGCACATCGAAAGCGACGCCATTGTGCCGATGGATGCCAAAATGCAACAAACCGTAATAAATACCTGTAAAACGTTAAATGGCGATGGATTGCGGGTTTTGTTGGTGGCGATCAAAGAATTTGAAAATCGGGACCCTGATTATTCGGTGGCGGATGAAAAAGACCTGATTTTTGCGGGTTTTATCGCGTTTTTGGATCCGCCCAAGGACTCTGCTAAAGCGTCCATTGCTGCCATGCAAGAATTGGGCGTTTCGATCAAAGTGTTAACCGGTGATAATGAGATTGTTACCCAAAAAATATGCAAGGATGTAGGTATCGAAGTAACCCATATTTTGTTGGGCGCCGAAATTGAGCAAATGAGCGATGCCGAACTCAAAGGAAAGCTGGAGGAGACCAATATTATGGCCAAAATCAATCCGCTTCAAAAGTCCAGGATCGTCAAACTGTTGCAGGAATTGGGCCACACCGTTGGGTTTATGGGTGATGGGATCAACGACGCATCCGCCTTAAAAGACGCCGACGTCGGTATTTCGGTGGATACTGCCGTAGATATTGCCAAAGAAAGTGCCGATATTATCCTGTTGGAAAAAGATTTGATGGTGCTGCGCAGTGGCATTATTTACGGCCGACAAACCTTCGGCAACATTATCAAATACATTAAAATGGCCGCCAGTAGTAATTTTGGCAATATGTTTAGTGTATTGGGAGCCAGTGCGTTGTTGCCATTTTTACCCATGTTGCCCATTCAAATCTTGACCCAAAACCTGCTCTACGATATTTCCCAAATTACCATTCCATGGGACCAAATGGACAAGGAATTTATTGAAAAACCTCAAAAATGGGCTTCCACCGGTATCACTCGGTTTATGCTGTTTATCGGTCCGATCAGTTCCATTTTTGATTATGCCACCTTTGCGTTGTTGTATTTTGTTTTTCAGGCCAATACCATCGAAAAACAATCCCTGTTTCAGAGCGGCTGGTTTGTGGAGGGTTTATTGTCTCAAACCCTGATTATTCACATGATTCGGACCCGTAAAATCCCGTTTTTTCAAAGTTGGGCTACCGCGCCGGTATTGGCATTAACCACCCTCGTGATGGCAGTGGCAGTATATATTCCATTTTCACCCTTTGCGGCTGATTTGCGCATGCAGCCCTTGCCTTTGGCCTTTTTCCCTTGGTTGATCGGTATTTTGTTGTGCTATTGTTTGTTGACGCAATGGGTGAAGGTTTGGTTTATCCGGCGGTTTTCGTATTGGTTGTAGGGGGGATTTATGCCAATGAAAGTAATATTTGATACAAAGCCAGCCTCCCAAATGCCTCCAAAATTAAAATCGTATTTTTGCCAAATGAAAATTTTGCTCATCGAGGATGAACTCGAACTTGCTACTTCTGTCTTGGATTTCCTAAAAAGTGAACACTACCTTGTTGAACTCGCATCTGACTTTCCAACCGCTTACGAAAAAGCAATAGTCTATGAATACGACTGCCTCATCGTAGACATCAACTTGCCCGGCGGTGGCACAGGGCTGGACGTTATTCGCGCCCTGAAAAAATTGCATCCAGCAGCTGCGGTCATCATCATCAGCGCACGCAATGGGCTTGAAGACCGTATTGTTGGGCTTGACCTCGGAGCAGATGATTACCTAACCAAACCCTTCCATCTTCCTGAACTAAACGCACGGCTTAAAGCCCTATTACGACGGAGACATTTCGGTGGCAGTTCGGATATAGTTTTCCACGAGATTAAGGTTAAACCTGCTGAGCGAAACGTTTATATTAAGGAGAATTTACTTGACCTCACCCCAAAAGAATACGACCTTTTGCTCTATTTTTTATCAAACCAACATCATGTACTGCGCCGCGAGAGTATCGCTGAACACCTCCTCGGCGACGATGCCGACCAAATGGACGATTTCAATTTCATTTACTCGCACATCAAAAACCTGCGTAAGAAACTGATAGACCGAGGCTGCCTTGATTATGTAAAAGCGGTGTACGGTATCGGATACAAATTCACCGACAAAAAATGAAACTGCTTCATCAAACACAACGACTTTTTTTTCGAGGTGTACTTCCGGTTTTCATAGCAGCTGGAATAGTTTCTTTTTTCACGCTGCGTTGGGTTTTCGACCATGAAACGGACGAAAAACTATTGGGGGTGCAAGCCGAAATCGAATCCTATGTGCGGATAAATGATACGCTTCCTACCTTTTTTCAGACTGTTTTCGACCGATGGTATGCCGAACCGATGCCTAAAGGCTCTATGACGAATCTGACAGGACATACTTTTTCGGACACGATGCTTTTCAACAAGTTTGAGAACGAAATAGAACCCTTCCGGCAATTGCGTTTCCCGGTAAAGATGCGCGGGCAGATATGGATGGTGTCTACACTTACCAGTGCAGTCGAACACCACGACCTTGTATTGATATTGGCCGTGCTACTTGTAACCATGTTCGGACTGTTGCTTCTGGTGATGCTCTGGGTCAACCGGATTGTGTCGCGACAGGTTTGGCAGCCGTTTTTTGAAACCTTGGAAAAAATGCGTCGCTTCCGGCTGGCCGACCACGCCCTCCTAACACTCCCTCCCTCCTCGGTCGAGGAAATTCAGGAACTCAATACAACACTTGAAAATCTTGCCTCTCAGGTGCGACGGGATTATCAAACAGTCAAAAAGTTTACCGAAAATGCCAGTCACGAACTGCAAACCCCGCTTGCTATCATTCAAGGCAAGGTGGAAATATTATTACAAAACGATACCATTAGCGAAACGCAGGCTCAGCAAATAGACATCATTGGTCAAAGCACCCGGCGCATGGTGCGACTCAATCAATCCCTTTTACTGCTCTCAAAAATCGAGAACAATCAGTTTTTGGAGCGAAAGCCAATTGCATTAAAACCACTTTTGGAAAAAAGATTGGTATGGCTCGAAGATTTCATCGCTGAAAAAAAACTGGAATTAGAGACCATTTTAGTAGAAATAACGCTCGAAATCAACCCGTTTTTGGCGGAAACGCTCGTGACTAATTTGCTCACAAACGCGGTAAGACACAATCTCCAAGGCGGTTTTCTGCGTGTGATTTTGAATGAAAACTGCCTAATCCTAGAAAACTCAGCCGCCCCGCCAGAAGCCTCGGTGAAAGATTTGACTGCCCGTTTTGCACGCGGAAATCCGCATTCGGAGGGTGTTGGGCTGGGTTTAGCAATGGTCGTGGAAATTTGCGAACAACAAGGCCTCGGGCTTGAAATATCGTTTGAACAGGGTGTTTGGCGCGTGCAACTGCGTTTTAGGAAATAGTCTTCTGAGACCCATCCTCCCAATTCCCTCCAAAATCGCCCCGGACTTTTGCCTAAAAAATTAATGAATGTCAATACAAAAATTACTTTTCCCGCTACTTTTCGCTGCTTTTTGCACAACGCAAATCATCGCCCAAACCCCGTCGGGTAACGGCATCACCCTTTCCGGCAAGATACAGGACGCTCAAACCAAAGCCCCACTTGCCTTTTTAAGCATCGTCTTGAAAACCGAGAAAGACAGCGCATTCGTCGCCGGGACCTTGACCAATGAAGCAGGTTCTTTCATATTGTCAGGTTTGAAAAAAGGGAATTACCGTCTTGAAGCCTCCTTTGTGGGTTACCAACTCCTGCGACAACGGATTATAATTGGTGAACTAAGCACATTTTTGGATGTGGGTGTATTGCAAATGCTGGAAGATGCAAAGGCTTTGGACGAAGTAATTGTCTCTACAAAAGCCGACGAAGTTTCCAGTAAAATGGATAAGAAAACCTATGCTGTCAGCGACAACATCAGCCAATCGGGTGGCTCAGTATTGCAAGCGATGACTAATTTGCCGGGTGTTACCATCAATGAAGATGGCAAAGTCCAATTGCGGGGCAGCGACAAAATTGTCGTTCTGATGGATGGTAAACAAACCGCACTTACGGGTTATGGATCGCAAAAGGGCTTGGACAACCTACCCGCCTCTGCCATTGAACGCATCGAAATCATCAACAACCCTTCCGCTAAATACGATGCCAATGCCAGTGCGGGCATCATAAACATCATTTTCAAAAAACAGGAGCAGCCTGGTTTCAATGGCAAAGTCGGTATAATGGTAGGGGCGGGCGCACTCTGGGAAAAGCGGGAAAACCTGCCAACCATACGACCGCAGTTTCAGGCGACGCCTAAACTAAACCCTTCTATTTCAGTGAATTATCGGAAAAAAGAAACCAATCTTTATTTTCAAGGCGACTGGCTTTATGCACCTACTTTAAACAAAAACGAGTTTTCTACCCGTACTTATGAGGATGGCACTGTTATTTTTCAACAGGTGAAACGAAACCGCCGAACAGACTATGCCACCGCTAAAATAGGGCTCGACCATACCTTTAATGACCATAACACCCTGATCGTTTCGGGGCTGTTTAACCGTGAAAAAATTCTGGACAACGGTGACGAACCTTTCTTTTTAGATAGTCCGGAAGCACAAAACCGCTACCGTCTTTGGCAATTTTTGGAAGATGAAGTGAAATACACTGCGTTTGGCACGACGGTTTTTACCCATAAATTTCGCCAACCGGGTCACAACGTAATTTTTACTGGAAACTACTCCTTCCACCGGGAAGATGAGCAGTATTTTTTCACCAATACACTGCCTGATTTTATCGGGAAAGACGCTTTTAAACTACTTTCTGACGAACACGTCTGGGATTTTAACATCGATTATTCGAAACCGCTCCGAAGTGGGCGGGTCGAGGCTGGATTCAAAGGTCGGTTCCGCTCCATTCCGGTAAACATGCAGTTTTTTCCAGGGCAAAATTCTCCGATTGATACGGGCGCAGGCGGTTGGGCGAATTATGATGAAAAAATTCCTGCGCTGTATTCAAATTATGTTTTTGAAAATGAAAAATTTGAATTGGAGGGTGGTTTGCGGGTTGAATACGTGGAGGTAGACTATCAAGTAAATCCCGATCACAACACCTACAAAAGCGACGGTTATCGCTATTTCCAACCTTTCCCCAACCTGCGTGCGGCGTACAAACTCAATGATCGCAACAAAATCTCCCTCTTTTTCAACCGCCGGGTAGACCGTCCGAACGAAGTAGACATCCGCATTTTCCCAAAATACGACGAGCCGGAACTCATAAAAGTGGGCAATCCGGCGCTACAGCCACAGTTTACCATGTCCACCGAATTGGGTTTCAAAAGTGTATTTAAGCAGGGCAGTTTGTTTACGGCGATTTACCATCGCATCATTGACGGCACCATTACGCGCATTGCTACCCAAGCACCAGGTAGTGTGTTGCTCTACAATGTTTTTCAAAACGCCGGACGTAGCTGGAATACGGGCGCTGAGGTAGTTTGGCAGCAAAAAATAAATAGTTGGTTTTCTTTGACGGCCAACGCAAATATTTATCAGAACACATTCGCTGCGTTTAGCGTAGTCAATCGCTATCCCGTTCCGACAACTTATTCGGCTGAAAAACAGCAACTTGTATCTGGAAATTTCAAATTGATCGCTTCTGTGAAAATGGCAAAAAACTGGGAGGCGCAAATTTCCAGTATATGGCTTGCACCCGACCTGATCCCGCAAGGGCGTATCGGTAGCCGGTACGCGCTGGATGCGGGCGTGAAAAAAATCGTCCAGAAAGGCCGAGGGGAATTGGTGCTCAATGCAACTGATTTGCTGAATACCATGCAAATTAGAAAAAGCATACGCGGGACAGATTTTAAATTGGAAAGCACGGATTATTATGAGACACAGGTAGTCCGGTTGGGGTATAATTGGAAGTTTTGACCTCCAAAGTTTCTCCAAAATCGAAACAAACCTTTGACACATCTTTCATTCAAACATAAATTCTTGACCATGAAAAAAATCATGCTATTAAGCCTGTTTGCGCTCGTTTCTTGCGCGATGGCATTTTCCGCAAACCCGCCGCAAGCGGTGCTGGCAGCGTTCCAGCAAAAATTCCCCAACGCACAAGACGTGGATTGGTCGAAGGAAAAAAACGGAGAATGGGAAGCTGAGTTTGAACTGACAGGCAGTCAGGAGATGTCCGCCAATTTTTCTGCCGACGGCCGCTGGCTCGAAACGGAAACCGAAATCGCATTTTCGGAACTGCCCGCGCCCATCCGTACCGCCTTACAAGGCAAAAAAGTGAATGAAGCCGCCCGCATAGAAAAAGCCGACGGCTCAACCGTGTACGAAGCCGAAGTCAAGCGGAAAGATTTGATTTTCGATGCTTCCGGCAAAATGTTGAATTGAAAAGACCCTATTTGTGCCATGAAAATGAATGCAATATAGGTTTGATGAAGCAATCGCACCAAGAGACAACGCGATAAAAAAGCTGGACTTCTCATATCTTTTGAACTAAGAGGAGACTGGCTTTTTTATTGCTGGTTTGTAGGTGTCACGTCCCTTTCTTCCCCGCCCCTCCAAATATCGGCGTAAGGCTTGCGACCGATTTGCTGAGTACAATGCAAATCAGAAAAAACCATACAAGGGTCAGATTTTAAATTGGAAAGCAGGGATTATTATGAAATGCGGGTAGTTCGGGTGGGGTATCATTGGAAGTTTTGACGAATCGTATGCAAATATGGATACCAACCGTTTGATATTGCCATCAAGGCTTATTGTTTCGTTACGCCCAATTCATCCGGTTCTCCATTTTTCTAATCGGGCATTATAGTCCGAATTAGGTTGTCTACTTCCTTTCTCAACAACTAAGAATTCTAATTTTTCGGCCGCTTCAAAGGGTGATATTAAATTCAATAAAACAAATTCATCAAAAAGCCATAGCAAACCGCGCACTTCTAAACCAAAATTTCCGGCTGTTCGACGAACTAATCCATCCCCAGTTACGAGTACCCCATTTTCTCGAACCGCAACACAAATAACCGAACGGTCTGGCAAAGACAAACCCTTTGAAAGATTTAATCCCTGGATTTCTTGAAGGGAAACTTCGCTTATTTGGAGGGTATTTAAGGTTATAAGTAATTGTAAATCAAATTGTTGCTCCTGGTTTAATTCGTCAGAAACGAGTTGGGTAGTTACGAAAGACAAGCCCAGGCTAGGCATCAATTTCAATAAACCAGCGTAATATAGGTCAATAAAAATATTGGCATCGGTAATAAAAACGGTCATTTGGCGATTTTGGAAAGTTCATCCCGGAACTCGGAGAGGGGCATGCCTCGGAGTTCAGAAGCTTTAGAAACAGAAAGTAACTCTTCAGCAAGGGCACGATAAAGCAGTTGTTCAAATCGAAATGGTTTTTCAATACTTGGGCAATCACCCGGCTCATTTTTTGCGCCATAAGTTCGATTGAGCATGGCAAAAAAGGTCCTCAAATCGTAGTCGCTGATGCGGTCAAAACGCCGCAAGCGCATCAATATGGCTCGAATTGAGATACCGTAAGTTTGTTTCACATTGATGAGTTCCTGGAGATAAATACGGTTTCGGTGCATCCTGCCAAAATACTCATTTATACGACTTTCAGGTAACAAAAAGGCTCCAGCAAAGGAATGGCAGAGTTTTTCTTCTTGTTTTTCTTCGCAATTTTCGATTTTTAAGACGAGGTGTGCCAATTCGTGTAGCGCAGTAAAACGCAAGCGGTCATGTTTGGGCTTTTCGCCTTCAATAGCTGATTCAACCAATTTTTTATTGACGACGATTACCGGAGCATTGTCTTCAATTACGGTTGAAACCCCATCAAATTCGAGCAATTCATCTATCACAACCACCTTTATCCCAATAGATTCGAGCATTTCTAACACATTATAAATGGGGTCGGAGCCCAGGGAAAACGCATCTCGAAATGCTTGAGCGGCTTCTTCTGCGCCTTCTTCGGACGAGATTCCCGGGCGTTTCAATGGGTTTTTAAAGGATTGTTGAGCGTTCAGGATTTCCTCCAGTTCCAAATATTTTTCCAGCGCATCCCGCACTTTCTCGGTGAATGCATCTTGCCATTTTTGACCCAATTTGCTCTGTTTTCGGAATTTAAAGTCGCCTAAAGGCAAATAATGCTCACGTAAAAAATAATCAGTACGAACATTCAATACCTTAGCCAATTCGCGCAGTACATCAAGGCTGGGGTTGCGTGCACCACTTTCATATTGTTGTAAGGCTTGTTTGCTCACCATATTGTCCATTTTGGAGGCGAGCAACTCAAGGGTTAGCCCATTCATTACGCGGGCAGATTTGAGACGGAGTGCAAGGTTCGACATTGGGAGAGGTTCTTTTCGTGATATTCTAATACAAATGTAACGACTTATCTGCTTTTTGTAGTTTTTTCGGTAAAATAAATTTAAACTGTCAACAAGATTTCCTTAATTCTGAATCGCTAGACCAAATCGCAGATTTTAGCAGGCTTAAGTTCTATATCTAAAAAATTGATTTTAAAGGAATTATATTGCCCTAAGCAAAAATACCAAGTCAATTCGCTACGCTGTGCGGAGCTAATTGGAAAGAGGAGGAAAATCTGTCGCATCAGTAGGGTAAAGGTTGGGTTTATTCGACGGTTTTCATATCGGCGGTAGCAGGAAAACGTATAGTTAATGAATTATGCGACACCCACCCGTGCTTTTACAATATCAACCATAAAAGCACGTATATCAGCCGCATGTCTTACCAGATCGTAGGGCAAACGGATAATGAAGTTATGCCTGCCTTTTTCGTCTACCCACTCGTCTTCTTCCTGGTCGGTTTCGTCTTGGGTACATAAAAAAAAGATCCCGACATTTTCCACATGCGGGAATTGTGCAGTAACATACTGGGTATCAATTTTATCTGCAATTGCTTGTTCTACAATTTTTGCGACTTCCGTGGGTTAAATTTTTTGTCAAAGTTAGGTCTTGCAAAAATAACTTGATTATTTAATACCACAAAATGTTTTATAAATTTTCTCTT
>JBBAVI010000040.1:7463-45780 GCA_040397785.1 Saprospiraceae bacterium | reverse complement strand
GAGGTGTCACCTTCCCGAGGTGTCACCTTCCCGAGGTGTCACCTTCCCGAGGTGACACCTTCCCGAGGTGTCATCTTCCCGAGGTGTCACCTTCCCGAGGTGTCACCTTCCCGAGGTGTCACCTCCGTGGTTACTATCCCCCCCACTTACGGAGTTGAGTCAGCAAGGCATTGAAATCTTTGGGTAAGGGCGTTGTGAATTCCATCCGTTCATTGGTATGGGGATGATCTACCCGTAAGCGGGCCGAATGCAAGGAGGTGCGTTCTAAAATGGGACGTTCTTCTTCGCTAAATTTGCCTGATTTATACGACCGGCCTTTTATTTCCGACAATAAAAACGAAGCACGTCGGCCATACAAAGCATCCACGGCCAATGGGTAGCCGATGCTGTTGAAATGCACGCGAATTTGGTGGGTGCGGCCCGTTTTAATCAATACTTCGGCCAGGGTAAAGCGCTTGAACCGCTCGGCAACGCGGTAAAAAGTAAGCGACGCTTTGCCGCCCTGATGTACAATGGCCATTTTGCCCGAAATACCTGGGTGCTCGCCGATGGGTTTGTCAATTTCGCCCTCCTCATGGTGCAAAACGCCATCGACCAAGGCAAAGTAAAATTTATCGGCTGTGTGGTGCTCAAATTGCATGGAGAGGTGCCTGTGCGCAGCTTCGGTGCGGGCAAAACACAAAATACCGCTCGTTTCGCGGTCTAAACGGTGCACCGTCATCACATGACCATAATGCTGGATTAGCCATTTGAGCACACTATCCTGGGTCCCGGTGCGATCAGGAATGGTTAATAAACCGGCGGGTTTGTTGACCACCAACATATATTCGTCTTCGTACAGTATTTCTGGTTTCAAGCAAGATGCTTTAAAAATGAAGATGTTAAGATTCGTGGGCAACCTTTTTCATCTCGGCTGCCAATTCCACGCCCAAATACTGCTCAATCAGGGCGTGTACACCATATATAACTGGTGTGAGCAGTACCGCCATGGTGCCTTTGTAGAGGTAATTCATAATTGAAATGGCCAATACTTGCAAAAAAGGCAATTGTTGGCCAATGTACAAGGCGATAAAAACAACCACAAAACTATCTAAAAATTGTGAAACCAAGGTGCTTCCGGTCGCACGCATCCAAATACGGTGTTCGCCGGTGCGACGCTTAATGGCATGAAAAACGCCCACATCTACCATTTGACCCACCAAAAAGGCAATTAAGGAACCCACAATAATCCACAAACTCTGACCAAAAACCACCGTGTAAGCCGTATTGTAGTCGCCTACCTGCGCACGCATATCTGCCTGTTGCTCAGGCGACCAATTGGATTTAATATGGGCCGTACGCCAAAAATCGGCAGGATCTAGTTGTAAGGCAAAAAATACCATAATGAACCCGTAAGCAATCAATCCAGCAGTTAAATAGGAAAGCAAACGCACGCCTTTTCTGCCATAATATTCATTGATAATATCGGTCATGATAAACACCGCCGGCCAAAGTAATACCCCAGCGGTTAGGGTGAAGGACAGATTCTGCTGGCCCATAAACGACCAATTGACCGGCATAAAGCCCAATGTTTTTTCGAGCGAAAACAGTTTCACTCCCATAAATTCGGCCACCAAGGCATTGGTGACAAAAAATCCGGACAGGATCATCCACAGATGATTGGGCTTCGATGTAAAAAATTGACGCATATCAGAAGTCAAGTAAATTTTGAAAGGTAAATGTACGCACCCGCGCAAAATTTAAACAAAGTTAATATCGAATTTGATGCACGCACCCGTACAGGAGAATACATTTGTTTTACTAACACTTAAAACAAAACCGCATGTCTTATTACAAAACAATCAACAAAATTCGATACGCGGCAGACCTTCTAAAGGCGGCCGATACTTTGGTTGCGCTTGCAAGTGACCAACAGATAAACCTGACAGGAGCTCAACAAATCTATCAAAATGCGATGGACGGTGGCAAAGTGACAGATATTGAGCGCCGCACCTTGGCTTATATACTGGATCATTATGCATTTAGTACGGAAGCGGCTACCTGGTTGGGCGGACAATTGAGTGAAGGTACCAATATTTTGGAGCAAACCATCGTACGTGTTTTGCGGATGGAATACAATTTGAAACAGATAAAATGGCAAATTGATCCTGAAACGGTAAAAGTTCAGGAGCAATTAGATAAAAATCGGTTGTTTGGTCAAGCCTTAAAAGGGGCCGTGGAAGCATTTTTAAACTGGAACCAAGGCATCTTGAGTTTTGCCGGTTGTGTGGGTCGCCGCGATTTGGCTTATGCGGATCAACAAAATTCGGCCAAGGTGTTAAAATCATATTTTGATAAAGGTACTTTGTTTTTGATTCCCAGCGATGCAGCCGCGCAAGCAAGCTTGGGTTTTGAATTGCCTGGTGGCTTGGATTTCGAAACATTTTGGATTTTTGGGTTCCAAACACCTGATTTTGAACCGGTTCGATATATTGCATTTGTTGGTCGGCATGGGAATTTCCAGCACAGCAAGGGGTATTTTTCTAAAAAAACAGCCCTTGGTACATTAAGCAATACCATTATCAAGCAATACGCGGATTTTACCCAATTGGACTGGCAAATTGATGCAACGGAAGTAGAAAAACAGCAGGCAATGGTGCCCAATCAAAATTTTGGTAACGCCCTTTTTGCTGCTGTCACGCAGGGCTTTTTTAATGCCGAAAGTAGCTTTTCTTTTTATGATTTTATCAAACAAGAGGTATGGATTGATCCTGATCTAGGTGCCGAACCTTATTTACGCGCCTATGTGAATTCCGGGAAACTATTCTTGATTCCACAGGATTACCGTGCACAAAGCGAGGCAGGCACCGCTGAGTTTCCAATTCCGTCAAATATTTCATTATCAATGGATTACGAGTGGGTATTTGGAATAGAGATGTCCACTAAAACTAATTTTAAAATACTGGTGACGGCCACGCGCGAAAACAACGATGGGGATGCCGCCTCAAACAGTTGTTTTGTGGACGATAATCGCCCGCTTTCTGAAATCATTCAACGGATCGTGAGCGATGAATTTGGCTTGAATTCCCTGGAATGGTCGCTTCCGGAAGAGGATGCCTTGGCCCAACAAACACAATTTGGCCCCGATTGGCGTTCGATTCCGAGTTTGTTCCGGCAAGCATTAAATACCGTTTTGCACGATTATATTAGTCCAAAATCGGTATTTAATTTTGTTGCAAAAAAGTTTGAAGACGACATACCCGCCTTCAATTTCGATGAACCAACAGCATACCGCGCCGCAATTGCCCACCAATTGAAGCCCTATTTGGAAACGGCCTATTTGGAGTTTTTACCCATTGAAATGGGCGATAATAACCCCATAAATGGAGAAAAAATAGAAGATAATTGGCTGTTTTTCATACACATACCCGAATTACACCACGTTGGTTTTTGGGTGGTGGTACCGCGTTGGCCCGATGATGAACAACAAGCCTTTGTGTACGGTGACTTTTAAAGTATCCTGAATAAAAAAATATTATATATTGATCTGCCATTAAAATAATTGGGTTTGATGTAATATTGCATAAATAAACCAATCAAATGGCAGAAAAGAACATTGAAAACCTCATTGCCGATGGGAAATTGGCAGAAGCATTTTCGCAATTTGCAGAATTTTTGAAGTTTTGCGAATTGGAACGACAGGAATTGGCTCAAAATAAAAGCCGGTACGCCTTTATGGAAAACCAGGTAAATGCAGCGACTGTGGGCAGCGAAGCCAATATAGAGCGCAACCGCATTCGCATGAGTTTTCAGACCCAACTCGATGATTTTCGGCGGGATGTCATGTCGGTTTATTTTGATATGACCGACCGGGAAAAGATTTTTAAAAGCTTCGAAAACCGGGATACCATCGTACATGAAATCCTCGACCTGCGGCTGCGTCCCAAACAATATTTGCGGGAACAACAAATGATCGAGGGAAACTCTTCCATCGTGTACCGGCTACTCAATGTAGATACCCAGCGGCATGCCATTGCACTTGTTTTAAAAACTGGTGAATTAGAAGGAGATACAAAATCGGAAATTTTGCAATTAGCAGATTTACGTCACCGCAATGTGATCAAATTGCTCGATCAGGATTTGAACACCTATCCATATTTTGTAATTACCGAATACATACATGGCACTACCCTACCGGAAGCAATTGCAAAAACCGGCCCTAGGCCAGCAGCACAAGCGGTAGATTGGTTGTACCAGATAGCCGATGCACTTGACTATTTGCGGCATAAACGGATCATGCACACAAACATGCGGCCCTCCAAAATATACATTGATGATGAATGGCAGATTATGATTTCGCCGTTCGACTTGCATCGCGTGACGACCGGCGAACACTCTTTTAACCGATATCTGGATGTTTGTCGTTATGGCAGTCCAGAATTGCTGCGCAAAGATGGCAAGGGCCTGGATTTGAATGCCATGTGTATCTCTGATCAGTATTCGCTTGGACTTTTAGGATTTAAAATGTTGACAGGCAAGGACTTATTTGAAGGACAAACAGTGTATGAAATATTGGAATCGCGCAAAAAATTTGCCAAAGCCGATTATCGCCGCGCCAAGTTCAATCAATTACCCAAAGAAACGTTCGATTTAAAAATCAGTGCTTCAAAAAACCTGGTGGGGGTCATGCAGCAGTTATTGCAAGAAAACCCTGCCGAACGCTATCGGGATTTACACCAGTTGTTGCGTGCGCTGCATCCATTTACCCGGGCCGATATTCCGCGCAGCAGCCTGGCGCGCCAAAGTTACCGGCGCAGTATGGCCGTGAACAAAAGCCTAATCCGCGATTTTTACCAGGAATTCACTGAACAACATACCCCCGCACAAAGTGATTTTAGCCACTTGGGCAAACAAAGGCAATCAGCCATGTTGCAAATGGCCGTCGACGTACTGCTGGACATTGATGAAAAGGGCGATTTACTCAAATCGATCGCGGGCAGTAACAACCACAGCAAGTACCAAACCGCTGATTTTTCTCTATTTTTAGATGTGCTTATTGCGACCATCCAAAAAAACGACCCACAATGGACTGAAAATGAGGCGGCAGAATGGCAAACCATTCGGGAAAAGCCCTCACGCTATTAGAAACACGTTAATATTACGCCTCGTTTTTATAAACTAATCCAATAAAATACAGTTTAAATGCAATTTTTGCCCGTTTGTTTCTTTTGCCTGCTGTGTTTTACCCTATCTGCACAGGCAACCCTGGTGGTTTCGGCACCCAATGACAGTTTTGATTTGTCTTGCCCAAGTTGCACCCTCGTGGTGCGTTCTGTTTCTTTAAACAAAGAGCAGCGGCTGAATCCCAACGATCTGAATATTCCAATCAGCGCCAATTTGCTGATGTGGCGGTATTACGATGATATTTTGAAAAAAGAGGCCCTCATGAGTACGGAGCCTTTTTGGACCAACGGTGTACAACTCATTGACGAAGCGCCTGAAAACATGATGCTTTCGTTACATGTGAATTTGAGTTGGATCGATTCGAATGCCACCGAACATCAATTTCACCTTGTTTTAGCAGGATTTAACAAATCTAACCTCGCGCGTGTCCCACTCACAGGCGTGTTTGAACTAGATTACAATGCCCCTTTGCGGTTTTATGCCATTGGTCAAATTTCGGTAAACGCAAAAGATTGGGAAACCTACGAATGCCGCGATGGCTTGTTCACCTTAACCAATTTTAATCTAAAAACAGGGGCAGTTGGCGGCATTTTTTCATTTTACGCCAATCGACTCGGGATGGACAAACATGGCGTATTTTTGAACGGTGTATTTAAAAAGTAGTGGGATCGGAGTTTTTTAAGCATTCGTTTGTATCGTAACGAAGTACATATCCAATTCTTCCTTGTTTTTTGTGGCAATTTTGCCTCGATAATGCCACGTAAACTCCTCGGCACAAACTGCTTGTACAGCACCACTTACATTGATTTGCCCAGGGCTACTCGCTGCTTCCATGCGGGCTGCGGTGTTGACCGTATCGCCCCAAATATCATAAGCAAACTTTTTAGTACCCACAATCCCCGCAACGACAGGTCCGTAATGGATACCGATGCGGGCATTGAATTGGAAACGCTGGTCGCCATGTTTCAATTCAAATTGCTGTAAAAATGCCTGCATCTGAAGCGCAGCTTTGATCATTTCAGTCGGACGATCATTGCGGTCCGACAGTCCACTGGCGCAGATATAGGCATCTCCCACTGTTTTTATTTTTTCAATGCGATAGCGCCCAATAATGGTGTCAAATTGGGAAAAACAATGATCGAGCGCTTCTACCAGCACTTCCGGGCTCAATTGTTCGGCAATTTTGGTGAAGCCGACAAAATCGACAAACATGACCGTGCAATGTTCATACCGCCGCGCCGCTACTTTATTGCGAACTGTTAATTCGGCCGCCACCGCACGGGGCAATATATTGAGCAATAACTGTTCACTGCGGCGGCGTTTTTCTTCAATTAAGGCGTTTTTTTCGGCCAGTTCACCGGCTACACGCCGACCAGACCGCCGCAACATATTATAGGCTACAAAAAAGACTAACCCAAAACCTGCCAATCCAAGCATGATCAATCGTAACAATTTGTTATGTTCGTCTTTAATTGCGTTTTCCAGGTCTGAAATGCGCAAATTCTGTTGTTCGGTAGCCAACCGCGTTTGTGTTTGCAAAATGCGTTGTCGGGCTGTTTTCCACAGATAGGCCTGATCAAAATCCTTATTTTCAACACTTAAAACTTCCAAATTGTCTACTGCACTCAATTCAATATCCGCTGCGCCGAGGGCGGATGCTGCTTTTTGGGCCTGTGTATAAGCGACGATGGCCTTTTCTTTTTGTTTTAATTTTGCATAAATATCCCCCAAAACCAGGGCCGCTTGGGCGGTCTTTTTCTGATCAGACAAGGTAACGGCAAGTTGTTGGCAGGCTAACGCATGTGCAATTGCACGGGTTGGCTGGTCGATCAGGTAATTGCGGGCGAGTCTATAATGGAAATCCCACTGTACGGCAAGGTCGGAACTAGCCGCTAATCCAGCCTCCAATTCGGTGATTGATTGTGCTTGAAGTGCTTTAAAACCTTGCACAAAACAAATAAAAACGAGTAAAAACAAATATTTAGGCATCAAAAAACGCGGTTATACGCTGTTTTCATTTAAAAACCGATATAAAAATGGTGCTTTATGTGCACCGCCCGAATAACGCTTTTCAACGCGCTCCAAGATATGCAAACTCAGCATTTTACGCTGAAAATTGGTGCGTAATAACGGACGATCCAGAATGGTTTCGTAAAGCGTCTGGAATTCGCCCATGGTAAAGGTTTAGGGCAAAAGTTTAAATCCTACCAATTTTTCATCCAAAGGACGCTGCAAGGTTTCCAATCCCTTCTGTACAATTTCGTTGTGGTCAAAAATGAGCTCGGGAATTCATGAAATCCAAAAACCACACAATCAATAGAGCGCTTTGGCAGCAAATGGTTGCCGTCGGATAAAATATTTCCGCTTTTTTCTGTTGCTCCATAAAAGGTGAATAGTTGGTAAAAGTACTGGACTTAGCTAACATATAGGTATTGCAGGGCCATTTTCATGGCGATTTGTCGATTTTTATAACCTTTTTTTTAAAAAATTTACCAAAAACCTGCGTTGCCAAGGTGCCGGTTCCTCGTTGGCGCAGCCTACCCATGTTAAAAGAATTCCAGTTGCGACCCGTGGGAGGGTGGGCTTTTATGGGTCACGTTTTATTTACTTACTAAATTTTAAAATACTTAAAATCAATGTATTAAGTAGTTAATTTTTAAGAATATCGAACACCGAATATCGAACACCGAAATATGATTTACAGGTAGATTAAAAAATATATGCCCAAGGCCAACAACGGCAACAACCCTTGTATCCAAAAGATCTTTTTATCGGCGGTAATGCTTCCGTAAATACCGGCAATTGCTACACAGGAAAGAAAAAACACGGCTACATTTCCCGACCAAAGCGGGTCGATGATGAACAATGACCAAAACAAACCGGCCGCCAAAAAACCGTTGTACAAACCCTGGTTGGCGGCTAAGGCGCGGGTGGGTTCAAACAAATGAGCCGGTAAGGTTTTGAACACTTTTGGTCCGCGGGTGGTCCAGCCAAACATTTCCAGCCACAGGATGTAGCAGTGTTCTAGGGCAATGAGGACGCAGAGTATTTTGAAGAAGATCAGCATATTTTACAACTTGTTTATTAATTCGATGGTCGCCATGCGAATTTGATTCATTTCCAGGTTCGCATGTTCCGCGCTCAAGGTGCCCCCCATTTGGTCGAACTCCATTTTGGAAAAGCGACCGATTAACTGGAAGCAGGTATTTTTAATGTTTTGATCGGTGGTTTGATCATGGATGGCAAACAGCGCGGTGCGGATGTCGTTTTTGCCTACTAATTCGAGCAGCGAAGATTTTTGAACGGCAGTTTCCGCCTGGTTTTGCACCGGGTTGGATGTCGCACCGTTGTTGATCGTATTGATATTATTGCCCCCATGGTTGACAATATTGTTGACAGGGCCGTAATTTTTAATTTCCATGGTTGATTCCGTTTAATTATTGATTGTATTGGTATTTTGGCCACCATGATTGTATATATTATTGGTGGTCATATTGGTAATGAAATTATTAATAGACCGTTCAATCGTCTCAAAATACAATTGATGCTCCTTAAGATAGTTTTTCAAAGTTTCCGTTACTACTTCAATAGAGGCGCAGTAAAACGAGTCCAAATCATACTGTTCAAAAGAGTTTTCTACTTCTCGATTAATCTGACAACGAAGACTATAAACATTTTTAAAATAAGGGTATATCCAAAAAAGAATCGTGATTGGGCTAACCATTACGAAATACAGAATGTCATACCATTTCCCGATACCTAAGGTGTAAGTTTCATGATGCAAAGCAACCGTTTTTCCAACGAGTTGGTAAGTCACCATGTTGGTAATAATCGCTCCATTGGTACCAGTAAAAGACGATTTCAAAAAACCTCGGCCCATTTTGGGACGATCCTGATCAAATACGCCCACAACAGCAACCACATGCTTGCCCCCCATGGGATTGTCCGATAAAAGATTTTTGAAATCTTCAATTAAACGTTGGATTAGACCATCTGCAAAATTCCTACTTTCTTCTACGCTCCAACTATCTTTTACCCGAATTGGGAAAACATATGCCCGCTCCCGTTTGCCATACCGAAAAAAGATATTGTCATCTTTAAAATATTCATCTCCAGTTGTAATTTTTCCTACTTCTGTAGCATACGCATAATAGGTAAATGCCATAATGAGTATAAAAAGGCCATAGCCAAAATAGAAATACCAGTATGGATATAACAATACCAATCAAACAAATATTTTGAGAAACTTGGGTTTAATATTAAGTAATTTAAATAAACGGAACATAGTGTTGAGGAGGTTGGTGTGCGTCAAATGTAATTATAAAATGGTATATTCAAATATTTATAAATACACATTTATTTATAATTTATATTTTAAGGTCATGCTGTCGACTTTGTATTGCACGTCACATTACTCGGTAAATTACCCCCTACTCCCGCGCCATCAACTTGCACTGCCGAAATACACCGTGTTCATTTTCAACGGCTAATTGAAATCATTTATTTATTGTGCCTAAGCGCTGTATCGAAAACGTACGCCGCAAAGTAATCACATTGGCCGGTGTGGGAATACCTATCGGGCGCACGTATGAACGGGCGTTTTTTGAGGAGTGGAAGCCTTGCCCTCCCCTATTTCCCCAACCCCAATGCCTCCAACACCTTATAAAACACCGCCGTATTTTCATACACGCCCGTAAACAACTGCGCACGCGGCCCATACGCAAATACGGGCACCGGCGTTGCGGTATGGTCATTGGTCGAAAACTGCCCGCTCACATAGCCGGTTTTATAATCGCCATCCAGCAAGGTAAGGCCGCCGGTTTCGTGATCAGCGGTAACAATAACGAGGGTTTCGCCATTTTGATCGGCAAAAGCCATCGCTTTCGCTACAACCTGATCAAAATCAGCCACTTCTGTAACTACATAAGGCAGTACATTGGCATGTCCGCCATAATCAATTTGGGCACCTTCCGCCATTAGGAAAAAGCCTTCCGGATGGGTGGCCAAGAGGGATAAAGTTTTTTCAAAGGCCGTTTGCAGCCAGATACCCCGTCCATCGCGCACCGATTTGCCTGCCACCGGGTCGGAAACCACCCATTGGCGCTTCAAATCCAACACATCTAAGGGCTGTTTGACCACCGTATAGGCGGGCAATAAAGCTTGCAGGGCGGTATCTACATCGGGTGGACTACCCATAATCAAATCAATCCCTGCGTTTTGCAAATCACGCACCACGGCTTCCCGGTTGCTACGGTCGCTTTGGTGGGCATAAAAATCGGCCGGCGTCGCATCACTCAAATCGCCAGAAGTTACCAGGCCTGTTTTTAGGCCCTTTTGCTTCAAAATACCAGGCAATAACACCAGTGGTCGACCATTTGCATCTACCCCAACGGAACGATTGCGGGTTTTGATGCCCGATGAAAATGCCGTGGAGCCTGGTGCCGAATCGGTGATATAACTATCAAAAGAACTGGTTTTGGACAATCCACTAAACCGCATATTAAAGATATTCAATGCGCCCCGATTGGCGGTATAGGCTGCATACAAATGGGCCAAACCCATGCCATCTCCAATCAACAAAATCACATTTTTTACCCGTCCAGTGCCGCCATCATTGCGGTAAGCAGGTGTATAACAGGCATAAGGCGCTTCGGTGGGCAAATAGGCGCGATCGGTAAGTGTTTCCATAAAAGTTCCGGCAGATTCTATCAAATCCGTGTTAATCCAATCAATTTTTAAACGCATAAACTGATGCCAGGCATTGACCATATCCGGTGCATTCCAAAATCGCACCCGTCGCCCTTGCGCATGTGCCCGCGTAATCACCGAATCCAGGCGCTGTAACTCAATATCGGTGAGCACACCTTTGCCATTCCATTGGGCATATTCGGCAAAATTGCCACTCAACATCCCAATTTTTGGCATGATTTCCGGCGAATAAGTATCCTTCAGGTTTCCATCAAATAAAATAAAGGCCGGGTAGTCCCGAAATGTGCTCACGGGAGGCTTGTTGCCGCTGATCAGGATTTTCACATGGCGGTTGCCCGTAATATCCGGATAGCGGTTCAATAATTTGACCAAAGCAGGCAAGGTACTGGTCCCTTCCGTCTTCAAATCAATCATCAATTGCAGGTTTCGGCTGGTATCAGCGCTCAGGTTGCCTTTGTGCTTTTCGATGCAAGCGCGCAAAGGATCGAGATATAAAGTAGCCAAATCGCGCTTCGGATCCAATTCCGAAACCTCATGGGCTACCAATATTTTATTTTGAACGAAAAAAATATCTGCCTCCATCGAACCAAAACCGTGGTTGTAAGCATCCCAAAAGGGAAATGCCTGCTGGTAATCGTTGTGGGAATGCAAATGGTAGGTCCGGTACTGAACCGGTTGGGCCTCGGCAACGATGGCGCAGCAAACCCAAAAGAGCGGAAGTAGACGTTGGTAAAACATAGCGCTCAAAGATAGGCGAACCTCTTTGAGCGCTGTTTTAACCGTAAATTATATTAATATCAATTTTTCACAAAGTTCACCGCAAAACGTTGTCCATCGGCGGTCCAAAGTTCCAAAACATACAAACCTGGGGTTGCTTTTTCCGACATTTGAAGTGCTTGTGGTTGCGTATCGGCCAAAATAGCCTGCGTTTGCACGCATTGTCCGACACTGTTCAAGATACGTACGTTCAACTCCTGACCATTCCAAGGCGACAAATCGACAAACAACAAGCCGGTGGTAGGGTTCGGGTACAACAATAAAGTAGCCTCCCGATCCAATTCAACAGATGGCTCCGAATTTTCATTGCGGCTTTGCACCAATGGCGTGATGCCAATTGGGCAACTAAAGGTGTTCAAATACGCGTCGTAACTCAACTGTGGCGCCAACCGCGTGGTCATATTGAAAAAGGTCGGCCGAATTTGCTTGGGCAAGGTAAACGAGAAGGTCGCAGATTGTCCATTGGCAATGCTGTCGGCACCCGATTTGAAACGAATGGAGTAAAATGGGCTAAAATTCGGGTTGCGCACACTGTAAGCCTTGCCTTCTGGCGTATTGTAGGTCGTGTTGTTGCCCGGACTAACGGCCGTGATGCCGTCTGGCAATTCAATGGCGGTATAAATCAATTTATTGCTGCAATTGTTGGTCACCCGCATAGTGTAGGTGTATTGATTGATGGTGTTGCTAGTGATGCTCAACAACTCATATTTAATACAAGCCGTGTTTTTTACATCGCAGGCCAATTCTTCCCGGATTTTTACTGTAAAGCAACAGGTTGCAGTAGCATTGCAATAGTCACTGACCACAAAACAAACCTGCGAAGTGCCAATGGGAAATGCCGAACCCGACACCAAACCGGTTTGCAATTGCAAATCAATGCCATCGCACAAACAAGTACTGCTGGCGGTTGGTTGGTTGTAATTCACCACCGTAGCACCGGAACCCGGTAACACCGCAAGTTCAATATTGGCTGGACATTTAATACTCACCTGCGAAGGTTGTGGCGCAGTGTAAACTAACGTATAGGTGATCAAGGTATCGCAATCCGCACCTAAACCGGGCAATACACCGTTTACGATACCCGGTGTATTATACGACTGATTATCAATAACGACCGTTTGTCCAGGACAGAAATGAATGGTTGAGTCTTTAGTCGCTTGTGGAAGCAGGTACAACTCCAGGCGCAACAAGGTATCGCATCCCAACCCGTTGTTGGAGGGAAGCGTGTCTATAATCAATCCCGGTTGGGTGTACACTTGCCCATTGATGGTGATGGAACCACCAGGACAGATATAAGCGGTGTCAAAACGGAAAGGTTTGGGCAATTGATTCAAAAAATAGAATACAATAGTGTCGCAACCGGCACTGGCGGCCACGGTATCCCGTGCCAAACCGGACTCCGTATAATCAACCCCATTGATGGTAACAACCGAGCCTGGACAAAAATAAACTTCTTCTTCCCGGGTCTGGTAAGGCAGTTTGGTAATCGTAAACGTTACCACCGTATCGCAGGCATTGCCCACCGTTGCAGGAATGGTATCGGTAAAAATACCACCATCTGAAAACGGAAAGCCATATACCTCAATCGTTTGTCCCGGACATAAGGTGCCGCTTTTGGATAAAACAGGCAATTGATTAACAGTTACGGACACAATATCGGTTTGTTTCCCGCCGCATTCATCGGTGATTGTCAATGCAAACAGGCCACTCACCTTGGTAATTATCGTATCGTTGGATGAACCATTGGACCATTGATATTTATAAAAAATAGGGCCTTGCGTCAGAACTGCAGATTCTCCAATACAAATACTGCGATCTGCGCCTAAATCCAGGGTCGGAATGGCCGGCAATTGCACCACAAAACTGTCGAGGTTGTTGGCATAATTGCACTCTTCCAAATCGGTTACCGGAAAATCATCAAACGAAAATGGCGTACTCAATACCCCGTCAAAATTGACTACCGCAAAAATTTGCGCCCCATTTTTGGCAAATGCAGCCCCAAATTCCGCTTCAAGGTTGAATAAACTTGCGGTGAAACAAGAATCCTGGCCGGTCGGACTAAAATTAAAATTACCCAAAAAATTTGCGGCACCCAGGATTGGGTTGGCATCGTAAAAAGCAACAGCAATATCTGCAGGCAAGGCACCGCCATCCAAATCACAAATCTGCAAGTTCAGATTTACAGTGCCTGCTGCGCAACTGGTGTTTTCGAGTTTTATAACAAAATCATTGCCAGCTGGACAAGGATCGGGAACCACACAGTCGGGGCACAAAAACTGCTCAAACAATTCGGAAACGACTGGCGAGAGGTTGTTTCCCGCAGCAATTGCGGTGCTCAATTTCGGGGCAAGGGTAATGTCCTGGCGTAGCGTATCCAAAATATCCTGAAAATCCAGATCAATGGGCTCCAAATACGCGCAAGAATCTTTCAAGGTACCATCTTTTTGCAAGCGCAATAGAAAAACATCGTTTAATCCACTAGCTGTCAAACCTGTAAATATATACGAATCACTTAAAGAAAGCGCTTGTGCCGGACCAAAAGCACGGGGCGTAGGGGCGCCTGCTGGACCGTACACCAACCGATTGGCCCAAACTGGAATACCGTCTTTGTCTGTTTTAATAAAAAAGTAGGCATTGGACGCCAATTGGCCATATACCAAATAACCTGATGCGTCAGACAGCAATTTAAATGTATTGCCGGGCACCTGAAAACGCTTCAACCAAATGCGATTGCCTTGCAAATCCGATTTTTGTAAAAAGAAAACGGAATTTGAGGCGGCTTGGTTAATGCTATCATTCCCTTCGTATAAAGTGATGAGCGATTGACCATCCACCAATAAGTCACGTCCAAAAAGGTCGCCGGTAGCATTGGTATCCAAATGATTGATTTGGCTCCATACCGGATTGCCATTGAAAAGGCTAAATTGAGCGAGCAATTGTCGGCGGCTTGCATTCAAAACACCCGCCCGCACGGTACTGGTTCCCGTTCCATATAAGGTGTTATCATCGTACCAAAGCAACTTACTCAGCACATCGGCACCCTTAAATTCGTATCGTTTTGATAAATTTGCAATAATATTACCTGTATTACGATCAATTTCAAGTATTTCTGCATCCAAATTGCCATTAGAGGGGGTTGGATTTTGATAATATAGGTAGTTGCCACCTGCACCGTTTTCCAATATCCCAACCGATGTCGGGTTACTGCTGGTGATGGTTTTAGTCCAAAGCATCACGTTATTTTCCGGATTATATCGAAAAACAAAACCTTTCCGCTGGTCGGCAACCAAGCCCTGGATCCCACAACCAATAAGCAAACCCTCTGCGTCTTCAAAAATTTCGGTAGGCGTAACAGGCTCAAAAATACTGACCGCAAAATCGCGCAGCCAGATCACTTCACCCGACGTATTCATTTTTTGAATAAAGGTGCGCCCCGCTTTACGACCAGTCAGGTACAAATTTCCGTCGCTGCTTTTGGCAATGGCAGTACCTAGTTCTGTTTGGTTTTCACGTCCAAACACTTTAAAAAAAGACTTTGGATGACAATTGCAAGCAGCAGCGTTGGCTACATTATCCAATACCTGCAAACGGTAGGTAAAGTTCGTATCCACGTTATTACCGCCACTGACCAACACCTTGAAGGTATCGGCGCTGCTGTAATTGGAACCATGGAGGGTAATTGTTTCGCCAGGACAAAGCATAATGTCGCGCGTCAATTGAATCTGGCTAAAAGCCTGGATGCTGTTCAAAAGCAAGAACAACAATACAATAGATCGGGAAAAGGTAAATTTCATAGGAGATTAAGATTTTGGTGATACTTCCAAAGGTAATTGGAAGGGAATGACTGCAAGGTACAAAATGGGGATGTGTCGCAAAAGCGACGGTTGATCAAATCTTTAATAAATTGTTGGTTAACAGCCAGAAGGCGCAATAATATATACTTTAAAAATATACTACTTTTTTGTTTTAAAAATAAAGCAATTATAAAACATTTTATTTTATCTTTGCTGCACACTAAAACACTTAAACTTATGTCAACACAATCAGTAGCCGAGCGCTTTTTCGAATTAGCCACAGAAGGCAAATTCCAACAAATCCTCACCGAATTATTCCACCCCGATGCCGAGAGCATTGAGCCTGAAAACGCACCTTTCCGATCTGTAAAAGGCTTGGACAACATCATCAAAAAAGGCCAGGAATGGCATGATGTAACGGAGGAAATGCACGGTGGTTATACCAATTCCCCCATTGTTGCAGGCAACTTTTTCGCCTGTACCATGGGCATGGACGTAACAATCAAAGGTCAGGGTCGTATGCAAATGGATGAAGTTGCCGTGTATGAAGTACGCGATGGCAAAATCATGAAAGAGCAATTCTTTTATTAATCCATGCTCGATTGCAGCCCCATGCGCGTTGTACGCGTGCGTGCATGGGGCGCACTTTTCGATAAAACAGGTCGAATTGTCGAAAAAAATGGTCAATCGCCAATATTTTCTGGTCATTTGGGGTTATTAAGACCTGCTATGAAACAATTACAAAACTTCTTTTTGTTCTGCTCGGGGGTAGAACTGTCTTTGCTTGATCGGTGTCCATCTGATCGCAACAAATATA
Source organism: Saprospiraceae bacterium (assembly GCA_040397785.1). Classification (GTDB taxonomy): domain Bacteria; phylum Bacteroidota; class Bacteroidia; order Chitinophagales; family Saprospiraceae; genus M3007. The sequence goes on along the minus strand of JBBAVI010000040.1, from coordinate 29,520 downwards.
TGGGCATAGGCGCTACAGTATTTTTCACCGGCGTATTGGCGTTTTTCTCTTCCAGTTTTGCCTTGTACACCATCTTTGATTCCTACTTTTTTGCCACAATTTTCGGCCTTGCTTGGGGTTTGATGATTTTCAACCTCGACCGGTACATTGTGCTAAGCATGAAAAGTTTTGGCAAATGGTGGCGCGACTGGCTGGTCGCATTACCCAGAATTGCGCTCGCGGTATTGCTTGCCTTGGTCATTTCCAAGCCTTTGGAAATGAAGATTTTCGAAAAGGAAATCAAAGCGGAATTGGTGATGATGGAACAAGAAGTGTTCAAACAACAAGAAGACCAGTTAAAAACGCGTTTTCAATCCAGTGTAGAAGATACACGGGCACAAATTGCCAGTTTGAAGGCAGAAATTGCCCAAAAAGCGGCCTTACGCGATACGCTTGTCCGACAGGCTGTGCAAGAAGCCGATGGAACAGGAGGTTCGGGGAAAAAGAATCTCGGCCCGATTTACCGCGCTAAATTAGCCACAGCCGAAAAAGCAGAAGTAGAGTTGCAACAAACCCTGGCAACCAATCAACCGCTTATTTTGGAAAAAGAAAAGGCTAATCAAACCCTGGAAACGACCATTCAAACGGAAACAGCGGGTTTGCAACGTTCCAAATACGATGGCATCGCAGCACGCATGGAAGCACTTTCCCGTTTGGGTGGCCGCAGTCTGGCATTTTTATACGCCAGTTTGTTTATTACCCTGCTGTTCGTTGCCATCGAAACAGCGCCTATTTTGGTCAAATTGATATCCTACCGCAGCCCTTACGATTATTTGTTGCACGAACACGAGCATGTATTTGAAATGGCGACCCGAGAATCGACCACCTTGCGCGCAAATGCCATTAACTTCAAGCTAAAATTTGATACTGAAACAGGACAACACCTGATCGTTTCAAGCATTGCGATGGAAAAAGCCTTAATCGATTACAAACTCAAGGAAAAACTAGAGGAATTGAAAAATAAACCATTCGATTGGAAATGGTCGCCCAAAACCAGCACATAAACCCCATCAGGACACATGAGTCATCCCGAATTTTGGGTTCCACCAAAATTCGGGATTTTTTATCCATTTTACCGAACACTCAGCAAAGCGGAAACATTTGGGTAAGATATTCGACCTCTAGCGAGGTCGTGCAGAATAAATACCATTTGGCGTTGCTACCAATATTTGACCTCAAAGGAGGTCAGTGCCTTGTCTTTGATATTCCAGGTATCTTTTTAAGGAGATGGTTTTAAATCAATAAATCATTGGGTAACGCGACGACCTCGCGAGCGGTCGAACATTTGTAGAAAAGATACAATGTCCGAACCCGCTTACGACTTCGGAGAAGTCGAATATTTGTAGGTCAAGCATTTGTAGGTTGATATGGCGCAAAATCGGGATTTGAATAATGCCGGAAGAAACGCAAACTAAAGATCTCAAAAAAGAGAAGAGCCATCCCAGATTTTAGTTTTCACCAAAATTCGGGATGACTCATGTATTGTATTGATGTACACCAGCTTTACACTTCCGTATTTGGTGTCTTTTTACCAAATCGGGCCTGAATAAATGCAAAAATCACGGGCAAAACGGAAACCCCAATGATCCCAAAAACAACAATTTCAAAGTTGTTTTTAATAATCGGAATCTGGCCAAAAAAGTAACCCGCCAGCGTAACACCCGTTACCCATAAAATACCACCTACCACGCAATTGAACATAAAGCGGCGGTATTTCATATCACCAACACCCGCCACAAAAGGGGCGAACGTGCGTACGATGGGAATAAAACGTGCTAAAATCAGCGTTTTACCACCGTGTTTGTCATAAAACTCCTGGGTTTTGGTAATATAACTCCGTTTAATAAACCAATAATCGCGGGTAAAAACACGGTTTTCAAGGTATTTGCCAAAAAAGTAATTGGTATTGTCCCCCAAAATCGCAGCCGCAAACAACAGCGGAATCAGCAGCCAAATGTTAAGGATGCCCGTTTTGGCCACCAAAGCGCCTGCGGCAAACAACAGCGAATCGCCCGGCAAAAAAGGCGTTACCACCAACCCTGTTTCACAAAAAATAATCAGCGCCAAAATAAAATAGGTTTGCCACTGATATTGGGTCAATAAAGCTTCCAGGTGAACATCCAGGTGGCGGATAAAATCAAGCAGCTGCGTCAGCAAATCAAGCATGTTATGGTGTTTAAATGCCGGTGAAAACAAGGCTAGTGTACATTTTTGAACAGCGCGAAGATAAAACAAGTTTATTATCTGTTGTGTCTTCACGCCATTGTTCCAATCGCCCAAGCAAGAACGATGCCGACAAAATAAACATTCCGCCCTCCCCTGTGTGTAAATAACAAAAATAAAGCATCTGCTGTATACCTTTGTGGCGAAATTGAACGCATGATACCATTATTCCGTCCAGGTCCTTCCGACCCAGCAAGCGATGAGGCTTTACTGGCACAATACCGTTCGTCCGGGGAGGCACGGTATTTGGGACAATTGTACGAACGCTACATGCCGATGGTATATGGTGTTTGCGTAAAAATTTTGAAAGATACCGGCCTGGCAGAAGATGCCGTGATGGCCATTTACGAAACCCTCGACCGCAAAGTACAAGACCATACCATCGAATCGTTTCGGGGTTGGCTCTATGTACTGGCACGCAACCATTGTCTAATGGAATGGCGCAAAAAACAACGCCGCCCCACCGATTTACACGCGCCCGAAAACATGGTATTTTACGATGCCATCGAAGGCCCTTTTGAAGTAGAGTTGCCCGGCGCCAATCAGTCCCTGCAAAAATGCCTCGAAATTTTGCCCGAACTCCAGCGCCGCAGCGTAGAATTGTTTTATTTTGAAGAAAAATCCTACAAAGAAATCGCTGAAATGGTGCAAGCAGAACTCGGTATGGTGCGCTCGCAAATTCAAAATGGCAAACGAAATTTGAAAAAATGCCTTGAGGGAGTGATGAATGATGAATGATGAATGATGAATGATGAATGATGAGTGAGGAGTGATGAATGATGAATTTATTCATTCTCAATCTATTACAACCCCACCGGGGTCATAAACCTGAAACACAAATCATTACGACTCCAGCGGAGTCGCATCTTTGTAGATAAAAAAAACGGGGATTACCCATTCATCCCGACCTCGGAGAGGTCGTACATTTGTTTTGGGGTAATAGGGAGGCGATACCAAGCGCTGATTGGAAACGACATTCATGGTCATCCTACGGCTTTTTTACAACCATATTTGGGCATGTCCAAACTAACAACTAACAACTAACTAACAACTCACAACTATCAACTAACATCTATTAATGAATGAAGACCTGCGTTTCCAAGAATTGCTGGATCGTTGGGCCAAAGGGGACGTAACCCGGGCCGACGAACAGGAATTACTTGCGTTAAGTCGCGACGACGATTTTCGCAAGGAAGCACTGGATGGACTTTGGTCTACCCCAGCGGAACCGCATGCCCGTCATTTAACCTCCATTAAAGCACGTTTACAAGCAAAAAACACCCAAAAACGCCGATTCCTTCCCCTACCCTTCCTCATGGCCATTGCGGCAATCGGCATTACTGTGGTGACAGCGGTTTGGTTTTTCTCCAACCGACCCGCTACCGAAATGCCGATCGCTGAACAGGTGGAATCCCCAAAACAGGAAACATACATCCCGGACAGCAACCAAAACCAGGATGCCATCGCGCTGTTAGACCAAAAGGAAACCACACCCGCCTTTTCCAAGGGGCCCGATTATAACCGCAGTTTAAATAACACCACCCAACCAGCAAAATCAGACCAACCTGCATATTCAAACGCAGCCGATGATCGCGCGGCAAATACCCCGCAAGTAGATGAAAGTCGGGCAATGCAAGAAATCGCAGGCAATAAGGAAGCGGAAAATATAGACTTTGCGATGGAACAAAAAAAGGCTGAATCTAACCAGGCACCCGCGGCCGCACCACCGAAACCGATCTTGACACCCGAAGCCTCCGGAGACGCTGTTGCAACGAAAAAGTCCAGTTCAGATATAGCAGCCGCCCGCGCCAAGGATGCGCCCGAATTGGTTTCGGATGCTTTGCGCGATTACATTCGGCGCAACGCCCGATTGACGGAAGCAGCCCGCAACCAGAATATTACCGGGACTGTTCGACTTCAATTTGCCATTAATGAAGCCGGAAAAGCCGAAAACATCGTGGTTTTAAAAGGACTGGGGTATGGTTGTGACGAAATTGCGCAAAAACTCCTGCGCGCATGGGACTTCCCAACGGGCAATAAACGCAGCGGAATTGAGCTGGAAATCCCCTTTGTGCGTTAAATATGAAAATCGAATTTCAAATAATACAGAAATGGTTGTTGCAGCCCTACCCGAGTGGTATAGAGGCGCATGGAAAATGGCGAACCGCCCTGTTTGGATTCGCGTTCGTTACGCTATTCTTATATTTGTTTAAACCATTTGGCGGTTACCGCTTTGAAGGCACCAATTGGCAATGGTTCCTCGAATGTCTCGGATTTGGCGGTGTCACCTTGCTGGTTTCTATATTTTGGGCACTGTTTACACAGTTTTTTTCCAATATTTTTGATGAAACCCGTTGGAACGTGTGGAAAGAGCTGGTTGCTACGATGATTTTGGTGACGATCATCGGGAGTGGCAACCTCCTGTATGCCGCTTATCGGTACGAACAGGCACTCTCCTTGCGCTACTTTTTGCAGTGGCAATTTGTAACCTGGTCGGTGGGTATTTTCCCCGTTGCTTTTGGCGTTTTTTTCAAACAATTGCGACTCATGAACCGATACCGGCAGGAGGCGCAGCAGCTAACCCAAAGTGTTGTAGGGCACGTACACCAAACTTCTAAGCAGGAAAAGATCCGTTTATCAGGCGAAAACCAGGGAGAATTGCTTGACATTGCGGTGCAAGACCTTTTGTATGTGATCGCTGCGGATAATTATGTTGTGGTGTATTACCTGGAATCCCAGGTGCTTAAAAATCGCATGTTGCGCAGTTCGCTTAAAAAAGTGGTCGAACAATTAGAAGCATTTCCGCAGTGCTTCCGCTGTCACCGCACCCATTTAGTCAACCTCGATCAAGTACAAGCGGTGCTTGGCAATGCCCAGGGATACAAGTTACAATTGGCTTTCGGCGACCAGTTGATTCCTGTTTCGCGCACCCTGAATGACACCATCCGCACCCGGTTGAACGCATTATAGGCTTCCCATTCACCCCTTTTGCGTGCATTTCCTCCCATAGCGTTGCAGTCTACCCCTTTCCTTTGTTGTCAGTCCCTCCTTATTTTGAATGAACTTTCAAGGTTGTTCCTTTGCAACATTCCAATTACAACCAGAACCGATTATTTGTCATTTCATTCAAAGCCTATCATGCAACACATTCTTAAGTTACTGCTTTTCCTCCACGTTTTTGCCGGTATCACTACCTTGATCGCTGGTCCAATTGCAATATTTTATAATTTTAAAAACGCCAAAGCACATCGATTAGCGGGAAAAATTTTCTTTTACGCCATGTTATTTGTGGTGGTCAGTTCGGTTTTGGGATTTATTAAACGGCCGGATGCCGTGTTTTATCAGTTTTTGCTGGGTATTGCCGTGCTGGTATTCAGTGATATTATGCGGGGTACCCGTGCGATTTTATTGATGAAAAAGCGTACTCAAGTTGGTCCGATAGATTATGCATACTCGGCGCTGCTAGGCATTTTTGCGCTTGGGATGCTGAGCATGTCCGCCTGGCATTTCAGCAAAGGCACTATGATTGCTTTTCCAATCTTATTTGGCGTTTTCGGTACCGGTGCTTTGCTTAATACCTTGCGAAATTATCGTTTGTTCAGCAACCCGGCGTTGATCACTGCAAACAAGTGGTACTTAACCCATATTTCGAGTATGTTCGGCGCGTTTATTGCCTCGACTACTGCCTTTACAGTAAATGTAGGCCAGGTTTTGCCCTGGTATTTACAGTGGTTTGGCCCCACCTTGCTCCTTGTTCCGGTACAAATTTATTTTATGCGAAAAGTTAAGATAAAAGCATAAATCATTTGTTAATTTGATTTATGACTCTATTTTTGTGCATTACTTTGTCGCAACAGGTTTTGTGAAAATTATCTTGTACCCACAGAGCCAATTATTCAAAACCTGTTGCACTGGCACCTACCTAAATATGTAATTAAATCAAACTCTTTTCATATTAAATGCTTAAACAATGAAAAACTTAGTATCCATTGCCATGCTTCTGCTGTTTTGCACAATCACTGCAAACGCACAAACCGAAAAAGGAACCTTTTCACTGGGACTACGAAACTTTGCTCCAGGTGGGTTCTTTCAAAACACATCAGCCATCTCCCAATCAAATTTCCTTGGAATTGGATTTGGAAAAACAAAAAGTAAAGTAAATGACACAGATGGCGATGAAACAAAGTATTCCGTTGTAGGATTAGGCCTCAATGCCCAGTATTTCGTTGCGAACAACTTTTCGCTTGGACTACTTACGAATGTGCTTACACAAAAAGAAACGGTAGAGGCTACTATCGTCAGCGACCGGGAAGAGCTTACTTTAAACGTTTTATTAGTCGGCCCACAAATCCGCTACTATTTTAACATCGGCGCAAAAACCAAATTGTACTTAGATGCCTATGCCGCGGTGGGCAATTCAAAAGTAAAGTACACGGGCGAAGATGACGAGACCACCAAACTATCCTCTTTTGGTGGCGGCCTGAATTTCGCCTACTTTCCTAGCCCAAATTTTTCGATCGACCTGGGTTTGGGTTACGATTTGTTCAAATCGAAAAATGAATCTTCATTTTTGGGAACGGACGTTACTTTGGAGGACACTTCCGGCGGTGTAGTATTCGACATCGGGTTTAGTGCCTTTTTTTAGTAGTACCGTTTTTTTAGCGCATTTCCGGTACCTTTGTTTAATGATCTGTTTGGTTATGACTTGAATGAAATTCCGCTGTTTCCAATAATGAATAGTTACACGCTGCTTAAAGTACACTGTTCAACTACTTGTTCGTGCGCGAAAAAAGGGGCATACAGGCACAAAACACAGTAGTCTCAATCCTCAAAAGTATCAAAACCGTTGATAACATCGCTGCCGAAAAGAGAAAATGGCTCAAAATATGGTTGGAGGCCATTCAAGTAAAATAACTACTACTACCAAAAAAACAAGGCCAGCACCCGGGCAAAAACGAGGGGAAAATGCAAGGGTTTTGTCTAAACCAATTCCCTAAAAAGCACAACAAAATGCGTATTTTTTTCTTTTTAATTACCCTGGTGGTATCTGCCGGATTTTTCATCTCGGGTGTCGTAATGCTGCTTGCCCGCGCAATCGGTCAGTTGAGTCTGAATCCGCAAAGCGCAGCCTGGAAACGAACTTTGGAAAAATTGCGGGAACGGATCCGCAAACAAGCCGGAAAAAACTTGATCCCTTGGGATACAGAAATGCTGGGTTTATTGTCGACGAACCGAACTATTATTAAAAAGCCTGGCTTTTTTGATCTCTATTCGGAAGGTATGTACTCCACCATTTACCAAGAGCCTGTTTTGGTTTACGTAGGACTGAAAACAGGAAAAACCAGTGTTTTGGTGGCTTCCACTTCCGATCGGGAGTTTATTTTCCGTCAAAAAGACAAAGAGATCGAAATTTGGCTCAATGAGCAACCCCTAGGTTTGTTCGTAGATGGCACGTTGCTAGCACCCGGGCGCGGGAGTAAGCTGCTTGCGCGCATGGAAGCGGGAGGCACGGAAGCCAGTTTGCCTGTATTAATTGGGGATAAAACGGCTGCAGCAATTACGAATCCAGCGCTTGCAAGTGGTCCAAATCCGCGGGCACTCACCTTGTTGCGTACGCTGGATTTGAATGAAGAAAATGCATTACTGGCGCTGACCATTTTGAAAATGACAAAATTGTAAAATTGTAAGGTCAGCGCCAGTTGTGTTTATTTTTCTGCCGTAAGTTTGAGTTGTTCCAACCAAATCCCCATTTGCTAACTTCTTTGTCTTCCAATTCAATAAACTCGCGCACCAGGCCTGCCTGTAGAAACCCTAATTGTTGGGCATATTGACCTGTTTTTAGGATAAAAATACAAAGATGAACATTTGGACCCAACCATTTGGCAAATAATAACGTAATGGGAACATGTATAGCCCAAAACACGTAATTTGTTGCGCACTTCAAATACCACACTGTAGTGTACTGTCCGATTGGCAGGAACCCAATATTACATGACGATTGATCCACACTTGCTAAAAACGGCCCATGAGGGCGACCGGAAAGCGCAATATGCCTTGTACCGCATTTGCTTCCCTATCCTCATGTCCGTATGTATGCGGTATCGGCGGGACAAACAAGATGCGATTTTGATTTTGAACAATGGTTTTTTAAAAATTTTGCAGCATTTAGATCGTTACAAAATTAATGAAACCCCATTTGATGCCTGGATTCGGCGTATCATGATCAATACCGCGATTGATGAGTTCCGCCGAGAAAAAAAGTGGCGGGAACAAACGGTGTTTACCGACGAAATTGAACGCAGTTATTCGGAACATCCCATCAATTGGAACGAAGCGGAACAACGCCTTGATATGGAACACCTGGAGGCTTTATTGCGGCGATTGTCGCCCGTTACTCAACAAGTATTTAACCTTTTTGCGATAGATGGTTTTAGTCATAAGGAAATTGGCAACATGCTCCAAATCAGCGAAGGAACCTCAAAATGGCATGTAAATAATGCCCGCACACACCTACAACATTGGATCAAAACGGAGTTAAACCCGGCATTATAAATCAGGAGTTTGCATATGGACAACTTAGACGAATTCATGCAACATAAATTTAATTCGGATGATCTGTCGGATCGTTTTGTTTTCCAGGAAGCGTACTGGGAGCAGGCCGAACGGTTGATTGTGGCCTCGGAAGCAGCGAAAAAGAAACGCCGGATGATTCTATTCTGGTGGTTGGGGACAGGGTTATTTTTAGCCATCAGCGCCGTTGGTTTTTGGCAAACGGGGCGAGAACTTTGGCGTAAAACGCCTACCGAAACGCCGGTAAATTATGCTGTAACTAACCCACTACCCAATACATCCAAGCTGCCGGTTTTGTCGGATCCGGCTGGCGTCAAGAAAAGCAACTCCAACGTAACCAATGAACACGCTTTATCTGAAAGTTCCCAAATAAATGCGGTAAAAAACACTGTAAAAAATAGCAAATCTGCTAATTCAATATTTGATAAAAAAACAAATATTGGTAGTTTGCCTTTTGAAACTTCGAAAGAAACCGAGTATTCGCCCTCAACGCCTGCTCCGGTAAATCCAGGTATTACCCCAACTTCCGGAAGTTGGTCGATGGTTTTTGGAAGCCCAACCAAAACGGAAACCCCAATGCTACAGGAAGTTGCTGCCATGGAGCCGCGCCTTGAAATTGCCCAGATTGGGTTGTTGCCCACCTTATTAAAACCGGTTCCATTTGAAACGCACCCACTTTCAAGTCCATCCAAAGTAGTCGTAGAGGTTGCTGCGGCGCCCGAAACGGCATTGCTTGTACGCCGCCCCGTACGAAAAGGCCTTGAAGCCGCTTTGACTTACTTACCTACAGGTGAACAAGGCAGCCGTTGGGGCCTTAATCTGGCCGGATTTGCCGAATTTCCGATCAAAAAGCACTGGTCTTTGCAAGCGGGTATTGCTTATCGATTGCAACCCATAACCAACACGGTTTCAGTGTCATTGGATTCGTCAGCCCTTTTTGCCGACAATACTAACAAAGTTGCTCAAACGGTGTCGTACACGTATAGTTTTGGCTATACCTTAAAAAGCACAGAGCGCTTTGTAACGGCCCTACATTATGTAAGTGTACCCATCGCAATCCAATGGCGGCAGCATGCACTTTCATTGCGAGCCGGTTTTTCTCCCGGTTTTTTGTTCGCCAGCACTCAAAATATTAAAAGAACCACGGAATCATCGCTTCAAAGCGCACAATCTACAGCCAATCAACGTATTCAATTTGGTACGCCTCAAAACTACCGGAGCTTCGTATTGGGTAGTTTTGTAGCAGCAGCGTATAACTTGGCGGGTGCCTGGTCGGTATTTGTGCAACCACAATATCGGTTGATCAATCCGCTGAAACAAGCCTCGACAAAGTTGAGTAACGGTGGTTTATGGTCAATTGACCTCGGCGTTCGGTATATTTTTTAATTAAATATGATGCAAAAACTTAGTTTCGTCCTGTTTTTTCTACTGCTTTTCTTTGGTTGTGCAAAGGATTTTAGTGAAAATGTGCAATCTGATATGCCCGTTTTTATGGCAGATTTCAGCGTGAGCGATTCCAGTTATCAGTTGATAGCCGGAAAGGACAACTACTATATGTTCACCGATTATTATATGGATGCTTTGCAGGTTTTGACCGCGGTTGGTTCATTTTCTAAAACGACCTGCGTGAATAGTGTATGTCCCAAAACCTTGCGTTTTGAAATACGCAACACCGATTTAAGTGCTACTTTTTTTAATACAAATTCAGTCGCTAATAACTTTACCTTTTACCAAGATGTTGCATCCTTAGATTCCTTACAATTAGGTAGGGCAACCATTACCTGGACCGATTGGGAGGGTACGGAATGGAAAACCAATTCGGGGCAACAAGGACTTGATAGTTATTTTAATATATTATCCGTGTTACCTTATGAATCCAATGAAAAAAATCAGGCAACCTACTTATTGGAGGTCAACTTTAAAGGCTTGTTATACAATGCATTGGGAGCCTTTGTGCCTATTCAGGGAGCAGGAGTCATTGCGATCGGGGTTCCTTGACGATATCGCCCAAATCAGGAAAGTTGTTGCATGAGCCAGCTGCGTTCTGCCAATTGAGGGGTTGCTTCGGCTTCCGACCGAATTTGGGCTTTCGCTGTGTTAGTAAGTGGCGCTTTTCGAATCATTTGCCTTACCAATCGAATCAGGTTTTCATAATGGGCTTTATGGTAGCCAATATTAGTACGCCTACGCAAGTAAATACTAAAACTATCTAACAATGCGTCCAGCGCATCTATATAGCCACGTTCATAATATATCCGTACCAGCATAGAACGGGCATCAAGGTTGGTCAGGCTGTCATCGCCCAAACTGGCATCGCGCAACAAGGTCATGGCTTGTTCATAATCGCGCAAGCGGAAATAGTACACGGCCAGGTTATACACATACGCAGCATGTCGCTCGCGCGGGTGCAGGAAGGATTTGTAATCTTCTAAAAATTGCCGCACCCAATCGAATTGGCCCGCCATAATACCTGCAGTTGTGGCATTTTTATAGGTAAATTGCGATAAAATGCCATTTTCAAACAAAGCCTTGTTTTCAATTCCACTTTGGTAAAGTTCGAAAGCCTGCGCTCGGAAATGATCCTTTCCGGCGTTGATTTTTCGGATACAGAAATTGAGTGCAATGAGGTATTGTTCCCGGCGCTCGGCTTCACGAAATTGATGCCCGTGTTGGTGTATCAAGTTTTTAGCCTCATAAAAAGCATCTTCGTTTTCGGCGTTGTTTAACGCAGTGCGCAAACAGGTGTAAAGCCGAATGCCCGGGTTGGCTTGCAGGTCCGGATGGTCTGGATTTAATGGAATTGGATCGTTTAGGCTGGTTTCGGTTTGTTGTTTCGACAGTTGTTTAAAAACAGCGGCACTGCACTGCAAGCGCAATTGACCAAGTAAATAAGCCGTCTGACGGTCTATTGCCATTTGTGCAAAAGGGACTTCTACCACCCGGTTATTCAACGCAAGATGGTCAAATTTTTCTTTGTATAAATGGTGACTCAACTGGTAAAACTGTTCATCTCGGTAAGGTGTAGCCAGTAAGGCCACGTATGCATCTTCCCAGGATCGTTCGAAGTCGGCATCCAGGCCCATACGCCGCAAAGCTTTGCATAAATACAATTGCGGGCTGGGCTGATCGTCCTGCCAGGCCTGCCAGGAAAAAAAATCGCGCAATTGTTGCAAGAGCAGCGACATAATCAGGTTCATTTTGGCTTCCTGGTAAGGCATTTTTGGATAAATGGCAGGCCAAACGATTTCTTTTTGCAGTTTTTCCGGTTTTTTTTCTAAGTGTTTATGGACATATTCAAAAAGCACAACAAGGTCTTCCCGTTGGTTAAAAAAGGGCGAGATGAGCCATTTTTGAAACATATTGCGTTCCTTGGTGCTCAAAGTTGCAATATTTTTAAGGAGCATGCTGTGGCGCATTTGTTTATTTTTTATACAAAAAAAAGGTTTATTTAATTGATATACAAATATTTAAGTCAAAATATTTTTATATAAATGAGTAAATTTGTCCTTGGATACAAGGTGCAGCACCGCGACATTTGTTGAAAAAATAAGCAGTCACATGAAAAACATCCTTTTTATCCCGTATTGCATTGTACTTTCTTTGATGATCCTGTGTGCTACGGCGTTGCACGGTCAGGGTTGGGTACGCTGGAACACCTTTAATAATATAGCAGAAATGGTTCCGCATCCAGACGGTGGCCTTTTAATTGCGGAGACGAAAAACCAGGGCATTGGTCTTACCCCATATGTGGTGATCGCGCATGTAGATGCATCCGGGAGTATCGTTTCTGAGCACATTTTGATGGATTCCGTATATGCCACCGACTTGATCCTAAGCGATCAAGGTTTGCCACAAGTAATTGTATATCAATCAAGTATTCTTTCATACATTTCCGTTCCGTTACTTTGGGACGGACAGGCCAACGGGCCCGGTTTCCAGATTGCAAATTTTTACGGGGTCAATGTTCAAATCGCAGCCTTCCCGGGTGGCGGGTTTGTGGGCGAATTTATTGATCGGTCGAGTTTTTTTACACCACCCTCCGCTTTATCGCTACGACGCTTTGATGCAAACGGAAACTTGCTTTGGCTGGCTCCAATTGATTCACTCCCAAGTAATTTTACATTGGTAAATTATGGAATTGCTGTCAATAACCTTGGGCAAACGATTGCAGGTTTTAAAACAGGCACCATCCAAAACCCGGAATACCATCTTACGGTGCTTGATGCCAATGGAGATTCGCTTTGGTATGGTTCGGATATCGTTCCCATCATCGTGGGTGTTACGGCCGACGATCAGTTTTTTTACATTACCGCTGAGCCAAGTCCGATTAATGATTATGTGTTACATAAGGTAAACGCTTCAGGGTCAATTATTTGGGAGCAAGTATTGGCCGATTTTAGCGCAAACATTGCACAAGGCGATTATTTGACTACACCAGATGGCGGATTGGTATTTGGTGGGAATGGATTTGAGCTTGGTGTAAGCAGTCCCTTGTTGTTTGTGCGCACATTAGATGCTGCGGGCAATTTGGTCAAGGAGGTTCGGCATGCCCTGCCTGGTTTTTCCGGAGATTTTATCACAGTTAGAAACTTGTGTCAGGCCCCTAACGGTGGGTTTTATTTGTCGGGCGATGCTTTTGATTTTGCACAAGGTATTACCCTGCGTTTTTTAGTCAAAATGGACGCAGACGGGAATATTTACGCGCAACGGATTATCGGCAACCTTTCTTTTGATGCCAACGAAAACTGTACTGTAGAAGTCGGCGAGCAGGGCTTAGAAGGGCATAAAGTGAAAATTGAAGACCTTGTTTCTGGGATTGTTTTTTACGCCAACAGTGATGCGCTTGGGGGATATGAAGCGGAAACGGATTCTACCCAGTTTGTCGTGGCACCCATTTTTTCAAATCCTTATTGGCAGAGTTGTCAAACGGATACCCTTATTGAATTTGGCAGTGCAACCGATACGATTCGTATTGATTTCCCTTTAAAAAAGGTAGTAGATTGTTCGTTTTTGGAAGTTTCCGTAGCGACTCCTTTTTTGCGGCGCTGTTTCGACAATACTTATTATGTGCGATATTGCAATACAGGCACGGCCGCTGCGGAAAATGCCTACGTAGATGTGGTGCTGGATCCGTACCTGAATTTTCTGAGTTCGAGTACATCAGGCGTTAATTTGGGGAACCAGCGGTACCGTTTTCAATTGGGCACCTTGCCGTTTGGCGAATGCGGCAGTTTTACTTTGCAAGCATATCTTGACTGCGACAGCACGATTTTGGGGCAATCCCATTGCGTAGAGGCGCATATTTATCCGGATTCCTTTTGTTTGCAAAACGGAGCCTGGTCGGGGGCCAATGTGGAGGTAAACGGCGTTTGTCACCCTGATTCGGTGGAATTAGTGGTTAAAAACAATGGAACGGCGGCAAATTCGGTGCCCCTTGAGTATGTTATTATTGAAGACAATATTATTTTCTATGAAGACTTTTTCCAGTTGCCCGCCAACGATTCGATCATCATTAAGGTGCCTAGCAACGGATCGACCTGGCGGATAGAAGCCCAGCAGGAGCCGTTTTCACCGGGCGACCCAATGCCTTCAGCGGTGGTGGAAGGATGTGGTGCGAATGCGGAGGGTAATTTCAGCATCGGGTTTGTATCGCAATTCGGGGAAAACGATGGGAATCCATACATTTCAATAGACTGTCAGGAAAATCGGGGCTCCTTTGATCCGAACGACAAGCAAGGCTTTCCGCGCGGGGTTGGGGACGAGCACTGGATCGAGCCAGGTATTGAACTGGATTACATGATTCGTTTTCAGAATACAGGCACGGATACGGCTTTTACCGTAGTTATTCGGGATACGTTGGACAGTTGGCTTGACCCAGCCAGTGTACGCACGGGCGCATCCAGCCACTCTTATACATTCCAATTGAGCGGCCAGGGCAATTTGACATTTACATTTAATGATATTTTATTGCCAGACAGTACAACCAATGAACCTGCCTCGAATGGGTTTATAAAGTTTAAAGTAAACGTACGCCCGGATGTTCCTTTAAAGACCCTTGTTAAAAATCAGGCGGGAATTTACTTCGATTTTAATGCGCCGGTGATCACCAATACGACATTCCATAAAGTTGGGAAAGACTTTTTACCAGTAAATACCCAAAAGCCAAATAAACAGGAACCGGAACTTGAAATATTCCCAAATCCGGCCGTTGACCAGGCGTATGTGAAAATCAAAGGTAAATTGGTCAATCGTGGTCGCATCGAGTTGATGAATACCCAGGGTAGCGTGGTGCTTCAGCAAAATTTCAGCGGCGACCGAATCCTGTTAAACGCCAGCAAATTGCCTGCTGGGCTGTATTTTATGCGTGCTTACGATGGTAGCACCCGGCTTGGAAATGGCAAAATTGTATTCAGCGGCCGATAAACTAAATAAAAAACCAACCTTTAACAATCTCATTTAACTTTAAAGCAATTCATTCATTATGAAGCACTTAATGCTCGTTTTCGCCCTTGCCTGCAGCCTTCCATTGATGGCGCAAAAAATATGTTTTCCTTGAATGCCCAATACGGCAATTTCGACCGCAGTCCAATTTTGAAGGATAATCAGGCATGTGGCGGATTAACCTTTGGATATCAGCGCAGATTGGGTAATCATTTTAGTTTGGGCGGGAATGTCTCCTGGAGTCGATTCAAAAGTGCCATTTATACTTTTGGTAATACGCCTGCGCAAGTTCCTTTTTCAGTAGAAGACAAAGCGCAATTGCTGGTGATCCGTCCCGAACTTCGCTGGTATTTAAACAATCCTTTTCATGGACTATATGGTGGAGTAACACTTAATCACTGCAATTATATTGTGCGTTCGGAAGGAGGGACTTTAAGTCCAAAAGTACAGACAAACAATTATCGTGGCGCCGGTGCTGGACTATTGACGGGCTATCAGTTTAATTTAAAAGCAGGTTTTGGTCTTTTTCTGGAAGCCCGCTATGACTGGATGTGGCTTGGAAGCAAGGGTACGAACCCGGGGGCTAGTAAAAATGTTGGGTTGAGTGTGGGGGTTAGTTTTTAGTTGAAAGTTGTTAGTTGTTAGTTTGTGGCGCTGGTCCAAACTAACAACTAACAACTAAAAACTAAAAACTAACTAAGGAAGCAACACTTGGTCGATCACGTGGATCACACCATTGCGGGCCAACAAGTCGGTCAATACAATGTTAGAACCTGTTGTGTTACCGGTACCTTTTACTTTTGGTCCGCCAGCAAGGGTAATGCTTACGTTGTTGCCAGCCAACAAGGTTGGAGCGCTGATGCCTTCGCGGAGGTTAGCCGAGAAAACGCGGCCGCCCACCAGGTGGTAGCGGAGTACATTGCGCAACAGGTTGATGGTAGCAGCATCGGTGATGTTGCGGATGTTAGCAGCATTGTTCAAAGGCGCAGGCAATTGTGCAAACGCAGCATCAGTTGGAGCAAATACGGTTGCATCAATTTTTGGCGTCATGGTCAAGTTCGTCAAGCCTGTTTTTTGCAAGGCAGCCAAAAGTGCTTTGAAATTGCCGTTTGAAAAAGCAATTTGGAAAATATCCTGCGTTGGGAAGAACAACACCTTGTCGATCACATGAATTACGCCATTGTCGGCCTGGATGTTAGCAGCAATAACTTTCACATTACCATTTACAAATACGTCGTTGCTTTCGCTGCGGCCAATGTACAACAGGTTGTCGTTGGGTGTAGCAGCTGTTTTGTAGGTACCGTATGCAGGATTTGTCAACTGGACAGCATTGAAACGGCCTTTAACTACATGGTACTGAATGATTTGGCGCAAAGTTGCAATAGTGCTTGGGCTGCTGATCGCGCTGATCGATGCTGCACTGTTGAATGGTGCTGGCAATAGTTCGAATGCAGCATTGTTTGGAGCAAAAACAGTTCCGTTTAGCGCAGCGTTGCTCAAGAAACCAGCCAAATTGGTTTTCAACACAGCAGCTACCAGGATCGAAAAGTCTGGGTTAGACACCGCAATATCTACGATGGTATTCGCATTGCGATCGGAAACCCAGGCTGTTGCATCAGACGCTTTAGGCTGATCAGCAATTTGCTCTTTTTGGCAGGCCGCAAAACCGGTAGCCAAAGCAGCAACCAATAAAGCGATTGCCATGAATTTAATAGGGGTGTTCGTGAACATTTTCATGTTGTTTTGGATTTTAAATTGTTTAAATTTGTTAAGGTAAATTGATTTGATGGTTAAACGAAAAACTGCAAATTGAGTTTACAAACTTTTTTGGAAATAGAAGTTTTGCTATTTTCTTACATTTTCGATGCCACAATCAGACAATATGGATCATGGTGAATAAATCGAATTTATAGGTAACATTTGGCGGGAAAAACTAAATTTGCCCCACAATTCATACCCTATTTATGAAAGAAAACACCGATTCCCTTGGTAATACCCGTATTTTGAACGCTGCCGTTATTGTTGCAGCGCTTGGATACTTTGTTGATATTTATGATTTGTTGCTGTTTGGATTTGTACGGCAAAAGAGTTTGCTGAGTTTGGGTTTTTCCAAAGAGCAAGCATTTGACATTGGTTTATCTTTGCAAAATTGGCAAATGGGGGGTATGTTGTTGGGCGGGGTACTATGGGGTATTTTGGGTGATAAACGCGGCAGGGTGTCGGTATTGTATTTTTCCATTGCCTTGTATTCGGTGGCCAATGTGATGAATGGTTTTGTGAGTGGTTATGCCGATTATGCGTTGTTTCGCTTTATTGCAGGCGTTGGATTGGCGGGTGAATTGGGCGTGGGGATTACTTTGGTTGCCGAAGTATTGCCTAAAGAAAAACGCGGGTATGGCACCATGTTGGTGGCCTGTATTGGCCTGAGTGGTGCGATCCTGGCCTGGATCATTGAACATAGTTTTGATTGGCGCATTTGTTATTTTATTGGCGGCGCTTTGGGTATTTTATTGTTATTATTTCGGATAAGTGTGTCGGAATCCAGCATTTTCCAGCAATTGCATCGACAGGGAAATGCGGTGAGTCGGGGTAATTTTTTCGCATTATTTACCAGTTGGGATCGTTTGAGTCGATTTTTGCGCTGTATTTTTATTGGCACCACTACCTGGTTTGTGGTGGGTGTATTGGTGTTTTTTGCCCCCGAATTTGGCAAAGCAAAAGGGCTCGATGGTATTTTAGCAGGCAATGCGATTGCTGCTTGTTATGCAGGTTTGATTGTCGGAGATTTAGCATCCGGCTTGTTGAGTCAATATTTGCGAAGTCGCCGAAAAGTCATGTTGGTATTCCTTTCCTTGAATGCCCTAGCGATTTTGGCTTACCTGGCTGCACCGTTTGCTAGTAGCACAGCATTTTATTGCAGCCATGCTTTTCTTGGGTTTTCATCGGGGTTTTGGGTCATTTTCGTCACCATTGGGGCCGAACAATTTGGCACAAATTTGCGTTCTACGGTAGCAACTTCGGTTCCTAATTTTGCCCGAGGCATGCAAGTTCCGATCAATGAATCCTTTAAATATTTGAAAGGAGCAGCGGTAACTGGGAGTGTCCTTAGCGCAGGTTATATCATTGGCGGCGTTTGCTTGTTGATTGCTTTTTCGGCCTTGTATGGCATGCGCGAAACCTTTGAGGATGATTTAGATTACCTGGAGACTGTTTAGATTTGAAACATTTTTAAAAAGCAAATGGTCGTTTCGCTGCTGTTTTATATGGTAGCATGTATCTTTGCGCTGCCCAAACCAAATTTTTTCCTGCAAACTAATTTCAACCTCGTTTACGATGAATTTTGATTTAATTATTATCGGATCTGGACCCGGCGGTTATGTTGCGGCCATTCGCGCTTCCCAGTTGGGTATGAATGTGGCGGTTATTGAACGCGAAAATTTAGGCGGTATTTGCCTCAATTGGGGCTGTATTCCGACTAAAGCGCTGCTGAAAAGCGCGCAAGTATTTGAATACCTGCACCATGCAGCCGATTATGGCATAAAAGTAGGGGAAGCGACAGCAGATTTTGGCGCGATGATCAAACGATCCCGCAGTGTAGCTGATGGAATGAGCAAAGGCGTTCAGTTTTTGATGAAAAAAAATAAGATCACGGTAATTTTTGGCGATGGCAAATTGGTTGCAGGTCCCAAAGTAGCCGTGAAGGATGCTGAAGGTAAAACAACCGAATATACAGCCAAACATATTATTGTTGCAACGGGTGGTCGTGCCAAGCAGTTGCCAAATCTTCCGATTGATGGCCAAAAGATCCTTGAATACCGCAAAGCGATGTCGCTCGAAAGCCAACCCAAACGTATGGTGGTTGTCGGCGCTGGTGCCATTGGTGTCGAATTTGGCTATTTTTACCACAGCATAGGTACGGAAGTGAGCATTGTAGAATTTATGGAACAAGGGCTGGTACCGCGCGAGGATGCCGATATTTCCAAAGAATTAGGTAAGCTATATGCACGTAAAGGCATCAAAATTTATGGCGGCTGGGCGGTTGAATCCGTGGATACCAGCGGTGCTGAAATTAAAGTGAACATGAAAAACCGCAAAGATGGCAAAACCGAAACCATCGTATGCGATGTGGTTTTGAGCGCGGCGGGTGTTACTCCAAATACAGAAAACATTGGTTTAGAGGATCTTGGCGTTGTCGTAGATCGCGGATTTATCAAAGTGGATGCATTTTATCGCACCAATGTCCCGGGTGTTTATGCGATTGGCGACGTGTTGGCTACGCAGTCGCTCGCGCATGTAGCCAGCGCGGAAGGCATCACTTGTATAGAAGCGATTGCGGGACATCATCCGGAGGCCATCGACTACAACAACATACCAGGCTGTACCTATTGTGTACCTGAAATTGCATCGGTAGGTTACACCGAGCAGGCTGCTAGGGAAGCAGGGTATGAATTGCTAATAGGTAAATTTCCTTTCACGGCCTCTGGAAAAGCCAAAGCCGCTGGTGCGCCAGAGGGTTTTGTAAAAGTAATTTACGATAAAAAATACGGTGAATTGTTGGGTGCGCACCTGATTGGCGCCAATGTGACTGAAATCATTGGTGAAATCGTGGTTGCGCGCAAATTAGAAACTACAGGACATGAAATCCTGAAAGCCATTCATCCACACCCAACCATGAGTGAGGCTGTGATGGAAGCTACTGCAGCGGCTTATGGAGAGGTTATTCACTTATAATTGAATTTTACCCAATATAAACACTTGACAAACAATGCCTTTTCAAGATTTTGATAATATGCCCATTGCATGGGAAGACCATGAAGATGTCGCCATGGCCTTGTATAACAAGTTTGGCGATGAATTTACGGAAAGCAAAATTTACCGCATTCGATTTACTGAATTATTGGATTGGATTTTAGAAATACCCAATTTTGAAGGAACCCGCGAAGGTTCTACCGAAGGGCATTTGGAGCAAATTCAGGCAAAGTGGGTTTATGAATGGCGTTCAAACCAAAAATAACCCATGGAGCATCCAGCATTAGAATTACTAAATATTTTTGATAAAATGAAGGCCGTTCGTGCCTTCATTTTTGATGTGGATGGTGTATTGACCAATAATACGGTGTTGGTTACAGAATCAGGCGAACTGCTTCGCACCATGCATGTACGCGACGGTCAGTGTATAAAATGGGCCATTCGTGCTGGTTACCCTATTGCGATCATTACGGGCGGTAGATCGGAAGGGGTAAAAAAACGTCTTACTGAATTGGGTATTGAAGAATACTATTCCGGTATTGGGGATAAATGGGCCGCATTTCAGTCTTTTATGCAACGCACGGGGATTGGGGCGCATGAAATTTGTTACATGGGCGATGATTTGCCGGATTTGCCGGTTTTGCGCAAGGTGCTCTTGCCTTGTTGTCCGGGGGATGCCATGCCAGAAATCATGGATATTTGCGATTATGTTTCTCCTTTGCTTGGTGGCGCAGGCTGTGTGCGGGATATCATAGAGCAGGTGATGAAATTGCAGGGTAAATGGCCTGAATATTAGACTTTCCGCTTAATCCTCGCGCCTTTTATCACTTGAAAAGGAGGTATTTCGGCGGTTATATTGGTTAGGATATCAGGTGCTCGTTGATGGGGGCTTGCTTTTTTAGCATTATGCCTATAATTTTGCAATTGCCTTTGTTGCTTTTTGGCAAGTAAAGAACAATGTCTTCATTTTTAATCATCCATTTTAATCTAATTTTAATCAAATGCACGTCATTTCAAAATCCAAGCCTGCCAATCTGGCCCGCTTAACCCCTGACTTTACGTATCATATTTTCAATCGGACAAACCACAAGGAGTTGCTTTTCCGGGAAAATTATGACCGCGTCCATTTTCTCCATCTTTTCAAGCATTTTGTTGCTGCATACGTAGACAGTTATGCCTATTGTTTGTTGCCCAACCATTTTCATTTTCTGGTGCGCTTAAAATCGGAAGATTCTATTTTAGCAACTGCAACTGCAGTTGCTCCATTTTTGCGTACAGTACCGCAGGAGAAACTTGTTTCGGCAAAAGAGGAAGAACGCGATTACCACGCGGTGGTGGAGCGGCAGTTTAAGCGCATGTTTACTGCTTATGCTATGTATTTTAATCGAAAATACAAGCGAAAAGGGAATTTGTTTTATCGGCCGTTCAAGCGCGTTTCAATTAAAAATGAGGTGCATTTGCAATGGCTGGTGTATTATATTCACCATAATCCTGCAAAACATGGCGTGAATGCTGATTTTTTAAATTATCAATGGAGTTCTTATCAATTGCTTATAAGTAAGAGAATCACCATTTTGGATCGCGAAAAAGTTTGGGCAATTTTTGGCAGCAAGCAGTTGTTTATTGATTTCCATCTTGGTTTATGCAATGCTTCTGATGAGTTTAATTTGGAGGAATAAGGTGGTGTTTTTTGGTGTTTCAATTTGGAGGTGACACCTCGGGAGGTTGCTGACTGAGGTGTCACCTTGGGAGGTTGCTGTCTGAGGTGTCACCTTGGGAGGCTGCTGTCTGAGGTGTCACCTCCGGAGGTTGCTGTCTGAGGTGTCACCTCGGGAGGTTACTGTCTGAGGTGTCACCTTGGGAGGCTGCTGTCTGAGGTGTCACCTCCGGAGGTTGCTGTCTGAGGTGTCACCTCCGGAGGTTACTGTCTGAGGTGTCACCTCGGGAGGTTACTGTCTGAGGTGTCACCTCGGGAGGCTGCTGTCTGAGGTGTCACCTCGGGAGGCTGCTGTCTGAGGTGTCACCTCGGGAGGCT
>JBBAVI010000040.1:0-7363 GCA_040397785.1 Saprospiraceae bacterium | reverse complement strand
GCTCCCCGAGGTGTCACCTCCCCAACCAAATTTCCCAACCTCATATCCACCACTTTTCCTATTTTTACCCCATGAATGCCCTCCTAGCAATTATCCGTCTATTGCGCATGCCCAATTTGGTCATCGTGTTCCTGACGCAATGCATCCCGTATTGGCTGGTGTTGCGACCAGCCATCTTGCGGGCAGGGGGAATTCCGGTGCTAACCCAATATACATTTGGACTGATTGCCCTAGCAACCGTGCTTACTACCTTGGCGGGTTATTTACTCAATGACTATTACGACCGCAATATAGATGCCATTAATAAACCCAGGCGGGTGGTTTGGGGCAAATATCTGCCTGCTTCCCTTGGGCTTTTAAGTTATGCTGGCGTGCTTGCCGTGGTACATATTTTGGCATTTTATATCGATTATACCCTGCGGCCCAATAGCCATTGGCCATTATTGGTATTTCCAGGGGTTTCTTTTCTGCTGTTTTTGTATGCCTGGCAATTGAAATGTACTGCCATTATCGGCAACCTGTTGGTTTCCTTTTTATGTGCTTCGGTGCCAATTATTTTATTGCTACCCGAAGATCGGCCTATTTGGTTGTCGTCTTTTCAGCAGCCCGAACGCATGCAAGAAGCTGTTTCGTTGGTCTATTTATATGCCTTGTTCGCTTTTGTGACCAACCTCATGCGGGAGCAAGTAAAAGATTTAGAAGACTTTATGGGCGATTCGGCTTGCGGTTGTAATACCCTGGCCGTGATGCGTGGTCCGCGGTTTGCAAAAAAACCAGCCGCTTTTACAGGCTTAACTGCAGTAATTCTAATTATGATCTTGTTGTTTTTTTGGCAACAAACCGGAGCGCCGCTTTACCAAATTATCGCAGGCGGCCTGTTGTTGCTACTTCCTTCGTTAATCGCTACAGTGCTGGTGTTTCGTGCAACAGGCCCCAAAGATTTTTCAAATGCCAGTTTGTATGTCAAAATTGTCATGTTTGCAGGGCTGTTTTTACTCTTGCGCGGTATTCCCGCCAACATTGGACTGCTCGGATACTGATCTTGCTTTTGCATTGAATATGCCCCTATATTATTATTGACTCAACTTTCACCATTTCCTGCCCGTGTTTCACTTCAATCGTCCACTCGTCCTCGCTTCCAAAAGCCCAAGGCGCGCCCAACTTCTTCAGGAAGCGGGATTCGAATTTACCGTCGCTACTTTTGATGTCAATGAAGATTTCTCCGCCGATACACCCGTTGAAGCGGTCGCCGAACAATTGGCGGTACGAAAAGCATTGGGCGCAAAGCACCTCGCAATCAACCAAACGATTGTACTCGCTGCTGATTCTGTGGTAATTATAGATGGGGTAATATTTAATAAACCGGCTGATTATACAGAGGCATCTCAAATGATTCGGCAATTGTCGGGCAAGCAGCACACCGTGATGACTGGGGTTTGTCTCTTGAGCCAGGACCATCAAGTATCGTTTACGGGCATAACCAAGGTATGGTTTGCCGAATTAAGCGACGCGGAAATTGATTATTACATCCGCACCTTCAAGCCATTTGATAAGGCGGGCGCTTACGGGGTGCAGGAATGGATCGGCCACTGCAAAATTCAACGCATCGAAGGCACCTACACCAACGTTATGGGTTTGCCAGTGTATCTGGTATATGCAGCACTCCAACAGTTTGTGTAGAATATATGAAAAAAATTTGCCTCACCGTTACCAATGATCTTACCTTCGACCAGCGGATGCAACGGATCGCACGTAGCCTGCAACAGGCTGGTTATCAAGTAGTTTTAATAGGAAGATGCTTACCCGATTCTGAACCGCTCCAACCGGAAAGTTTCCAACAAGTCCGTTTAAAATGCCGTTTTAACAAGGGCTTTTTATTTTACGCAGAATATAATGTTCGACTCCTATATTGTTTGTTACGTGCCGATCTTGACGCTGTTGGTACGGTGGATTTAGATACCCTGGCAGCCGGGGGTATTGCAGGTGTTTTGCGCCGAAAAATCAGGGTGTTTGATGCGCACGAATATTTTACCGAAGTGCCGGAAGTCGTACACCGCCGTTTTGTAAAGGTATTTTGGGGACTTGTCGCACGCTTGTTTTTGCCATTTTACAAGTATGCTTACACGGTTGGGCCCGCTTTAGCCGCTATTTTTACCCAAAAATACCGAATTCCTTTTGAAGTAGTGCGCAATGTACCGCAATCCATTACAACCATTCCACCAGATTTGCCCGTCGATGCTCCCCGCATCTTATTGTACCAAGGTGCGCTCAATGAAGGTCGCGGGATTGAATCCATGTTGCAAGCCATGCAATCATTGCCCGATTTCCAGTTTTGGCTGGCAGGAGAGGGCGATTTGTCTATTCAATTGAGGGAAATGGCGCAGCATTTGGGAGTTGCTGATCGGGTGCGTTTTTTAGGCTTTGTAAAACCTGCCGATTTAAAAGAATATACCCGCCAGGCCTGGGTTGGACTGAATTTGCTTGAAAACAGGGGTTTATCCTATTATTACTCCCTTGCGAATAAGTTTTTTGACAATGTACAAGCCGCAAAACCCATCCTTACCATGGATTTTCCGGAATATAAGGCATTGAATCAAGAATATGAAGTGGCCGTTTTGTTGCCCGATTTAAAAGTAGATACCCTGGTAAAAAATATCAAGCATTTATCTACGGACCCGGCGTTGTATAAAAAACTGAAAGCCAATTGCTTACATGCGCGTAACCATTGGATATGGGAAGCCGATGAACAAGTGCTATTGGGTGTTTGGGAACGGGCCTTTAATGCGAAAGCGCACGTTACGGCCAGGTAACCACGGTTGCAGCATACGCCAGGCCACCACCAAATCCAAAGAGCATCACCTTGTCTCCGCTTTTTAACTTGCCTTCCCGAACGCCTTTGCTCAATGCAAGTGGAATGGAAGCCGATGAAGTATTACCATAATCAACAATACTTTCCAACATACGTTCGAGCGGGAAGTCCGTTTCCTTGCTGATGGCCTCCAGAATGCGCAAATTGGCACTGTGTGGCACAAACCAATCAATATCATCCAATGTCAAGCCGTTTTTGGCTGCCAAAACATGCATTTGCTCGGCCACGGTTGTCACGGCCCATTTGAATACGCGCCGACCATTTTGAACGATTTTGCCGTTCATCACAATTTCCTGCCCGTTTATAATTGGGGAAAAACCGGAAAGGTAGAGGTCTGCGCCTCCTTCCCCATACGCTCCGGTAATCGTTTCACCAATGTTTCCTTTTTCATCGGCCTCTATTAAAACGGCACCCGCGCCATCTCCAAACAGAATACAAGAACTTCGGTCGGAAAAATCAGTGATACGCGATAAATTATCCGCTCCAATGACCAATATTTTCCGATGTGAACCAGACGCGATCAGACCTTTCGCCACCACAATGCCATACGCAAATCCGGCACATGCGGCATAAACATCCAACGCACCGCAATGATGCAAGCCTAAGCGACTTTGCACCAAACAAGCCATACTGGGCATGGGCTGATCAGGAGTAACCGTAGATACCAAGACCATATCTACATCAGAAAGGTCAATGCCCGAAACTTCGGCCAAGTTTTTAGCCGCTGCCAAACACATATCGCTGGTATATTCTTCCGGTGCCGTGTGGTGCCGTGTCTGAATGCCCGTGCGGGATACGATCCACTCCTCGGTGGTTTCAATCATGGATAAAAAATCATGATTGGTGACGATTTTTTCAGGGGCGTACATTCCAATTGCACTCAAACGGGCGTTCATCATACAAGTTGTTTTTACCTCCGGTTACAACGGAAAGCAGGTGATGGACAAAACGCTGTGGTGTACGTATGCCACATAGATAGGTTCGTATGGCTGGTTCTAATGAGTGCGGGAACAAATGTAGTAAAACTAAGTTCTTAAAAAAAGGAATTAAATCATTCCAATCGACATTAAAGTTTGATGCCCATGACCATGCGATCGGCTCCAGCGAGATCTTTTCGGAGTTCAGTTTGTAGGAAGCCGGTTTTCGCAACCAAATCGAGTACCGCTTTTGCACTAAAAGTATTGCATTCAAAAAATAAGGCACCACCCGATTTCAATTTTTCCCACGCTAGTGCCGAAATTTCCCGGTAAAAAATCAAAGGATCCTCATTTTCTACAAACAAAGCCATGGCCGGTTCAAAACGATGCACTTCCTCGGAAACGTGGGCCAACTCCTGGTGCGGAATGTAGGGCGGATTGCTTACAATGATATCACAATCAGGAAGTTGTGGCCATTGAGTTGAATCGAGTGCATCCTGCTCCAAAAACTGATATTGGTCTTTCCCCAACAACCGTTCGGCGTTGCTTTGGGCGATTGTTAATGCTTCCGGACTTTTTTCCAAGCCCCATAATTGCATATCGCGGCGTTTGGATTTCAAGGTAATGCCAATGCACCCACTGCCTAACCCGATGTCCATTACGATTGGCGCAATCATTGTTTTTAATTTAATAAATTCTAAAACCCAGGCGACCAATTCTTCGGTTTCCTGACGTGGAATCAATACGGCTGAACCTACTTCAAAATTTAATCCGTAAAATTGCGCTATACCCAATACATACTGAACGGGCTCGCCTAACAATATTCGATGTATAATATCTTGTAAATGTAATATTTGTGCAGCATCTAAGGTTGTATTGGCCAATCCACCCGGCCGAATTTGAAATGCGTCCTCCAGTATAATTCGGGCCATTGCACGCGCTTCGCCCGCACCACACCGAGGCGTAATCTGGTCAATAATTTGCTGCTGTGCGTGGATGGCTTGCATATTAACCGAACAAAGCGGTTTGATTGGCCAACGACGGATCCTGTTCTGTCGTCGTGGGTATTGCCTGTTCAATTGGGTCGGCAAGCATCCGTTTTACAATGCGCAGTTGGTGGGTGTACTTGTTTTGTTCTTTATTAAAAATACCAAAATGGTCTAATTTGTCAATACGAACTTTTCCAGAGGCGTGGATCACATGACAATCGGGTAAAATTATGCCCACATGCCCAATTTGGCCTTTTCCGGTATCAAAAAAGGCCAAATCGCCCGATTCACACTGCTCCAAAAAGTCAATGGTGCGGCCTTGGGTCACTTGTTGCGAAGCATCGCGCAACAAACGTATGCCCGCCAATTTGTACACCATTTGCGTCAAACCCGAACAATCAATCCCAAAGGGTGACCGTCCGCCCCATAAATACGGTGCATGCAAATATCGACGGGCTACTTTCACGAGCCATTCGGTGGTCAGCGGCGCTTTTTTAGGGGTTACGACCTGACCAGAAAATTGAAACGATTGATCACCCAACTGACAGCGCAAACCATCATATTTGGGCAATACTGCGCCGAGGGTAAGGGGAATGAAATGATCGGCCGCCATCAAACCTTCTACAAGTGAAAGATTGAGTGTTTGATCGTCCGTGTAAGCATCATACTCACTCGGTGTAATGCGCTTGAGTTGTTTGCCATCTACCCAGCCCATATAGCCATCCCAGGCACATACAATGTGTACCCAGTTGTCTTTGCGTTCCATTACTTCAATGGTTTCTCCAAACAATAACTGAGAAACCATTTCGCTTTTGTCGGAAGGCATGGCGCGTACCGGCGCAATACTTACTTGACAGGCGGCATATTCCATATTTGATGGAAAAGAATATAAATTTTATTTTATGTAATTGAAATTGTGTTGGTATTCAATTTGTTGCAACGATTCGTAAATCAAGCGAATTAGGTTGTTTACATCGTCTTTGTGTGCCATTTCCACGGTCGTGTGCATGTACCGCAAAGGCAAAGAAATCAAAGCAGATGGCACGCCTCCTCTGGAATAGGCAAAAGCATCGGTATCTGTGCCAGTTGTACGGGAAGATGCCTCGCGTTGGAACGGAATTTCTTTGCTTTCTGCAGTTCCAATGATCAAATCCAGCAATTTATTGTGTACCGCTGGCGCATACGTTACCGATGGACCCTGGCCAGAACGCACGTCGCCGTGTTTTTTCATATTGATCATGGGCGTATGCGTGTCGTGCGTCACATCTGTTACAATGGCCACATCGGGGTGAATCCGATAAGCTACCATTTCTGCACCGCGTAAACCCACTTCTTCTTGCACTGAATTAACCACGTACAAAGAATAAGGCAATTCAATTTTATTTTCCTTCAACAACCTTGCCACCTCTGCTATACAAAAACCGCCCATGCGGTTATCCAGTGCGCGTCCGGTGTAATAACGATCGTTCAAAATGGTAAATTCATCTTGAAATGTCACCACGCAACCTACGTGAATACCCAAATTGAGTACTTCTTCGCGGTCTTTGGCGCCTACATCAATGGTAATATTGTCTACCGCAGGGGCAAGATTTGCATCTTTCTCCGTGCGGGTATGAATGGCAGGCCAGCCAAACACGCCCGGAACCTTTCCGCCTTTGCGCAGGTGTACCCAAACACGCATAGAAGGTGCGATAATATGATCGCTGCCGCCGTTGCGAATTACATGGATAAACCCATCGTCGGTGATATAATTGACAAACCAGGAGATTTCATCTGCATGGCCTTCAATCACCACTTTAAAATCTTTGCCTGGGTTGATGATGCCATAAGCAGTGCCATAAGGATCAACTTGCCATTCATCCACATAAGGACGAATATAATCAAGCCAAAGTTGTTGTCCGGATGACTCAAAGCCGGTAGGGCTAGCATTATTCAAATACTGCCGAAGAAAGGATTCCGATGCTGGTGTGATTAATTGCATGTGATTAAATATTTTGCGTTTGGAGTTGGGCTTATCAAAAGTCTGTTTGGTAAAAGATAGTGTTTATGCATATAAAGCGCCCCAACCATCCGGGTTTTGCCGCCATTGCTTTAGTGTTTCCTGATCTTCAGTTGCAATATAACCGGACTTAACAGCCTCTTCAACTAAAATATCGTAATGGGTGAGGGTTTTAAAATGGATACCACGTGCCGCAAATGCTTCATCGGCCTTTGCAAATCCATATTGAAAAATGGCCAATACACCCGCAATTTCTGCTTTTTCATCTTGCAAGGCATCTATGGCTTTCAAAACGCTGCCACCCGTGCTAATGAGGTCTTCTACGACTAAAACCTTGGAATTAGCAGGAAGTTCACCCTCAATTAAATTTTTACGGCCATGCTCCTTCGCACCCGAACGTACGTACACAAAAGGTTTTCCCAAGCGATCTGCCAATAATGCACCATGTGGAATGCCCGCAGTCGCTACACCCGCTACAACGTTAAAATCGCCAAAGTTTGCCGCTTGTTCTACCAAACAATCTACTAAAAAATTGCGAACAGCTGGGTGAGAGAGCGCAATTCGATTGTCGCAATATATAGGCGAAAGC
>JBBAVI010000039.1:0-46103 GCA_040397785.1 Saprospiraceae bacterium | reverse complement strand
AATAAATCATTGGGCAACGCGACGACCTCGCGAGCGGTCGAACATTTGTAGAAAAAATACAATGTCCGAACCCGCTCACGACTTCGGAGAAGTCGAACATTTGTAGATCTAACAAATATTTGACTTCCAAGGAGGTCAGTGCCTTGCCTTTGAGATTCCAAGAGATGGTTTTAAATCAATAAATCATTGGGCAACGCGACGACCTCGCGAGCGGTCGAACATTTGTAGAAAAGATACAATGTCCGAACCCGCTCACGACTTCGGAGAAGTCGCACATTTGTAGGTCAAGCATTTGTAGGTTGATAAGGCGCAAAATCGGGATTTGAATAATGCCGGAAGAAACGCAAACTAAAAATCTCAAAAAAGAAAAGAGCCACCCTGAATTTTAGTTTTCACCAAAATTCAGGATGACTCATGTTTGTCTTTATTGCATATTGAGCGGTTTTACTTCCCGCTGCAACATGCCTATTGTGTAGCCAGTACCGGAGAGGCTACATACAATGCGCCATTCAATACATTGCGCGAAATTACAATGCGCTGTACCTCGGAAGTGCCTTCATAAATCTGGGTAATTTTTGCATCGCGCATCAAGCGTTCCACGTGGTATTCTTTTACAAAACCATAACCGCCGTGAATCTGAACCGCTTCTACGGTATGGCGCATGGCCACATCGGAGGCGAATAATTTGGCCATGGCAGCAGCCTGATCAAAGTCGAGGTGCTGGTCTTTCAACCAGGCAGCCCGGTACACCAACATCCGCGCAGCCTCGATTTCGGTGGCCATATCGGCAATTTTGAAAGCAATCGCCTGGTGCTGTGAAATAGGTTTGCCAAACGCCTCGCGCTCCTTTGCGTACGCAACCGAAAGTTCGTAAGCGCCGGCCGCGATGCCGAGGGCTTGCGCAGCAATACCAATCCTGCCGCCCGACAAGGTTTTCATAGCAAACTTGAAGCCGAACCCGTCTTCGCCAATGCGGTTTTCCTTGGGTACTTTCACATCCGAATACATAATGGTATGGGTGTCGGAAGAACGAATACCCAATTTGTCTTCTTTAGCGCCAATGGCTACCCCTTGCCAATCGCTTTCCACAATCAGGCAATTGATGCCGCGGTGGCCTTTTTCCGCATGGGTTTGTGCGATTACCAAGTGTACTTTGGAAGTACCGCCGTTGGTAATCCAGTTTTTGGTGCCGTTCAACAGGTAATGGTCGCCCATATCAACCGCAGTGGTGCGCTGACTGGTTGCATCGCTGCCCGCTTCGGGTTCCGACAAACAAAAAGAACCGATCCATTCACCAGCCGCCAATTTTGGCAAGTATTTGCGTTTTTGTTCTTCTGTTCCAAAGGTTTCAATACCCCAGCAAACCAGGGAGTTATTCACCGATACAATCACCGAACAGGAATTGTCAATTTTACTGATTTCTTCCATGGCCAGCACATAGGAAAGCGTATCCATGCCACCACCGCCATACTCGGGCGAAACCATCATACCCATAAATCCGAGTTCACCCATTTTGCGCACCTGCTCGGTGGGGTACATCATTTTGGAGTCGCGCTCAATGACGCCTGGTTTCAATTCATTTTGGGCAAAACTGCGCGCCGCCTCTTTTACAGCAAAGTGCTCTTCGGTCAGGTTAAACATAGTCTAAAAATGGTTATATTATGGTGAAAGTTAGAGACGGTGAAAATACGCTATTCTATCACATGCGCCTCTGCAACCTGCAAAATTTCTTTATTATTACCCGATCCACGTTGCAAAAATGCCACTACCGTACAGTGTTTCGCGTTCCAGGCTTCTGAAAGTTTTACCGTGTACGTTTTTTTCACCAAAGCATTGGCACCCAGATCTTCGGTAATAATATCGCCATCCGTTTTGGTAACGACATCCCGTAACACGTGCTGGTGCATATAGTTCTGAATAATAATTGTTCCCTCGTATTGGGCATCCATAATACTGTCTTGGGTAATCACAACCGTTAGGCGCGCCTCTTCGTTGATCGGATTCTCTGGTGCGAGGTTTACATTGATGTCCAAGGTGCGTGTTTCTGCGTTGTAGGTATTGTTTACAAAAATATCGAGGCCATAATCTTTGGCCAATTCGGCGCTGACTTGTGCTGCCCAACCGCCAATCAGGAAAGGAGTCTCGTCAGCAAGATTTTCGATCCGGTTGATGGCTGCAGAAGGCAAACCAAACAACGTGCCGATATAATTGGTCATGTCATAACCTTCCTGTAGCTGGAAATCGTATTTGCTGCCGGAAATGGGCGACGAAAGGTTTCCACCAGAATGAATACCCACAATGATCAGGTTTTCTTTGCCAAATTGTTTCTGCAAAGCCTTCAATTCACGCGCACCATCTGGGCAGTTCGGACAGTTTACACCCGTGATTTCTTCAATCAGAATGCGTTTTTTACCAGCAGAAAGTTCTGGAATGACCAATGTCTTCTCCGCACAGGCAGAAAACAGCATACTTGCGGCAATCAATACATAAAAAATGTTTTTCATATCGAGCATTGTTGAATAGTGATCTTAGTAAAATTAAAAGGACGAACTGATGTTCAATCGGACGCCGTGAAAAGTTGGTTCGAAGCGACAAATACCGCCCGCACAGTTGATACCTTCCACTTGCTTGACGTATGCAATGGAAAAACGGTTGGCTTTCTGGGTATATACTAAACCCACCGAAGGATAATGCAGGCCATCGTATTTTGTTTTGGAAGCGGGGTATTCATCTGCATTTTTATGCGGAATTTTGTACATATCCGACACGTAACAAAGCCAGTGGGGTGCCCAGCCAAACTCGGCAACTACATTTACCCAAGAGCCAAATTCATCATCGGTGAGCAAATACTGTGCCTCAAGGCGCATGGATTTACGGGGCGAAAATTTGTATAAAAACTCACCATAGGGCGTCAACCCATCCACATAATCGGCTCTACCGCCGCCCAAAAATTCAATCGGGTCGGATTCGTCTTTCGGGTCTGGTTTGCCTTGATACACCGGCATATTATAGTGCAATAATTGTACCCCACCAATCAGTTGCCATTTTTTACTCTGCTTCAGCGTGAATTCGGGGGTTATTTCGCGGTACAATTCTTTACCATCGAGGTTTTGAATGTCGGAAATATTGAGGCCCACCGCCAATTTTTTATTGATTTTATACTTGAGGTCAATCTGTATAGCCTGTTCGCCCAGTTCCTGAGTTTGGGGGGCAAAACGCGCAGTCAGGCGGTACGTATTTTGCTTGGCCATGGGCGGCAGGAAGTTAAGCGGTCCCTGAATGGGCGGTGTTTGCGGAAAAGGAACCGTACGGAAGGCAAAATCCTTGGTTCTTTTCATTTCCACCGTGATGCCGAGGCCATGCGCGGCATACGAAACACTGGTATAAACGGTATAACCCGGGCGATTTACCAATTTGCCGACCCCGCCACGGGCATTGGAAGCAAAAATATCATTGATGACATCTTTCGATTTATAAGCCGTTTCCAGGTACCAGGTCACATTACCCGCTGTCATGGTGTTGAAAAACGTGGCCGCGTACGTGTTGTATTGCGCGCCCGTGCTGTCCTGGGGAGCGTACGTGGCAATCGTGTTGACAATATCGTTGACCGTTTCATCGCCAAAAGTGCGGGCTACCACGCCAATACCGGGCGCCAGCGTAAAGGCTTTGGTAGAGTCGGGTTTGATAAAACCTTCCAGTACGGCCCCGCGCACCGTCGAATCGTAGGTTTTGAATTGGCGTTTGGTATGGCCGGTAAAAGCTTTGAGGCGCCAGTTTTCGTTAAAATTATAACCCACTTTTAAGCCAACCAAAGCATTGTCAATCAGCAATGCCCGTTCTTCATAAGCCCGAAAAATGATCCCCGCGCCAATTTGGTCGTACAGGTAACCCGCAGATGCTTCAAACTTGTCGATCTTTTTTTTGATAAACCAGCGGCCAATACCTTCGCCGGAAAAGGAGCCTTGCGGATTGAGCAGGTTGGAGTTATTGAACATGTCGAAACGCAGGCCAAGGTCAAATCCCCAATTGGAATAATTCAGGTTTACCCAGCTTTCAGCGCCAAATTTTTGGTAGTCGTATTGTGGTGTTCCGGTCGCGCCGATCTTTTCGTCTGCGATAAAAAAGTTGCCATTTGACTGCAAATTGCCGGTAATCCGGTTTTGCGCCTGTAACCCGCCGAGCGTCAGCAAAAAAGTAAAAAGTAAAAATCGTTGCTTCATAAAAGGTGTAGATTCGAAAGACTGTATCGCAAAGGTAGTTTTCGGCGAAATGTTCCCTTCTTTTTATTGCGGGAAAATAGCCGCACGCGGACAAAAAAAGCACAAGGCGTCCCGAAATACGGAACGCCTTGCTGCAGGATTGATTTTTTGCAATAAAATCGGGCAATTATTTGCCGCCAAAAATATTACCCAGGATATTTCCAATCATATCAGTGCCCGTTTGCGGCTGCTGTTGTGCCGGCTGTTGTTGTTGCTGTTGCGGTTGTTGCTGACCGCCGCCAAAAACACCACCCAACACCGAACCGATCAAATCGCCCATACCGCCTTGCTGTGCATTTTGGGTAGTACCCATTAAAATGCTGGCAATGTCGCTCACGCCAATACCGCCTTGGCTGCGCGCGCGACCAATTACACCCATCACGATGGGTGCCAAAATCGGCATCAATTTCATAATCTGGCCGATGCTCAACCCAGAAGACTGGCTGATGTGCTGTGCCGCTGCCTCCTGGCGATCGCCCAAAATGGTATTCAAAATGCTTGCACCGTTCAACGCATTCGGCATCGCCTGCTGCTGATCGCCACCACCTTGTACCACCCCGGTTACCATACCCATCAGATCGTCCAGTACACTACCATCATTGTCCGCATCCAGCATAGATGTCAGGCTCGAAATACCATTTTCGTTGGATGTGTGACCAGCAAGTCCACCTACCAAGGTAGTAAAAATACTGTTGGCAGCAGATGCCGTTTGTTCCTTTTCTGCACCAATTTCATTGCTGATGTGGCCCAATACATCATCAGAAAGTTGGCCTTGGAGGATTTCTAAAAAGTTCATTGTAACGGAATTGAAAAGTGAAAGTGAAAATGAGGAAAAAGGACAACGACTTCGCATCAACGGTGTTTAAATCGGCCGTTGCCGCGGTACAGACGAAATTCTGCTCAAAAGTAGCAGCGAAATTTTATTTTTTTTGACTAAAAGCGGCATAAAATTGGTAGTATTCACAAAATTATATTTTTAGCAGCCGCTATATTTGAGAAAATCCCCATTTTTACGCTGCCCGTTGTCCAACAAACTCGTTACTTGATGCGTTGTCCTGCATACCGACTGCCAAATTGATATGAATTATAGTGCCGCCAAACAATTTTTGCTTGCCAAACTTCGCGGAGAACTCTCGCCGAAGCTGACCTATCACGGGATGCGCCATACGATGGACGTGCTGAAAATGGCTACGGCAATTTGTATCAGTGAAGGCATCCGTGGGCGCGAACTCAAATTGGTGAAAACGGCCGCCCTGTTTCACGATGCCGGCTTTGTAAAAGACAAACACGTGGGCCATGAAGCGGAAGGTTGTTTGCTGGCTCAAACGTATTTGCCCGATTTTGGATATTCCCCACGCGATATTGAGCAGATCTGTGCCATGATTATGGCAACCAAAATCCCGCAATCTCCCCAGAATTTGTTGGAACAGATTCTTTGCGATGCCGATTTGGATTACCTCGGCCGCACGGATTTTGTAAAAATTGGCAACGCCTTGTTTGAAGAACTGAAGGCATATAACATCATGCACGATGAAAAAGCCTGGAATCGGCTTCAGGTAAGTTTTCTCTCTACCCACAGATTTCATACACAAACCAACAAATCCCTCCGCGAACCCGTAAAACAACGGTACTTGGAAAATTTGAAAGTACTGGTGTCTACCTACGGCGGGTAATTATTTACCCCTGCAAGCATTACAAAAAAAGCGCGCCTCGAGGTCTTCGAAGCGCGCTTTGCTTTATGGGTTGTAAGGAGTGTAAAAAGTTGTTTTCTTTCGTTTGTACGGAATTACCCGAGGTTTTGGATCGTAATTATGCTTCTTTCAACATTTTATTGCCGAAAATAAGTACGACTAAGAGCAGAAAAGTGAGAATAATCATAGGATTAAGCTTTAGTGGGTGAATGATTGGGTTCAATGGTTAAAACGGTTTTATACCGGGGTTGTTATGTTGCAAGTGTAACTACAGAAAAAAACGTGCCGAAAAGGGTTTTAGTTTCTGGAAGTATGTGTGTTAGCATTTCCTTGACAAATTATGATTTTAACTACATTTGTAATTTTGGGTAACCTTAGTCCTGGCGGCACCGGCAAGCCCTTTCCCGATATGAGCACCGCGCCCATGTTGCCCGATTCGGCGGTTGAAGTGGTGGCCACTTTGCCCGAACCGCCAGGTAACCTGGCCGTTAGCGCCGACGGACGCATTTTTTGCACCTACCATACGGAAAGTCGGCCGGAGGTAAAAGTGTGGGAACTCATCCATGGTCAGCCGCAACCTTATCCTTCGCTGGCATGGCAGCAACCGCGCGGCAAAGACCAGCCGTTTTTGGATCAAATTTTTAACATCCGCATTGATGCTCAAAACCGCTTGTGGACCTGCGATCATGGCTTTCACGGACTGAAACAACCGCGCCTGCTCGCTTTTGATTTGAAAACCAACGCATTGGTGCAGCA
This sequence comes from Saprospiraceae bacterium, assembly GCA_040397785.1. Taxonomy (GTDB): domain Bacteria; phylum Bacteroidota; class Bacteroidia; order Chitinophagales; family Saprospiraceae; genus M3007. Next base: position 39,397 of record JBBAVI010000039.1, on the reverse strand, counting down.
AATAGACATTCCCAAAGCCTTGTGCGGCGTGGGTTCGTACATGCAGGACATGCAAATTGACAGCCAGGGCGCAAAAATTTATGTGGCCGATATCGGCGTGATGGCCATGCGCCCGGGTTTGTTGATTGTCGATACCAAAACCGGAAAAGTGCGCCGCGTGCTCGATCAGCATCCGGCCATCAAAGAAGAGCCGTACGAAATTAATGCAAAAGGTAAAAAAATGTACCCCCTGGGTTTTTACTGGATGCACCCCGCCTTCGACCCGATAGCGCTGGATAAACGCAACGAATGGTTGTACCTCGGCCCGATGTCGGGCGATAAATTGTACCGTATTCGCACCAGCGACTTAAACAACGAAGCCCTTTCGCCCGCCGAATTGGCCACCAAAGTGGAATTTTATGCCAAACGCAGCCAATGCGACGGCCTATCCATGGATGTTGCCGGCAATATTTACCTGACCGGCATCGAAGACGGCAGCATTAATGTGATCGACAGCACGCGCACGATGCGCACCTACGCGAAGCACCCGCTCCTGCGCTGGCCCGACGGCCTAAGTTTCGGCCCTGGCGGCTGGCTGTACATCGCCGACTCGGATATCCCGGATGTGATGATGCAATCGAAAAGCCATATTCAAAGCAGCGCCCCGTTTTATATTTTTCGGGTGAAGGGGTTGGCTTTAGGGGTTGCGGGGCAGTAGGGGAAGGGTTTCCACGGTGATTTAGGCTATTGGGGCTTTCACTGAACAAAATCCCGATGCCTAAACCAACGTGGGCTGTCTTCCTGAGGGCTGTTTCTTTCCCTTTCGAATCATGCATTACACAAAATATTAAAGGGAAAGAAACAGACGGAAGGATCTAGCCAGGGGAGATTGAGTACGTGCATATATTTGCCTAAAACAGTACTTACACGCGTCTAAAGTTGAACATATCTTGACAAATAGATTTAAAGCCATTACCTTTGAATAAATTTTTTGGATTATGACGAACGAAGTAATTTTAGCAGAATTAAACATTTTACCTGAGCATCTTAAAGTTCAAGTGATGAACTATATCCGCTTTCTGCAAAGTCCTTTTGTGGTTCCAATCAATCAAACTCCGAAAAAACCAAAATTTGGTTTTAGAAAGTTTAAAGTAGAAATTTCAGAAGATTTTGATGAACCTTTAGATGACTTTAAAGAGTATAGGTAATTTCATCATCGAGACCCATTTGACAGGATATTATTTTCACAGGCGATTGTTGAAAACATGCGTTTAGTTTCTGTAGATAAAATAGCTGATTTGTATTTTGAAAACGAAATAGTTAAAAGAATTTGGTAACAGCCGCCATTGAGAGAGGTTTGGATACGCGCTCACGGTAAGTTGTTTACACTCTTGCGCTAGCCCGACAGCTTGAGTTTCAGGTCCATAGGACCGAAATTATGGTAAGAATACCAGTAACCGGAATACCATTTTGGAGGCGGTTTAATGAATCAAGATCCGACAACGTGAGCATGGGCGACTTGGCCGCTAAACATGGCCAAGTCGCCCATGCATTGATGGCAGATTTTACATTTTTATTATTTTAGTGACATAACTGTCTCCTTGCTTACTAAAGATATACAAATAGTATACCCCGGATTGTAAATTCTTTAGATCAAACTTAACCATACTTTCATCAAAAGTACCTTTAAAAACCAGCAATCCATCACTATTATGTAATCGTATTGCTGATTTTGCAAATTCATCCCAGTTAGTTCCTTTATATTTTATTTTAATTTCTCCGCTTGTTGGATTTGGTGATAATTCAAAATGTTCATTTACAAGGTTCATTTCTTTCACATCAGTTATTATTGACTGCTCGCATCCTGGTATAAAACACCCAACTTCATCTAACTTCAGTAAAAATATCTGTGAATCATATTCACCGTTGAGCGTTTTGTAAAGATAACCGTCAAGCAGTATTCCTCCATCGGCCGCCCAGGTTACATAATTAAATTTAAGTGCGTTAAAACCTTCCAAAGCCACTTCTCTTTTCCACAAAAGGACGCCATCGGCAGCGTAGCACAAAAGAATACAATTTGTGGTATTGTATCCCATTGCCAATATCTTGCCGTCGGGCGAAATGGAAAGATTTCTGACAAATGCTGTCTCCAAAAACAGGTAAGGAAATTCCGTATCATAAAATAGATGTGACCAGATAGTATCAAAATCCGGCGTGAGCATTTGTATCCTCAAGCCGCCCCATTCACCCATTGGTGGATTCCGCTCGTTGGATAGATATACGAGGTTTCCGTTGGGATGCAATGCTACGTCGTGCGTTTTTCCGGTAGTTGAATTTGTAAATGAATATTCTAAATTACCAGAAGAGTCTATACTGACAAGATAATCTCTGAAATCAAGCGTTATGTCATTATCACAGGCAACTTTGTACGTATAGTCAGGCATCCTAATGATTGGGGTGATTTGACCGACATATCCGTTTACTGGCACATTTACAAGTTTAATAAACATCTGATTTCCGGCAGAGTCTATTTTACAAACAATCAACTTTCGGGTAAGTAATTCATTACCGGCCATAAATAAGCCTAAACTATCCTCGGATAGGGATATCCCTTCGTAACCCGAGGCTACATTTAAACTATTGCTTGTAATTCCGTAAGTTTTAGACCAAATTAATTTACCATTTTTAGTAAACTTATTTACCAAAATTTCTTGTTCACTATCCCAGTTACGTGAAACACTTGTTGCGTAAATGGAAGAATCCTTGGCAACAATGATATCCCTTGGAAGATATACTTGCAAATCTGCATAAGCCGAAGTAGGATAACTAAGGAAGGTACGCCATTTTATCTCCCCGTTTGGATCAATCCGGAGTACCTGGTTTCTGGTTTTAGGTGGGGTTGGATCATCATTTTGAGTTAGAATAACACAATCATTTCCGAATGGCACTATTTTATAGGCTTTCTCGCCTTCAAATCCTAAATCGTGAATTTTAAACCAACTTATTTGGGCGAAAAAGGGCAAATATGAAAACAAGAGGATAAACACCCCGATGATTCTTTTTTTCATGTTCAGAAAATTGAAAAAATTATATTTGAGTTTTAACAAAATAGCGGCTCCCTTGTACGGTTCCATTTTTTGCCATTGAGATGATATAAGAACCTGGCCTGAAGAAGGAAATACAGCACCATGTTCCGTTAAATTAAAATTGAGTACTACGGGATGACTAAAAGTAAAATAGGGTAAGTTTTCACGTAGTTTTAACAAGTAACTTGTTCAAAAAAATCTGCAGAACCTTAAGGTGTTACAAATGTAATCTCTTGAATCAGTAATTTCAAGCAGGTAATTACACATTAACACCCATGAGATAAAACTTAATATAAGTCATGTTAATCCCAAATGCCAGATACCACGCAAGCAACTCCACAGGAGTGAAATTTTCACGATGGTCATTAAATGTTAAATTCATTCCCCCACCTGCCGGTGGGAATTTCGGGGTATTGGGTTTTCTACCATAATTTCGGTCCTATGGACCTATACGTCCCAATTTGAATATTTTCAGTCAATTTCATGCAATTTTAACTTCCGCCGCGCATGATCCTCTCTTCTGAAACGCTTAATATTTGGCAGCGCTCAATCTTTGTTTTTATACCACTAAAGCGTCGCCGCCGTGCGTTGGTCTTTTGACCACGCACAACCCCCGTGAGCGGCTAAGCGTTGTAATAAATTGATTATAAGTTGATTAGGATCGCACGTTGTATGCGCTTGGTCATACCTGTCCCGCATCGCAGATCGGGAAGACCAAAGCGCGGCGGGGGGATTGAGCGTGGGAAGCACGAAGATCACGCGCTGCGATGGAGCATCGAGTTTGGAGCGCGTGAAGACCATGCGCGGCGGAATTACCATCTTTCGCAAGGCAGTTCTAATCTTGGATGTTGCCTAAATTTAGGCGATCCTTTGTAAAAAGCAAAAGTGAGCCTATTATAGCCATATGCTCCAGGGATATATGGATATTCCATCTTTGGATTGCAAGTAGTATCTTTTATGAAATAATAAAACCCAGTAACACTAAAATTTTCAAGTTCGTTCCTACCTTTTCCAACCATGGATGGCTTGCCTAAAAGCCTTTTGACTTCTTTCTGAGACAATTGAAAAAAACAATCTTCATACTTTGCCCATTCCTGATCGAACAAATACGCGTTGGTGCGCATCTTTGATTTTCGCGGGCCCGTTAGTTCATCACAGGCATAAAATCCGTTGGGCAACCTATGCCATTGAGCGCGGAACTTCTTCAAATACGTACGGCAATCGTCCTGCAGCCCTTTGGGGTAAGGGCTGCAGGATGTTGCAAATAAGATAAAGGCAAGATATACTGTGGTTTTCATCGCCTATTGTTTTAGAATTTTAAAAACCAAAATTTTCTGCTACCTGGGGTCTTAACTCCCGAAGTGCTTGATGCTCCTTCGCGGAGCGTGATCTTCGTTCTTCCTACTTTCAATCCCTGCCGGTGCGGGAGAATGGCCGTCATACCGCTAAGTATAGGAAGTTGTTGCCAATAATGCAGCGTTAGCCAACTTTTACTACCAATTTTCGCAAGGCAATTCTAATCTTGGCCGTAATTTTGATTGCTTGCCATTATAAAAAGCAAAAGTGAGCCTATTATAGCCATATGCTCCAGGGATATATGGATATTCCATCTTTGGATTGCAAGTAGTATCTTTTATGAAATAATAAAACCCAGTAACACTAAAATTTTCAAGTTCGTTCCTACCTTTTCCAACCATGGATGGCTTGCCTAAAAGCCTTTTGACTTCTTTCTGAGACAATTGAAAAAAACAATCTTCATACTTTGCCCATTCCTGATCGAACAAATACGCGTTGGTGCGCATCTTTGATTTTCGCGGGCCCGTTAGTTCATCGCAGGCATAAAACCCGTTTGGCAACCTATGCCATTGAGCGCGGAACTTCTTCAAATACAAACGGCAATCGTCCTGCAGCCCTTTGGGGTAAGGGCTGCAGGATGTCGCAAATAAGATAAAGGCAAGATATACTTTGGTTTTCATGTAATATTGTTTTAAGTATTTTAAAAACAATATTTTGTGTATTGTATTTTTTAACATAGTTTCGATTCTGCGGACCTTTCCCGAGGCGGAAAAATTACCGCACAATAGACAATTTAGCCGCACCGAGTACCTGCCCGTCGCGCAGCACCTGGCAAACGTATAACCCATTGGGTAAACCTGCCAGCGATACCACGATCTTTTTAGCCCCCTCCGCAATCGTACCACTTTGTACCAGTGCGCCCAAGGCGTTATATATGCGGTATTGTGCCGCGCCATTACTTGTCCAGGTTTCAGTGAGTTCCAGCACCGCCCGATCTTGTGCCGGGTTGGGGTAAAGCCGTAAACCGTTCAGCGGATTTGGCGCTTCAGGAGCATTGACCGTGAGCGTATCGCAAGGCGAGCCCACCAGTGCACCAAGGCGGTAGTTGGGGTGAACGGGCGTTGCAAGGACGAAAAGATTTGGAAACTCAAGTCCATGCTGTACGAAATTGCAACCGATCCCTTTTATGTCGGGTGATTCGATATAACTTATATGATAAACACTATTATTAGGTATGACATAAATTTTGCCGTTCATCCCCAACTGGCATTCACCAAAACTTACACTTGCACTAGGGCAAGGGGAGCAAAACCCATCCCATACAGCCACGGTATCCACTGATGTGGCTACATCCGGTTCCCACAGGTCGTATTGCATAGCCCATGCGCTGGCGGTGATGTACAGGAAGCGGGAGTTGGGAGAGATCGCTACGCCGCCGAAGGGTTGTTGTTCGGCCAATTGTATCCAGCGAAAATTGCTTAACCGCCCGGTACAGCGGTCAAAATCAAAGATGCGGTGGCCGTTACGGGAGTCAGAGTCCACATATATGCTGCCGTCTGGGGAGAAGATATTGTTTCCGCCAGCATCTCTAGATACCACTGGATCAGGCTTGTAACCGGCAACTTGCGTAAAAGAGTCTATGATACCAGTATCATTGAATAAAAAAGTATAATGTAGGTTGGTAAGATGATCCGACATCATGATCCACCAATCTCTTCCATTTGCATGCTTAACAGCGATAGGCTTATCCATCGCCCAAGTGTTGTACAAAACTTGATTTTTGATTAGTACTTTTCCCGCTCCATTATTCGCTGACATATCCACGAGGGTGTGTAAGAGAGGTCGTTTGCAGATTCCAGGGAGCGCCGGCCCACAATAGGTATCTGTCAGGTGAATAACATGATACCAATCTTTGTTATGCGTACCGGGTAAGACCAACAAGGTGCTTGTCAAAGGGTAAGCATGTTGTGTGCCATAAATCTGAGAAGGGTACTCTCCAGGAGAGGTATTTAAACTATCGCCGTTCTCAATCAGTTGATGCAACTTGTTCCGCACCTGGCCTCCGTTGGTATAAAACAACAGGTTGCCATCAGCATCGCTCATGGTGCAGGTGGCGCCTGTTGTATTAATGGGCAAAGTATTGGCCGTAACGCTTGGTTTTTCGGTGCTAAAGTCGATGATATTTCCTAGATATGGCGGCAGAGCAGTGACAGAATAACCTGAAATCCAAAAGCGATCGTGCAGTTGGGCGTGGGCAACATGGCTTGCAAGTAGGATTAATAGAATAAAAAAGCAACATTTTTTCATGGCGGGAAATTAATAAAGCCCCGTGCACTGCATGAGCGCACGGGGCTGTGAACCGAAATTTAGTTTTTCACGATGGATAGTTTTGATGTGCCGAGCACCTCCCCGTTACGCAGTACCTGAAAGACATATAGTCCGTCGGGCAGGCCGGTGAGCGGTACGAATACTGTTTCAACATTTTCCGTTCCTGTGCCGTTATAGGCGAGTGCGCCCAGGCTATTGTAAAGCCGTAGTTGCACTGCACCGTTTCGTGTCCATTCCGCAGGCAGTTCCAACACAACCTGTTCTTGGGCAGGGTTGGGGTAAAGCCTAAAACCAGTGGTTGCCTCCTGTTTTGTGCCTTCACGGTAGGTTCCAGCGCAATTGGAGGGCGTCAGCGTTTCATCGCTCAGTGTTTGCCATAGTGCCCGGGCTTTGTACACGCCCAATCCGCCATCCCAAGGGCACATTTCCGCCGTTTGGCGGATAAAAGCAAGGTCGGCACCCGTAAGCCATTGACCGTTGCGGACCTTGCCCAGCCAGAAGTCATTGAGGGCTTTCTCACGGCTCTCCCAGGTCTGGACACTTCCAAGGGCGGTATTCTCCGCACCCGCGCCGTCTATTTCAACACCTACACTGCTACGCCAGGAGGCGAGTAGGGTGTTAATTTGCGTAGCGGCCGAGGCATAATCATTGGCAGCGGTATTAAATTCGCCCAATAGTACTACCAATTGTGCCTCTGAAGGATTACTGTTCCAAATAGCGTCTTCTTTTACAGCCATTACAGCAGCAGCGTTGTCGGCAGTACTTTGGTACATTTGCAATTGTCCTTCTACATCTGTCGAAAGTGGTACTGTCGTCATCAACCGTTCATCTACATGATCGTAAGCCCCAACGTTCGTTGAAGACGCGCTTTGGTAAAAATTCTGGACAGTTGTATTGCTGGATGCCAGGGCAGGGGTTTCTTTTAGTTTGCGATAAAGTAATCGACGACTAATCCAGTTGTAGCCTGCTTCAAAGCTGTTGCCGGTAGGAATACCAAGGCCAGCAGCCTGCGTCTCCCCATCGCTGATAACTTTTGGAGGAGTCGGGCCGCAAGCAGCGTCAGAACCAAGTACAAACCAATCGCTCGGTAAAATCCCAGGTTGTAGTTCAAAACTGCGTGGGTATTGAGTCGATGTACCTTGTAAAGTATTAAATATTGATTTTTGAACAAAGTCCTTGTCTTTGCTGTCATGCCTTGCGCCAATAAGAGTTCCACCCGGGTTATAACCCGCACTTTCCCATCGATTGCCTGTATTAAACTGGTTGCCCGTACGGCCCAAATCGGTGTATAGCATGCCGTATAATGAGTTGTAAAAGTGGTTACAGCCGATTTGATTTTCGGCGCTACAATCGCCGTTGAAGTACAAGGCGGCATTGGAGTTGTAAATGTTGTTGTTGGATACAACATTGCTAGGGCTGTTGTCGAGGAGTATGCCTCGACTCACGAGCGCAGTAGCATCCAGATAGCCATTGACGGTGTTACCATTTATTGTGTTACCCGTGGAATTTTCGAGCCAGATGCCCTTCACATCTGCAATGTATTTGTTATTCACGACATTACTTTCTTTTACCTGCGCGCCCTTGAAATTGAGAAGGTGTATGCCACTGCGCCCCCCGGTATGATGAAGCGATACATTGTTGTTTCGCACAGTAATGTTCCCTGTTCCGGCATTTGGGCCTTCTAGCAAAATGCAGTCGCCGATCGGTTGTTTGATCCCAACGTTGTTATTAAAGATATCTACGTTGCTCACCTGAGAAGCGCCTGGATCACATCGGAAACCTATTCCGACAATCCGGCAATCCACAGCATAGGAATTATTGAAAGGGTCGTTTGGTACGAAGTTGTTGTGGGAAACAGCCGAGTTGTTAAAGCGACCGCCAGCTTTCTGTTCGAGCATGAAGCCGTAACGCACGTTACCTGTATTGTTCGTTGTTCCCGGACTCCCCCCTATGATCACTCTCGTACCAGGTGTGGCACTTATAGCGCGTATAGCAGTTTCCAAAGTGCCGAAGTAATTATTAGCGGCTGTGAGCAATCCTAAGCTTCCATCGTGTCGGAAATAGATGCCATGTCCTGTACGTCCGCTCAAATAGGCGTTGTTGAGGTTTGTATTGCCGAACTGGTTGTTGGTTATCGTACTATATGTGTTCACCAGATAGTAGCCATTGGAAATATTGGTGAATTGGTTGTTGTAGGTATTGCTGAATAAAATTCCTTTGATGAACACACCTGCAAATGCGCCTGTCTGTGAGTAGCCACCCGTCTCGCTGGATACCACTGCTATTGAGGTCGACCCAAGAGGAGGCAATGAACCACCTACAAATCGGTTATTCTGAATGTAAGAGGTGAATGCTGAGTTGGCGAAAAGGCTGATAAAATTCTGGTTGAAATTTGTTCTTACCAGTGTGATATATGCAGAATTTCCATCGGGACGAACCGCAAATACGGCACCCTTTACCTCGTTGTTCCCAGAGGCACCGTTCATATCAAGGCGACCTTTTACCAAAATACCGCGCCACGCATTTGTACATCCATTGTACATCTTGTTAGCAGACCTGACGTTGAACGTTTTATTCACTGCCACATCTATTCCTGCATCGTTGGCTAAGCATACCTGGTCACGATCAAACCGGACAGGTGTGACGTTGATTTCGAGCACATTTTGGATGTAGATGTTTTGGTTTGTTACCGTGAGGGCAGGGAAAAGGGGTTGGTTGTTGTTCAGTGGGCCGGAAACCGTGCTATATTGGACAACTGTTGTGGCTGGCTGAGTTGGATTGCCCACAAAAATACCCTGGCTTTGAATGGTATAAGGGAAACTCTCCACGTTGGTCACGCCATTGCATGTAGTTCTGTGGCGTATGGTGATGTTGTTGTTGTTGTAAGTATTGATGTTGGACAACACGAACTCCGGGCTTGTTTCCGTACTGCTCAATACTATTTGGTTGCTTGCATTGAGAACTTCCCAAATGTGGGTACAAGATCCTTGGTTGTTACCACACAACCGAAGATATAGTCTACAACACTCTACCCGTTCTACAACCTGGGATGATGATCCGCACACAACCGTGATGGTTTGGGTGCATACGCTTGTCCCAATACCACCGCCATTGGTTGAGAATACAACAGTGTGCGTCACCGTATAAGTCCCCGAAGCAGAATAGGTATGCGTGGGCATTAATTCTGTGGAGGTTGGGGTGTTGTCGCCGAAGTTCCACAAATGGCTGATTACATTATTGTTGGTGGGGAAGAACTTGTAAATACATGACTGGCACGCGTCAGGTTTAGTAAAAGTAAACCCTCCAATCTCTTGGTTGCACGCGCCTACCGCATCGATCGGAATTTTAGTTGCAGGAGCGCCGTCTCGAAAAATTGTGAGCCCGGTGCTGTTAAGCGGAATGGAAAAAGTGGTACCACTGCCGCTTTGGCCATTGTCTGTTGACCAAGAATATGTGGAGCCAGCCTGTGGGGTTTTAACGTTGATGTCAAAACTATTAGCCTGTACTTGGATGCCCACATCGCACTGGGCATAAAGGCCCATCTTGAAGGCGCTGCTCAGCAGCAAAAAAATAAGTAAGCGTTTCATTCCTGTTGAATTTGAATTTTAATAAAATGATACCTAGCATCAACCCGCGTTGGAGAAGACAGTATCAAAAACCGTTAAATTAAAATTGAGTACTACGGGATGATTAAAAGTAAAGGAATGTTAGTTTTCACGTAGTTATAACAAGTAACTTGTTCAAAAAAATCTGCAGAACCTTAAGGTGCTACAAATATAATCTGTTGAATTAGTAATTGCAAGCAGATAATTGCTCATTAACATTTACACGATAAAACTTAATATAAATCACGGTAATCCCAAATGCCAGATCCCACGCAAGCAACTCCACAAGAGTGAAATTTTCACAGTGGTCATTAAATTTTAACTTCATTTTCAAAAAAACACACCCAACGCATAAGTCCGAAGGACTGAAATTATTATAAAAAAACGACCCTGGCCACTTTAGCCAAGGTCGTTCTATCAAAATTCTAATTAATTACCTCTTAGTTATTGCCCACTTTCACCACGGTTTTGGTTTGGTGTTGCATGCCATTGAGCACCCGGCAGAAATAGGTACCCGCTGGCAAACTACTGCCCGAAAACGATACCACATATTCGCCGCGGCCCATGATACCGTGGGCTGGGGTGGCTATTACCTTGCCAGTAGCATCCAATATTTGCACGGTAGTAGGGCCGCCATCGGTGCGGTACACTATTTGCAAATTCGTGGAGAACGGGTTCGGCGAACAATCGAGCAAAGAGCGGCCTGCTGCCTGGTTGGCCTGGTGCGTCGCCGTCGAGATACAACTGATGTTCGACTGGTACAGGTCGAGGTAAGCATGGTCGTGCAGCAAAATATCCGGCACGTCTGTTTCAGGTACACAGAACCAATCGCGCAGGATGGTGCCGTACACCGAACGGAAATCGAATTCCATGTCGAGGTTGTCGTATTCGGTCGGATTGCTTGGAATCAATGGATTTTTGCCCGAAATACCACCCGCAATCGGTTTGCCGAATAAAAACATCGGGGCGGCCTCGCCGTGGTCGGTACCGCCGCTGAAATTGCTCACGATGCGCCGACCGAATTCGGAGAAGGTCATGCCGCTCACGCGATCGTCGATGCCCAAAAACTTCAAGTCTTTGGTGAATGCCCGAATGGCATCGCCCAGTTCCTGCAACAGGTTGGCGTGTTCACCGATGGTGTGGTAATCCGGGTCAACCTGGCTATCGTGGGTATCAAAACCATCAATATTCACCACATACATCCGGGTTTTGAGTCCACCGGCAATCAGGCGGGCTACAATTTTCAGTTTGGCCGCCAATTCCGTTTCCGGGTATGTTTGTTGTTGGGTAACAGTGCCGGAAGCGTTCACAATCGTTTGGGCATACGTACGCGACTGTTGGGCGATTTGGCGGACATAGGCCAATTGCTCACCAGCGGGGGTATTGGGCGCTTGACTTTGCACCCCGGCGAGCAGGTTGTAAAATTCATCGGGATTAGAAATCACAAAGCCCATACCGGTTTGGGTGCCCATGAGGCTCATCGACATGGCACTGCCGATTTCAATGGCCAAGGGGTGTGGCATATCGTTGTTGGGATAGCCATTGGGGAAGTTGGGGTATTCATACGACAGGTACCGCCCTGCCCAACCCGAAGGCAGGTATTCGTCGGAATCAGCGCCCGACATCCAGATATCGGTGGCGCGAAAGTGGCTCAGGTTGGGATTGGGATACCCTACATTTTGCACAATGCGCAACTGGCCTTCATCGTACAATTCCCGTAAGCCGCCCAAGGCCGGGTGCAAACCAACCTTATTCGTGCCGGTCAGGGGCAAAATAGATGCCTCGGGCAAAATTACCTCCGGACGACCTATCGCCAGTTTGGCATATTGATCGATGGGCACGACGGTATTAAGGCCGTCATTGCCGCCAGAGAGTTGAATCATCACCAGTACATGGTCGGTATCGGTGGTAAGGGCATTGAAGAGGGGCGAAAATGGGCTGTTGGCGTATGCTTTTACACCAAATCCGCCGATCAGGGAAGGCACCGCCACCCCGGCTGTTATATTTTTGAGAAAATTTCTGCGTTTCATGATCCTTTCGTTTTGTGGTTAGGCCAATTGGTATTCTTCCGTTTGAATGATGACGTGGTACAGGATTTTCAAACGGTTTTCTACTTCACCCCGGATGATCGGGTCAGTCGGATTGGCTAAATAGGCCTCCCAGGCAAGCGTCCAGTAATAGGCCGATGGCAGGTTTGAAAGTAGCACAGCCTTATGGTAGTTAATCACGCTACTGGCTACCGGCAGGCCCAGCAACAGTTCATGTACTTCGGCTAAAAGCAAATCGGGGTCGCCCGGATTGTTGAGGCTTTCGGTAAAGGCCAATACGTCGGGCTTTGCTACATTATTGGCACCATACAGGCCTACAAACAACAAATATTCATTGATTTGACCCCGGCGCGGCAGGGTAGAACTGTTGATCCACAATTTGTCATACACCGGTTGCTGGTAATAAGCCTGCCAGCCAGCCACGTTTGGCGGGTCGCCGGGTGTTTGCAGCATTTCTGCCAGCACAAAATTGGACACATAACTTAAGTAAAATGTATCGGTCAAATCGGCCGAACCGGGAAACGTAACACCCATTTGGCGGAAAAATCCTACTACTTCATCAATCGGGCTTTTAATGACTGCACCGCGGTTGAGTTGATCAAAAAAGTGCTCGCTTTTGAGCAAGGCGCTCAATACTGGTACGATGTCGTAATTGTTATCGCGGAAAATTTGCGCCAGCGGCTCAATGACATTTTGTTCAGTTTGTGCATCGATGTTGTGGTACACAAAAAAGCGGTACAGTTTGCGACAAACAAAACGCGCGGCTTCCGGGTGATCGAACAACATATCCAGAAATTCATCCAGCTCTGTTGCGCCACCGGCTACACCTGCTTTGCCTTTAATGAGGCGATTGCCGTAAAAACTTGAAAACTGCTTGTCTTGTTTATCGTGCTGATTCGGATCAAAATAGGTATTAAAATCGGTGCCAATGCGCCAGCCGGTCAGCAACCGTGCGGCTGCTTTTACATCATCTTCGGTGTAATGCTGGGGCAAATCTTTCCCGATTACAAACAATTCCTGGATTTCGCGGGCATAGTTTTCGTCGGGCGCAAACACCGAATTGGCATTGCCGTTCAAAAAGAAGAGCATCGCAGGATCAATCGTAATCGCACGTGCGAGGTCTTTAAAATTGCCCAAAGCATTTTCGCGCAAGGTATTCTGGTAGCGGTACAACAAGACCCCCGAAAATACTTCTGCAAACAAAACAGGAATATGGTTGTGCCAAAACAGCACCATTTTTTCCCGAATATTGCGCTCACTGGTCATCATACGGCGCAACCACCAACCCCGCAAACTTTCAATGCGGAACCCTTCCACGTCTATATTATAAAACGCATCCACCCAGGTATCGCCAAAAGGGATATCCGGATCGGTTACATCGGCGCTGTTGTAATCATTGACGGGGGGCACAGGAGCCGTGTACGTTGTGTCGAGCAATTGATCCACCGCCTGGTCCAGGGTAAGGGCCGAAAAATAATGTACATCCGATGCCGTAGCACCAAAAAGGCAACGTCGCAGCAAGTGGATGGTTTCGGTGCGTGTCCACGGACCACTATAAGGTGTAAGGCCCGAATTTGGGGGCGCAGCAGCGCGCGCAGCCTCCAGGGCGGCTACCCGTTGCAGCATGGCAGGTTGTTCAACGGCCAATTGGCCGGTCAGCCGAATTTGGTCTTGCTTGGGGCGGCGGTGCGGCATCAAAAATGAGCGGCGATCTTTGTGACTCATAGGCTAAAAGATTTTGGTATCCAGTAGAAACGGATGAAAATAAAAACACCCTACCAGCAGGGGAATTTCTTTTTTTTATGGGGTTAAAATACAATCTAACACACTTTATCGGTGATATATTCGTACAAAGTTGCCTACATTCGCACAACTATGCAACGGAATACTTGTCAACCCGAAACATTTCAGGAACTTTTTATGCAGCTGGCCGGTGGTTTGCGCCGCTTTGTTTATTTCAAATCGGGCAATTGGGAGGCTGCCGAGGATCATGTGCAGGAGGCCTACCTGCGTCTGTGGAAAAACTGCAGTGAAGTTACGCCCGAAAAAGCGAAAAGTTACCTATACACGGTGGCCAACAATCTTTTCTTAGATGAAATGCGCCACAACCAGGTAAAGTTCAAATTTCAGGAAGCAAGCACCTCGGCCCCCAGCCCCAATGCGCCGGCGCCCGATTTTGAATTGGAAACCAAAGAATTTCAGCAAAAACTCGAACAAGCGTTGGCGGCACTGCCGGAAAACCAGCGGGTGGTGTTTCTGATGAACCGCATCGAAAAAATGACGTACGCCGAAATTGCCGAACGATTGGAACTCAGTGTAAAAGCCGTGGAAAAACGCATGCACGGCGCCTTAGTCGAGTTGCGCAAAATTACGGCCCGAATTTAAAATACAAGGATCGCGCGCGTAGGGTAAAAGCAGCCTAAACCGTTTTATACCTGAATAGGAAATTACAGCACATGAATCAGATTTTTGACGACGACACTTTACTTGCGCGCTGGTTGAGCGGCACACTGACGGAGCAGGAAAAACGCCAGTTGGAACAGCATCCCGATTTTCCGGATTTCGAACGCCTCGTGCGCGCGGCCGACCGCCTGCGTATGCCCGACCCGGAAGTGCCCGGCATGTGGAACCGGTTTTCGCAGAAAATAGCGTTCCTGCAGGCGGCTCCCAAACCACAAAGTCGCCGCAAGTTGCTGTATTGGATCAGTGCCGCTGCGGCTGCCGTCCTATTATTGGTGTTTGCCTGGCCATTTTTACAACCCGGAAAGGAGCAACCCATGCTGGTAACTACAGGTGTGGGCGAACGCAAAACCGTGCGCTTACCCGATGGATCGAGTGTGCGCCTGAACGCCGTTTCGTCTATTTCGATTTATAAAGACCAATGGGACCATCAGCGCCGCATTCAATTGGATGGGGAAGCGCTTTTTGAAGTAGTTAAAAATCCGAATGCCCCGTTTTTGGTGGAAAGTACGCATGGGACTGTTACAGTGCTGGGTACCGTTTTTTCTGTAAAAACCCGTGCAGACGAATATGCAGTCCATTGTTTTTCAGGCCGGGTAAAAGCCGAAGCTGCCGCCGCCCAGTCCATTATCTTAAATGCCGGACAACAAAGCACGGCCCTGCAAAACGGACAAGGCTGGTCGCCCGTGGAACCCACAAAAGATACCCTGCCGCCCTGGACCAGTGGCAACAGCCGCTATGAAAATGCCCGACTTGCCACCGTTTTAGCCGATTTAAAAATACAATATGGCGTGACGATTCAAGCAAACGGCCTGAATGATCGGCAATTTACCGGCGCATACCCGCACAACAACCTGGATGTTGCCTTGAAAATTATCTGCGGGGCATTGGAACTTCAGTACGAGATTAAAGGAAAAACCGTAACGATTTTACCCAAATAAGTGATCCGGCGTAGCGCCTAAGCAATTCATCGTCATCCTTGCTTTGACAACCTTATGAAACGAACCGGACCAACCCACCCATCTCGCACATACCGGTTTAGCCTCGGTTTTTGGCTCGCTTTGGTGCTGTGCACGGCCCATCAACCGCTGCATGCACAAGCCCTTTTGAACGGAAATTTTCAAAAGATACCTTTGGCCGATGCCTTAAAAAGTATCGAACAATCGAGTGGGTTTAGCATCTCATTCGATCCTGCTTTGGTGCGCGATGTGCAGGTGCAGGTTGTTTTTCGCAATAAAAGTCCGGAAGAAGCCTTTGAATTGCTGTTGCGGGAAACTGCACTTACGGCCGATTTTATTAGCAACCGTTATGTCGTTATCCGCAAACGCGGCGAAAGTCCGCCGCCGCCGCCGCTGGTGTCCTTGTGTGGACAAGTGCTCGATGCCCTTACCCGCGAGGCCCTGCCTTTTGTTACGGTGGGCAGCAATGCGCCCGGCTACAACACCCAAACCGATGGTCAGGGCAATTTTAATTTAAAATTCCCTGGTCCTGTAGGGAAAGAGGATCAACTAATTTTTCGCTACCTGGGTTATCAGCCCTTGGCCGTACCGGTTTCCGATTTTCAACGCAAACCTTGTACCCCCCTTGGACTAACCCCCATTAGCAATGCCTTGATGGAAATTGTGGTGACCGACCGTGCCCTCGACCCGGTGGAAGTACCCAAAAATGGCAATGCCAACACGGGTTTACGCACCGATCGACCGGGCTTTGTACCAGCATTGGGCGAACCCGATCCGTTTCGCATGGTGCAGTTTTTACCCGGTGTGGCCTCCAATGGCGATAAAGCGGGCGATTTAATTGTGCGGGGCGGGGGCAGTGATCAAAATTTAGTTTTGTGGGAGGGCATTCCCATATACCATACCGGACATTTATTTGGTGTGGTATCGGCGCTGAATCCTTATGTGGTGAATAAAGTAAATGTATGGAAAGGTAATTTTGGGGCCGAGCAAGGCGGTCGGGCCTCGTGCATGATTGATATGCGCAGCGAACCTACCGCCCTGACCAAACCTACCTTGTCGGTTGGAGTCAACTTGCTGAGTGCTTATTTTTCGTTTGAATCGCCCTTGTTTAATAAAAAAGGGGGTGTTTTGATTGCTGCACGTGGCGCATTTTCCGATTTGATTAAAAATAAGGCCTACCAGCAGTTGTTTGGATACGCCACACAAAATTCCAGTATCCAAAATGATGTAAACAACCAACAACGCGATACTTTTTTAAAACACGCTATCCGCATTCAACCAGTATCGGAATTCAACGATGCCAACCTGAAATTGTACTATCAGCCCAACGAAAAAACACGGCTGGAAATGAGCGTTTATTCAGGCGCCGATGTACTGCGCTACCGGGTAGATTACAATGTGCCGAGCTGGCAATTCACCTACACCGGAGGCGATACCGTGCAATTGGCCAATGTGGGCGCGAGCATACGGCTTACCAAACACTGGACGCCCAATTATAGCACCGAATGGCAATTTGCTTCCAGTGCGCTGTTGAGTAAGTACAATTATGCTGGCTCCTTCGATACCCTGCAGTTTCCGCAATTTAGCCGCTACCAGGAAAATGCCTTGCAGGAAAATGTATTTCGATTCGATAACAGTTGGAAATTGACCGAAAAACAAACCCTGCGCTTCGGATTTCAGGCCATCAAAACCGACAACCGATTTTTGGAACGCGCTGTTAGTCAGGTAGATACCAACGGAACCTATGACTGGTCGGTCAATTTACCCGCCAACCTTTCCGCATTTTACGGGGTATATCGGGTCGCAAAGGGCGAAGACTGGAGTTTTGAGGCGGGTTTGCGGCAAGTTACCTTCAATTATACGTCCAAATCATTTTGGGAGCCGCGTTTTTCTGCCCAGTTATTGGTGCTACCGGGGTTTCGGTTGAAGGCCAATGCGGGTATTTACCGACAATTTATGCGGCAGGCTTTTATTTGGAATAACCTCGGACTCAACAACGAGGTGTGGTTTACGGCCGATGAAAGTATAAAACTGCCCGTTTTGGAAAACCGCCAGTATGCAGTCGGTGCTTCCTACACCCAGGGCGGCTGGATGTTCGATGTGGAGTTTTACAACAAATTACTCAGCCCGCTCACTGGGGTGAACTTGCGTTTTAACGGCGATCCGCAAACCATTTCGGACATTCGGGGCACTGAAAATGCAGCGGGTTTAGAGTTTTTATTGCGGCGGCGGCGTGGCATTCACACCCATTGGCTGAGTTACACCTACAGCGGCGGCATTGCACGGTACGATTCTTTAAATACGGGGGTGGGTTTTCCGACCGATAACGACCAGCGGCATACCTTCAACTGGATGCACAGTTTTGACTGGAAAAAATGGTCGTTGTCTTTTTCCTGGAATTTTCACAGCGGACGGCCCTTTACGCCTGCAACCGGGGTAAAAATCACGCTGTTGCCCGATGGAACGGTGGACCAGGAAGTTTCATACGGTCCGCGCAACACAGCGCGCCTGCCCGATTACCACCGCATGGATGTGAGCGCACAATACCGTTTTAACATCGGGAAAATGAAAGGCTCCCTGGGCTTGTCCATTTTCAACTTTTACAACCGCCTCAATGTGCAAAGTCGCTCCTTTTTTGTAGAAAAAAGCTACGATGAAAACAATGAGGAGCGGTATGCAGTGGGTTCTTTTGAACGCACTTTGTTGGGCAGCACAGGCAATTTATTCTTATTAATGCGCTGGTAATCAAGTATTTCGGGTAATTTTCCAGCGTTTGTGGCTCCAAAGCCAATTTTCCGGCTGGTCATAAATATAGGCTTCGGCCTTTTGCGCATAAGCACGTGTTATGTCTTCCGGTGCTGCGGTGGCGGGTTCCGGCCACAGGGTTTCGTAGCGCAGTTCGTAGTAGCCCCGTTTGATGCGGGCAATGTGAAAGTATAAAACGGGGTAATTAAATTTTCGGGCTAAAAGATCAACACCGGGCAAAGAAGCCGAATCCTGCCCTAAAAAAGGCACCCAATGGGCGTTTTTTCGACTTGACGGGGACTGGTCGGACACTAAAAACCAGGCGGCTGTTTCGTCCCGACGTTTGCGCATGGCGCTGAAAACCGTTTCCATATCCACCATTTCCATACCGCCTCTTGCCCGGTTTCGGTTAAAATAGGCATCCATAATTTTATTGGAAAGCGGCTTGTACACCGTAATCGCCGGGGCATGAAAACCGCCCGGAATGGTGAGGCAGGCCAGTTCCCAATTGTTGTAATGGCTGCCACCCACGATGACCGATTGGCCTTGATCCAGAAAATGGTTGACGACTTCCGGGTTCAAGCAAGGGCAGCGTTGTGCTATGGCTGTTTTGGACAGCGTAAATGCTTTGATCGACTCCAGGGTAATATCGGTAAGGTTGCGGTAAGATTTGCGGGCAATTTGTTCGATTTCCGCAGGCGATTTTTCCGGAAAAACCCGGCGCAGGTTGTCGTTTACCACCTTTTTACGGTAGCCAATGACGCGGTAAAGCACAAAGGCTAATCCGTCAGAAAGCACATACAAGGCCCCAAACGGCACAAAACGAAACAATTGAATCAGCAATAAAAGCGAATAGTACCCAAATCTCTGCATAAGCGGGCAAAGTTACTGCTTCGGCAGCATAACCCACAGGCGGCCATAACTATTGATGCGCCGGGCCTCTTGCAAGCCTTTTTGGCCTACGCCACAATACAAGTCGATGCGTTTGGTCGTTTTGATCGCGCCGCCACGGTCCTGGGCAAACAAAATGCGGTAGGTATATCCGATCAATTTTCCGGTAACATCCAAATCGGGCAATTCGGCAAAAATGGTGCTGCCAATGGGAATAAACCGCGGATCGACGGCCACCGAATAACCGGCCGTGAGTGGGAAAAAACCCGCGCCCAACACCGTTTCATCTACTTTGGTAAAAAACACATACGTGCCACCAGCCCCTTTCACCGAGCCGCCAAAACCAAAGTAGGCGCGTTTCCCATCCGGGAATTCTACCAGGCAGGAGCCTTGCAACTGGGCATTTTCTACTTCTTTTTTGGTTTTTACCCAGGCCAACTCCAGGTTTCGGCCGTTTAAGGCGCCGTTTTTAATGGCAGCAGGGGAAGGAACACCCGATTGGGGTTTGCGCAACAAAGGAAATTTAAACTGATCAGTACGGGTGCGGTTGGCATAAATCAACGGGGTGTAATAGCCTGTGATGCGTACTTTATCCCGATTTAGATCGGTATTGATGCGGTAAAAATCGAAGGTGCTCAACAAAACTTTCGGATCCAACAACTGCACGCCTTCCAACAATTCGATACAACGGTGCATTTCCTGGCGGGTAATGCCCGAAACACCCCGATCTTTCACATCTGAACGAATCAGGTAATTGGCCTGTTGATACAGCGCCTGCAACATAAGCGGATCAAACGCAATATAAGGAAGGGTATCTGGCTGGGCAGGAATCAGCACACTGGAGCTGAGTTTTCGCTTGCTTTTACTCCCTACTTTTTCGGGATAGGCAGGAATACTTATTAGGGCGCTTGCAGTGCTTCCCGATTTTAGCGCTGCTTTGGTAGACATAGAATCAATGGATGCACTTGCTTTCGCAGCAAATACCTCCTGATTGTTCTGACAGCCCGCCCAAGGCAAGGGCAATGCACTGACTAATAGGAAAAATTTTACGTTTTTCAGCATACGGGCATGTGGTTCCGTTGCGGTTGTTTTTCGTTTTTTACAAATGTATAAAACAGTGCCCGAATTTGTTTCGAATGGAAGGAAAAAGTATTTATCTTAATAACCAAATAATTGATAATCAATTGTTTGTAACTGATTGTTCTTTTTGTGCTTTCCGTTTTTTAAAATATTTGGAACGCACGACCAACAATCCGAACGATTCGCTGCTCTCTTTTGCAGTATTGGCATGATGGGCACCGTGGGCGCGCAAAATACCCCGGGAGTACCATCCGTCCAACTGGCGAAACCAGGAGAAGCGCTGATGAATGTACACATCGTGTATCAAAAAGTAGGTTAGGCCATACAAGGAAATGCCTACTCCTATGAAAAACACCCAAAAATGGGGTGTCATAGAGCCGAACATATAGGAAAAAGCGGAAGGAACGGCAAACACCAGGAAAAAGCGGTCATTTTTTTCAAAAAAACCATGCTTTTGGTGTTTTGGCAGGTGATGATCTTCATGCCATTTCCATAAAAAGCCATGCATGATGTATTTATGAGAAAACCAGGCTATGAATTCCATGCCTGCGTAAGCAAGGAGGGTAACCAAAATATAAAGCAACCAACTTGGCATATCTAACACGGAGATTGAGTTTTAAAAAACAACTATGTGTATGCAAATAACACATTTCGTGCCCATTTGTTTACAATTTAGGGCATTAATCACCAAAAGGCAAAAATTTGTCTTCGATCTCTTCGTTTACGGCAGGCGCAATTTCGTGTATCGCATGACCATTTAACACCTGTTCATATAATTTCAGGTAGGCTTCTGCCATGCGTACGCTGGAAAAATGTGCCACGGCATAATCGTGGCAACGCTGCGGATCAAAACCATCCGTATTTTTGATGGCTTCTACCAGTTCTGATTTTTTAACGGTCAAACAGCCAAATTCACTGTAAAACGCATCCATCACGCCGCCGATTGGGTCTTTGCGCTTTTTGGCCGTATCTTTTTTGCCCAACAATTCGGGCAGTGCGCCATAAGGGGTACCAAAAACAGGACATCCAAAAAACAAACTTTCGGGAACCGCCAGTCCAAAGGGTTCATGCCAAATCGCTGGAAACAACAAACCTTTCGAGCTGTTCAGCAACACATTTCTACCATCAGGATTCAGAATACCATGAAACCGCACATTGGGTGTGAGGGTGATGCGCAGTTCTTTTCTAAAATTGACCCGAGTGCCGCCAATTACATGCAAGCGTGCGCCCAAACGTGCTGCGAGGTCAATGGCCCCACGCACATTTTTTCCGCGCCATTCGGCATTGCCCAAAAAATGATAATACATGCGCCGGGCCTCCAAAATAGGGGTACCATATTCGGAAAAATCGATTCCATTGTGTACGTACACCGACCCGCCATGCCGCAAGGCGTGCTGCGCCGAAACAAACACCGTATTGCGGTCGAACACACATTGCGTAAAGCAATTTTCGTGGCAAGTAATCAAATAGGGTTTCGAAATCGGTTGTGCCGGCTTGTAATGAAAATGCACCAACTCAATGTGCGCCGGAATTTGATCTTCAACAGGTTTCTTGTCATCCAAGGTAAGCACCGTGGCAAAAGGGCAAATTGTCCCTTTTTTTGCCAAAATATGCACATTATGGCCCATTTGAGCCAGGGTTTTACCCAACCACCACACAACACGCGCTGCATCGTCGTAAGTTTGAACAGGCAAACGGGCATTGTAAACCAGCAATATATTCATCGGTTAAGACGCCTTCGAAGTAAGTCAACAGGCAGGCGTTGCAAATGTGCAACTTCTACCTATTTTGCCCAAGATAAACTCCATGATTTTATCACCTTTGCAGCAGTATTTTGAAGACAACTTGGCATGACATACAAAGAGACGGTTGATTACCTCTTTGCAGGCTTGCCGATGTTTCATCGCATCGGTGCAGCAGCATATAAGAAGGACCTTGATAATACCATTGCCCTGTGTACCCATTTGGGCAACCCGCACCACCATTTCCAGAGTGTACACGTTGGGGGCACCAATGGCAAAGGCTCGGTGAGCCACATGTTGGCAGCAATTTGCCAAGCCGCCGGACTCAAAACAGGCCTATATATTAGTCCGCACTACAAAGATTTCAGGGAACGTATCCGCATCAATGGCCGCAATATTCCGCAGAAAGTAGTGGTGGATTTTGTGCAGAAAAACCGCGCAGCCATCGAGCAAATCGAACCCTCTTTTTTTGAAATGTGCGTGGGCATGGCCTTCGATTATTTTGCCCTCGAAAAGGTGGATATTGCCATTATAGAGGTCGGGCTTGGCGGTCGGCTCGATAGCACCAATATTATTACGCCCTTGGCCAGTGTCATTACCAACATCAGTTACGACCACATGAACCTGCTGGGAAATACCTTGCCCCAAATTGCCTTTGAAAAAGCCGGCATCATCAAAGCGGGCATTCCGGCGATTATTGGCGAATCGCAACCGGAGTCGGCGCCCGTTTTTCGCGAAAAAGCCAGACAAGTGGGGGCGCCCATTTACTTTGCCGACCAACACTACAAAATAGAAGTGTTAGAAGAAAACCTGTTGAATGGCCAAACCCGCTACCGGATACACAAAGACAATCAATTGCTGATCAATGATCTGATGGTGGATGCATCGGGGCCTTTTCAGGCGAAAAACTTGGCAACGGTTTTAAAAACGATAGACGTTTTAAAAATTGGCACCCCTGCTTTTGCCCCTGGCAAGTCCCCCGTACAACAACCCAATTTAGTAGAAAGCCATGCTTTGCCGGCAGCGGTTGTAGATGGTTTGGGTCGGTTGCGCACGCTGGTACATTTTCAGGGCCGTTGGCAGGTAATCGGTCAACAACCCCTCATTCTATGTGACAGCGCGCACAATGAGGCTGGATTAAAAGCGGCTTTCGCTAAAGTGCAACAAATGGACTTCCAACAATTGCATATCGTGACGGGTTTTGCCAACGATAAAGATTTAAGCAAAGCACTGCCACTCTTTCCCAAAGATGCCCACTATTATTTTGCCAAAGCCAACATACCCCGCGGCCTGGAAGCAGATTTGCTCACCGTCGAAGCACACCCGTATGGCTTGATCGGAAAACCTTACAGCACGGTGAAAAACGCCCTGAAGGCTGCAAAACGCAAGGCTGCACCCAATGATATGATTCTGGTAATCGGAAGTATTTTTGTCGTAGCCGAAGTAATTTAACAACAC
The DNA here is from genome assembly GCA_040397785.1 of Saprospiraceae bacterium. Classification (GTDB taxonomy): domain Bacteria; phylum Bacteroidota; class Bacteroidia; order Chitinophagales; family Saprospiraceae; genus M3007. The sequence goes on along the minus strand of JBBAVI010000039.1, from coordinate 15,720 downwards.
CTGGCAAAAGAAGGACGTTGTACAATCAAAAAGCGCCTATTTTTGTTCCAACTTTTATTGTACCACCCTTCTACGTTCCATCAACCATGACCACTGCACCTGCAATTGCTGTACAAAATTTAGACCGCAACGGATTTCTCGACCTTGAAGTAGATCCGCAACTCGACTTAATTGCTGAAATAAACCGGCTTAAAAAGGAAAAAAATGCGGTCATTTTGGCACATTATTACCAGGAATCCGAAATACAGGACATTGCGGACTATATTGGTGACTCCCTTGGGCTTTCACAAAAAGCAGCCAATACGGATGCCGACATTATTGTTTTTGCCGGGGTGCATTTTATGGCCGAAACCGCCAAAATACTTTCGCCCCATAAAAAGGTGTTGTTGCCTGACTTGAAAGCGGGCTGCTCCTTGGCCGACTCTTGCCCGCCCCATTTGTTTAGAAAGTTTAAGGAAAAATACCCCGATCATGTCGTGGTGTCCTATATCAACTGCACGGCAGAACTTAAAACCCTGACGGATATTTGCTGCACTTCCACCAATGCAGTGCAGATTATTGAAAGCATTCCGAAAGACCAGCCGATCATTTTTGCGCCCGATAAAAACCTGGGTGCTTATTTGGTGAAAAAAACCGGCCGCGACATGGTGATTTGGAACGGTGCCTGCATGGTGCACGAAATTTTCAGCCATGAACGCATTGTGAAACTCAAATTGCGGCATCCAAACGCCAAATTTATCGCCCATCCGGAGTGCGAGGCCCATATTCTCGACATGGCCGATTATATTGGCAGTACCACGGGTTTGTTGAAATACACCATCAACGACCCGGCGACCGAGTTTATCGTAGCGACAGAATCGGGCATTTTGCACCAAATGCAAAAAAGCAACCCAAATAAAACGTTTATCCCCGCCCCACCCGACAACCATTGCGCCTGCAATGATTGTCCGCACATGAAACGCAATACCCTCGAAAAGTTGTACCTGTGCATGGCCTACGAACTGCCCGAAATCATCCTGCCCGATTGGGTCATCGAACAGGGGCGCGCGTCGATTGATCGCATGCTGGAGGTTTCGGCCAAAGCGGGATTAATGGGCTAGTTTTTTGTTTAAACAAGGTAAAACTAGCTAAACAGCCCAACAATATCGTCTTGCGTAAGTTTCTTGATCAGGCCTTGTTCGGTACTGATCAGGTCTTTGGCAATGTCCTTTTTCTTTTCCTGCAGTTGCAATATCTTCTCCTCCACGGTGTCTTTACAAATCATTTTGTAAGCAAAAACCTTTTTCGTTTGGCCTATCCGGTGTGTGCGGTCGATGGCTTGTTGCTCCACCGCCGGGTTCCACCACGGATCTACGAGGTACACATAATCGGCTTCGGTCAGGTTAATACCCACGCCGCCTGCTTTGAGGCTCATCAGGAATACCCTGCAGTTAACCGATTCCTGGAAATTGCGCACCCGCGCAGCGCGGTCTTGTGTAGAACCATCGAGGTATTCGTAAGGAATGCCCGATTTTTCGAGGTGTTGGCGAATAAGGTCCAACATTTTAAGAAATTGCGAGAAGATCAGGATTTTATGGTTGCCCGCATTTTCTTCAATTTCACGGATAATTTCCTCCAATTTGGCCGAAGCATTGCCAAAATCTTCATTTCCAGAGAGCAATGCGGGCGAATCACAGATTTGCCGCAATTTCAGCAAGCCTTCCAGAATCAGGAATGCTGCTTTATCCTTGCCCTCTTCGGCCATTTTTTCCACAATGCGCGCCCGGTATAGTTCGCGGAAATCGTCGTACACTTTGCGTTGTTGCGCGCCCATTTCACAAAACAGGATCATTTCCATTTTATCCGGCAAATCCTTGGCCACTTCCTCCTTGGTGCGCTTGAGCATAAACGGATAGATCAGTTTGCGCAATTGCCGGGCTTTTTCTTCGTCGCGGTATTTATCAATGGGTGTGGCAAACTCGCTGCGGAAAAACTCCTGACTGCCCAACAAACCCGGATTTAGAAACTCCATTTGCGAGTACAGGTCAAACGTGTTGTTTTCCACGGGCGTACCCGTCATTACGAGCCGGTTTTTGGTAGACAATAATTTGACCGCCTTGGCAATTTTCGAGTCGGGGTTTTTGATTGCCTGCGATTCATCGAGTACCACATAATCGAACTGAACGGTTCGAAATGTTTCAATATCGCTGCGCAAGGTGCCATAGGTAGTCAACACCAGGTCGTAGGCGCGCAGCACGCTCAGGTCGCGCTCGCGTGCAACCCCTCGGTGGATGTAAATTTTCAACTCCGGCGTAAATTTCTCCACCTCGGCCTGCCAGTTGAAGATCAGGGTTGTTGGTACTACAATCAGGTTGACGGCTTTGGGATTGATGTTTTTGCGGTGTTGCAAAAAGCACAAGATCTGCACCGTTTTACCCAAGCCCATATCATCGGCGAGGCAACCGCCCCATTTGAACTCATCCAGGAAATTGAGCCACTTGAAACCTTCTTTTTGGTAATCGCGCAAGTTGGCTCTTACATTTGCGGGTTGCGGCACATCTTCAATGGTCTTGAAATGCAGCAGTTTTTGTTTCTTTTCCCAAATTTCTTGTTGCATTGCTTCATCGTCAATTTGGTCAAACAAATCATCGATGATCGAGAAGTGCAGTTTCGAAACCTTGATTTCATCGCCTTTTATCTGCCCGAATTTAAATAAACCCGCGTATTTTTCCAGCCATTCTTCTGGTAACATGCCCAGGCTGCCGTCGTTCAACTGAATATAATGTTGTTTGTTGAGCACGGCTTTTTTGATATCGGCCAGCGTAACCGTTTGCTCGCCGAACACCACTTCCATCCGCATATCAAACCAATCGATCCCCGAAGAAGCCCGGATTTTGAAGGAGGGCCGGTTGGGGTTGTAACGGAATTTTTTGAGTTGGTTAAATCCAAAAATTGGAATATTCTGTGCTTGGGCGGCTTCAAAAAATCGAAACAGCCATTGTTCTTTCAGTGCCTGGTCGAAGGGCAAATAATAGAATTCCTGCCCGTTTTGGTATTTAAAATCGGGGTGCAGGTTTTCCATAAACTGGTTAAATGCTTGTTCGGCATCCTGATCGCGGTTCCACACCACCATCTTCCCATCATTGTATGCAATGCGGTCGTGTTTACCGTCATGCAAAAACTCAATTTCCTGTTCCGCCACTGCCACTTCCGGCGAACGATAGGCGTAGGTTGGAATAAACAGCAAATTTCGCTCGTCTTCCTTTAGGTAAATACGGTTATCGAGGTACACCAAGTTGCGCAGTTCCACATCCATATCGATGTTAAAATCGACGGAATAATAAGCGGTAAGGGGCATCACAAAATCCTTCAACATCTCGGGGAGATAGTTGCTTTTTACCTTAAACTGGCCGGTTGGACCCATTTGTTGTATTACCGCGCCGTCGTTATACCGGGCAATTTTGATCAATTTGTCTTTGTACCGCAAAAACCAGAAGCCTACAAATTGGCATTTTTGGAGGGCCACAATTTCTTCTCCGACATGGATATAGGCCTGCAGGATGGCGAAATCGTTTTCTTCATACAGTTGGAAGAATGGTTTTGCTGTTTGGGACTGGAGGAATACCCGGCTTAAACTGTTGAGGTGAAAATTTTGGTCGGGACTAACAACTGTAATCCGGTCGTGCAAAAGCGGAATTAATTGATCCCAAATTCTTCCAAGGTGCATCAGGGCACTTTGCCGCATTTCCTCACTCAGTTCATGGAGTGGCATGTTTTGATAATACCATCGGGTCATGGGAAAACCCGCTTCACGCAGGGACGCCAGCAGCGCATTGATACCAAATCCGCTGCGGGCAAGCGCCATGGCTTTGCTATCCAGCTCTGTAATCGGCGGAATTTCTACCTGAGCGCTTGGGTTAGCTGCTTGCGGCGCATCCAATTTACTGATGTGCGACAGTTTCTCTTTGTCGGTCAGGTATTTACCCGAAAGCGGGGTCAAGACTACATCGGGAAGCGACTGATTATCGAGCAGGGTGAAGGCATATAGCAGGATGCGGTTCGTTTCCGTTTCTGCGGGTGGCTTAGGCACTGTCAGCACCTGGTGTTTTACCGCAAAGCGTTTTTCCTGCGATTTCCACCAGTTACCTAATTGGTCGGGCGACTGGATAGAGGCGTCCAGAACCGTCATTTCCATTTGGCCCTGGTTGTTGATTTTGAACTCAAATTTGCCCGTCAGATTGTCGGCAGTTGTAAATCCAAATTCAGCCAATAATCGGTTTTTTTCAATCGACCAATCGCGCATCACTTCAAACGCGAGGATGCCGTATTGATCACGCAAACTGAGCAATGCGGCCAGTTTGTGGGCGCAAATCGGGTCAAATTGCGTTACCGCGCAAGAACAGGAAGTGTGTATTTCGCCTGGACTAATGCGGGTAAAACGCACCGTATAGTCCGATTTATCGTGGTAAAATACCCGGCAAGCAGCGACCCCATTGAAAGCGCTCAGAATTTCCACACTGCGCTGTCCACCCCGTCCGTTCCAGAACAGGTCGGATGTTTTTTGCCGCAGGCTACTGTCGCTTAAATCGGGCAAATGCACGGTACAATCCAACATTTGGTACTGCACCGCAGGTTGGGCCAAAGCTTCGTGCTGATCGAGTATCATCATCATTGCCACAATATGCTCGCAGGCCCCGCTGTACCGTTTGCTATATGGGCAGCTGCAGGAGCAATCAATTGCACCTGGTCCGAGAAAATTCTGGATAATTACCTCGTAGTGAATATTACTGTACTGTTCGCTCCTAACCCTGAACTTTGCCTTACCTCCCTCGTCCAGTTGCATCTCGGAAAAATTGAATTTCCCCCAGCGAACAACATTTTTCGCTTTATTTATAACAACTGCGCTGGCATAGGTGGTTAAGTAGCGGTCTAATTTATCGTGTTGCAGATAGCGCATGAATCGTTTTTGGCTTAAACCGCAAAAATACACCAGCTATCTGAATAAGCAGGTTATCTACAGATTAATATTGCAAAGTTTGTACAGCGTTGACCAAACCGCGATTTAAATACAAGTCTATTGAACTGATTACCTGTTAAATACCCGGCGATAGCGGCTAGGGCGTTGCGAAAAAAAATTTCGGGTTGTGGATGGGCCATAAAAAAGCCGCGCAACTTGATTTTTCATTTTAAAAGGAAAAACCAAGCTGCGCGGCCCATGCTACTTCACGCTGTATCATTTTGTAGATGGCCTTCGGCCAACGTGATTTACAAACAGCGCTCCATATATATCAACCCTTTGGGGCAAAAAAACTTAGTCCCGGTTGCCAAAAACGCGCCATAACAGGTACAGCAATTGAACCAATGCGGCCAAAGCAGCTGCTACATAAGTCATTGCAGCCCAAGTGAGTGCATCTTTTGCACCGCTGTATTGTTCGCCGCGTGCATACCCGGAGCCATCCAACCAAGCCAATGCGCGGCGGCTGGCGTCAAACTCGACCGGCAAGGTAACCAGGCTAAATAAAGTTGTGATGCCGAATGCGACCAATGCAATGATCAATACGATGGAGTTGTGCATCAGACTCAAGCCCATGATACCAAACATAAACAAGTATTGTTGTAAGCCTGACGCGATGTTCACCACTGGAACCAAGGACGAACGCATTTGCAACATGCTGTACGCGGTGGCATGTTGTACCGCGTGTCCACATTCGTGTGAAGCAACTGCCGCAGCCGATACGTGGCGACCATAATATACATCATGGCTGAGGTTCACCGTTTTGTCGGCCGGATTGTAATGGTCGGTCAGGTGGCCTTCCACTTGCGTGATTTGTACATCGTAAATTTGGTAGTACTTCAGCATGGCAGCAGCAACTTCGGCACCGCTTGCGCCATTGGTCATTGGCACCTCAGCGTACTTTTTGAATTTGCTTTTCAAAACGCTGCTCAGGATAAAACCAATAATCATGAACAAGACGCTGATAATCAACATTCCCATGTTTTAAACTGTTTTTTTGATAAAAATGATAGAACCTTAAAGGCTCCGGTTTTAAAAAGAGGTGTTTGATCGTTGGATCGACCATTATAACAGCAAAGCAAGAAAAAAGTCACCACATTTTCGATAAAAAATATGGAACGGTAGTTATTCTTTTGTTATCAGCCGACAAAAGTCTGAAATATCTTGATTATTCGATGGTTTTGAACCCGGTGTATTTTTGCAGCGCTTTAGGTATTTTGATACCTTCGGGGGTTTGGTTGTTTTCCAACAGCGCCGCTACGATGCGGGCGAGGGCCAAAGCCGAACCATTGAGGGTATGTGCGAGTTCAATTTTGCCATTTTCATCCCGGAAGCGCAGTTTCATGCGGTTGGTTTGAAACGTTTCAAAATTGGAAACCGAACTCACTTCCAACCAGCGTTTTTGTGCAGCCGACCACACTTCAAAATCGTAGGTAAGCGCCGAAGAAAAGCCCATATCACCGCCACAAAGTTTCAGGATGCGGTAAGGCAATTCGAGTTTATTCAATAATCCGGCTACGTGGCGGATCATCGCTTGCAAGGTTTTATACGATTCATCGGGATGTACAATTTGCACAATTTCAATTTTTTCAAACTGATGCACCCGGTTAAGCCCGCGCACGTGCGCACCCCAGGCGCCCGCTTCACGTCGAAAACAGGGCGTAAAAGCGGTCATTTTGATCGGTAAATCCTTGATTGATACAATTTCATCGCGGTAAATATTGGTAACGGGCACTTCTGCGGTTGGGATCAGGTACAATTTGTCGAGGTCGCAGGCGTACATCTGGGCTTCTTTATCGGGCAGTTGGCCGGTTCCGCGGGCGGTTGCTTCATTGACGAGCAAGGGCGGATTGATTTCTTCAAAACCTGCTTTTACGGCTTCGTCGAGGAAAAACTGTACGAGGCTGCGTTGTAAGCGAGCGCCTTTGCCACGGTAAACGGGAAAACCCGCACCGGTGAGTTTTACGCCCAACTCAAAATCGAACAGGTTGTATTTTTTACCTAAGTCCCAATGCGCCACAGCGTCGTCCGGAAGTACCGGAAAAGGTTTGGTCCAGTCTTTGGCCACTTTGTTTTCCTCCGGTGTTTTGCCACGGGGCACCGATTTGTGCGGGATATTCGGCACCGAGTACAGGAGGTTTTCCAAATCGGTTTCGATGGTACGTTGTTGATCTTCAAGTACTTTCACCTTTTCCTTGTGGTTGGCCACCTGCAATTTGAGGGCTTCAGCTTCCTCTTTTTTGCCCTGACCCATCATTTGCCCGATCAGTTTGCTCAGTTTGTTGTTCTCGGCAAGGGTATTGTCGAGTTCATTCTGATTGTTGCGTCGCCGATCGTCCAGTTGAAGGATTTGATCAATGACTTTGAGCTGTTGAGCATTCCAGTTGCGCTTGCGCAGACCGTCGAGAATCCGTTTTTTCTCTTCCCGGATAACTTTAAGTTGGAGCATTTTATCAAATTTTATCAAAAAAGTGCTGCAAGATAGGGCGAATTTCAAAATACACTTATCTTTGCAATGTTCAATACTTTAAATAACAACCCTGCTACCCAACTTTACCGCTGCTTTTGTTGTTACACTTCCTATACAAGCAGTAATTTTAGAATTCATTTTTGCTATTCTCCCACCCGGTGCGCATCTGCCCGAACACCTTGTCCTGCCAAGTAGCGCGCCGATCCAATTTTAACCCACGCATTTTTTGTCATGTACGACATTCTTCAGCTGAACGACAAGCTGGTACCCGAACTTAAAGAGATCGCTCAGAAACTTGGTATCAAAGGGTACAACAAATTAACAAAACAAGAACTTATTTACAAGATCCTCGACGAACAGGCGCTTGCTGAAAAAAATTCTACTGATAAAGTTGTACCCGTAGTCGATGAACCCAATCCGTCAACTGGCCGCCGTCCGCGCAAGCCAAGCACTGTTGATGATGAGCCGCGTATCGTTCGAAAACCTGCACCCGTTGCAGCACCTTCAATCGTAAACGAGCCGGTTAAACCGCCTATTACACCCGAAACACCTCCAACGCCAGCTACACCTAATCCGCCGCAACCGCGCCGCGATCAGGTACGAGACCCACGCCGCGAATTTGTGCAGGATCGCCGCCGAGATACGCCGCCCAACCGCGAACGTACGCCCAATCCTGATCCGACCAACCTGCCGCCCAACCGCGAACGCACGCCCAACCCCGATCCGCAACAACGCCGTGAGCGCTGGGACGATCGTAGGGATCCGCGCCGCAACCGCTGGGATGATCGGCGCAACCGCCCCAACCAACCCAACCCACCTCGTCCGGGCAATCCTAATTTAGTGGACCCGGAAGCGAATAAACTTATAAACCTGGAAGAGGAAGAGTTTAACAATCCAATTATACCAGGTGAAGAAGAAGAGGAGGATATGGTTGTACGCCGCCAGCAGCAAGAGCCGCAAGAGCAGCAAGAGCCACGTCCTACCCCTATTCAGCCCGAATCGGAAGTGATGCCGGTTATGCCCCGCGAAAAATTTGACGTAGAAATTGATGGCATCATCGAAGGCCTTGGAACGCTCGAAATGATGCCCGACGGTTACGGCTTCCTGCGCTCACCCGATTACAACTACCAAACCAGTCCCGACGATATATACGTGTCGCCTTCGCAAATCAAATTATTTGGTTTGCGCACCGGAGATACTGTAAAAGGCGCCATTCGTCCGCCAAAAGAAGGGGAAAAATACTTTGCACTGCTCAAAGTGAGCAAAATCAATGGCCTGGATCCGAAAGACGTGCGCGACCGTGTGCCGTTCGATTATCTGACGCCGTTGTTCCCAACGCAAAAATTCAACCTGCTCACCAGCCCCTCCGGCCGCGATTTTGGCAACCGAATCATCGAATTGTTTACACCCATCGGTAAAGGCCAGCGTGGCCTGATCGTGGCACAACCCAAAACCGGTAAAACCTTCTTGCTGAAGGATATCGCCAACGCGATCACCAAAAACCACCCGGAATGTTATGTGATTGTGTTACTGATCGACGAACGCCCCGAGGAGGTTACCGATATGCGCCGCAGTGTGCGCGCTGAAGTGGTGGCTTCCACCTTTGATGAGGCTGCCGAAAACCACGTGCGCCTGGCCAATATTGTACTCGAAAAAGCCAAACGCATGGTGGAGTGCGGTCACCACGTGGTGATTCTGCTCGATTCTATCACACGGATGGCGCGCGCTTACAACACCGTGGCACCTGCTTCGGGCAAAGTACTTTCGGGTGGTGTGGAAGCAACGGCGCTGCAAAAACCAAAAAAATTCTTCGGTGCAGCCCGCGCTATTGAAAGTGGCGGCTCTCTTACCATCCTGGCGACCGCGCTCATTGATACCGGTTCCAAAATGGACCAGGTAATCTTCGAGGAATTTAAAGGTACCGGTAATATGGAATTGCAACTCGACCGCAGCTTGGCCAACCGCCGTATGTACCCATCGGTCGATTTGACCAAATCCAGCACACGCCGCGAGGAATTGCTGCTTGATAAGGACACCCTCCAACGCATGTTTATCCTGCGCAACCACCTGGCCGATATGAAACCGGAAGAAGCCATGGAATTCATCAAAAAACAAATGATGCACAGCTCCAACAACACCGAGTTTTTGGAGTCGATGAATCGATAAAGAGTACCTATTTACTAAGCTTATACAGCCGTTCGTTGCAGTTTTCCGCATCGAGCGGCTTTTTTTATGCCCTTTTGCTAGTAACTGATCGTTGAAAGCTTGAAATCCGTCGTTTATTATGAGCGATTACTCCTTTTTTCCAAAAGCGCTCTTGACAGATATTTTGAAATTATGCTACCTTTGTAATATCAAATCAATATCATTATAAAGTCAAATCAAAATTGAAAAAATGGAAAAAATCGTAAAACCCACCTCTGGCTGGGACATGCTGTTGCTCGTTGGTATTCTGACCATCGCCGGCATTGCCCTGTTGATTCTAAAGCAATTTATTCCAGGGGGGATACTGTTAGTAGCAGCCTATGGTTTCATTGCGCCTGGCTTTATTGCCATCGAACCAAACAGCGCACGTGTACTAACCTTGTTCGGCAGTTACCATGGAACCGTCAACGTGAGTGGTTTCTTTTTTGTCAATCCATTTTACACCAAAAAAAGCGTTTCGTTGCGTGCAGTAACGCTCGATGTGCCGCAAATTAAGGTAAATGACAAACAAGGCAATCCGATTATGATCGGGGCAGTGGTGATGTACCGGGTGAAAGACACTTTTAAGGCCGCCTTTGCTGTGGAAGACTACCCTGATTTTGTAAAAATTCAAAGTGAAACTGCGGTGCGAAAACTGGCAGGCATGTACAGTTACGACAATCTGGAAGACGAAGCCGCTGCCATCACCTTGCGCTCATCCTTTGAAGAGGTAAATCATCAGTTGGCGCTTGAAATTGCCGATCGTTTGCAAATTGCGGGCATTGAAATCATCGAAGCGCGGATTAACAACTTGTCATATGCTACAGAAATCGCGCAGGCCATGTTGCAACGCCAACAGGCGACTGCCATCGTTTCGGCCCGCAGCAAAATCGTAGAGGGCGCTGTAGGTATGGTAGAAATGGCCCTTGAAATGCTGTCGCATAAAAAGATCATCGAATTAGACGAAGATAAAAAAGCGGCTATGGTAAGTAATTTGTTGGTTGTATTGTGTGGCGATCGGAATGTTTCACCGGTTGTAAATGCAGGCACATTGCACCAATAAAATAGATTAAAACACATGAAATCCACCACACTTTACATCTATTATTGGTGTAAAAGGTGGTGGATCTATCTATTTTTAATCAATTTGATTATTTTATGGCTGAAAAAAAATCATTTGTGCTTCGCATGGACATTGCAACTTACGAAGCCTTGGAAAAATGGGCGGCCGATGAATTTCGGAGTGTTAATGGGCAATTGGAATGGATGATTTTACGGGCGCTCAAGGAAGCAGGGCGTGCGCCTAAAGAAGCGGCACCCAAAGACGATGCAACCGATCCGGCTTAATCCCCCGGATTGATCGATAAATTAGTGGCTAAATCAACAAGCAATGTGGCTTTCGGCTATTTTTGCCCCGAACCTCGGCGGGCTTTTGCTGTTTGTAGGTGTATACGCATGTTGCGCCAGTTGTTGCCTCAACTTTATTATCCATGAAACGGATTAAAACCGACATACTTGTTCTGGGCTCCGGTATTGCCGGGCTCACCTTTGCCATTAAAACTGCCAAGAAATACCCGAAGCGCACGATTCTGGTACTGACCAAAACAACGGAAGGCGAAAGCAATACCCGTTATGCCCAAGGGGGCGTGGCAGCCGTTTGGGATCCCGAAAAAGACAATGCCGACAAACATGTAGCCGATACCCTCGATGCTGGCGCGGGCCTGTGTAAGGAAGATATTGTACGCATTGTGGTGGAAGAAGGACCAGAACGTGTGCGGGAACTCATCGAATGGGGCGCGCGGTTTGATAAGGAGAAAAATTCCAACGAATACGACCTTGCCCGAGAAGGAGGACACTCTGAGCACCGCATCTTGCATTACAAAGACCTGACTGGTAGGGAAATGCAGCGCACCCTCATGGAAGAAGCGGCGCAATACCCCAATATTAAGGTTATGGAGCATTACTTTGCCCTTGACCTAATCACGCAGCACCATTTGGGCCGCATGGTGATTCGGGTAACACCCAATATTGAGTGTTATGGTTGTTACGCGCTCAACAAGCAAAATAGCGAAATCGATACCATATTGTCGCGCATTACCGTGTTGTGTACCGGTGGTGCAGGACAGGTGTACAAATCGACCACCAATCCGGTAATTGCAACAGGCGATGGCGTAGCGATGACCTATCGCGCCAAAGGAAGGGTAGAAAACATGGAGTTTATGCAGTTTCACCCCACTTCTTTGTACAATCCCGTGGGCGAAAACCCTTCATTTTTGGTTTCGGAGGCAGTGCGAGGTTTTGGTGCAATCCTGAAAAGTGCAGAAGGGGAAGAATTTATGCATTTGTACGACGAACGGCTTTCCCTGGCCCCACGCGATATTGTTGCCCGTGCCATCGACTCTGAAATGAAAAAGCGCGGCACCGAATGCATGTACCTCGATTGCCGTCATTTGGAAAAAGAAGCGTTTTTAGCCCATTTCCCTACGATTTATGATAAATGCATGAGCCTGGGCATTGATCCCATGCAACAAATGATCCCGGTTGTGCCGGCCTGCCATTATATGTGCGGCGGCATCCTGGTCGATGCTTTTGGACGCAGCAGTATCCAGCGTTTGTATGCAGCGGGCGAGTGCAGTAGTACGGGTTTGCATGGGGCGAATCGATTGGCGTCCAATTCATTATTAGAGGCAATGGTTTTTGCCCACCGCATTTACCTTGATATTCAAGACAAGTTAGAACACCTTGATTATCAGGAAGATGTACCCGATTGGAATGCGGAAGGCACCATGGTTCCACCTGAAATGGTATTGATCACCCAAGGGATGAAGGAATTGAAGGATATTATGTCGTATTATGTGGGTATTGTGCGCTCCAACATTCGTTCCAAACGCGCACTCGACCGCTTGTATCTGTTGTATGAAGAAACCGAGGATTTGTACAAAACCACCAAAATATCGCCCCAATTGATGGAGTTACGCAACTTGATTACAATTGCCTACCTCATTGCGCGTTGTGCCGCCCATCGGCGCGAAAGTCGGGGCTTACATTTCACCACGGACTATCCTGATTTGTTGCCTTTTGTGGAAAACTCAGTGCTGTAAAAGCAAAAGTTCCAAAAAAACTAGGCAAATGAAAGTCCTTTTTATTGCTGCGCTGTTACAAATGTAATTTTAAAACCATCTACTTCTTGTTAACCCTTCTGGTATGAAAATCGGCATTGTCTGTTACCCAACCTATGGCGGTTCTGGCGTCATTGCTACTGAACTGGGGCTTGGCTTGGCCCGTAAAGGCCATGAGGTGCACTTCATCACCTACCGCCGTCCGGTCCGATTGTCGCATTTTCAAGAAAATGTTTTTTACCATGAAGTAGATACGGAGGATTATCCCTTGTTTGAGTATCCGCCCTACGACACGGCGCTGGCCTCAAAGATTGTTGATGTCGTAAAATATCAAAACCTTGATTTGCTGCATGTGCATTATGCTATTCCACACGCAGCAGTGGCTTACATGGCCAAGAAAATTTTGCTCACCCAGGGACGCTACTTACCGGTTGTCACCACCTTGCACGGAACTGATATTACGTTGGTGGGCAACAATAGTGCATTTGCCCCGGTGGTTGAGTTTAGTATCAACAAAAGTGATGGGGTAACAGCGGTTTCTCAAAATTTGAAAGAAGATACGTTGCGCCTGTTCAATATTCAGCGCGAGGTAAAAGTCATTTATAATTTCATTGATTTTGGGCGTTTTAAAAAGGTAAATAAAGATCATTTTAAAAAAATTATTGCCCCGGAAGGCGAACGGATCATGGTACATACCTCCAATTTCAGGCGGGTGAAGCGGGTGGAAGATGTTATCCTGATTTTTAAACAGGTCCAGGAAAAAATTTCATCGAAATTATTGATGATTGGTGATGGTCCGGAGCGTCAAAATGCAGAGCGCTTGTGCCGCGATTTGGGCTTGGGCAATGAGGTGCGTTTTTTGGGCAAACAAGATGCAATCGAGGAGTTGTTGGCGATATGTGATTTGTTTATTATGCCTTCTGAAAGCGAAAGCTTTGGCTTGGCAGCGCTGGAGGCGATGGCTTGCGAAGTACCCGTGGTTTCGTCCAATGGGGGTGGTTTGCCGGAAGTAAACATCCATGGCGTAACGGGTTTTTTGAGCGAAGTAGGCGACGTGGACGAAATGGCGCAATATGCCATTCAATTATTGAGCGATGATGCCATGTTGCAACAGTTCCGAATTAATGCCCTGGCGCAGGCCAAACGGTTTGATTTGAACAATATTTTGCCCGATTACGAGGCTTTTTACCAAGAAGTACTTGAAAAGAGCATTATCAAGATAGAGTAATACCTTTGTGCGCTTAAATAAGCAAGCGCAATTCGGCACATGAAAATACGTATTGGTACCCGTGGCAGCAAACTTGCCTTATGGCAGGCACATTTCACCCAGGCCGAACTTACTCGGATTGGCGTTGAAAGTGAACTGATTATCATCAAAACCCAGGGCGACCTGATTCAGCACCTTGGCTTTGATAAAATGGAAGGAAAAGGCTTTTTTACGAAAGAAATTGAAGAGGCTTTGCTGCGGGGCGATGTAGACCTGGCGGTACATTCGATGAAAGATTTGCCCACCCAAGCACCGGAAGGTTTGGCGATAACCGCCGTTTCTTACCGCGATAATCCGGCCGATCTGTTGTTGATTCGCCCGGAAGCCCTGGATAAATCCAAGATTTTTAAAATAAAAGCAGGTGCCATCGTGGGTACTTCTGCAGCCCGTCGGAAAGCGCAATTGCTTGATTTTCGGCCCGATGTACAACTCAAGGATATTCGCGGAAATGTACCTACTCGTTTGGAAAAACTCCGTACGGGCGATTTTGATGCGATTTTTTTGGCCGCCGCCGGGGTGCAACGCCTTGCATTAGACACGCAAGACTTAATGGTAATTGAACTCAATCCGCGCGAGTTTGTGCCCGCGCCCGCGCAAGGGGTGCTCGCCTGGCAAACAAACCGGGATGACGTGGAAGTGCGTACCGTGTTGAAAAAATTGCACCATCCTGAAATATCGGCGGTAACCAATGTAGAGCGCCGGGTGCTGCAACTCATGGATGGCGGTTGCCAATTGCCGCTGGGCGTGCATTGTATGCGCGATGAGCAAGCCAATTACCATGCCTATGCGGCCTGTTTGATCGATGGCGTAATGCGCCGTGCGCGCCAATCGGCCAGCACCAATTTTGGCTTAGCAGAAACCCTGGTCGAATTATTACACAAAGTTTAGTTGCCCATGAAAGTGCTGCTCGTAGATGATGAACGATTAGCCCGGCAAGAAATGCGCCGGCTTTTGGCCGAACATCCGGATGTTGAGATACTCGGAGAGGCGGCCAATTCCAGCGAGGCAACCCAACAATTAGAATCGCAGCGTTTTGATTTGATTTTTCTGGATATTTCCATGCCCGGTAAAACGGGATTTGAATTTTTAGTAGCATTGCCGGAAACGCCCCGTGTGGTGTTTGTAACTGCTTTCGATCAATATGCACTCAAAGCGTTTGAGGTAAATGCGCTGGATTATCTTGTAAAACCAGTAGACGCCGATCGTCTTGCGCGCGCGCTCGAGAAAATCCGGATGGAAATCAAGCGGAGTGAACGTCCAACACCCACTAACGATAAGATTGTGGAGGCCGACCGGCAGGTTTTTCTGAAAGACGGTGAAAAATGCTATTTTGTACGCATGGGGGATGTTTGGCTCATCGAATCCGTTGGCAATTATGCGCGCTTGTATTTTGAAGACCAACGTGCGATGTTGCACCGTTCGCTGAATCAGTTGGAAGAAAAACTTGATCCGACGGTGTTTTTCCGTGCCAATCGGCAGGAATTAATTAATATGGAATTTATTCAAAAAATAGATCCGTTTTTTAATGGCGCCTTGCGGATTACCCTCAAAAGCGGGCGGCTGGTAGAGGTGTCGGTTCGGCAGGCGGTGGTATTTCGGGAGCGGATGGGGTTGTAGACGTCGGAAGCGTCCCCGGTAGACGTCGGAAGGGTCCCCCCCCAGGTCGGAAGCGTCTGGGACGCTTCCG
>JBBAVI010000038.1:0-46279 GCA_040397785.1 Saprospiraceae bacterium | reverse complement strand
CAGTCAGGTTATTCAGCCCGGAGAAAATGCCCACTTTGGAAAACTTGCTGACGCCCGTGAGAAAAACCAGTTCAATGGAGGAATAGAGGTCCTTTAAAACGGTATAAAACTCCATTAAAAGCTCGCGATTTTGGTAGGCTTTTTCGATTTCCTTTCCCAGGTAATTAATGATCGGTGCATCGTATTCATCGATTAATACAACTACTTTGTTTTCTTTAGCAAGCTTGGTGATAAGTTCCTTGAATTTGCCAACATTCCCTTCATTTTCAAGAGAAACATTGAAGGCTTTGGCTTGATTGTTCAGCTCCTGATTCAAGGCCGCAGCCAGCCCCAAACTTTGAAACCCAATAGAGGTAAACGATAGCCGAATCACCGGGTGTTTCCGACTCCAATCCCAATTGTCTTCAATCCATAAGCCTTTGAACAACTCCTTACTGCCACTGTACAACTCCAGCAATGTAGAAATGGTAATGGACTTGCCAAAGCGCCGGGGTCGGGAGAGAAAATGGTATTTACCCCCAATGGTAATGCGGTGGATGTACTCCGTTTTGTCGATATACTTGTAGCCACCTTCAATGATGCCTCGAAAATCTTGTAAACCTAGAGGAAGTCTTTTGCTCATCGGTATTGAATTCTACTTTTGGTACAAAGATACAGAACTATTGGGGTAATGGAAGTTTGGGAACATGGGCAGGTAGACAAACACCTTTCTGTTCAGGCACTCAAAACATCTCCATAAACCCATCCAGATTTTCGGTGCTGTCCAGCCCAAAAATCAGGTAAATCAAACCTGGATTTAAACGATTTCGAGATCTCATTGCTTGGTATTCCCACACTCCAGATTAATATAAAGCACAATCAAAAGAAGCGAAATAACAAAAAGACAAAGGATGAATAATTAGACTTGTTGCGGTGGGAAGTTGAAAACGACGTAAAAACGCCCATTTTCCGCCCTTCTGCGTTTTTTTTCTTGTCCGTAGCGCTGCTACGCACAAGAAAAAAAGCCTTAAAGACCAAAAAATGGACTGTTTTTGTCGTTTTACTCCCCACCGCAACAAGTCTATTGGCCTCCAGCAGTGTGTTTTCGTTAAGATGTTCCAAGACTTATACCCAGATTTAAATGGATTTGAAGGATGGATGGATAAAAAAATGATTTTCAATGGATTAGAAGCCAGCTGTTTTTATAACCACTTTGCGTTGACTATACGGGTTTTGTCTGTATGGCGCTTGTCCAAGCCAGAAATTAAACGAAGCGCCGCCTGAAAGGCAGTGTTTTTATGGGACTTCGGCGTTGTGTGTTCCATTTAAAAAAAATAAAAACAGATTTAAACCTTTTTGCACAAAAGCCGTCATAATGCAGTGCCACTTCGTGCTGTACCGTTTTTTGCATGGCTTTTGGCCTAAGTTATTGACAATCAGCGCTCAGCATGACAATAAATGATGTCCTTCAGGCGGCGTTTAGCATCTCCATAAAAAGCAACTTTCACAATGCGCACCCTTCTTACGATTCTAATGATTGCCTTGCTACCTATTATGGCAAAAAGTATGGCACCCCGCGATTCATTTACCGTATATTTGTTTTTGTTGGAAGACTGTAAAATTACCCAGGCATACGCCGATAAAATGCAATCTATTCATGCCGAATATGCCAAAGACAGCATCGGATTTCAGGGCTTTTTCCCCAACCCGATCTCTGAAGACTCCAGCATGCAGGCTTTTACCCAAAAATACAAAATCCCATTTGCCTGCACGCGCACCCAGGCTTACGCACGTGCAAAACAGTTGGGCGTAACCGTAACTCCGGAAGTTGTCGTGTACAATGAAACCCGCCAAAAAATTGTATATCAAGGCCGTATCAATAATTTGTACGAACGGGTTGGCCAGCGTCGACAAGTGGTTACTTCCCACGAATTAGAAGCGGCGCTGTATTGTATCCGCAACAGTAAACCGGTTCCAATTCCTAAAACCACTGCTATTGGCTGTTTTTTAAACTAAAATATTATGAAAAAAACGTTATTCCCCGTCTTTGTGTTTGCCTGCCTGCTTTTTCCATGTATTGGACAATCACAAACCATCACCTGGAGCGAGCATGTTGCGCCTATTGTTTTCAACCATTGCACTACCTGCCACCGTCCGGGTGAAATTGGCCCGTTTTCGCTCACCAATTATGATGAGGCTGCAAGCTGGTCTAATATGATGCAATACGTTACCGAAATCGGATATATGCCACCCTGGAAAGCCGATTCCAAATTTGGCGTCGATTACCTGGGCGAAAACTATTTGTCGGACAACGAAATTTCGACCATTAAATCCTGGGTAGAAGGTGGAAGTCCGGAAGGCGACCCGGCTTTAGCGCCGCCTACGCCCGTTTTCCCAAGTGGTTCGCAGGTGGGCACGCCCGATTTGGTGCTCTCTTTTGCCCAAACCCACGTACACAAAGGCACCAACTATGATGAATACCGCTATTTTGTATTGCCAACGGGTCTGACCCGAACGAAAGACCTGGTAGCGCTGGAAATGCGGCCAGGTAATACTAAAGTGGTACACCATGCGCTGGTTTGGGCGGATACTTCAGGCTCGGCAGCCACTTTGGATGCCCAAACGCCTGAATATGGATACGTGCCCGGACAAGGTGTCGGCGGCGGACAAACCGACCTCGGCGACCAATTGCCCGGTTATGTGCCCGGTGCGCGCCCCAATGTATTCACCAACGGCATGGCCCAGCGTTTGCCCAAAGGCAGTGATTTGGTCGTGCAGGTACATTATGCACCAACTGCAGTGGATGAACCAGATTCGTCAACGTTTAACCTGTTTTTTGCCGATCAACCCGCAACGCGGTTTGTGAATTCATACATTATGCTGCCTCCCAACTTGGTGAATGGCCCCTTTATCATGCCCGCCAATTCCGTGAAGGAGTTTCACGGTACGTTTAAAGCGCCGTTTGATGTGAGCTTACTCGGCATAGCGCCGCACTGCCACAAATTGGGTAAAAACTGGCGTGTTTTTGCCATTACGCCCCAAAATGATACCATTCCACTCATCCATATTGAAGATTGGGATTTTAACTGGCAGGGCACTTACCACTTCAAAAAACTGCAAAAACTGCCCAAAAACACGGTCATTCATGCCTACGCCACTTACGATAACACGACCAACAATCCGTTCAACCCTAGCAATCCACCTAAACTTACCACCTGGGGAGAAAGCACCACAGATGAGATGTATTACCTGCCGCTGCTTTGGTTGCCCTATAAAACGGGCGACGAAAACCTGGTTTTAGAAGGCAATACTACCGCGACGAACAATCTTTTCCATTTCAGCCAGACGAAATTGTACCCCATTTCGTCTAATCCTGTAAATGGTCCAGCCAAAATAGGGTTTACCCTGGCGGAAACAGGAGCCGCAAACCTAGAATTATGGAACCTGCAAGGCCAATTGGTCCAAACCATAGCCGCATACGAACATGCCATGGCCGGCGAACATATTTTAGATTGGAATGCTTCGAATTTGGCTTCCGGCTTGTATTGCATAACATTGCGGGCGAATGGGGTAGTGCAAACGCAAAAAGTAGTGGTGCCGTAATAGCAATATCCGTACAGTGCAGGCACGGCCCCGAAACAACATTCGGGGCCGTGCTGCATTTATAGGCACTAATATGCAGGGTATTGAACAATATAATTGCCTGAAATTCAGTTTATTGTAACTTAAATTTAATTGGGACGACCATTTCGCTGGCTACAGGTTTTCCGTCTTTTTCACCCGGCATCCATTTGGGCATCAACTTCACCACCCGCAACGCTTCTTTTACCAAATCGCCGTGTAACAGCGGACCCTCGTTCAGCGCACTGATGTTGCTGATGCGTCCATCGGTTTCTACGATAAATTTGACGACCACGGTTCCTTCCGCTTTTGCGTTGCGGGCAGCTGCCGGGTAGGAAATGTTTTTGGCTAAGAATTGCATCATTACGGTTTGGCCCCCAGGATACTCCGGATTTTTATCGGGTACCGTTGTTTGAGCGCTCAACACGGCAGCATTGAATAGGAGCAGACTAAGCATCCATAAGACATTGTTTTTCATAAAATGATGGTTTATAATGTGAAAAAATGGTGAATCAGGCAATAAAGTATCGGGTCGAAACCAAGCGCAACCAATACCAACAGTTTCAATTTGTCAAGACTTATTGCAACTTAAACTTGATGGGTAAATTTAAAATCGTGCGCACTGCCCTGCCATCGCGCATCCCGGGTGTCCACAAAGGCATACCTTTCGAAACCCGGATGGCCTCCGCGCGCAAACTGGGTACATCTACGCCCTTGGTTTTAAAATGATACAACTGGCCATTTGTACCCACCTCAAATTGAACCACCACGACCCCTTCTTTACCCGCAGCTTTTGCATCTGCGGGATATTGGGTATTTTTTGCTAAATATTGCATCAAGGCAAGCTGGCCACCCGGGAAACTCGGTTGGGTATCCAATTGATCCAAATTGCTAAAAATGGCGGGTAAAGACGCCGCCGCTGTTATCCACAAGAGCCCCAAAACAGGAATCAGCAACAGGTATTTCAGCCCCTTCAAAAAGGAGGATGGGCGGCGGGTAAGCATCCAAATCCGCTGTTTAAGCGGCGCTTGAAAAAAATGATTGACCAGCCCTAGTTGAAAACGGGTATCAATTTGGTCCAACAACAATAAGCCATATTGCTTTCGGTCTGCGGTAAAAGTAGCCGCCCGATCCGCGAGGTATTCATGCACCAACCTTAATTTTCGCCGATACCAATGTGCCAATGGGTGAAACCAAAAAACGATACACAATAACTCCATGCACAACACGTCCCAACTGTGTCGCCCCTGCGCATGCGCCCGCTCATGCGCGAGCATTGCCCGGGTTTCCAAATTTTGATTTATTTGAAAATCAACAGGCACCAAAATATAATGGAAAAATGAAACGGGCAGCTGAACCTGCGGCGCGTGTACCAGAATTAGCCCTCTTTCCAGCGGTGTTTTGGTACCGGTACGAATCATGTTGGTGAGTTGATATAATCCGTAAAAAGTGCGTGTACCCGTAAAAACCACCCCCAAACCATATATTATCCAGGCAATAATCGCCCAAACTGGATCACTTTCCGTAAAAAACTGATCCGCTGTTTGTATGCCGACGGTCACCAAAGGCAACCATTGTGCCTGCGCGCTGGTTGGCTCAGGCAGCCACACCGCTAAAAATGGCAAAACCAAACTGCCCAATGCCGCGCACACTAAATAGGCTCGATTGGCACTAAAAAAGGTTTCCTGTTGCAGTAAAACCCGGTAAAGCAAGGCCAAAATGCCCCAACTGATGCTTAAAAGGAATAGATTGTACACCATAAACGCATGTTTTAAAGCGGTTTATCATCCGTAGCATCCAATCGTTTCAGCATGGCCTCCCGTTCTGATTCGGACAAATGTTGATTTTCCACCAAATGAGAAACCAAGCGTGTGACGGAACCATCAAAGTAAGTCTGTAAAACATCGAACAACGAACGCTTTCCGTATTCTTCCTTGTGGATTACCGGAAAGTACTCATAGGTTTTGCCATAGGCCTTATGGTGCACAAAGCCCTTTTTCTCCAAAATGCGCACAATACTCGAAACGGTACTGTGGGGCGGCTTGGGCTCCTCCATCTTTTCGAGCAGATCGGTCACGGTGCACCGGCCGGCCTCCCAGATGCGCTGCATGATTTCTTCCTCTGTTTTGGTTAACTTTTGCATACAACAAAGGTAAAACGCATTTTTTCGTTTTGCAACTTTATTTTTAGTTTTGTAACGTATTTTTACGTTATATTTTCTAATATACTATTATTTAATTATTTAGATATGCCTAACGCTTGCCTGCTTGCGCGGGGTTCCACCCCGTGTACCGATCAATCGGGCTCTGCCCGCTATCTTCCGCGGGCAGAGCCCGATTGATTGACACACGCGGTAGAACCGCGCGCGAGCAAGTTGAAACTGCTGGTAGTCTTTTTATCCCCCCAGGCGCTCATCATAAAACGCTTGCCAAATTGGTGCAATTTCTATTAGAGCCGTATAAGCATCTTTGGATATAGAAGATCTTTCTGAATTTGCTGCATAAAATGGCGCGCTGCTGTATTTCCATTGCTCAACGCTTGCGCGGGGTTCCACCCCGTGTACCGATCAATCGGGCTCTGCCCGCTATCTTCCGCGGGCAGAGCCCGATTGATTGACACACGCGGTAGAACCGCGCGCGAGCAAGTTGAAACTGCTGGTAGTCTTTTTATCCCCCCAGGCGCTCATCATAAAACGCTTGCCAAATTGGTGCAATTTCTATTAGAGCCGTATAAGCATCTTTGGATATAGAAGATTTTTCTGAATTTGCTGCATAAAATGGCGCGCTGCTGTATTTCCATTGCTCTGAATATGCTACAAGTCCAGCTCGGACTGCATTCATGTGTATATACTCCAATTTCTGCACAATAACGGCTTCTGTATAAAGCGCAACAGGATGGTATTCATGCTGCCATACTTGATAGGTCTGCTTATCTTTTTTACCTAAAGCAAGATAACTGAACAAATAAAGCAGCCAGGTACGCCTGCTCTCAATCGTATTGGGGTTTTTCAGATACTCCAGTGTTTTACGCGCGGTAAAATGTTTCCAATCGCGCATCACATCCTGTAATTCAAAAGGAGGACTGCAACTTACAATCATGTGTACGTGGTTGGACATGATGGTATAGGCGTGAATTTTTAAGCCTTTATGTTGTTGACAATATCGCCAACTGTCTAGAACAATATCTCGGTAAACTTGCCGACTAAATAAATCAACCCATCCTACGATGGTACAAGTGATAAATTGCAATCCATGCGGGTCGCGTACTTTATATCGTTCACTCATGCGGTTTTGAAGGTAATTGCATTAAAGGATTATGAATTAAAGTGCTTTGAAACACAATAATGGGGTGCGTAATATCACTTTTCCAAATAAAATGTGCGCCGGGGTTAAAATTTACATTGCTTGCGCGGGGTTCCCCTTGCTTGCGCGGGGTTCTACCCGTGCATCAATCATTCGGGCTCTGCCCGCTTATCTTGCTCGGGCAGAGCCCGAACGATCGACACACGCGGTAGAACCGCGCGCGAGCAAGGCCAATAATCCTAAGCCCCCGCCGCTTCCCACCCAATCATCGCCACCTTACGCGTGCTCCCCCAATGGTACTGACCAAAATGACCTGTCGCCTGTATCACCCGATGACAAGGAATCAAAAAAGCCACCGGATTATCACCCACGGCCGATCCGACTGCCCGCGCGGCTTTCGGATGTTCAATTTGTGCAGCGATATTGCCGTAAGTAGAAAGTCGTCCGATCGGTATTTTCAGCAGGGTTTCCCATACTTTTATTTGGAAAGCGGTGCCTTTTAAATGAAGTTTGATCTGTTCCAGCTGTTGCCAATCACGGCCAAATATTTGCAGGGCATTGCGTTGGTGTGTATCCGACTGTTGCACATAATTTGCCCTGGGAAATAAATGCCGCAATTCGGCCATCGGCACCGCAGGATCATCAGCAAAGGCCATATAACACACGCCTTTTTCGGATGAGGCGACCAAAATAGGCCCGAAGGGCGTTTCGGCATAATCATATTGGATGCGCAAGCTTTCCCCGCCGTTTTTAAATTCTCCAGGCGTCATGCTTTCTATTTGCACAAATAAATCGTGCAAGCGCCCCGTACCCGAAAGTCCGGTTTCATAAGCAGCATCAAATAAGGTAGCCTGTTTTTCCTTGAGCAAGGATTTGGCATATTCCACACTGATATATTGTAAAAACTTCTTCGGACTGGTGCCGGCCCACTCTGTAAAAAGCCGCTGAAAATGAAAGGGACTTAAATGCACCTGTTCGGCCAATTCTTCCAGACTCGGCTGTGTTTTAAAATTTTGGCGGATATAATCGATCGCTACGGCGACGCGCTGATAATTGATTTTTTCCTGCTCGTTCATGGTGCAATTTATTTTATAAAAAGCGCCGCCTATAAGGCAGCATTCCTTGTCATGCTGAGCACTGATGGTCAATGTTTTAGGCCGAAGGCCATACACAAATCGATACAGTGCGAAGTATTGGACAAAGGTAGGCACTCAAGCCGGGCTTGAAAACCCGAATATTGCGGTATGTGCGGGCTTTTCGTTACAAAGACGATCGTTTGCAAAGCACGGCAATTTCCGCCAAATACCTACCTTTGCGCCCTTTCTCGAATCAGACCCGTTTCCCAATATGCGCAAGCCCTTGATTTTACCTGCTGTATCCATTACCGGAATTGCCGACCGTGGCAAAGGCGTGGGCCGTACGGCAGATGGCCTGGTGGTATTTGTGGAAGATGCCGTACCGGGTGATGTGGTGGATGTGTACGTACAAAAGAAAAAAGGCGGGTTTGCTGAAGGCGTTATCCAGGAAGTAATCACCTATTCGCCAAAGCGGGTGCCGCATTTTTGCGACCATTTTAAGGTGTGCGGCGGCTGCAAATGGCAATACCTCGATTACGCCGATCAATTGGAACAAAAACAGCAGGTAGCGTATGATGCCTTGTTGCGCATCGGGAAATTAGACATCGACGAATTGTTGCCCATTTTAGGCGCCGACGAAACCCGCTACTACCGCAATAAATTAGAATTCACCTTTGCCAATCGCCGCTGGTTGCTCAAAGAAGAATTGGGCGATCCAAGCCTCGATGCCACCCGCGCGCTGGGCTTCCACCGCGCCGGTTTTTTCGATAAAATTGTAGATATTCAACATTGCTGGTTGCAAGCCGATCCTTCCAATGCCATCCGCAATACCATTC
This sequence comes from Saprospiraceae bacterium, assembly GCA_040397785.1. Classification (GTDB taxonomy): domain Bacteria; phylum Bacteroidota; class Bacteroidia; order Chitinophagales; family Saprospiraceae; genus M3007. The sequence continues at coordinate 37,465 of JBBAVI010000038.1, read as the reverse complement.
GCCAAATCGCGTTGGAGCAGCAACTGAGTTTTTATGATATTCGGGCACATGTGGGTTTTTTGCGCAATTTGCTGGTGCGTTTGTGTACCACCGGCGAATGTATGGTGGTGATGAGTTTCGGTTACGACGATCCGGAAGCCATTCAGTTGTTTCTGGATACCGTGCTGGAGCGTTTTCCACAACAAATTACCACGCTGGTATTTAATGTAAATACCAAAAAGAACGATGCCTTGTTCGACCTCGACATGCAAACCTATTTCGGGAAAGGCTATGTGGAGGAAGTGCTGGGAGAAGTGCGTTTTAAAATTGGTCCAAAGTCGTTTTTCCAAACCAATACCGCCCAGGCTAAACGCTTGTATGATGTGGTCGTCGATTTTGCGGGTTTGACGGGCACCGAAAATGTATACGATTTATACACAGGTACCGGTAGTATTGCCCTTTATTTGGCAAAATATTGCAAACAAGTCGTGGGCATTGAAGAAATACCGGCCGCAATCGCCGATGCAGAAGAAAACAAGCGCATGAATGGCATCGAAAACGCCATTTTTTACGCAGGTGACGTGAAAAACGTATTGAGTCCGGAGTTTGTAACCCGCCATGGTAAACCCGATTTGGTCATCACCGACCCCCCACGTGCGGGCATGCACGAAAAAGCCGTGCGTTTTTTGCTCGATCTGGCTGCGCCGCGCATCGTATACGTGAGTTGTAATCCTGCTACCCAAGCGCGTGATTTGCAATTGCTATCAGAAAAATACCATACCTTGAAGGCGCAACCGGTCGATATGTTTCCGCATACGCATCATATCGAAAACGTTGCCCTGCTGGTTGCGCGTGATCAACGGTAGCGTCCAGTATATTTGCTGAATTGAAACTGAAATTTTATGCTTTCTGCGATTTCTGCATTGATTTTACGCCTTTGGGGCTGGAAAATAACGGGTAAATACCCTTCTGACATTCCCAAAGTGGTGATTGCGGTGGCACCGCACACCTCCAATTTCGATTTTCCAGTGGGGGTATTAGTGAACAGCGCTGGCAAGTTTAATGCAAATTATGTTGGCAAACACACCCTTTTCCGCTGGCCGTTCGGTATTTTATTTCGCTGGTGGGGTGGCATTCCGGTTGACCGGAGCAAAAACCACAATTTTGTAGCCGCCACGGTGGAGGCCTTCAAACAAAATGCGCGCATGCACTTGGTAATCGCGCCCGAGGGCAAACGCGCCAAGGTAGATAAATTCAAAACCGGGTTTTACCACATCGCCCGGCTGGCCGAGGTTCCTATTTGCTTGTGTACCTTTAACTGGGGCACCAGAGAAGCTTTTTTTGACCCGGTTTTGTTTCATCTTACCGGCGATGAAGCGGCCGACCTGGCGTATATCTGGAATTATTACAAAGGCATACCGGGCGCCAATCCGGAGTTGGGTATTTCATAATTCAAAACCTCCTAATACTTGGAAATAAAAGCATTTGCACCCGCGTCCATTGGCAATATCGGCATTGGGTTTGATATTATGGGCCTATGCATCCAGCGACCTGGCGATCAGGTGGTGGCAAGGCATAGTTCCACGCCGGGTTTGCGCATTACGGAAATTCATGGCGCTACTGGATTGCCAACCGATATTGAATTAAACACCGCCGGTTTGGCCGCTTTGCGTTTATTAGAGCATTTGGGCGCTACCGATATGGGCATTAATCTGGAAATCCACAAAAAAATGCCTTCTGGGAGTGGTTTAGGGAGCAGTGCTGCAAGCGCCGTTGCGGGCGTAATGGCCGTAAATGCCCTGCTGGATGCCGGTTTATCAAAAAAAGAACTCTTGCCGTTTGCTTGTATGGGCGAACAAATCGCTTCGGGCGGCTTGCATGCCGATAATGTGGCGCCCTCGCTGCTAGGCGGCATCGTGCTCATCCGGGATAACTACACTTTTGATATTGTTCAATTTCCGGTTCCACCCGCTTTGTATACCGTCGTGGTACATCCTCAACTCGAAATGTTGACCAAAACGGCGCGCGCTATTTTACGTCCGGAAGTGCCGCTCAAAACCTATATTGAACAAAGTGCCAACATTGCCGCCTTTGTAAGTGCTTTATACACCGATGATTACGAGTTGATTGGCCGGAGTTTGCAAGATGTCATTATTGAGCCACAGCGCGCAGGGCTCATTCCTGGTTTTTATGCCGTAAAAGCAGCGGCATTGGCGCATGGCGCCTTGGGCAGCAGTATTTCAGGGGCGGGTCCTTCCGTTTTTGCCCTTTGTAAAGGCGCATTTATTGCCGAAAAGGCCGGAAAAGCCATGCAAGCAGCCTTTAGTGCTGTCAACATAAGCAGTACCATGTACACCTCTCCTGTAAATATGGAGGGCGCGGGAATCATTTTATAAGGTATGAAAAAATACGTCTGTCAAATCTTTTTTGTCTTGTGGTGCTTGTGCGCGGTCGTCCCTGCCCAGGCCCAGGCCGGATTTGACACCCTGCTCAATTACCAGCAGGTGCAGGATTTAATGAACCAGGGCGATCCGCGGCAACAGGCATTGGCCTGGTACCATTGGGCCTATTATACCGAGCGGCAATATGGCGATACCGATTCGGCGTTCCAGTATTTGGCCCGCAGTGTGCAGCGGTTTCGGCGCATCGACGATACCCTGGCATACCAAAGGGCGCGTTCTGATTTGGCCGACTGGATGGCCAAGCGCAATCTGGTGGATGAAGCCATCAAAATGCAGGAAGAAGCCCTGTTTTACGCCCGAACCTCGGGCCAGATAAGGCTCCAAACCTTGGTCCTGGCCCGGTTGAGCCGTTACTATTTAAGCCTGGCGGACAATGCCAATGCCTTGAAATACAGGCGTTTGTTTCGAGAATCTAATTTAATTTTAAAAGATACTTCCCTCGAAGTCACCGTACTGTTGGAAGAAGTGCTGCGTTTGAAAAAAGAAGGCCGTATTTCGGAAGCCAAAACCCTTTCGGCGCGCACCGTGGAACTCGCCCGGCGGCTCCCCCGCAAAGAATTACTCAATCAAGCCCTGTACAATTCGGGGGCGATTGCTGCCTACGACCGGGATTATGATGCCGCCTTGCGCTTTTTAAAATCGGCAGAAGGCATTCAAATGGGCCCTTTAGACAATCAACGACGTTTGATTTATAAAGAGTTATCTATAGCGTACGCTGCACTCGACAGCTTGCATAGCGCCTATTATTATGCCTATAAATATGCAGACCTGGCCGATAGCATCTTGCTGATAAACCGGGATACGGCCGCCCAGCGCATCGCCATGCAGTTTGATTCCCGCGAAAAAAGCAAGACCATTGAAAATTTGGAAAAGGAAAAACAAAGCGCGCAATCGCAGGCCCAGGAGCAACGCCTGTTTATTGCAGCCCTGGCCGTTGGCTTAGGTGCCCTCATGCTGGCCATGTTTTTTATTGTACGCGATTATCGACATCGGCTGCATACCACCCGCGTAATCAACCAGCAGCAGGAAGAAATTAATACCCGAAAAATCAGAGAACTGGAGGATGCGCTCAAAATCGAAACCATGCAAAGTATGCTGGAGGGCCAGGAAAGTGAACGCCAGCGCATTGCACACGACTTACATGATAGCCTGGGCGGATTGCTCGCAGCGGCGCGTTTGCAATTGGAAAGTTTATCCGGCAGGGTGCCTCAACTCCAGGACGATAAAGATTTACTAAAAATAAAGGACTTACTGGACGAAACCATTGATGAAACCCGCCAAATTGCGCGCAACTTACAGCCCGGCACCTTGTTACAGTTTGGGCTGGTGAAAGCCATTCAGGATTTGATTAATCGGGTACAAAGTAAAGGTGGACCGGAAATATCCTTTCAACATTTTGGGAGCTACACCGATTTATCGCAGCATTTTGCCCTCAATTGTTACCGCATTGTGCAGGAATTGCTGCAAAATTGCATGAAACACGCCAAAGCCCAAGAAATACTCGTACAACTCACCCGCACAGACCAGCAAATTGCCCTCATTGTGGAAGACGATGGCGTTGGCTTCAACCAGGAAACGGTTTTAAAAGGGATGGGTACCGGCAATATTGCCCAGCGCGTGCAGTTCTTAAAAGGCGAAATGAGCATACAGACCGCCCCGGGTAAAGGAACCAGTACCCTGATTACGGTAGCCCTGCCACCAGCTCAGGGAAAACCCTGATTTTATAATTCCCGGTTTCTACGGATAGTCCGCCAAATGCGTCCCCCTACCTTTGTCATAGGATAACAGAAACCGATTTGCAATCCGAACCTACCCCCCGCTTTTTATTAATTCTCTCAATACTCGCTTTTGGCGCTTTATTTTGTCGAAAGTCGTTCTTGACTAGTTTGTAAAGCTGCAAACAAATCAGAAAACACACACAATTTTAATCCTTATTGGTTCCATCGCCGATAAATGCTACCTTTCTCCCATCAGGCGCCCGTATTGCAGCAATGCTATATGGGCGTTTTGTATTTTTATCAACTATTTTACTTCGCCCTAAACATCTTACTTTTACCTGTGTTAGGTATAGCAGTTAACTTTTCAAAACGATCAACAAAAATGGCCTTTACACTACCTGATCTGACCTATGCTTTTGCTGCCCTCGAGCCACACATCGATGCACGCACCATGGAAATTCACCACGACAAGCACCACGCTGCTTATGTAACCAACCTTAATGCTGCCGTAGCCGGTACGCCCATGGAAGGTCTTTCAATTGAAGCACTACTGGCCAATATTTCCACCCACCCCGTGGCAGTACGCAACAACGGCGGCGGTCACTGGAACCATAGTTTTTTCTGGACTTTATTGAGCCCCAATGGTGGCGGCGAACCAACGGGTGCCCTGGCCGATGCAATCAATACAGCATTTGGTTCCTTCGACGAATTTAAAAAACAATTCGCACAAGCCGCTGCTACCCGTTTCGGTTCTGGCTGGGCCTGGTTGTCGGTAAATGCCGATGGCAAATTGTTCATCAGCTCTACGCCAAATCAGGACAATCCGTTGATGGACGCGGCCGAACACAAAGGTCGCCCAATTTTGGGACTCGACGTATGGGAACATGCCTATTACCTGCACTACCAAAACCGCCGTCCTGATTATGTAGGCGCATTTTGGAATGTGGTAGATTGGAACGCCGTGAACGCTTTATTTGAAGCGAAATAAACACCGTGCGCTTTTAGCCCCGTTCGCATTTTATAAGTTGCTACTTTTGCAGCCGGAATAACCGCTCCATCACCGAGCGATGTTCCGGCTGTTCTTTTTCAATTTCCCCATATGTCCCGTAATCAAACCACACCCTTCATAACGATCCTGTTTTTTTGTTGCCTCCAGCATACGGTGTGGGCGGGCAATAAATATTTCGATTTCAATGCACCAGCAGTCGATTTATATCAAAAAATTGTAAGCCTGCGTCTGAAGGAAGCGCGGACCGGCTTGGATGCCTTCAAACGCAATGAACCCGACAACCTGATTCCACTTTTTCTGGAAAATTATTACGATTTTATCCTTGTTTTCACCAACGATAATAAGGCAGAGTTTAATAGACTGGTAAAAAATATGGAGCCCCGCCTGGCCAAAATAGCACGCGGCGACCCAAAATCACCTTATTTTCTCTATACACAGGCCGAAATTCACTTGCAATGGTCGCTGCTGCACCTGCGATACAGCGCCTACCTCTCCGGCATGAGCGATGTAAAACAAGCCTACGCCTTGCTGGAAGAAAACCAGCGTAAGTTTCCCGATTTTATTGCCAATAAAAAGAGCCTCGGCATCATGCACGCGATGGTTGGCAATATTCCCGACGATTTTAAATGGGGCATACGGGCGCTCAGCGGCATGAAAGGTACCATCAGTCAGGGACTAAAAGAATTGGAAGATGTGCTGCAATTTGCCCGACAAACCCCCTATGTATTTGAAGAAGAAACCCAGGTGGCTTATGCTATTGTGCAAATGTATTTCAACAACAACCAGAAAATCGCTTGGGAAACCCTTAAAAACAGTAAATTAGCCCATACTTCTAATCCGCTAGCCGCATTCGCAATGGGCCTGATTGCTATGCGTACCGGCCAAAATGATGAAGCCATTCGGGTATTGTCGGCTGCACCGAGCGGGGGCAGTTACCATCCTTTTTACATGCCAGCTTATATGCTTGGACTGGCTAAATTACGTCGACTAGACCTGGACGCGAACCAATGGCTGGAACTGTTTCTAAATAATTTCCGCGGCGAAAACATGCAAAAGGAGGGCTATCAAAAACTTGCCTGGTACCATTTGGTTAACAATAGCCCCGGCGGTTACCAAACGTATATGAATGCTTTGAAAACGAAAGGTGCCAGCAACAACGAGGCAGATAAATCGGCACTCATGGAAGCTAACAGCGGCATTATACCCGAACAGCGCCTGCTCAAAGCCCGGCTTTTGTTTGATGGCGGCTATTACCAGCGGGCGTATGATTTGCTCAAATATGCAGCAAAATCATACCAGGATCAACACCGACTACACCTCGAATACCTGTACCGAATGGGGCGAATCACACAAAATTTGACAAAAAAAGTCGAAGCTATTCAGTTTTACCAACAAACCATCGACCTTGGAGCCAAAGATCCCTGGTATTTTGCCTGCAATGCGGCCTTACAACTAGGAATTATGTACGAAAATCAACGCGCTTATTCCGATGCACGCACGGCATTTAACCGCTGTTTAAACCTCAAAACCGAAGAATATAGCGCCAGTTTACACACCCAGGCTAAAGCCGGCCTGGAAAGAATTAAAGGTAAATAATGTATACCATGAAGCATTTTTTGTCTCTTTTGCTGCTTTTCTTATGCAGCCTGCCCAGCTTTGCCCAGAAAAAACAACTTGAACACAGCGATATTTCACGCTGGAAGAAAATTGAAGGACAAAAAATCTCCAATGATGGCCAATGGGTCGCACACGTGCAAGCGCCTGTCACGGAAGGAGATACGAAATTATTGCTGTGGAATGCCACCACCCAACGCAGCCTCGCCTTTGAACGCGGCACCGAAGCGCGCTTTTCTGCCGATAACCGACTATTGGTGTTTCGCATCAAACCACCCTTGGATACCCTGAAAGCGCTGCGCCGCAAAAAGGTCAAAGAAGAAGATTTGCCCAAGGACACCCTCGCGGTATATACCCTCGCAACAGGTGCGCTCGAAAAAATACCCCGCCTGAAATCCTATACCCTGCCCGAAAAATGGTCGGGATACTTGCTGTATCAATTGGAGGCCGACAAACCTGCAGCCGCTAAAAAGGATACCTCGGCCGTAAAAACAGCGCCCGACTCGGTTAAAACGGTTGTTAAGCCTAAAAAAAGTACTAAAAAACCCAAAAAAGAAGATAAAGACAACGGTTATCGACTGTTTGTCCGCAATACCGAAAACGGAACACAAGATACCCTGGCCTATGTTTTACAGCATGTTTTGGCCAAACGGGGTAAAAAACTTCTGTGGAGCTGCAGCGGAAAAGGCGACACCTTGCCCTTTGCAGCCAATCCCCATGTGTTGCAAAACGGCGTGTATTTGTTAGACCTGGAAAAAAAGGCGCTAACGCATTTGTTCCGCGGTAAAGGCAAGTTTCAGCAACTCAGTTTGGATGAATTGGGGCAAAATGCCGCTTTTTTGGGCGATACAGACACCACAAAAGCCCTCATTCGGCCCTGGCAACTGATGGTGTACACCGGTAAAGATTCGGCGCGGACCTTAGTGCAGCCCCAAAGCCCTGTTTTGCAAATAGCCAGTGAAAAGCCCTGGATGCTGAGCGAACACTACCGGATGACGTTCTCCGAATCCGGAGAGCAGTTGTACTTTGGCATTGCACCCCAACCGGTACTGCCCGACACGACCTTGTTGCCGGAAGAAATTGTTAGTGTGGAGGTATGGGCCTGGACAGAAAAACACTTGTACACCGAACAAAAAGTGCAAATAGACTTAGATAAAAAACGCGCTTATCCGGCTGTTTGGCATTTGAAAAAAGATCAAATTTTCGCACTTGGATCCCGCAATATTCCTCAAATACGTTTTCAGGAACAACGCAATGCCCCGCTTGCACTGGGGATTAATGAGGAGATTTATGCACGATACCTCACTTCGGAGGGCACCGCACACAAAGATTTATACGCAATTGATGTAAAAACAGGCAAAAACCAGCGCATTGTGACCGATTTGCGCTGCGATCCGCGTCTGAGTCCCGAAGCCCGATACATCGCCTGGTGGAGCGCCCCGGATACGGCCTGGTTTGCTTGGCAGGCCCGCAACCTACAAACAATGCGGCTTACAAACAACCAGCAAGTCGCATTTTACGATGAAGAAAACGATGTGCCCGATTATCCCGATGCGCACGGTTTTGCCGGCTGGCTTGATGGCGACGAGGCCATGTTGGTATATGATCGGTTTGATGTATGGCGCATCGACCCCAGCGGCAAAAAAGCGCCGTATCGCCTCACCGAAGGCCGCGCTACCCAAACCACGTATCGGTATATTAAACTCGATCCGGAAGCTTTTAGCATTCCTTCCAACGCCAAAATATTGCTGCATCAATTCAATGAAAACACCAAAGCAGAAGGGTATTGTTGGCTCGATTTGGCCAGCGGGAAGTTAGAAATCTGGCAAAATGCCGATTTTGCCAACAGCAAACAAGTAATTAAGGCGAAGGATGCTGCCGCAATGCTGTTTACCCAAGAGCAATTCAAAACATTTCCAGACCTGCAGTTTGTGGCCAACGGCGCCCAAAAAACGCCCCAGCGCATCAGCGATGCCAATCCGCAACAGGCCAATTACTTGTGGGGCAGCATCGAATTGATCCAGTGGACTTCCCTCTCCGGTCAAACCTTGCAAGGCCTGCTCATCAAACCGGAAGGATTTGACCCGAGCAAAAAGTACCCGATGATCGTCAATTTTTACGAACGCATGTCGGATGAATTAAACCGCTATCGCGCCCCCGATTTTGGCCGTTCCTCCATCAATTGGAGTTTTTATGCCAGCCGGGGCTATGTTTTGTTCATTCCCGACATCCCCTACCGCACGGGCTACCCGGGGGAGTGCGCCTACGATGCCATCATGAGTGGTGTGACCACTGTGATGAGCAAAGGATATATTGACCCCGCCAAAATAGGCGTGCAAGGCCATTCCTGGGGCGGTTATCAAACGGCCTACTTAGTAACGCGCACCAATTTATTTGCCTGTGCCGAAGCCGGTGCGCCGGTGGCCAATATGACATCTGCGTATGGCGGCATTCGCTGGGAAACAGGTTTGAGCCGCGCATTTCAATACGAACACCAGCAAAGCCGGATTGGCGGTACCCTTTGGGAATATCCAATGCGGTTTATTGAAAACTCGCCCTTGTTTGCATTGGATAAAGTGGAAACGCCCTTGCTGATCCTGCACAACGATAAAGATGGTGCGGTACCCTGGCAACAAGGCATAGAATTATATACCGGACTGCGCCGATTGGGCAAACCCAGCTGGCTGCTCAATTACAACGAAGAGCCCCACTGGCCTGTAAAACTGCAAAACCGCATTGATTTCCAGACCCGTATGCAGCAATTCTTCGATTTTTACCTGAAAGATGCGCCCATGCCGCGCTGGATGAAACGCGGGGTACCTCCCCTGGAAAAAGGGATCTTGCAAGGACTGGAAACTGAAAAAGAATAGACTTGGTGTGGTGGGAAGTAATCAGTCGAATTGTTCATTGCGCAAAAAGGCTGGCCAACACGGCTTTTTTGCGCGTACGTGCCACTGGTATGCGATGTGTTCCGATGTGTAATGTATTGCTCTCTAATTGATTAACTCTGATATTGGCCACAATAAAGGACTTGTGTACCCGTAGAAATTGATCGGCAGGAAGCAGGGTTTCCAGATTGGCCAAGCTTTCCAACGTGACCACTTTTTGATGTACGGTGAATATTTTTACATACTCTTTCCAGCCCTCGATGTATAAAATATCGGCAAAAGGAATTTTCACCCATTTGCGGTCTGATTTGACCATTAAAAAACCCTCCGAAACCTGATTATCCCTGCGTTGTACCTCAATCAAGGCCATTGCTTTCATAACGGCATGTTCAAAACGATCAAATGAAAAAGGCTTGAGCAAATAATCTATCACATCCAGTTCAAAGGCTTCAAGGGCATGCTGCGGGTAGGCCGTGGTGAATATCGTCACGGGCTTTTTCGCTAGGGCACGCAGCATATTGGGCCCGTTCATTCCCGGCATCTGAATGTCTAAAAACAATAAATCGACGGGCTGCGCTTGCAAAACATCCAGGGCTTGTACGGGGCTTTTGCATTTTTCTACCACAACAAGATCTGGAAGCTGGGCTATAAATTTTTCCAGCAGCGCCAGGGCAAAGTGTTCGTCGTCAACCAACAGGCATTTAATTTCCATAGGCGCTATTGGGCATATAAAGTGATGCTTGCTAAAAAAACGTTTTCACGCGCGGATGCGCTAAATTCGTGTCGGGACGCATAATGCAAGGCCAATCGGTGGCGCACATTTTCTACACCGACCCCGCCCACTGCATCTTTTTGTGCATTTGATGGGTCGAAGCTGTTTTCGACACTGAAATTCAATTGCTTGGGGGATAAATGCAGGGATATATTTAAAAAAGCGCTCGAATCCGTTTCAAGATTGCCATGTTTCACGGCATTTTCAACTAAAGGCAAAAGCAACAATGGTTCAATTTGCCAGGCTTGTAGCGCACCCAAAACCTCAACTTTCAACGGAAGTAGGTTTTCTGATTTTAATTGAAACAAATCCAGGTACGCATATATTTGTGCTAATTCTTTTTCAAGAGGTACTTGATCTGCTTGTGCTTCATAGGTGACATAACGGAGTAAATCGCTCAAACGCAATACCATTTCAGCAGTTTTGGGGTGCTGCAAAGAAGCAGCGGCATATATATTATGGAGTGTATTAAACAGAAAATGCGGGTTAATTTGGGCTTTCAGGTAATTTAACTGCGCTTCCTGATGCCGTACGCCCAATTCCAGGTGCTGTATTGCAAGGGTATGTCTGTTTTCAACCAATTGGTACAGGGTACTAAAAACCCATAACAGGAAAAACGAAATAAAATAGCCCCAGAAAAGACGCCAGGCACCATCCTGTCCTTGCGTGTACATCCGAAATACACTCCCACCAAACCAATGCATTTCTATCCAACTGCGCAAAAAAGCACATCCTAGTAAAACCATGGCTACAATGGCCAAATATTGGCCCCTACGCCCTATTTCTAAATAACGGTTGACTAAAAAGCGGGTGTTTCCATAAAAAATGGCCAGCATAAAACTCAAGTTAACCCCCGTGCGCCCAAAGGCTTCTTCCATACTGCGCACCCCACTCAAAAAGTAAAAGAACATAAACGCCAACAACAACCAACCCGATAGGTGGGTAATCACCCGCGCGCGTCCTGCGAAAATTGGTATTTGCGAAAGCATGGTCTGCATGCCGTAAAGATCGGATTTTCGCCAATATTATTGCGTAGTCACCCGCAATCTGCTGGCCAACCAAATACTCAACAACACCAGGATGATAGAAATATAACCCACCCAGTTGTAATGCTCCAGGTGACCATCCACTGTTTTTACAACAATCAAGCCGCCAAGGTTGGCCGCCACCCCGGAAGATAATTGCTGTATCGACGAATTAATACTCATGAATCCGCCGCGTTGCTCAGCGGGTACCACCCCCGAAACCATCGCCTGTACCGGAATCATCCGCCCATTAATGAAAATGAAAAACATGCTGGAGATGATCAGCACAACCCAAAGTGGCATCGGCCATAAATTGGTGATGAGCCATACTGGAATCAAGGAAAGCAAGGCAAACAATACAAAAATGGAGAATTTGCCGCGTTTATCGGCAATTTTACCGACCAAGGGAGAAGTAAAAAAGGTAAGTGAGCCGCCTACCAAGTAGATCAGGAAGATATTATCCTGGCTGAATGCCGCATTTCCGACCAACGATGGCGCTAAAAAAGGTATAATTGAAAAATGACCGATCATCAGCACCGCCGACAAGGTTAAGGCCTTGCGCTGATTCGGAGATGCCCAAATATCCGTCAAGACGTGAAACGGACTGTGGTTTTGAACGGCTTTTTGTAAATGCCCCGTAATCGGCGGCACCAGGAAGTAAATCAATAAAATAACAATCAAACCAATACCCCCAACCACCATAAACGGCGCATGCCAGCTGTATTTAGAAGCCAGCCATAAACCCGCTGGCACGCCCAGCACAGAAGCCATCGAAAAGGCCATCGTCAGAATGCCCATCGCACTCGCCCGCCGCTCATAAGGAACGGTGTCGGCTACGATCGACAACACCTGGGCACCGATCATACCGCCAAACAAGCCCGCTAAAATACGCGCTCCTACCAGCAACATGTACGTGGGCGCAAAAGCGCAGGCAAAAGTCCCCACCACAAAGCCAATATAGGCAAGTAATAAGATCTGCTTACGGTCAAATTTGTCCACAAAAAAAGCGGAAATAAAACCCGAAACACCCGCTGTCAGGCTATAAGAGGAAACCGCAAACCCAAATTGTTGCGGCGTAATATCAAACAACTTCATGAGTTGCGGACCCAAAGGCATCATGATCATAAAATCCATGATGTGGGTAAAGTTTACGCATGCCAGGATTACCAGCAGCATTCGTTCTTTTGTGTTCATAGCTTGGGGCCGCCGGGCAAACAATCCGGTTATTGTCCGGTATGAATGACCAAGCGGTTGTTTTCGTCGGGAAATACCGCAACCGATTGGAAGGTTTTGGCCTCTTCCGGGGTCATGTAGGCATAAGAAATGATAATCACAATGTCGCCCACCTGCACCAAGCGGGCCGCAGCGCCGTTCAGACAAATAACGCCTGTTCCGCGTTCGCCCCGAATCACATAGGTTTCCAAACGGGCGCCGTTGTTGTTGTTTACAATTTGAACCTTTTCCCCTTCTACCAGGTTGGCGGCTTCCATCAATGCTTCATCGATGGTGATGCTGCCGACATAGTTCAAATTGGCTTCCGTGACACGTACACGGTGTATTTTGCTTTTGAAAATTTCAATAAACATAAGAATCGGCTTGCGCCTGAAAAAAAGTGTCGGAATTAAACAACAGATCCATCGGCAAGGTTGCAAATTTTGCTACAACATCACTTTTAAGGCCTTCGGTAAAATGGCAAAACGCACGGGCGTTTCTCCTAAAAATTCGCCATCTGCCTCCAACAAGGTGGTATGTTCGCCGATATGATCGACGGTCAAACTTTGGGTTTGGTAACCTTCCACTTTGGGGTGTTGCAAAATGGTGCCATTGTAAAACCGCCGGGTTTGCAACAATACCTCCCATTTGGGCAAACGTCGGGCAAAGGTAAGGGCTAATTGGCCATCGTCGGGTATTGCATGTGGTACAAACTGCATGCCACCACCCGAATAACGACAAATACCAATGTTAATGGTGTAAAAATAGTCCTTTACCGTTTGGCCGTTGAACACTATTTGTGCTTCACGCAGGATGTATTTGAATAAATATTGCGCTACCATCAGCAAGTATTGCAATTTCGACTGCACTTTGCTGCGGTGGAGGGCCAAAGCCTGCCCAATGTACCCGTCGTAAGCCATACCTGCCACATTGGCAAAATATCGTTCCCGTTTTTGGCCTTCCCAATGGTATTCCACCCAACCAACATCCTGAAAAACGGCTTTGCATTGTAATAACTGGTGCAGGCGTTTGCGCGGATCGTGGGGCAATTGGTAGCTGCGCGCCCAATCATTTCCGGTCCCTACCGGCAACAAAGCGTAGGCTATTTCTGCCGAAGGGACCGCCTGTTGCTTCAATATACCATTGACAATTTCATGGTTGGTACCATCACCGCCAATCCCCAAAATTTGCCGATGCCCGCGCAAAATCGCTTCTTCGGCCAACAAGGTTGCGTGCCCGGGACGTTCCGTAAAGCGGATGGTGTACGAAAACCCCAATTCCTGCAACAGCGCTTCAATTTTAGGCCAGCGTTTTTGTACGGCGCCACCACCTGAAGTGGGATTGGCGATGATGTACCAACTTGTGTCCATTAATGCTTCATTTTTCGCTGTTCGCGCTCAAAAATAGCCTCCAACTGGTTGGGATGCAGGTTTTTGGCAACAATGGTACGATCCTGATTCAACACATAAAGTTCCGGTGTAATGTCCACAAAATATTTGGCGTAAATGGCCTTGTACGTCGGGTCAAACACATTGGTGAAGGTAAACTTGTTTTTGTTGATAAAAGCCTTCCACTCTGCATCGGTCGTACCTACGCAAATGCCGTAAAAATCAACGCCTTTATCTTTCCATTTTTCATACATAGCTTGCACTTCGGGTGCCTCTTTTTGGCAATGTTCGCAATCGGGGCTGAACATAAAGATCACCACAATGGGCGCTGCTTTTTCATAAATACTTTTAAACACGCCAAATTGGTCTTGCGCACGCACGTCCGGACCTTTTTTACCCATCAAGCTGGCCTCCATTTCCCAAACATGCTTTTGCAGCTTTTCCAGGTTTTCTTTGGTATCCCAATAAGCCAATTCGGGGGTGAAGAAGTTTTGAACGACATGAACAAACACCGCTTCGCCATCCATTACGGTGGTTTTGCCATTTTCATACGTCAAGGCAATCCAGTTGGAAAAAAACTTGAAATACTCTTTGTACGGCATCACTTTCCGAATCAACCCATCTGCCACGGATACCAGGGAATCGGGACGTTGTGGCGTCAAGTCTTTCATGTAACGCTTTAATTTGTTGAAAACAACGGGGGTGTACAACAAACGATTGTCGGTAAAATCGACCCCATCAAAAAAGTGGCCGCGGTAATGTCCCAATTGGCGCAAGGTATCGGTGTCGCCGTTGGGCTTTTTAAACTCGACAAAATCCGGGTTTTGGCCCGCAATTTTGAATTTAGTAAAAAAGGCTTTCGGATGCTTTTTGAAAATTGCTTCCAGGCTGGCTTTGCGTTGTGCCATCAATTCGAGTTGTCGCGCTTTGGCCGTTTTATAAATTTCGGTGTTCGTTGCGCTTTTTTGCATTTGTTCGCTCAATTGAGCAAGTTCCTCCTCTTGCTTCGCCTGAAATTTCATGCTTTCAAAAAACAATTCGGCATTCAAGGAACCGTGTACTTCGGCCGTACCAAAAATGTCCTGTACTTGGGCACGCAACGTAAAACGCTGGTCCAAATCCACCAAAAAAGGCAAATACCGGGATCCTGGCAACAAAAAGGTGTAGTAACCGGGCTGCAGCGGTTTAGTGCGGCGCAACAGAAAATGACCAGACGCATCAATGACCGTCGAATCGGCGATGTAGTTTTGATCGCCAAAAGTACCCACCAACTTGGTTTTGCCAGCAGACAGCCCATCAATGGTGATATCAATGTAGGTGCTGTCCTGATTTTGGGCCGACGCAATGCCAACCATGGCGGTAAAAAGACAAAAAACGAGGCGTAATTTTAGCATAAACAATCTTTAGTTTAATAAAAAGACGTGCAAAATTAAGGCATGTCACCGCATGCGGCAGCCTGTTAGGGTATCATTTGCAATTTATCTGCCCAAACTTAACCCTTTACACGACCAAGTCCCAGGGCCTTAAGCATAAATCGCGGCAACGGCTTGGTTGCATCCTTGCGTGTGCGCAAATCCAGGAACCAGCCCACTTTTTTGATGATTGGAATTTTGTGCGTTTCCACAAACTCAATGAGCGTCCCATCCGGGTCTTCAATGTAGGAAAAATAACCCGCCGCTTCCCCCATATCAAAACTGCCACTCGAATCGACGGTAAACGGATGGCCTTTTTCTGCACAAAAAGCCTTCATTTCGGCCATACCCGTAATATCAAAACAAAGGTGAATATACCCAAGGTCGCCCCAAAGTCGGTCGGCAAAAATTTTATTCGGCGTGCGGTCTGTCGCGGCAACCAGTTCAATTTCTGTATTGCCGAGCAGGGTGCTGAACGGGCCTTTGCGTTGTGCAGTATGTTGCAGCAGCACGCGGCGGTATGGGGCAAATCCGCCATCTACCCCGTGCAAATCGGCGAAATCGCTGGTTTGATCGTACACCACTTTATCGTAGCCTAATATTTCACTATAAAAACGGACGGCGCGGTCCATGTCCGAAACACCCACCACACAGCCGTACACGCCGCCGGTCAGGTTGGGGCGTTTTTGGCTAAAAAACTCGGTACTGCCCACCACCTCAAATAAATTCCCCCAAGGGTCTTTCACAAAAAAATGTTCTTGTCCATCGGGCCGGGCGGTAATGCCGGTTACCATATTTGCGCCCGCTTTGCGCAAAGCGTGAAAAGTAGCCGTTACATCTTTGCTTTTTATTTTGGCGATAAAAATGCCCAAATCGCCCAATTGTGGCTGAAATGCGGGCGGAACAGGCGTTCGGCTCGTGTATTGCCATATTTCCATGCCGCCCCCGCCTTGCAGGTTTAGGGCCAAAATAGCATGCCGATCGCGCGGAACGCCGCCCGTGTAAGGCAACATCAGTCCTGCAGTAGCCGCTTCTTCGAAAATAGGAACATCCATCCCAAAATGCATGCGGTACCAATTGAATGCTTCTTTTACATTCGATACGCCGATGCCGATTTGTTGTATGCCAGAAATAAACATGGTAAAAACGAATTGATAACAATGAGTTAGAGGCGCAAAGGTAAACAGGCACAAGTGGCATTGGGTGCTTTTTGCGGCACCAAGTTCTAAAATCATCTGTTTTAAATACTACTTTTGTACTTTAAACAGTTAAAGTATCCCTTGAGGCAGTTTTGCCTACGGTTAAGATTCCAGCAAACGTATGATTTTATTGATCATAGCCATGTTTTCTTGGTGGAGCACCACACTTAATTTGAGCATTGGCAACATAAAGGTCGCGAAAGGCACCTTGTTCGTAGCAGTGTACAACAACCAGCCCGATTTTTTAAATGTTTCAAAAGCAAGCTTGCTTCAAACCTTCCCGGTTACCCAAAGTGGCAAACAAAGTTTCAAATTGCCCGCACTGGCCCCCGGTTATTATGCAATATGTTGTTTTCAGGACCTGAATGAAAACAAACGCTTGGATACCAATATGTTTGGGATACCAACCGAACCGTATGGGTTTTCGCGCAATGCCCGACCAAAATTCAGGGTTCCTACTTGGGATGAGGCTTGTATCGACATAAAAAATGACCAAACCCCTATTGAAATTTATATAGCCAGCTGGTGAAGCCATGCAAATACCCTTCCTTTTGGTAAATGCCGTACCTTTGTCCGATCTGGTAGTACCGTGCCCGATTGTTCGTACTTGAAATTTAAACAGGCGCTTCGGCCCAACCCATTGACATGATTCGCGCAGAAAATATTATCAAAACATTTGGAGATCAGCAGGTACTCAAAGGCATCGAGTTCACCTTTCAAGCGGGACAAAACAACCTGATTATTGGTCGTTCGGGCGCAGGTAAAACGGTTTTGCTTAAGATATTGGTTGGCTTGCAAGTGCCAAGCACCGGTACGATCTGGTATGATGAGGTGAATTTTACCGGCCTCGATAAAGAAGGCATGCGTGCGATCCGTATGAAAATCGGGATGTTGTTTCAGGGTTCTGCGCTGTTTGACTCGCTGACGGTGGAGGAAAACATTCGTTTCCCGCTGGATATGTTTACCACGATGACCTATAAAGAGAAACTGGAACAGGTGAATTATTGCCTGGAGCGGGTAAATTTGGGCGGCAACAACCGCAAATATCCTTCCGAATTATCGGGTGGAATGCAAAAACGGGTGGGTATTGCGCGCGCGATCGTGCTGAATCCGCAATATTTGTTTTGTGATGAGCCCAACTCAGGCCTCGATCCAAAAACAGCCATTTTGATTGATGAATTGATTTCGAGTATTACCGAGGAGAAAAACATCACGACTATCATAAACACCCACGATATGAATTCGGTGATGGAAATTGGGGATAATATTTGTTTTTTACACGAAGGTCGCTTGGAATGGAGCGGCACCAAAGATCAGGTATTGGCGAGCGAAAACGAAAATTTGCAGTCGTTTATCTTTGCGTCGCCCTTTTTGCAGCGTTTGCGGAAGCAGGCCTTGGGATAACGGTGTTGGATCATAAACCCATATATTAAGATACCGTCCCGCTGGGACGGACGCGCTGCCCATACCATTGCTAATAAGATATTGCCCCGCTGGGGCAAGCGAGTTGCGCTTGGGATTTTCAATTCCCTTACAAATCATTTCCATCCATCCAACGAAACCCAGCGTTCCGCTAGGAACGCTATATTATTAGACCAGGTTTTGGCGAGCGAAAACGAAAATTTGCAGTCGTTTATCTTTGCGTCGCCCTTTTTGCAGCGCTTGCGCAAGCAGGCTTTGGGGTAGTTTTATCCATCCAACAAAACCCAACGTTCCTGTAGGAACGCTATGTTTGGTGTGCCGGGCATGCTCCAAGGCGGACCCTTATTCCCGCTGCTATCGAATAAAATTTATGGAGGAACAGTTAAAATTGCGTGTGAACCGCGAGAAAAGCAGGGTGAGGCACTGCTCAAACGTTGAGTTCTTAGGCTACACGCTGTAAAGCGGCAGAAACGTACCGGTCCTATCGGCGTTAAACACAACAATCATGGGCTGAACAGTCTACTTCCGCATGACAAATAAATGGTCGCCCAACAAGGCATACGGTCAATCTACACAGAAATGACAAGGAAGGAAGGTTAACGGAAACCGCCGTGATACGGAGCACGTACTTCCGGTGGTGTGGGGGAGACGGCAGCGAAAGCCGCCTCCTACTCGATTAGCAACGAGAACCGCCCCAATACCCTGCTCGACCTCGCTAGAGGTCGCATATTAAAACGCCACGAACACATTTATAATAATTGTATTTTAAAAAAAAGGCATGGTTTCTTCTAGACAATGCCCGTAGTGGCTATTTGCAAAGTGTGGCAGTTGGAGACCGGGTAAACACATTGTTGGGATGGGCATTCAAACGGTTTAGGGGCCAAAATTTAACCATTAAATTAGGAAAGATTCTCATATGCTGACTTCAAGTGCTCCCGAATGCACTGCATGACCTCCGAGAAAGCAACCGAATTGCCCAATTTTGAGCGATGCAGAAAACCTTCCCAAAGTTTGTTGCGGGTTGGGTCATCTGCAAAAGAGGCTCCAAAAATTGGGTTAAAAATATTCATAACAGTATACTTAAATATTGATGGAGTGTTTTTTCTATATGCAATTGCCGTGCGTAATCGTGCAGTTTGGCGAGGTCGCGGGCGGGGCCTTGGAGGTAGTTTTTTATCACTTCTTTCACCACATCCAACCCTGCCTTTTCCCGCAACCGCAACATATCGCAGACCGTTTTTTCAGGGTCGTACACCCGGATGCTGCCTTCGTCCAAAGGGAAATCACCAATTCCTAATTGAAAAGCGGTCGTATCCCAATAATACAATTTGACGGGCGGGTAAACAGGCAGGACATACCTTGATTTTTTGGGAATGACAAGGTGCTGCTCGGAAGGCACGAAATCGGACAATTGGTGTAGAATACAGGCAGAATACAGGCAAAAAACGCCTTTCGGAATCCTGCGGGCAATTTCGACGCGCTCATCATAAGGATGCGACGCGGCACGGTAGATGCCCTGACCGAGTTTTTCCAAGTCCCCAGAAGCAACCAATTGCCGGATTTGCTTGAAACTCAAAGCCGCCGCAATCAGGTCGGCGGCTTTGAACAGGCCTTGATGTTGGTCGGCGAGTAGTGCAATATGGTTTCTATCCAATTTCATAATGGCACAAAAATACGGCTATTCTGTTTATTAGGCCGTATTTTTGTGTCTTTTTTGAAGAGAATGAACCCATGATTTTGGGCCGAAATACGCTTATGTAAATTCTCCAACCGTTGTTGGAGATTTGGATAGAACAAGCATGTTTTATGTAAAAATTACCGTCAGCCGACTGCATTTTCGGTTGACTACAATTTGTAGCCAACTGACTACCTTCCGCTTTTAGCCGTTGTTTTAACTTACGCAAATATGCATTGGGGTCAATACTTTCGGTTAAAACCGCTACCACATCCAAGCAGGAAAAATACCATTTTTCCTGCGTTGCATCCCAGAGCGTTCTTACCTTTTTATCTTCAAATATTGGGCATCATTGCGCTTTGTCCAACTGATTTCTCCAACCAGTGGTTGGAGCATTTATCATATCGGCGGGGCGTTGGGCATTGAATTACGGGAGAATTTTGGAAGATTGGCAGGTAAAGATTCTAACATTCGACCTCTTACGAGGTCGTGCGGGGTAATCTTGACTTGGCATTGCTACAGATATTTGACCTCTAGCGAGGTCAGCGCGTTGCGTTTAGTATTGCGAATTACACTTTCATACATTTGTTTCAAATCATGATATTTTAAAAAAGATATGCTGCATAATACATGTTAACCAATGCCCGTAGCAACGCAACGACCTCGCAAGAGGTCGAATATCTGTAGCAACGAGAACCGACCAAAAAAACCGCACGACCTCGCTAGAGGTCGCATATTATTACGTCAGCATTCAAAAAACCGCCTTTTTTCACCACACGCATTCAAATCATAAGAACCGATTATAACTTTCGTATAAGCGCTGTCGTGCTTACAATCATTCAGGTGGTTTTTCAGATAATCCATTGAATCCTAAATTTAATTACTTCTTCTTTTTTGTTTCATCAGGCAATCCCAAAGCCGATTTTGAATTCAAGGCAGAAACCACCTTTTTGCCAGTCTTGGCTTCTAATTCTTTACGCGCTACCTTGGCTACATTACCGCCTTGCTTCGCGACCTTTTTGCTTTCTTCAAAATCTTTGGGCTCCACCGCTTCTGAAATATCCTTAGTAGAAGCTTCAGCCAGCATGTTCAATATCAGTTCGGTATTGGTCATATTATCCCGAAGGTTTTCCTTTTTCAACCCCTTCAGCACTTTATATTCTTTGACGGTTTTATCGGCCCATGCTTTGGTGATAATATCGGTGAGTGTGGCAAACTGAACTCCTTCTTTCAATCCGCGTTTTTTCCATTCATCGGTCAATTCTTTGCGTATTTCAATACTTTTGAGCCGTTGGTTAATCCAGTTTTCGGAATAGCCCAATTTCAAATACTGCGCTAATGCGCGATCAACGCTCAATTCAGGGTCTTGCATTTCATCCAACCTTTCGGATGCTACCTGGGCCAGCCAAAGTTTAAAGGGCTCCGCTTTGGGCGAAGGAATGGATTGTATCAGGCGGAAAAGTTGCTCGGTATCGGCTACATCGGTCATTCGCATTTTACCATCGGGCGCCTGCATTTTCAAACCGTGACAATTCGTCACGGTTTCATTTCCTTCTGCTTTTAGCCGTTGTTTTAGCTTACGCCAGTATGCATTTGGGTCAATGCTTTCGGTTAAAACCGCTATCACATCCACAATTGATAAATACCATTTTTCCTGCGCGGCATCCCACAGCGTTCTTACCTTTTTATCTTCAAATATTTTTATGTCGTTTTCCTTTTTCATATTTCGATGCCGATGTTTTTCAATTGTGTCAATAAAGGCTCCATTGTCCTGATTTAATTGCTTCAATCAAATTTTACAACAAATTTACGACAATACGCTAAAACAGGCAAGTTTAGATACAAAAAGTTTTATATTTTTTGCGTACTTGATCAGAAAGCAACCGTTCGCATCCGTTTTCCTTTTTTATTTCTTTGTCAAGGAGCCGCTGGGCATCATTGCTCCTTGTCCAACTGATTTCTCCAACCAGTGGTTGGAGCATTTATCATATCGGCGGGCGTTGGGATTTGAATTGCGGGAGGATTTTGGAAGATTGGCAGGTAAAGATTCTAATATTCGACCTCTTACGAGGTCGTGCGGGGTGATTTTGGCTTGGCATTGCTACAGATATTTGACCTCTAGCGAGGTCAGCGCGTTGCATTTAGTATTGCGAATTACACTTTCATACATTTGTTTCAAATCATGATATTTTAAAAAAGATATGCTGCATAATACATGTTAACCAATGCCCGTAGCAACGCAACGACCTCGCAAGAGGTCGAATATCTGTAGCAACGAGAACCGACCAAAAAAACCGCACGACCTCGCTAGAGGTCGCATATTATTACGTCAGCATTCAAAAAACCGCCTTTTTTCACCACACGCATTCAAATCATAAGAACCGATTATATCTTTAGCATAAGCGCTGTCATTCTTACAATCATTTAGGTGATTTTTCAGATAATCCATTGCATCCTGAATTTAATTACTTCTTCTTTTTTGTTTCATCAGGCAATTCCAAAGCCGATTTTGCATTCAACGGCGGGGCGTTGGGCTTTGAATTGCGAGAGGATTTTGGAAGATTAGCAGGTAAAGATTCTAATATTCGACCTCTAGCGAGGTCGTGCGGGGTGATTTTGACTTGGCATTGCTACAGATATTTGACCTCTAGCGAGGTCAGCGCGTTGCGTTTAGTATTGCGAATTACACTTTCATACATTTGTTTCAAATCATGATATTTTAAAAAAGATATGCTGCATAATACATGTTAACCAATGCCCGTAGCAACGCAACGACCTCGCAAGAGGTCGAATATCTGTAGCAACGAGAACCGACCAAAAAAACCGCACGACCTCGCTAGAGGTCGCATATTATTACGTCAGCATTCAAAAAACCGCCTTTTTTCACTACATGCATTCAAATCATAAGAACCGATTATAGATTTCGCGCAAGCGCTGTCGTTCTTACAATCATTCAGGTGATCTTGCAAATATTCCATGAAACCCATATTTCACCCAAACAAAGTCAACAAGGGCCAATATACCCATAAAAAATAAAGACCTGCTTTGCGTTCAACAATGCCACCTGCGAAGGTGGAATGAATTTCCTCCCTTCTTTGCCCATTGGTAATTTGCGGGATAGTTCTGCTACCAGTTGATACAATGCGGAGGACGAAACATCCGGATTAAAGTTGATGAAACAAGCGTGATAACCCAACCCTTCGCTGTCCGTCGCATTCAGCAGCAGTTTCTCATAATTGACCGGAGGCGTGCGGCGAATAACTTCAATTACGGAAGCATCAACCGCTTGAATACCATAAACTTGCCAATTATAAGCAGCATAAGCGGCATCCAGAAAAACCGTATACTTTATATCGCGCACCCGTAACACCTTGATGCGCGCCTTATCAACGCAACCGATAAAGAACTGCTGGTCTTTTTGACCACAATGCACGAGATAAATATGGTCATACACTTGAAAGGGCTCTTGCCCAGCATTTTTAGAAAATTGATTGATCAACATCATCTGAAATGCCTTATCCGAACAATATTCGTTCCTTCCGTTGGCATCTAAATTTTCATCATATCCCGATATCGGCAGATACCCGACAAAACTTGATCCATTTTTGAGCACGAATTTAGCCTTGTAGACAATTGTTGAGCCTATATCCGCTTGCGAGGTTGAACAAAGAAGGAGGGTGAATAAGAAGGAGAGGGGGATTTTCATATTTAATTTTTTTTGGTTTAGTAGATGTTGCCCAAGTGATGATCTGTTTTCCGCCGTGCACGGTCTTCACGTTCGCCACGGGCAAAACACCATCACGGTGCGTAATCTTCGATTTTTTTCATGCTCAATCTTTCTCTTCGCGCTTTGGCGATATAAAAACAAAGATTGAGTGGTGCGAGATAGAAAGCGTTACGGAAGAGAAGTCCATGCACGGCGAAAAAATATTTGATATTTAGAGCGGCAGTTTATTTATTTTGCTTTATGCTTCTTCGTCCTATTTATTTTAGAAATCAGCCTATTAACATCAATTCTGGTTTTGTCAAACAAGTCTGTTAAACTTACCTCTAAAATTCTATAAGCATCAACCAATTCTTTTTTATTTAATTTGTATGCTCCATTATGGCTACCCTGATTTCCAATCCATTTCAAGGCCAATAGATATTCCGCTATTTGCGGTTCCTTACTTTTAAAGTTTTCAATTCTTTGATGTAAATTGAGAGATTGTCTTTTCCCATATTTATTAACTTTTGTTTTGTTCACTTTTTGTAAGTCAAGTAATTTTTCTATTCCAGTTCTAATTTTATTTCCACAAGAATCTTCATCTACCCAAAATAGTTTAAACGATTCATCAATTATATCAATTATTTCCATCGGCGTATCCTTTGGAAATTTTATTAACCTAATTGCGGGATTTGTATAATTTACGAAATAAATGGTTTTGTAAATTGGATATGGATCGGTAATATATTCATAGGTATCAGGATCTATTCCATCATTCCAGCCATCTTCAACTGTTTTAGTTTCTCCAACTAGAGTAGTTATCTCTTGACAATCTGGATTATTACATCTAGAAATTGCACAAAAGTATTCTTCATAACATTCGGGATCCCCAATATCTTGGTAATCACGTTCTGATTTTTTTGTTGTCTCTCTAATAAATGTTTCCTCATTCGAAATTAACAACCCTTTCTGACAAACTGGACATTGAAACTTAGGAATTTCAAATTGTTTCAATTCCCGATTCCAGAATTCTTCGTTAATCATGTCTTTTTATTTTTTTGATTGTTCGGTTGCGTCTTTGTCAACCAACTTACATTGGGGTAATTGACAGGGATGCTTCTTTATCGTCTTCCTTGAGTAATTATTAGTAATGCTTTATAGTAGCCTTCATATCTTAACTTGGTTGCAGCAATCAAAAGCAAACATAACCCCAATCCCCCAAATTTCCAAAAAAATTTAACCTCCACCCCCTAAAAATCATAAACTATGGCGGCAGATTCCCCAAAAAAAACCTACCGCCATAGCCCATAAATCAAAATCCCCTAATGCCCCTTCCGAATCTCCGCCTCATCATCCATCTTCCCACTCATCTCTATCTTCCGCCAATCAAACGTTTTCCCATAACGTTTCAGCGACTTTTCTGGCTGAAATACCTGCGGGTCGTGCGGCAGGGCTTTGTACGGACTGTAATCGGGCTTATCCGTAAAGAAATCGGTGAGCAGGCTCGCGGTGGCATCGTATTGGTTCACCGGCGGCAGGCCCAGGATGTGGTACATGGTGCGCAAAATGGAACCAAAATTGGCGTGGCGGTGCGACATATACCCCTTCTTCACATAAGGACCGGCCATCATCAGTACGCTGCGGTGGGCATCGATGTGGTCCTGGCCGCCTTGCGGGTCGTCTTCGGTGACGATAACGAGCATGTTTTTCCAATACGGGGTGCCGGACAAAAACTGCAAGATGCGGCCCAAGGCCAGGTCGTTGTCGGCTACAAAGGAATGTACGTACGGGTAGCCATCGTCCGGACGAGGGTCGGAACCATGGTCGTTGGGCAATTGCATGCCAATGAAAGCGGGCATTTTTTCTTTGCCGCTCAACCAAAGTTCGGTGAAGGCTTTTTCAAACTGATCTACCCGAAACTGGTCGGGAATGTTGCAGTTGAAACCGGCGTATTCCCGGCTGGTGTGGGCGTACACGGCTTTGGGCAACGGAAATGGCACGGCGTGCGCGCTGCCGAATTCGGTGTTGTTCCACTCTTCATACGCGCCCGAAAACTCGTTGACTTCCCCAAAATTGTAAAAAGAAACGTGGTTGCGCTCCAGGTTTTCCCAGATGCCGCCAATTTCATTATAATCTTCCGGATCAATGGCGCCGGTGGATTTTGGAAAACGACGACCGGGCGCGCTCGATAAGGGGGCAAAACGACCAGCGCTGGCGGAATTGGCCTCTACATATTCGTTCGGAATGGTGCCCATCATCCAGTGGTGCCCGTGGATGCTGGCGTCGGAATCACAGTAAAAATTGTCGGACATCGCCCATTTTTGACCAATCTTATGGTGGTTTTGGCTGATGCTTACTTTTTGCAGGGTGTCTTTTCCGGCAATGAGCGGTACATCTACGCCAAATCGCGCTAAGGAAACGTCGCCTTTGCCGGTTTTGATTTGGGCAAACATTTCATCGTAAGTACGGTTTTCTTTGGTGATGTACACGATGTGCTGGATGGGACTTTTGCGCATGCCGGGTTTGGCCGGACAAGGGTTTTTGCCGTCATCAGTCACATTGACGGTTTTGAAGGTGTTGTTGAGGGTTTGTAAGGTCCAGTTTTTCAACAAGGATGCCGATTGTACATTGTCGACAATTTGCAGCGTACCCAATTGAATATCACCAATATAGGTGCCGTAATAGGGCGCTACATAACCTTTGCCACCGTTGGGGCCGGCGCCGTAACCGCGGGCCGAGAGGATAAATAATTGCTGGTCGTTTTTAGAAACCGCTACCCGGGTGGTTCCCCAGCCGGTTGGAATGAGGGCTTTTACTTTTTTCTGAGATACGTCAATCACGGCTACGGCATTGAAGCCCAACAGGGCCACATACAGCGTTTTTTCGTCGTGCGAAAGCGTCAATCCGAAAGGCATCATGCCGCGGTATTTGCGCAGCAGTTGGGTGGTGGCTTTGGGAATGCCCGCACTTTGCGCAAAATCAGACAGTTTGATGTCGCCCACCATTTTGCCTTTTTTATAGTCGATGATGCTGATCAGGTCGTTGGTGGCATTGGAAACATAGGCAAATTGGCTGCCTACCGCAACTGAATTCGGACTGGCGCCGCCTACAATTTCGGCATCTTCTATTTTTTCGCCAATCTGGTGGCCAGTTTTAAACTTATTAACTACTTGATTTTGAGCCAGATCCACGACCCACACCGACATGGCTTCATCGGCCAATGCGTTGCCAAGACCCGGAATCACGCGGCCATCGGGCAGGGTTACCCCCATTTCGGCTTCTTTCGTGAGCGCGCCATACGCGGGAAACTGGAGCATCATGGTGTCTTTGTTGGTGGCTGTTACGCCGGGCAACACGGGGTAGTCGTACAACCCGACATTGGCCACAAACGCATATTTGCCATCGGGCGAAAGGGATACGCCAAACGGAATGCGGCCCACCGGAATGCTGCTGGTGATTTTGTTGTCGGTAAGGCTGTAGCGCACCAAGCGGTTGTTGCCTCGATCGAGCACCAGCAGTTCATTGCGGTTGTGGTCGATGGCAATATCGGAGGTAAACGAATCTTCGTATTTGCGGCCCAAATAGTCGCCATCGATGGAGATTTCGCTTTTTTTGAGCAAAGTAGCGGGATCAATCACCAAAATAGTGCCTTTATCACCGCCGCTGAGGTAGGCCGTTTTACCGTCTTTTGCATATACGACGCCGAGAAAAGTCGCCGGTCCGACCGCAGGAATTTTGCCATCCTGGCTGGGGGCGTACAGGATATTGTCTGGTTTGCGCGGATCCACCACCGTTACAATGGCGTTGTGGTGTAAAATCAGCACTTGTTGTTCGTCGGGCGCGAGGGCCAGGCCGTACGGTCCGCGGGCGATGCGTGTGGTATGTCCGGCAGGCGTGATGTACCGACCGCTTGGAATAATGCTGTACGATTTGGGGTTGATGCGGCTGTAAGCATCGCCCGCAGGCACGGTTTGGAGGGCGACGGTTTTTTGCGCAACCAATACACATTGGGGCAAAAGGGCAAACAAAAGGAGGGTAATCAGGCGCATATCGCTAAGTTATTTTTTTACCAATGAAAAACTGCGGTGAACCAAACCGAACGGCCCACGCCGTTGATACCCGAACCGTGGGTGCGGTAATCGGCGTTTCCGAGGTTGAGCAGGGAGGTGCGGAAAGAAACCCGTTTTGCGTTCCAGCTGCCGTGCAGGTTGAGCACTTGCCAGCCCGGTGTGCCGCCTTTTGGAATGCGGTTGTCTTCGGTGTCGCCTTTGGCCAATCGGTCTTGTTTGCCCGCAGCGAGGCATTCTGCCGAAAATTTCCAGTACGCCTGGGTGTATTGGAGCGCGAGGCGGCCATTGATGGGCGGAATACGGCGCATTGGCTCGTTTTTGGTCTCGTTTTGTCCGTACGCATAGGTCACTTGTCCAGTTATCTCCAAGGCAGGCACAATGGTGTAGGCGAAATTGGCTTCAACCCCTTGCACATACGTCACTTCCACATTTTCTTTTTGATACAGCGGGTAGCCCTGAATCGAATCGCTGCCTACGCGGTTGCGGGCAATCAGGTCGCGCAAATCGAGGCGGAACACATACAATTCCGACTGCCAGCGCTTGCTGCGGTGTTTCCAGCCGAGTTGTATTTGCTGGGAATGTTCGGGTTTTAAGTTGAAATTGGGTTGTTCGTAGCGAAAATCGACGATGCCGAGCGTACCCAGGTCATCCACATTGGGCGCTCTGAAGCCGCTGTTGGCCGCAAGAAACAGGTGGTCGGTTTTGCTCAAAAACCGCGAAAGTCCAATATTCCATACCAAAGCGGAAGGCGTAATTTCTGCGCTGCCAACAGCCTCGTCTTTTACCTTGATTTGATAGGTGTTAAAACGCAATCCGGCATTTACCTGCCATTTGCGCCAGGTATAATCTTGCAACAAAAACAGGCCAACAAAGCTAAAGCGGGCATCATCGGGATACAATCCACGCTTGGGGGTTACCGCGCCTGTATTGGTGTTCTTATCTTCCCGAATGCTGTTGACCAAATCAGAATAGGCTTCTGCACCCAGGCTCATGTTCCATTTTGGCTGCAATTGCCAATCCGATTGTAGATTCAGGCCGTAACTGGCAACTTTATCTTCCTCATGGCGCAGGGTGGAGGAGCCGTTCTTTTGGGAATTTCGGCCTTCCACAGTAGTTTGGCGGGACACCAAGAGGCTCATTTTTTGCAAATATTTGCCGTACATGTTGCGTTCGGCGCGCGCGTAGGTGAGTTGGCGCTCCTGCGGATCCATTTCATTCAGGGCAAAATCTTCCAATTGCACTTTATGGTACACCGGCACGTTGCGTTGGCGGAAGTACTGATGGGCCACGGTGAGCAGGATGTTGCCGGGCAATTGTAGTTTTGTTTTGAGGTCAAATGCCGCCTCTTCATAGCCGCTGGGTGTTTGACGACCCGCATTTTTTCCGCCGACCAAATCCCCAAAATCGCGGCCGGTTGCGCCTGCCAGGATGGCCCATGTTTTTCCGGAGAAGGCCAATTCTGCGCGACCGGTGGTTTCCATGCCCTGGGTAGCGGCCCTGCCAAGTACCCGCCCTTGCAGGCTGGTTTTGTCGGAAAAAACGGGATCTTTGGAAAAAGCCTGGATTACCCCGCCCAGGGCATCGGAGCCGTATTGTACCGAACCGCTTCCCCGCAGGGTTTCGATCCGATCGAGGCTAAATGGATCAATGGTGTTAAAATATTGGTTCGGACCATACCGAAACGTGGCATTGGAAAGGCGCACCCCGTCTATCATCAGCAGGGTTTGGTTGCCCGTAAGTCCGCGCATAAAAGGCGAACCACCGCCATGATTTGTTTTTTGTAAAAAAATACCGGGCGCTCCGAATAAAATTTCGGGGGTGGAACGATCCTGCTGTTGTTCCCAATCGCCGGATTTCAATAGCCCGATGGCCTCCGAAATACGAAAGGCATCGGCAGGTTTGCGGCTGGCAGAAACCACAATCTCTGCAAGTCGGGTGCTGTCCGTGACATCTGTATCTGAAACCGTTTGGGATTGAAGGCTGCTGGTAAAAAGCAGCAGACTGGCAAGAAAAACGAAGGATTTAAACATTTTCGGTACAATTTTGCCGAAAAGTAATTGATCCTTGCGTTTAAAGACATTAAGATTGGGTTAAGTATGTGGCGCTAAATGCACAACAATCTAATTATCATTATTTTATAAGTTTAAAAATTTAAAATTAAACACTTTTTACCCGTTTTATCGCGTCAAAACCACATAATCCCGCAGCAGGGTTTTTAAAAAATCAATCCGGTTGGTGGGCATTCGGTCCAAGCCAAGCAGGGGCATCAGGTGGGTAACTAAATCAATAATCACTTCTTCATGTGCCTGGTTGGGATATTGGCCATAGCGTGTCAGCACGGTTTTTATAAAAATCAAATCCTGCTCTGTGAGCGCCCGCACCTGTGGGTACACAGGCGTGTAATTTTGCAGCGAGGAAATATTGAGAATATCTTCTAACCGATATTGGTATTGGGTACTGAGCAGTTTGATGATGGTGGTGTTGGCCGCCATATCACCCATGCGCTGGGCTTTAGGACTGGTTTTGATCAATACGGAACCCAACACACCCAGGCTCAAAAAAGCATCCATCAAGTACAAAATAGCACGGAGCACGACATCACCCCACTCCGGTTCTTTCCCGTCTAACCGTACTACTTTGATGCCCAATACCTTTTTACCGGGTGTCTGCCCGGCATTCCAGATTTCAAAAAAGATGAAATAAAGGAAAAAACCTACTGTAAAAACAATCATTATTAAGGTCAGCGCCACCTCGCCCATTTGACCGAACAATGCTTGTACCAATTGCATCAAGATAAAAGCGCCAAAGCATACCAGCAAAAAATCCAATACCCACGCCAGCAAACGCTCGCGCAGGGAGGCCAGCTCGTATTCTATGGTAACATTTTGCGTGGTGGTAATGTCAATTGTTTTTTGCATCCTGTTTTAACCGGCTACCTGAAAATCGCGCAAAGCCTCATTGAGCGATACTTTTTTATCGGTACTTTCCTGGCGTTGTCCAATAATCAGGGCACAGGCTACCTGGTACGAGCCAGCCGGATATTCGCGGGTGTAACTGCCCGGAATCACCACCGAACGCGCCGGAACACGGCCTTTCAGTATCTTAGGTTCCGAACCAGTCACGTCTATAATATGGGTGCTTTGGGTCAGGACCACATTGGCGCCTAATACAGCCTCCCGTTCTACATGCACGCCTTCGACCACAATACAGCGGGAACCGATAAAACATTCGTCTTCAATGATGGTCGGACTAGCCTGGGGTGGCTCCAATACGCCCCCGATGCCTACGCCACCGGCCAGGTGTACATTGCGGCCAATTTGTGCGCAAGAACCCACGGTAGCCCAGGTATCCACCATGGTGCCACTGCCTACCCAGGCGCCAATATTGACATAAGAGGGCATCAAGATCGCGCCCCGTTCAATAAACGCCCCATACCGCGCCACGGCAGGCGGTACAACCCGCACGCCTTTCTGGGCATAGCCGGTTTTGAGCGGAATTTTATCGTGGTATTCGTACGGACCAACCTCAATGGTGTGCATTTCCTGAATCGGGAAATACAACAACACCGCTTTTTTAATCCATTCATGGGTTTTCCAACTGCCATCCGGCATCGGCTCTGCTACCCGTAATTCGCCTGCATCCAGCAATCCCAGCACTTCCCGAATCGCCTTTTTTGTTTCCCAATGGGTCAGCAGCGCGCGGTCGTTCCAGGCGGTTTCAATCAAGGTTTGTAAATCGTTCATATTGTTATTAGTAATCGTTTTTTTAAATTTTAAGTCGTCAGCAAAATTGCAATCAGGTAATCGGCCAGCAAAATCAAAATATCGCTGTACACCACTGCACGGGTGCTTGCCTGCCCCAATTCGATGCTGCCACCTCTTACGTTGTACCCCTGGTAACATGATACGGAGGTCAATATGTAGGCAAAAACAAATGATTTTACATACATCATGAACACATTGTACGGGGCAAAATAGGAACGCACCCCTTGTATATATTCAGCATCGGTAATCAAGCCCGCAGGAACGCTGGATAAGTAACCACCGATCACGGCAACAAATGCCGAAAAAGTAACCAGCAACGGAATCACCACCACCGCAGCAATGATCTTTGGCATAATCAGGTAAGCCGCCGTGTTTACGCCCATCACCTCCATGGCATCAATATGCTCTTTTTGCCGCATGCCCCCTATTTCAGCCGCCATGTTGGAGCCTACTTTACCCGCCAAAACCAGACACGTAATGGTTGGCGATAATTCAATCAAAGCCAGGTCGCGCACAATGTAGCCGATGTAATAACGCGGCACCAATTGCCCGTCCAGCTGATAGGCAAACTGAATGGCCGCCACCGCCCCGATAAATACCGAAATGAGGCAAACAATAATCAGGGACCCAACCCCGATATCATTCATTTGCCGCATGGTTTCTTTCCAATACATGGAAAATTTTTCAGGCCGTCCAAAAGCCTGTTTCATCATGAGCAGGTAGCGCCCTAAGTGGACAAGGTAATTGTATCGATCCAGAGATTCGTTCATATACGCAGTGGGTAGTAAGCAGTACAAGGTCCATAAACGCAGGAAATTACACCGTGTTTTGCCAAATTTGAAAACAGGCACCAAAGGTTCGAGGTTTTTTGCAAAACTTTGCGCCGTCGCATGGTTTTTTTTGCCACCTTTTCGTCGTTTCTATCATTCGGCGTACAAACGGGGTCTAAAAAACGCGGCAGACTGCCAAATCGGCTCCATTTTTGTTTCCACCACACACAAACTACATTCCAGCACTTATGAAATTTGCCACAAAAGTTATTCATGCCGGCATTGAACCCGATCCGTCTACCGGCGCGGTCATGACGCCTATTTTCCAAACCTCCACCTATGCCCAAACAACGCCGGGCGAACATAAAGGCTTCGAATATGCACGCACGCAAAACCCGACACGCAGCACCCTGGAGAAAAACCTGGCAGCGCTGGAAAACGGCGTGGATGCGATCTGCTTTGGCTCCGGCTTAGCGGCACAGGATGCCGTAACCAAATTGCTCCAGGCGGGCGATGAAATTGTGGCCGTCAATGACTTGTATGGTGGTTCTTACCGTCAAATGGTGCGGGTATTTGGTCCCTGGGGACTCAAAAGCCGGTTCGTAGACCTTTACACGGCCGAAAACCTGGAACAAGAGATTGGCCCGGATACCAAATTGATCTGGATTGAAACGCCCACCAATCCGATGCTCAATATTGTGGATATCGAAGCGATCTGTACGATTGCCCGTAAACATGGCATCCTTACCTGTGTGGATAACACGTTTGCATCGCCTTACCTGCAAAATCCGCTCGATTTAGGGGCTGATATCGTGCTGCATTCGGCTACGAAATACATCGGCGGGCACTCGGATGTGGTGCATGGCTGCCTGGTCGTAAAAGATCCTGCCTTGGCCGAACGCCTGCACTTTATTCAAAACGCAAGCGGCGCAGTGCCTGGTCCGATGGATTGCTTTTTGGTATTGCGGGGCATTAAAACCCTGCACTTGCGGGTACAACGCGCCTGCGAAAATGCCGAAATCATTGCTCGATACTTGGCGCAGCATCCCAAAGTTGCCAAAGTGTTCTGGCCGGGATTTGAATCGCACCCCAACCATGCCATCGCGAAAAAGCAAATGCGCATGTTTGGCGGCATGGTATCTTTCGATTTAAAGGAAAATTCGCTCGAAAATGCAACAAAGGTGCTGAGCAGCACCCATTTGTTTACCCTGGCCGAATCATTGGGCGGTGTAGAATCCCTGATTGGTCACCCGGCCAGCATGACCCACGCCAGCATTCCACGGGAAGCGCGTTTGAAAGTAGGTCTGACGGATTCCTTGATTCGCCTGAGTATTGGGGTGGAAGATGTGACCGATTTGATTGCCGACCTGGATGCGGCGTTGGAATTGGTGTAAGTTAATTATATTGACGGGGCGACTTTTTCTGTCACCCCGCCAATACAATTTATACGCTACCGCAAATCCTTGATAAAATTTCAAGCGTCAAAAAAATCGCGTGGAAATGCGTAACTATAACATCGTTTCAATGATGTTTTCCTCGGTAACCCCTTCTGCCTCTGCCTTATAGTTGCGCACAATACGGTGGCGCAACACCAAACTGGCAATCGCTTTTACATCTTCGATATCCGGCGAATACTTGCCGTTGATGGCTGCATGGCATTTGGCGCCCAAAACCAGGTATTGGCTTGCACGCGGACCTGCGCCCCAACCCAGGTAATTATTTGCTTCTTTGGTAGCGCGGGTTGTGCCCGGACGGGTTTTGGAAACCAAACCTACGGCATACTCCAGCAAATTATCGGCTACCGGAATTTTGCGAATTAATTGCTGGTACTCCAAAATTTGCTCCGTGTTGAGGATATGGCGCAACTGAACGGTGCGGGAGGAGGTGGTATTTTTCACCACTTCAACCTCTTGCTCGTACGTAGGGTACGTCAGCGGAATATTGAGCATAAAACGGTCGAGCTGGGCTTCCGGCAAAGGATATGTGCCTTCCTGCTCAATCGGGTTTTGGGTTGCCAATACAAAAAACGGTGCTGGCAAAAGGTGCCGAACCCCATTTACCGTTACAGACCGCTCTTGCATGGCTTCCAACAGGGCAGCCTGCGTTTTGGGCGGTGTCCGGTTAATCTCATCCGCCAACACAATATTGGCAAAAATTGGTCCACGGGTAAAACGGAACTTCCGGTCTTCATCCAAAATTTCAGAACCCGTAATGTCGGAAGGCATCAAGTCGGGCGTAAATTGAATCCGTTTAAAATCGAGGTCCAACACCTCCGCAATGGTACTAACCAACAAGGTTTTCGCCAAACCCGGCACACCTACCAACAAGGAGTGGCCATTGGAAAACAGGGAAATGATAACTGCGCGGACTACATCGTCTTGGCCTACAATCACTTTACCGATTTCGGCTGAAAGTGTCTGGTAGGTTTGAGCAAGGGCATCTACCGCTTCTACGTCCGATTTGAAATTTGACATTTTGTGGATGGTGGTATGGATGGTTTGTGAATATTTGCTTGTTTATAATTGGGCACTTTTCAGGTGAAATAAACGCCAAGTGCTGCGTTTTGTTTCGTTTTGAACAGCGCAAAAGTATGTGTTGGTATGATTACGGACGGTTTATGGTCGAAATCAGCCGCATTTTATTTCTTCGGCAAGCTGCTCGTTTCGCGCTTTCCGTGCTTTTTTGACCATTCGAACATTTCTGCCAATACGTGCAACACGCTCTCGCGGGCACGGTATCCATGCGATTCGAATGGCAATAACACAAGCCGCGCCGTGCCGCCATTGCCTTTAATGGCCTGAAACAAACGCTCCGACTGGATCGTAAAGGTACCCGGATTGTTGTCGGCTTCCCCGTGGATCATCAACAACGGCGTTTTGATCTTATTGGCGTAGGTGAAGGGCGACAGGTTGTGGTAAATTTCGGGCGCCTCCCAATAAGAACGGCGCTCGCTTTGAAAACCAAAGGGCGTAAGCGTGCGGTTGTAAGCGCCCGAACGCGCAATTCCAAAAGCATAGTCGTCGGAGTGCGCCAACAAATTTGCCGTCATAAATGCACCGTAAGAGTGTCCGCCCACGCCGACCTGATTGCGGTCGATAATGCCCAGCGAATCGAGGTAGTCAATGGCCGCGCGACCAGAACTGGTGATTTGCTCCACAAAGGTATTGTTCATCAATTCCGGTGTACCCACTACCGGCATGGTGGCATCCATCAACACGGCAAAACCCTGCATCACAAAAAACAAAGGCGAATCGCCGCGATAATAGGTGAATTTGTTGTCCGAATTGCGCACCTGTCCCGCCGTACTTGCATCGCCGTATTCGAGCGGGTAAGCCCACATAAACAAAGGAACGCATTGTCCTTTTTTATAATCGAGTGGCAAATACAAGGTACCATTTAAAGGCACCCCGTCTTTCCGGGTGTACTTTACCAAGCGTTTTTCGATCCCGGTGAGCAAAGGTGCCGGATCCCGAAAGTCGGTCAATGCGCGTTGCATCGCACTTTCTGTAAAGCGCAAAATGTAATTGGGTGGGGTTGTTTTATCCTGGTACCGGGTAATAAAGCGGCTGCGGTCTTTGCCCACAAAAGAAATAAATTCATCAAAAGCATTTGCCGGACAAGTGTACACGGGTTCGCGCTCTTTGGTTTTCAAATTAAACCGATCGAGGCGCGGAAACTGCCCCTTGGGTGAAGCACCAGCATTGGTAAAATACACCCAGTTGCTGTCTTGCAGCATAACATTATCGCCATTGGGCAGGAGATCATATACGGGCTCGCCTGGTGCGTTATAATCGTCATTGACGCTCACATCAAACAAGGTGTCTTTCGCTGCAGGGTTGCTCAAATTTACTTTATAGGAGGTTGCCCAGCGCCGATCGCGGTCGTATTCCGCAACAATGGCCTGATCGGGGGTATTCAGCCATTCAAAACCTGCAAAACGAAACTTTAATTTTGTCAATTCTTTTGGTTCGGCGCTAAATGGTGCGTCTTGTGCCATTATTTTATCGCGGAAGTCGGCCTTTTTAACCGGATCGCCACCATCCAATGCCTCTACCCACAACATGCGGGCTGGAAACAAAGGCTGCCATTCGAACTCCCGTGGCCCGGTTACTACACCCTGACGGGGAATATCGTCCGTAACCGGAAATTCTACCACGCTGCGCACCGTTTTGCCTGTTTTATCCCAGATTTCTGTTTTACGGGCAAAATTGGCATACTGAACCCGGTAAGAGAAGGGCCGGCGCAAGGTGGTAACCAACAAATAATTTTCATCGGGCGAAAAACCCGCATTCATGTACAAACCAGGTGCCCCGATGTTTTGAACAGCCCCGGTAGATTGATTTACAATGGCCAATTGCGATTGCGCATAATATTCGAACAATTTGGCGTCGTTGTCATTGCGCAACAAATCCTGGTACGTCATCACCTGGGCTGCTTTGCCATTTACTTCTTCTACGGCAGGACCACTTGGCACGTTGGAAATAACCGGCGCAGCGCCCCGGGCCGCCGGAATGGCACGCACCAACAAGCGCTCGCTGTCTTCCAACCAACGCATAGGACTACCCAAAATATCGTTCACGATAAAGGTGCCGACCCGTTTGGATTTTCCGGTCTTGGCGTCAGCAGTCCACAATTGAACACCCTCTGCGGCATCCAGGAGGAAGGCAATTTTTTTGCCATCGGGCGACCAGGCGCTGGCGTTCATCCGACCCGCACTGGGCAATTCAATGGATACCTTTTTTTGTTCCGAAATCCAAATTACGGTCAGTGCCGTGTATTCTGTGATCCGTTGGCGCGCATTCAAATTAGGATTGATGCGTATACCGGCCAATTTCAAAAAAAGCTCGGCCAAAACGGCGATGCTCGGATTCGGGTTGTAATCGGTGAGCAACAGGGCTTCTTTGGTTGGATTGATGCTTACACCGGGTGTAGCTTTGGCCTCTACAATACGCACCACATCATCGGCAGGGCGTTTGTAGGTAGATTGGGCCATTGAAAAATTTGCTGAAAGCAATACAGCAAGGAAAAGAAGTGCAATTAAACGCATGGAAAGTCTGTGTTAAGCGGCGAAGTTATGGTTTTTCATCTATCAAAACGCTCATACCGCACCCGATGCAGGATGGAATTGCCAAAAATCGACAAACCAGCGTTGAAAACACATAAAGCGAAGGTTCCATACAGCACCCAACTGCCGCCCAACTGCTTTACGGTGGCCGCATCCGACACCAAACAAAGCCCTGCACCCGTGAGTACGAGCCCCAAGGGCGCTTGTATGAACCATTGGCGGTAATGGTAACGCGCGTCTTTTAACTTTGCCATATTTATTTTTTAATAGACTTGTTGCGGTGGGGAGTAAAACGACAAAAACAGTCCATTTTTT
>JBBAVI010000037.1:0-46333 GCA_040397785.1 Saprospiraceae bacterium | reverse complement strand
GGCTGAGTGGGGGATGCGGTGGTGGGGGTTAAAAAGTGAGCGTGGCTGTTAAACCGTTACGTGCGCGCTGGGTGAAAACACATACGTTCCATAAAATTTAAACAGGCTCTAATGCGAAATTTAGGCTTTTTCACGGGCAAGAACAGTTTAAGTCCACCAAAGCCGTCGCTTGCACCACCAAACTCCCCGGCGGCGAACCAGCAGCCGTACACACCTGAAACGTCCCCGTAGTTCCCGAAAAAGTTTGTGTCACCGTACCAGCAGCGGGTGAAGTGTAAGTGAGGGTGAAAGGTGCCGTACCCGTAAAATTCGCCGTCACGGTGGTGCAGGCCCCTGCACAGACATTCGGGTTGGCGGCAGAAAAAGTGACGGCAGGTATAGGCCGCCAAACAACTTGCAGCGCGTTAGAGAAATCCAGACAAGGATCGGCGAGGTCCACGTTCCCGTTGAGGTTGTCGCCTGCCATGGAAGCGATGTAGTAGGTCACTCCAGTCTGCATGGGCGGCGCGAAAGCGAAACTGGGCGTATTGCTGGTTGCCACGATGCTGCCCGCCGTGTCACTGGGGTTGCTGAAAAGGATGTAGCGCAGGAGGTCATTGGCATCCAGCACTGTGCCTGTAGCGGCTGGGAAAGTGAGCGTACTGTTAGTGCAGGTATTATACGGCCCGGCTTGCGCGATAGTGCCTGCGTCGGTGTTACAGACGGGACAACAGAAGTACAATGCAAAAAGCACCCCTCCTGGCGCACCGATTAGGTAAATATCTTCTATCTTTATTGAACTTATCGTCTGAGAAATCACAATGTTGTCCCAAGAACTGACACAGTTCGCACACGCTTGGATGGTCCCTGCAGCCGAAATGATCGCTTCATTCAAACAGCCATCCGCCACGCCGGGGTTAGTGATCTGGTAAAAAGTGCCATTAACGGTAAAAGCGACTTCCTCAAAGCCTATACTATTATTGTTCAAGCCGTAAAGCCCCACTCTGACACTAGAAACTGCTGGATTAAAATTGAATGTAAAACTCCCCGGAGATACGCCCCCAATTACATACGGGCCTTTATTGCAAACGGTCGTGGTGCTCGTTGAACCCGATGGGGTGACTGTGACGCTGGAACAGTTCACTTGCTGCGTACCAGTGAGGTGCGTCACCTGATTCGTACACTGCTGCGCATGCAGTGTTGGTGAAAGCATCAGAACCGACAATAGAATGCTGAAGGATAAAAAGTTGAGATGTTGCATAATCGTGCCTTTGTGTTGGATGTATGAGTATTTTACTGAATTAAGTTAGCATCAGAAGCCATGTGCATTTAAAACGCTTCGGCTTTGATCTTGGCGAATTGTCTATTCACAAGTACACAACCCATCCACCACTTTCGTCGCTTGCACCACCACCCCCCCCGGCGGTGACCCTGGCAGGGTACATACCTGAAAAGTGCCTGTACTTCCCGAAAAAGTTTGTGTCACCGTACCAGCAGCGGGTGAAGTGTAAGTGAGGGTGAAAGGTGCCGTACCCGTAAAATTCGCCGTCACGGTGGTGCAGGCCCCTGCACAGACATTCGGGTTGGCGGCAGAAAAAGTGACGGCAGGTATAGGCCGCCAAACAACTTGCAGCGCGTTAGAGAAATCCAGACAAGGATCGGCGAGGTCCACGTTCCCGTTGAGGTTGTCGCCTGCCATGGAAGCGATGTAGTAGGTCACTCCAGTCTGCATGGGCGGCGCGAAAGCGAAACTGGGCGTATTGCTGGTTGCCACGATGCTGCCCGCCGTGTCACTGGGGTTGCTGAAAAGGATGTAGCGCAGGAGGTCATTGGCATCCAGCACTGTGCCTGTGGCGGGCGGAAAAGTGAGTGTAGCATTGGTGCAGGTGTTGTACGGCCCGGCTTGTGGTAAGGTGCCTGCGTTTGTTGTACAAGCAGGCATGCAGGGGTACTCGGGTAAGCCCGCAGGTGGAGAAGACAAACTTAAGATGGAGTAGTTTGTGTCAATATCGCAGATCGTTACCGTGGTACCATCCTGAGGATTGTAGAAATAGATCGTGTGCGAAGCATCAGCAAAGATCAAGCCCGGCACTCCGTTCCATACCCCACCTTCTTCATCCGTTGGGCCTATGAAAGGCCCAACAATGGTGGATTGCGAAGGGTCATTTGTATTGATCTGGATAATCACCGTGTTGAAATTATCGTCAAGGGCCGTCCCATAGAGTACACCATTAATGTAATAAATATCCCCGACCTGAAAGATGTTACTCGGCCACGCCCCGATAAAAGCAATGACATTGTTTGCCGGATTCAGGGTACCAAGGCCAGCCGGTCCAGCCAGATAGACAAGCCCGTTGGGAGCCAGTTGCCCACTCTGATATTGTAATGAGTTGCTCGTTTGCCATACAATCTGGACGGACGGAGGAGGTTCAAGCCGCCTAATCCCGTTGTCATCAATGTGCAGGTGGTTGCCTCCTGGCAACAGCACAAAATCAGCCCCTGCAATATTGGGCGAAAAAGGCGTGATCGGGCAGGCCGCCCCACAATCGCTCAGATTGATTTTGAATATCACTTTTTCACCATTACTATTGAGGGCAGTAGCGTATATGATCTGGCCTTTTGCTACATGGAGCCAACAAAAGCTGAGCAACAGACTTACTCCAATCCTAAGTCCCTTGGTGCTGAAACCTTTAGGTAAAAACACATTTTTGCACACTTTGAAGCGTATTTTATTCATCGCTTGACGTTTTGAGTAATCAATCATCATCACCACTACTTGTGGTTCTTAGATTACTTTTATCAATTACAGGTACAATTCAAATCCACCAGTTCAGTTGCCTGCACCACCAAACTCCCCGGCGCACTCCCCGGCAGGGTACACACCTGAAAAGTCCCCGTTTTTCCTGAAAAAGTTTGTGTTACCGTACCCAAAGCGGGTGAAGTATAAATAAGGGTAAATGGTGCGATGCCGGTAAAAGTTGCGGTCACCGTCGTGCAGGCACCTGCGTACACGTTGGGATTGACTGCATAAATCAAATCTTTATGCAAATATACTGGAATCGGGCAAAGAATAGCGCAGATGAGAAACGGACACCAACAACGGCCAAAATGTGTGAATAATGTAATTACTTTTAAATATTGTGTAACCTTATGCGGAAGCGTCTCATGTAATTTTGCACTATAATAAAGACTGTAAATCACATGTAAAAAAAGTCTCCTCATGAAAAGACTAGCAAAAAAGTCGTCTTTATCGTCGGTGGCGCAGGAGGCATTGGCACATCAACCGTCAAGCTTTTATTGCGGAAGGCCCAAAGGTTTTTTAGGTTGATTTAGTCGAAGCCGATTTGAAGATTGGATAGATAAAAAAAATTGATTTTCAATGGATTAGAGGACATCTGTTTTCATAACCACTTTGCGTTGACTATATTGATGGTGGTCTATGTGTTCAATAAACCATACCCCCAATTATTTGAACCTATTTCTTTAACTTAAACAACCATAAAAAATGGAAAATATCAAAAACCTGAAAGATGAAAACGGCGTCGAAAAATTGAAAGAACTGGTTAAGGCAATAGATATCTGCCTTTTTTGTACCAACCTCGACAGGAATTATGGCGCAACGTGCAGGCCTATGTCTGCACAGGAAGTGGACGACGAAGGGAACATCTGGTTTTTTAGCAATATTAATAGCGATAAAAATCTCGAAATACAACAAGACAGTGCTGTGCAATTGATTTTTTCGCACCCCGGCAAAAACATTTACATGATTGTGAACGGTGCGGCCGAAATCTTTAAAGACCGCAAAAAAATAGCCGAACTGTGGTCGCCCAAGGTGAAAATCTGGTTCGAAGAAGGTAAGGACGATCCGGATATCTCCCTCCTAAAAGTGAGCACCAAAAGTGCCTATTATTGGGACATGGAAGGTAATAGAATGGTTAATTTTTTCAAATTCTTGGCATCTATCGCTACGGGGTCAAATTTAGTGACGGGTTTGCAAGGGAGCATAAAAGTCTAAAATAAATTCTTTCAATTTTAAAAAATACATTTTTCATGATTGATAATGAAAAAACGGTTGACGTGCTGAACACACTCATCCAAATCAACAACGACCGCATCGAAGGCTACGAGACCGCTTCTAAAGAAACAGAAGAACAGGACTTGAAAGCATATTTCAGCCAGTTTAAGATGACAAGCCAAAAGTGCAAACAAGAACTGGTGGACGAAGTGACCCGGTTGGGTGGCGAACCAACCGAAAGCACCAGGGTATCCGGAAAGTTCTTTCGTGTTTGGATGGATGTAAAAGCCGCCATCACTGGAAAAGACCGAAAAGCGATTCTCGGTTCGTGCGAGTACGGTGAAAACGTTGCCGACGAAACCTATCAACATGTCGTGAAAGATGAGTCGGCGCATTTAAGGTTTGATCAACAAACGATGATAAATGCACAGCACGCACTTTTAAAAGCCGACCTTAATTTGGTAAAATCCATGCACAACGCTTTGGAGTCAAACTAAGAGGCTGTAAAAAATTATATTTTTTCGTGAAAAATCTTTCACATCTGCTCTGCCAGTTGCCGGAAATCATTTGAGTAAATCAAAATCATTATGACACATTCAACAGAAAATCAGTCCCAAAAAGACATCGTTGGCATCGCTTCTGGAAGCGCCAAAACGTTGGCCGCAGCGGTGACCGCCGCTGGTTTGGTCGAAACGCTTCAAGGCGATGGCCCCTTTACCGTTTTTGCTCCGACTGATGCTGCTTTTGCGGCCATTCAATCGGACGTAGACACTTTGTTGAAACCCGAAAACAAGGCCAAACTTACCAACATCTTGACCTATCACGTCGTGTCTGGCAAGGCGATGGCTGCTGATCTGAAAGACGGCCAAGAGCTCACCACCGTGCAGGGCGGCAAACTGAAAGTCTCCATCAAAGACGGGAAAGTGATGATTAACGATGCGAATGTCACTTCGGCTGACGTGCAAGCATCCAATGGCATTGTCCATGTGATTGACAAAGTCATTTTGCCAAAAGCGTAAGGAAAACGCCATTGAAAAAACAGGAAAATAACCAAGATATCTCCCTCGATATGAACTAATACAGTGGGAATGTTTTGTGTATTTTTCTGTCTTTTCGTGTTCATCCATGATGATAAAAAGGGCCGCACAAATCCCAAAAAATCAAACAATAAATTTCCTCCTCGTGAAATTCCTTTCACATCCGCCCTGACGGTATCAGGAAAATGTCTAATTAAAATGAAAAAAGTAACACAACTATTTTTATCAGGCACGTTGCTTTTGGCAGTTGCTCTGTCAAATTCTTTTTGTGCCATGAGCAAAAAAGACATCGTCGGCGTCGCTTCCGACAATGCAAAAACATTGACTGCCGCAGTCACCGCTGCCGGGTTGGTCGAAACCCTGAAAGGCCCGGGGCCGTTCACGGTTTTTGCGCCCACGGATGCCGCTTTTGCAGCCATACAATCAGACGTAAACAACCTGTTAAAGCCTGAAAACAAGGCTGAACTGGCAAAGGTGCTAACTTGCCATGTCGTAAGTGGTAAGAAAATGGCTTCCGACCTCAAAGATGGGCAACAATTGACCGCGCTGGATGGAAGCAAATTGATGGTGAAGATCAGCAACGGCAAAGTGATGGTCAATGATGCCACCATTACGACCAAAGATGTGGAAGCATCGAACGGCGTGGTTCACCTGATTGACAAGGTGATTTTGCCTGCAAAACCGAAAGAAAAAACAATGGATATTGTAGCCATTGCCTCCGAAAGTGCTAAAACACTGGCCGCCGCCGTGACCGCTGCGGGGCTGGTCGAAACCCTCCAAGGCAACGGACCATTCACGGTTTTTGCGCCGACCGATGCTGCGTTTGCGGCTATTCAAAAGGACGTAGACAACCTGTTAAAGCCTGAAAACAAGGCCAAACTTGCCGGTATTCTTACCTACCACGTTGTGGCCGGAAAAGTAATGGCCGCCGACCTGATGGACGGTCAAGAACTGACCACCGTGCAGGGCACCAAGCTGAAAGTGTCCGTTAAAAACGGAAAAGTGATGATAAACGGTGCGAATGTCATCTCGGCGGATATCCCCGCATCGAATGGCGTTATCCATGTGATTGACAAAGTGGTGATGCCGAAAATGTAAAACACCGGTTTTTCTATTGCAAAACCCTCCAATCGATTATCACGATTGGAGGGTTTTTGTCATAAAATCATTCAAACAAAACAATCAATTAAAGCCAATGCCGATAACAAAACTACTCATCAGTTACGCACTCACTTTTGCGGTTTTTTTACTCATCGACATGGCTTGGCTAGGTTTCATTGCCAAAGGTTTGTACAAAAAATACCTCAGCGGTTTTTTGAGCGAACAGGTCAATTCGTCTGTGGTCCTTTTGTTTTTTAAATCCCTGCAACCACTCATCCGTAAAACAATGTTCCTTAATCATTTAACAATATCTTTTACGAGGTGGAACATGTGCTTCGTCATGAATTGCTTGATTTCTTGTTCTCTTTCCCTGCGTTTTGCATAACTAAAAAGTTTAGTAAAATTGATGGCGTAGTTACTTATGGCATGCTCATAAATATGCATCAATTCAGAACCTTGCAGGTAATAGAAAAGCCTTTCTTCTGCAAAAAGGTCCACCAGGATCTTCTCAAGTAACGGAGTATAAAACGTTACCCTTTTCTCTGTTCTTTTTGCAACCGGGGAGCGTGTAATCAGTTTCTTAATAATCACCGGATGGTC
The DNA here is from genome assembly GCA_040397785.1 of Saprospiraceae bacterium. Taxonomy (GTDB): domain Bacteria; phylum Bacteroidota; class Bacteroidia; order Chitinophagales; family Saprospiraceae; genus M3007. Next base: position 39,601 of record JBBAVI010000037.1, on the reverse strand, counting down.
GCTTTCAGTAATATAAAAATCGATGGCTTTATCGTCAGGGTTAAGATAAAGCTCATTTCTTGATGAATCTTTCAGTTCATAGTACAATGACTCCATGAAATCCTTTTCTATTTCAATCAGGATCATTCGCCTGCTTGCCTGGTGTTGTGAAAATTCATTGAACCATCCCGTTTCCCAAATGCAGTGTTTGGCGTCCTCAAATTTGTCTGTGATCCGTTTTGCAAACTTAATAAGTTCTGGAGATATTTCAGGCTTGTACTTGGTTTTGCTTGAAATAACATAGAGACCTCTCTTGAGTGGTCTTATGATGTTTTTACCTTTCAGATCATAGATTCTCCACCCGAAAGTTCCTTCTTTCAGATCGGGTTCAAAATATCGATAGAATTCAAAGAGGTCATCACGTGTAAAGGACTCCCGATCCTTAAATTTTTCAATCAATCTATTTTCTATGATCCTTGGCATTCTAAATCAAAATTTTGCCAAAGTTACGAGTTTTTGGCAAATATTGGAAATCAAAAAAACGCCAGAAAATATGATTACTGGCAAATATTTGAATTCATGCAAGTTAGGATGTTTGGCTCTTTTGCAATGATTCGGTTGTGCATGTAGCGTTTTGTTAAACAAAAGCCCTAATGCACATAACAATGAGGGTTGTCTTTTCAGCCTTGCGAGGTCTTCACGCCCGCAGCGCTCGATGTCCCAGCGTGGAGCGTGATCTTGTTTCTTCCCACGCCTAAAATACCCCGCGTTTCCGCCGCGCTTGGTCTTTGCTTATCCCACGCTCGGTGGCCTGCGGTGGGAGATTGAGCGCGGGGGGGGCGAAGGCCACGCGCGTCAGAAATATAACTTACCTGACATGCTCCAACACCCACTCAAATGCTTCATCTCGTCCGGCCCGAACGCCGTAAAACGTTCGTTCCACCCGAATATCCGGATACAAAGAATCTTCGGCATTTTTACGCTTGTCGGGGCGCTCGCCATACAGGTAAGAAAGGGATACCAATGTTTTGGTATGCGGCAATTTCAGGAGGGATGCGCCGGTTTGGCTGCTTGGCTGATTGCCTAGTGGCAGACCAACAATCGTGGCTAACTCATTGTCTTTCATTGTTGTAGCAAGCCATTGCGCCGCACTAAAAGTTTTGGGGCCGATGAGGACATATACCTTACCATTGAATTTCGGTAAATTAGGATCCAATAAAAACGGGCTGTCGTCTTTTTCCAGGTCATCAAAATAACCCGGATTTTTCAGCAAGGTCGCTGTTACATTCAGGAGGGTATCCATCGGCAGCGGCGCACCGTACAGTTCCTGATGTAAGCGATTGAATTTTTTATAATCGGCCTTGGCGAGCCGGCGGAAAAAATTGGAAATTTGATAAAAATCCTGAAACCCGCGAAGATCCTTGCGTTCCGTCAAATACCAAATAAGCTGTTTCCCCAAACGTTCATCGCCGCCGGTGTTGTTGCGCAGGTCAAGCACCAAGGTTTGAATCCCCTTTTCATGCATTTCCCGGAACATGGATTGCAGCACAAGGCCGAAGTTGCGCGCATTTTTGGCCCGCTTTTTCAACATCGTCCATACAATGGGCCGAATCAACACATTTGTATAATTTTTTAACTCACTTTTATAGGCCACAAGGTCCAGGCAAGTATTCATTTGCAGATAAGCCGTCTTTTGTGCTTCAAGTATTTTATAGGAAAAACCGTCGTTTTGCCGGTATGTAAATGGATGCTTTGAAGGCGCGAATTTTTCCTTGTAAAACAATAATTCGGGTACCGGCCGAACCGTCGTTTTTACCATTTTCCCATCTGCGCGTTCAAGTCCGAGCTCAAGGGAATCTTTTGTAGTTTTAATAAGCCCCAAAGTTTGCCAATAAGTCGGATAAGTTTCTTTTCCGGCAAAGCGATACAACGCAAAATGCTCATTTTCAGAAGATTCCAAACGTCGAATACCTTGTTTTACAAGTTCAATATCAACCCCGTTTATCGTTTTTACCTTACTGCCGATCAGGCTGCTGTCATTGGAGCGCTGAATATTGGAGAGTATAAAACGGCCACCTTCATTGAAAAATCGAACACCGTATCGGTCTTCCCCTTGATCCCAGTAACGCACCAAGGTCGCTTTGGAGTGACCATCTTTTAACTTAGCCAAAAAACGCTGAAGTTCGAGGTTAAAAGCCCGTTCGTCCGGTATTGTTTTGCACCGTAGCAACAATTCGGCAAGGGCGGAATCGTACGCGGCGGGTGTTATTTTATCGGCCAATTTTGGGTAGGCATGGCGAATTACTGCTCCTAAATAATAGGCGTCCTTTTCATATTTATTGCCCGCTATTGCCCGGTACGTACTCGTGGGGGCTGGCGATTTTGCCATCATGCGCATGATCTTTACCTGGCTACAACTGAGGAGGGAAAGGAAGGGGAACAGCAAAAAGATGTAACGCATAGTTGTCATTATCGAATTGATTTTAAGTACTTTCAACAATCCCGGATTTCAAACGACTGTCAATTCAAATCGCCTGGAATGCAAAGGCGCTGCCAAGGGAATTTTTGAATATCCCGATCGGTAGCTGCACCTGTTGATGACGCTAATAATCGGTCAAACGTTGCCCGTCTGCTTTGCTTGCAGTACGTGGTCTTCACGCCCGCAGCGCACAATACTCCAGCTCGAAGCGTGATTTTCGTTCTTCCCACGCTTAGTTCCCCGCAGTGTTTTGGTTGTATAAAAACAAAGGTTGAGCGCTGCGGGATATTAGGCTTTGCGAAAGTGTGGGCCATGCGCGGTGGAAATTCCCAAAACGTGGTAGGAAGTGACATTGAGACCTTGAGTCCTAAGGGTTAGTAGCCCTAACAATAGAAGGGTGTAGGATATGATATTTTTCATTTTTTTATATCTCTTAATGATTCAAGATTTTTAGAAATGACAAAATTTTCAGCGTTGCCAAGCATGTGATCTTCCCAAAGCCTAACCGACGCTTCTTTACCGAAAATACCCAGTAAAAGCATATCAATAAAGTATAGTTCGGATTCAGTTTTTGGAGTGTGGAGGTTGCAAAGGATTGGCTTGATCAATGTATAATTGAGCGCAGCTTTGCTGCTCAGTAACCCGAAACAAGGGTACATCCAGTCAATCTCGCCACCTGCACTTCCGGGGTGCTCACCCAAATAGTTGAAATGGTCAACATTGGCGACCAGAAAGGAGTCCGCCATGACGGTGTTTATCTGCGACACTGCACGCAGGGCTTTCCAGCGAACGGCATTGCTTAGGTCTACGTTAGAGACGATTGCGATCAATTGCTCCGTTGCAGCATCTATTTGCCGAAATCCGGCGACGATCCGGCCTTCTAGATCGGGGAGCAAGGTATCCACAGCGGTTTGCCTTTTTGATTGAAAATACCTTTCTTTTTGCAAGCCCCTTATTTTCAGCCCAGCTTCTTTGCGTTCTTGCTCCGATAAGCTCCGGTCGGTTAAACGGTTTACATAGTACTTCATGCTGTCAGTTTCCTGTGAAAAGGCGGCATTTGCAAAAAGAAAAATAAGAAATATTGTACAACACAAATCTTTCATCCTGTAGAAATAATTATGGTATAGTAGTGACAGCGAATTTGCCAAAACCTATTTAATTGAGTTTCCGCATCGCGTAATCTTCACGCCCGCAGTGCTTGATGTACACTGCGGAGTGCGATCTTCGTTCTTCCTTCGCTTAATATCTCACCGCGCTTTGGTTGTATAAAAACAAAGATTTAGCGCTGCGGGGTGTTAGGCTTTGTGAAATTAAAGACCCTGCGCGGCGGAAAGCGATTGTTCTCCATATATTATGGCTTGATCTGCTTTTTTAATTCTTCGATTTGCTTTTGCAATTCAAGATTTTTTTGAATTTCCACTTCTGCGCGTTTCTTCTCTTCTTCTGCGCGTTGCTTCTCCTCTTCTGCACGTTGCTTCTCTTCAATCAACAACTTGTCTTTCTCCAAAATGATCCCTTCTTGTTCCGCGATGATTTCATCCTTTTTGCTCATCTCTCGATCAAAAGCACGCTCCAATTCATCCTCCACGTCCATTTTGTCTCGAATTTCTTCGCTGGCAATAGCGCGCCCCAAACGTTCGGCCATCCTTCTCACTAAGGGATCATCTGTATCTCCCTGAAAATCTAACTGGTGCCTATCATTTGGGCTTTGGTAGATTGGACTGAAAATTTGTAGCACCCGTTCTATTCTGCTTTTAGTGGCATGGCCAAGCTTTTGCACCTGGATCAAATAAGAATCGTGCGTCAACAACTCAACAAATTCTTCTTTAATGTCCAATTTTTCCTGGGTCACAACATCGATGTACTCTCGATTGATTTTGACCACGCCTGACGGAATACTGTTTAATGAAAAACCTAAAAAATAGATGGTGACAATGGGTAAGGGGCGTTTTTCAGGAAGCCCGCGCTCGTTGAGTACTTCATCTTCTTTTCGGTAGTTGTCGCCTAAATAGCGTCGAAATCGCATAGCATTGAAGGCTTTTTTGGCCTTTTGCAACTCAATAAGTACTTTACTGATTTCGCCGTTCGGCTTTTTGATCACTGCTTTAAAATCAAAACGTAAAATACGGATATCCCCACTAGTTTCTGTAGAGGTTTCCTGCGGTTTTACTTCTACACTTTGCACTTCCTCCCCCAGAATGGTTGACAACAACGCACGCGTAATCTCCACGTCTTCCAGCAGATACTTAAATACGATATCGTAGAGTGGGTTGGCAATGATCATATCTTATTTATTGTTTGATTTGTATCACAAGATAAACTATTTCGGAGCGGGTTTGGTTCTTTTTTGCGCTTTTTATTTTTGATTTGTGCTCTATCGTGGAGCGGGATCTTCGTTTTTCCTACGCTCAATCCCCCACAGCGCTTTGGTTGTATAAAAACAAAGATTGAGCGCTGCGGGTTATGATGCGTTGCGAAAATACCGCCTTACCTTATTTGGCATGAAACGATAAGCCAAAATTTGTTATCATTTCTTACCTCATAGGTTTTTTCAAGAATAGGAGGATTGCTAACCCCATATAAAGATTTACTAAATATTGCCGGATCAATTTTTTGTATATTAAAAAATCGATACGCTAAATTAATTCCAATTTTTTGTACTTATATCCCAGTCCCATATTGGATTCAAAAGCACTTATTTCAAATAGCCATTTATTGTAATGCCAATCTCCAAAACGATCTTTCATGTCTTTATTAAATAACAATCTAACAAAAGAATTAAAATTTACATATAAAGTACTATTATTTTGTCTGAAAAACTCAATCCTTGGGTTCATGTTTAAGATAATACTATGTTGCAGATACTTATCGATATACCGTAGATCGTATGTCCTGAGACCTGAAAAATAGTTATTGTCAAACGGTCTGCTAAATTTTGTTTGAAATAACGAAAAGCCAATCCCGGACGAAAAGTTAAATTTTCTATTCGGAAAAAACACTTTATTAACATTCGCTAAGTATTCAAAATCAAGGTTGCTATCTTCATTATTTATGATTTCAAATTGGTTGGGGAAATCAAAAAGCCTCTGGTCCTGGTTTTTTATCGCACCTCCCCATGATATCTCAATATTCTTAAAAAAATTCTGAGCGTTGGAAATATAAACTGTGCAGCAAAAAAATATAAATACGTGTATTCCCGATTTCATAACGATGATAATTTTGAAGTTCGCCCCATTATTTGGGCAGCAAAAGTGAAAAATAAGGTGAAAAATGAAGTTTATTAATGCTATAACGCACAAGCCCCAACACTTCTTGATACCAAGAACCGTTGGGGCCTGCAATACGCATTTACGCTGCCTCTCCTAAAACTCCGCACTACCCGGATACCGCGGAAACGGTATTACATCCCGAATGTTGGTCATGCCTGTCACAAACAGCACCAAACGTTCGAAACCAAGGCCAAAACCGGCATGCGGGCAAGAGCCAAAACGGCGGGTATCGAGGTACCAATACAATTCTTCTTCCGGAATGTGCATGGCCTGCATTTTTTGCAACAGCACTTCATACCGTTCTTCGCGCTGAGAGCCGCCCACAATTTCGCCGATGCCCGGGAACAAAATGTCCATGGCGCGTACCGTGTTGCCATCTTCGTTCAAGCGCATGTAAAACGCCTTGATCGCCGCAGGGTAATCGGTCAAAATCACCGGTTTTTTAAAGTGCTTTTCTACGAGGTAGCGTTCGTGTTCGCTCTGTAAATCTGCGCCCCAGGCATCAATCGTGTATTGAAATTTGCCTTTTTTATTCGGGTTCGAATTTTTCAGGATATCAATGGCCTCGGTGTACGTGAGGCGCTGGAATTCGTTTTCTACGACAAAACGCAATTTTTCGGTCAAAGCCATCTCCGAACGCTGGTCCTGTGGCTTGGATTTTTCTTCTTCTAGCAGGCGTTCTTCCAGGATTCGGAGGTCTTCCGCGCAATGGTCCAGGGCATATTTGATCACATATTGCAACATCGCCTCGGCCAGGTTCATGTTGTCGTTCAAATCGGCAAAGGCTACTTCCGGTTCAATCATCCAGAATTCCGCAAGGTGGCGGGTGGTGTTGGAGTTTTCGGCGCGGAAGGTCGGACCAAAGGTGTACACTTCACCCAACGCGGTGGCGGCCAATTCGGCTTCCAACTGACCAGAAACGGTAAGATTGGTTGCTTTTCCGAAAAAATCTTTGCTGGTATCAATCGCGCCGTCTTCGGTGCGCGGCAATTTATCGAGATCAAGGGTGGTTACGCGGAACATTTCGCCCGCGCCTTCTGCATCGCTGCCGGTGATGATCGGGCTGTGCAGGTTGACAAAGCCGCGGTCGTTGAAAAACTTATGAATGGCATACGATAATACGTGGCGAATGCGGAAAACTGCCGCAAAGGTGTTCGTGCGGAAGCGCAGGTGCGCGTGCTCACGCAGGAACTCCAACGTTTGCTTTTTGGGTTGCAATGGAAACTCTTCCGGGTTACAATCGCCATAAATCGTGATTTCGGTGGCTTTTAATTCAAATTTCTGGCCTTTTCCTTGCGATTCCACCAAAGTGCCGTGTACGCCAATGGCTGCACCAAAGGTGATACGTTTGAGCAGGGCGGGATCGGTGTTTTCATGGTCCACGACCACTTGCAGGTTGAAGGCGCTGGAACCGTCGTTGAGGGCGATAAATTGGTTGTTTCGGAAGGCTTTTACCCAACCTTTTACGAGGATATCTTCTCCCAGCGGCTCGGTGCGGAGGATTTCAGTGATTTTAATACGTTGCGCCATCAGACCAGTATTTGTGTTATTTGAATTGAAAGGCGCAAAATTAGGGTAAAATTTGCTCAATTCCGACACTACAACATTTTAAAATCCCCGCATGTCGCCGATTAGCAAGCCGAATAACTGATAACTGAAACGCACGCACTATTTTTGGAGAACGAAAATACCTTCACCTTCAAATTGCTGAAACCATGCAAAAAATCTGCTTTACCCTACTGTGTTCTTGCTTTATGCTTACAGCCCAGGCACAATTTAATTATTTCACCTTTTTTGAAGATTACGAAACCAAGTCTTGTCCCTTTGATGCGACCAAAACCATTAGCCAGCCGAAAAACTGGATTGTTTACCAAACCCTGAACGGCGCCTGGGATGGTCCCATCGATTCGAGCCGCTGTATTGCCGCCACCGTATCGGCTTCCACCGGGATGAAAATCGACTTAACGCAAATTGATCCGACCAAGCCTTTGTTTGTACGTGCCAAAGCCCAGGAGTTTTTTTTCACGCCCTCCCTCACGCCCAACAGCCTTTTTAATTTTAACTTTTATGGAACCGTATCCGACACCAGTGTGCATATAAAAACGGGGGCCAATTGTGTAGAATCGGTATGTTCCGGCGTTTTTTTAGGCATTAATATTCCGGGCGAGGTGCGCAATCAATCGGGCTTGATGACGCAATACGGGAATTACCTGGAGATCGGAACCTGCTTTCCATCGGAGTTTTTTTCGGAGCAAACCTTGCGCGACCTGGTCCTCAAGTTTCAATTTGAAGCAAATGCCGTGTTGACCAACCGCACGCTCCAACTATCCTATGTTCAAATCAACGAAACCTTAGGAGAAACGGGTTATTTGACCGAAGTGATTGCATCCCCTTTTAATTACAATGCGAGCTCGAATACCTATGAAATGAACATTGCCGAAGCGGTTCCGTTCTCTTTTTCGCAGACATTTTTGATGCTTTATACACAGGCTGGTTTTCCAAGCGCAGCAAATCCGTCGTATGTGGAGGCGCGCCCGGACCCCAATAGCAATGTGCAGGAAACCATTAATTTGACGGTAGAAAGTTTTCAAACGCTTGAAATACAGCCATTTACTTATCTAAGGGGCGCTTTGGTAGAGGGAAACGACACTTTGCGGCATATTGCCAACTTGGTAAACAATGGTGGTGATCTTTGTTTCAATTTTATTGACCTCGTTTTCGACGATGGCAATGAATACCGACACAGCGGCGGCACACTTACCATGCAAAGTGCTTTTTCCTGTATGCAATACCGCAGAGGCAGCGCATTAAGGGTAACCAAGGGGGCCGAATTGTATTATGGTAATGAAGGCATGGGGATGCTGGCACTGTGCGCAAACAGCACGATTGTGTTGGAAGCCGATGCCACCCTCATTTTTGACGGGGTATTGAATATGTCGGAATGCAATGATTTGCTTCCTTCCCAGCAGATTTACATGGATTTGCCGCCGGGTGCGCGCCTGATTTTTACGAAAGATGCCCACCTCACCAATCAATTCAGCAAAGACCGGCTAATGAAACTCAATGTGCACATGTTGGGTGGTACCTTGGATGATGCCGCCTTGAGTCCGGAAGATCGTGCCTTGATTCAGCGCATTTACCCCGAACCGGAAGCCAATTTGGCAGATAATCTGCGGGTTTCGCCGAATCCTTTTGATGCGACCTTGAATTTGGCCTGGATTGCTGCGGTTGGTGAAACACTGCAGGTAGACTGGCTGGATGCACAAGGAAAATTGCGGTGGACGGAAAAGCGCTCGGTGGAAAAAGGGCTGAATACATGGTCGGTGGTGCCAAATGTACCGGCTGGGGTGTATTTCTTGCGATTTTCGGGTGCTTCGGGGTGGTTTGTTAAAGAGGTGGTTCGCTTCTAGAGGGAAGGGGCCACAGAGTTGCGCGGAGGGACGGAGGGGCACAGAGAAAAAAGGGGCTACGAGGGACGGAGGTACACTGAGGTAAAAATGTTTAGCAAGTACCTAATAATCAAAGGGTTTGATCAGATCAAAAAACTCCGTGTCCCTCCGTTCCTCCGCGTAACTCCGTGGCCTTTTTTTAAAACCATGATCCGGCACAACGCAACCAAGCGCTGTGCCGGCAGGTATTATCCAGCGGCGTTTTTTGGGGTGGTTCAATGGGGCAATTACGGGCTTGGAATGGCCTGATTATATCTCAAACGTGTAAACGTACTTGATCAAAATATTGAAGAACGTAAATGGCTTGTTGCTGGTGGCAACGTTCAGGTATTCGGTTTTAGGTGTTTTACCACTGAAATGATAGCCAAATTCGAACCCAAATCTGTTGATCATGAAGCCAGCGCGGGGCGAAATACATAAATTGGCTTTTTTCTCGCTCGGAATGGTATTCGTACCGGAACCCGTGGTCGTGGTAATTTCCGGGGTAGAAATAATGCCCACCCCTGCTGCCAGGGTTACGTACGGACGGAATTTCTTGTCCCTAAAAAAGTAATCCGCTTTGGCCAAAATAAGGCGATCACCGTACGCAGAAATGCTCACAATAGACGAATCATTGCCATAAGCAAGTACGTTGCCGCTCACCAAAAGGCCAACGGAAAACTTCGGCTTAATGAAATAACTGCCCTCAAAATTCAGCGACAAACCAAAAGAGCCGTTCGAACCTAAATCGCCCGTAAGTTGACCAGCGCCAAATCCTCCGCCCAAAGATAGCTTGTGGTCTTGCGCGTAAGAGGATTGTTGTGCAAAGAAAAATAGCGCACAAATAATGAAAACAGGTAAAGACTTTGAAAACATAATGAGAATAATTTAAAGTGAATCTTGCGGTTTAAAGGATTAAAAGGAAAAATATGGTGTAGAAGCATTTGATTAAAATGATGTTACAAAGGTCTACACAGCCAACGCAAACTATTTGCGTTGTGGAAAAAAATACTTGCAAGCATTGAATTTTACAGGATTTGTATAGATTTTTGCCGCCACTACTCCAACAAATGTCAAAAAATAAAAACCAACTCGCCCGTTTTCGCCGTATCCATGAATTATTAACCCTTCGGAAAGGATCGGTGGTTGCACCCGACGAATTTTGCCGCGCCTGCGATATCAGTCGGCGGACGCTCGATAATGACATCGCCTACATGCGCGATGCCTTTGAAGCACCCATTCTTTGGGATAAATCCCGGCGCGGATATTATTACAACCAACCTTTTGATTTGACGGCCCAAATTGCGTTAAACCTGGAAGATGTGTACCGCCTGCATTTGGCCGTGGAAACCCTTGCCCAATTTGAACATATAGAAGGTTTTAATGGGCTGCGCGAAACGGTGGAAAAAATACGACGCGGCGTAAATGGCTGGGTGCGCAGTTCTCCCGCTTCGAGTGCAATATACTTTGAACCAGTCACTTACAGTGGCACCGAACACTTACCCTTGCTCCTGCGCGCCATCGAAGAACGCCGAAAAGTGCGTTTTCCTTACCAGTCTTTCCGACAAGAATCGCCCCGTTCCTGCGAGCTTTCCCCCTATTGTATCCGGCAATACGACCAACGCTGGTACGTCGTGGGTGATACCCCGCAATATGATTATCTGAAACCATTTGCCCTGGAGCGGATTGTCGGTAAACCCCAGTTACAGCCCGATTTTTTTGAAATTCCCAACGATTTCGACCCAATCGTGTTTTTTCAACACATTTATGGTATCCATCCTGCACCGCTCAGCGAGGCACAAACCATCATGCTGCGGTTTTCCCGCCTGCAAGCACGTTATTTTTTATCCAAACCATTTCATCCCTATACTTTGTTGGAAGAAGACCAAACTGGCGCTACCGTACAAATGAACGTGTGTGTGAACATCGAACTAATCCGAAAATTGGCCAGTTTGGGCGCTGAGGTAAGCGTTTTAGCGCCCGAGGATTTGCGTATACGCATGGCCCAATTTCACCAGGATGCCCTGGAAATGAAAATTTTGAAACCATTAGACAACAGCATGGCACACTTTTAGCAAGCGCAAATGTCTTAACTAGTTATCCACTTAAATCACCAATACCACATGCAATCACTCGAAATCGTCAAGCAATATTACGCCTGTTTTAACCAGAGAAACTGGGAGGGAATGCTCCAATTGCTCCATGCAGACATCCGCCACGACGTCAACCAGGGATCGGCCCGAATAGGGATCGAACAATACCGCAAGTTTTTGCAACACATGGACTTATGCTACGACGAGCAATTAAAAGAGCTGGTTTTTATGCCCAATGCTGAGGGGGGCCGTGTTGCCTGCGAATTTGTGGTGCATGGTATCTACAAACATACCGATGGCGACCTGCCTGCTGCAAGTAACCAACGGTATGTATTGCCAGCTGGGGCATTTTTGGAATTAAAAGAGGGGGAAATTAGCCGCGTTACCACGTATTATAATTTGCCGGAATGGATTCGTCAGATTAGTCAGGGCGGGGCAAGGGGGTAGTACTTTTGATTTAAATCCCTAACAATGCCGCCCACTCCGAAGGTGTCCCAACCCGTTCGGTCACATCCTCCACCGGAAAAGTGTACATCGACTCGTTTCCAATTTTCGAATTCGCATATACTTTGCCCGGCAAAAAATAAGTGCGTCCGTCATTGCCCTGCACAATCACGTCCAATTGCCGACCGGGTAAATTGAGCAGACTGGTATTATTGGGCAAAAAGAAGAACAATCGGGTGGCGCGGTCAATCATGCGGACGGCGACTGGCACAATGCTTTTGCCATTTTCGGTTTTATAATGGGCGGTTATTTGGGCCGATTGCTTCGCTATTTTGAATATCTGGTCGCAATTGTAGGTGCCAAAGCCAGATAATTTGAGGCTCATGGCCATGTTTTGGGCATTGGAACGCAAACCCGCTGATTGATCTACACGGTCAAATTGCAGTTGTTTTAGCCGTTGTTGCCAGGTTTCGTACCGGCTATGCGCCAAGCTGGGGTCATTTACCAGTCCTTCATCGTATAAGGCTTCATAGCGTGCCAGCATCATTGTGCGATTGTCTTCAAAATAGTCCAGCCATTCCTGGCCATCCATGCACCATTCTTCCGGGGTTTGAAACATGGTTGCGGTGCGCAAAAAACAGCGCCAACGTTGCAGGGTTTCCATATAATTGGCATGCCGGATCGTACGCAAACGTTTGTATTCGGCAAAAACCTGGTTTGGATCAAATAAACTGCCGCCACCCGCTTCACTGCTGCGTGAAAGCCGGGAAGGAACATGGATTTCCTCTTTCTCATCGCTAAAAATCACATCGCATAAAGCGCCATTCAGGGGCACGACTTCCACCCGCCGCCACATGCGTTTTTGACGGAAAATATAATCGACACTGTTTTTGTTTTTCGGCATCAATTGATCCGATGAATCAGTCGTACGCACGAAAAAACATGCTTTAAAGGCCGATAATTCGGAAAAAGTGCCATTCATATCGTCCGGGAAAAAGCGCTCTTTGGTGTCTTTTTGATGCACAATGCGGATGTCGCTGCGTTCTAGGGCTTTCAGGAAAAAACCTTCTGATTTATCAGTATTTTTCCGAAACCACATCGGCGGTTGCATGGCCCCGCGGGCGTACGCGCGACCCGTGAGAATGCCATCTCGCATCCATTCTGCCGTTTCCGCTTCACTTTTTTCGTCGGATAAACCAGGAATGCAGGCATTGGGTCTCGTCAACGCATTATCGAGCGCCACTTCTGCATCGGTCAGGATACGCGGACGGTTTAAATCGCCAAAACCGATGGTATCTGCCAGCAATTTTCCGTGTAAGTGCGACCATTGATTGGTGGTATCCGACAAATAAAACATGTTGGCATCGCGGAGTGGGGCAGTGGGGGTAAACCCAACGTTGTATTTTTTCCCCGGTGCCATGTACAAATCGGCCCCATCCTGGCTCACACGCACCTCAAACATGCCCGCCGAATTAAAATAAAAGGAGCCCCGCGCATCCGTGTAATGCATCGGCATCCCGGCTGCCAGGAAATCGGCCAAGCTGCGGTATTCCCGGAAAGAAAAATCAACCGGCCCGGTTACAGGTGCTCCATCGGCATAAACCAGGGCACTGGGTGGTATCTCGACGGTATTGCCAGAGCTGGGGTTGCGATAACGCAGGCCCCGGTCGGCCTCAAACCGCAATTGATGCATCGGAACGGTGTTGGTGTAAAACCAGGCCGCGCGCACCACTTTGGGGTGTGGATGCAAGCTATTGCGCTCTGGCGCTTTATTAATCAGCGGTGTCCAGGCCGTATCGAAGGGGAAAAAGCCGTTGTAGGCCGTATCCGTATCGTAAGGTCCGTAAGGCAAAACGCCATTGCCCGAAGGCGACAACCAGTACCAGGCAAACAGGAGCAGGGCCAGCACGCCCGTCATGCCCAGGATGTACGGTGCCCGGTAGCGTACCACCAGGCGGGTGTTGCGTTTGCGCTGTTCTGCGGCAATTTTTGCCCAGGTATCCTCCTCGGCCTGCGCGTCAAGTCCTTCCAGTTGACGGCGCATGTACTGTTCAAAATCGTGTAAATGTTTATCTTTTTCCATAAAAATTGGAGATTTGTAAGGATTGAGGGGGCTTAGACGGGGTTACTGAGTAGTTTTTCCACCATTCCCCGCAGTTGTTTGCAGGCACGAGCGTACTGCGAACGCACGGTACTTTCGTTGATACCCAATTCGGCGGCAATTTCGGAGTAAGAGAAAGATTCGATACAATGCATGTTAAAAATGGTCCGATACCCGTCGGGCAATTGTTGTACCAGGCGCAAAATGGCTTCTCCATTCATTTCCGTGTCCGGGTGTACATCGAGGGTGTGGGCGGGTAGTTCGTTGTAATCTTCGGCAAAACGCAGCGGATTGCGGCGGCGCAGGTATTGCAGGGCAGCACGTACAGTCACTTTACGCAGCCAACCCTCAAAACTGCCCATGCCTGTATATTGCCCCAGGTCCCTAAAAATCGCTAGAAATGCCTCTTGGAGCATATCCTGTGCTTCCGGCCGATCCCTTGCGTAGCGCAAACACACCACCAGCAAGACCGATTGGTATCGGTCAAACAACTGGCGTTGCGCAAGGAGATCGCCGTGGCAGCATCCGGCGATTAATTTTTTCAGCTGAGGTTCCATAAGCGGCTTGCGTTTTAAAGTAGGTGCAAGGAAAAGGCTTTTTGCTGCATGCCTTGCTTGTATTTATCAACGCCCGCTTAAATGATTCTATTTCCCGGCGCGTCCTAAACAAAACCTCAAAATGAATGTTCTCAAGCACTACACGCCGCAAAGGATATGTCAAAGCAAGCAATCAGCATTGTATGGTTTAAACGCGATTTGCGCCTGATTGACAACGAGGCCCTTTATTGCGCGTTCCAAGCGCAACAGCCGGTATTGCTCCTGTATATTTTTGAACCTTCCGTGATGGCCTACCCGGACAGCGATGTGCGACATTGGCGCTTTGTTTGGGAATCGCTGTCGGCCATGAATGCGCAACTCGAAAAAATCAATGCCCGGGTTTATGTTTTTCAGCAGGAGGTCAATGTGGTGTTTGAATCTCTTTTGCAATCCTATGATATTCAGGGTGTTTATAGTTCGCAGGAAATCGGAAATGGCTTAACCTATGAACGCGACAAGGCCATGCAAACCCTATTTGCAGCCCACCGCATTCCTTGGCACGAGTACCAAACCAATGGCATTGTCCGAAAGTTAAAATCGAGGAAACAATGGGAAAAACGTTGGGAAGATAAAATGTCGGAAGCGCCCAAAATCATTGCGGAAGATCGCTGGAATTGTGTGCAATTGGTGGATTCGATGTACGATTCCATAAAAGGCGATGATCTAGATGCGGCCATTACCACCCGCCATAAAAACTTTCAAGAAGGTGGCGAATACTGGGCCTGGCAATATTTGTATAGTTTTATAAAAGACCGCCATATTTACTATAGCAAGCACATCAGCAAACCCTTGTTGAGCCGGAAAGGATGCAGCCGCCTTTCTCCGTACTTAGCCTATGGTAATATCAGCATGCGCATGGCTTATCAATACACCAAACAACATTTTGAAACATCCAACAACAAAAGGGCTTTGTCAAATTTTATTTCGCGTTTGCACTGGCATTGCCATTTTATACAAAAGTTTGAAGATGAATGCAGGTATGAGTTTGAAAATATAAACCGGGCTTACAACGCCATCGAAAAGCCGAGGAACGAGGCCTACATCATCGCCTGGCAAACCGGACAAACAGGGGTGCCGATCATTGATGCCTGCATGCGCTGCGTGGTGGCAACGGGGTATCTCAATTTCAGAATGCGCGCGATGGTCGTTTCGTTCTTTTCCTTTAATTTATGGCAAGATTGGCGCGAATTGCATTTCCTCGCCCGACAATTTTTGGATTATGAGCCCGGTATACACTATCCGCAAATACAAATGCAAAGCGGTACGACCGGAGTGAACACCATTCGAATTTACAACCCCATCAAAAACTCGGAAGAGCACGATCCTGAAGGACTTTTTATCAAGCAATGGGTGCCCGAATTGGCGCATGTGCCCGCGACTTTAATCCATGAGCCATACAAACTAACCCGTATTGAACAACAATTATATGGTTGTGAAATCGGGAAGGATTATCCCGCGCCGATTGTCGATGTGGAAGCAACCCGAAAAGCGGCCAGCGATATCATGTGGGGTTCCAGGAAAAAGGATGCTGTCAAAATAGAAGGAAAACGAATCTTGGCCAAACACGTAAACCCAAACAGAGAAAAACAATGACAAAACCCAAAACGCTCCGTTTAATTTTAGGCGATCAACTCAACATCAACCACACCTGGTTTCGGCAGGTCGATGACTCGGTAACGTATGTGCTGATGGAAATTCGGTCTGAAACCGATTATGCACAACACCATATTCAAAAAGTAATTGGTTTTTTTGCGGCGATGCGGCATTTCTGCGACGCGTTAAGGTCTGAAAACCATCATGTTATCCATATTAAATTAAATGACCCGACCAATTTACAACAGTTTGACAAAAATTGTGCTGCCTTAATCCAAGCGCATCAATTTACGCAATTTGAGTACTTGCTGCCGGATGAATACAGGGTTCAGGCGCATTTGGATGCATTTACAAACCAACTTGAAATACCCTTTAACGTAAGTGATACCGAACACTTCTACAGCACCCGAACGGAACTTGCCACCTTGTTTGAAGGTAAAAAAACGTACCTGATGGAAACATTTTACCGGTATATGCGCAAGAAACACCGGGTACTTATGCAGGATGATGATAAACCCTTGCACGACAAATGGAATTTTGATGAAGATAACCGGCAGAAATTACCCAAAAACCACCAATTGATCTCCCCTTTATTGTTCTCAAATAATGTGGTTGAAATCGCCTCGGAAATTGAAAAAGCACAGATCAAAACAATTGGAACGGTAGATGCAACGCAATTTATATGGCCCATTGACCGAGCACAATCGTTGCAATTACTTGATTTTTTTATAGAACATTGTTTGCCTTTATTTGGAACCTACCAGGATTCCATGACGCCCCATGGATGGTCCTTGTACCATGCGCGTTTATCGTTTTCAATGAATATCAAGCTAATATCACCGAAAGAAGTGGTTAATAAGGCGATCGAAGCCTATCACAAGCGACCCGATCAAATTGCTTACAATCAGTTGGAAGGTTTTGTACGCCAAATTATAGGATGGCGCGAATACATGCGCGGTATTTATTGGTTAAAAATGCCCGCATACGCCAACCTGAATTATTTTGAGCATTCCGAAAAATTGCCTACATGGTTTTGGACTGGTGATACCAAGATGAATTGCATGAAACACGCCATTTCACAATCCCTTGACTATGCGTATGCCCATCATATTCAACGGTTGATGCTTACGGGCAACTTTGCGCTCTTGGCTGGCGTGCATCCTGATGAAGTAGACGCTTGGTACTTGGGCATCTACATCGATGCGATTGAGTGGGTTGAAATTACGAATACACGCGGCATGAGCCAATTCGCCGATGGGGGCATTGTGGGCTCCAAACCTTATGTAAGCTCGGCCAGTTACATCCATAAAATGAGTTCTTATTGTACAGGTTGTTACTACGATAAATCAAAGAAAACCGGTGATAAATCGTGCCCGTTTAACAGTTTATACTGGAGTTTTTACGACCGCCACGAAGCGAAGTTGGCAAAAAATCCACGTATTGGCATGATGTATAAAGTTTGGTACAACATGGAACCAGAGGCGCGCAGCGCATTATTGGAGCAGGCTGCTTATTACCTCAAGCATGTCAACACGTTATAAGTTGTTCCATAACCTGTTAAACCCTGGGTACATTTGAAAAAAGCGTCGGTCTCTCCTAAGGCCGGCGTTTTTTTTTATACTTGGTCTATCTTTGCCCTGCGATAAAAGCAACGCAAGCACATGAAAACCATACTAATCATCGACGATGAGGAAAAACTCCGCAGTTTGCTGACCAAAATTGTCAGTTTGGAGGGATATGAAGTGCTGCAAGCGGGCGATTGTAAAACGGCCCTGAAAAAACTGGAGCAAAATAATATCGACGCGGTACTCTGTGATGTGAAATTGCCCGACGGCAATGGCGTGGATCTTTGTAAAGAAATTAAAGAAAAATACCCGCCTGTTGAGGTGATTTTAATGACGGCTTACGGCAATATTCCCGATGGCGTGCAGGCAATTAAAAATGGCGCATTTGATTATATTGTAAAAGGGGATGATAATAATAAAATAATTCCCCTGCTTTCCCGGGTTACGGAAAAAGTAAATTTAGCAAAACGCGTAAGACAATTAGAAAAACAACTCGGCCATAAATACGCGTTCGAAAATATTATTGGCAAATCAAAATCCATTCAACAAGCCATTGAATTTGCCCGAAAGGTAGCCATTACGGATACGACTGTCTTGCTTACCGGCGAAACGGGCACAGGCAAAGAGGTGTTTGCACAGGCCATCCACCAGGAAAGCGCCCGCAACCAATTCGGGTTTGTGGCCATCAATTGCGCGGCATTTAGCAAAGATTTGCTTGAAAATGAACTTTTTGGCCATAAAGCGGGCGCATTCACAGGTGCTTTAAAGGATCAAAAAGGTTTGTTTGAAGAAGCCAATCAGGGTACTTTATTTTTGGATGAAATTGGGGAAATGGCCTTAGATTTACAAGCAAAACTCCTGCGCGTACTCGAAACGGGCACTTTTATCCGGGTAGGCGACACCAAAATAACCAAGGTAAATGTTCGCATTATTGCTGCCACCAACCGCAATTTGCAACAGGAAATAGAAGCCGGTCATTTCCGGGAAGATCTATATTATCGTATTTCTGTATTTCAAATAAAATTACCGCCCCTGCGCGAGCGCGTGTTGGATATTGAACCCTTAGCCAGGCATTTTGCCACCACCTATGCCGCCCGTTCGAATAAAAAAATCAATCATATCACCGATCAATATGTAGCATTTTTAAAAAATAATCATTGGAAGGGAAATATCCGCGAATTAAAAAACGTCATCGAACGCAGCGTGATCCTCGCCGACCAGGATACCATTGATATTGATTCGTTACCCATTGATTTGCAACAAAAACCGATTGAAAGCGGTTCCAATACTGTGCTTTCTGCCTTCGATTTGTCCAGCGCAGAACGATTGCACATTCAAAAAGTAATGAATTACACCAATGGCAATAAATCCGAAGCCGCCCGCCTGTTGAATATTGCCATTACTACCTTGTACCGCAAACTGGATGAATATAAAATTCAGTAAGCCTTGCTACCATAGCAAAATGATAGGGCCTATCCCCTCAAAACGATAGGGTTGTGCACCGGGTATTTTGCCCTTTTTCTACCTAAGTCATTGTTTTCCAATCTATTGACAACGCTTCGTGCCCACAGGCACAAGCTTTGCCCTTATTGGCATACACCAAACAATACGCATATCCAATGATTACTGTTCTACTTGTGCTTGCCGGGCTGCTTTGTTTCGCCCTCTTTTTCAAATCCATTCAATTCTTTGAAAGCATTTAAGCCATGATGATTCTCTTCTTTGTCGCACTGGCTGTTTTTGGCTATATGTGTTACGTCCTGCTCAAACCCGAAAAATTCTAAGCACATGAACACGGAAATACTCGGAATCATCGTCATGTTCGCCACCACTTTATTGCTTGCGTTGCCCCTCGGCAGTTACATGGCGAAAGTGTACGGCAACGAACGGACGTATTTAGACTTCCTTTTTAACCCCATTGAACGCCTTTTATTTAAAGTGTCGGGCATTGATGCGCGCCAGGAACAAACCTGGCAGCAGCAAATGGCGGCGCTCTTAACCATCAACTTCGTATGGTTTGTACTCGGTATGGCGGTGCTGATGAACCAGGGCTGGTTACCACTCAATCCGGATGCCAACCCAAGTATGTCGGGCCATTTGGCGTTCAACACGGCCATTTCTTTTATCATCAACTGCAATTTGCAGCACTATTCGGGCGAAAGCGGCTTGAGTTACCTCGGACAATTGTTCCTGATGTTCCTGCAGTTTGTTTCTGCGGCAACGGGTATGGCGGCGGCGGTGACCGTTTTTTATGCCTTGCGCACGGGCACCTATCAAACCCTGGGCAATTTTTACAACTTCTTTTTAAAGTCGGCCACCCGCATTTTGTTTCCGATTTGCCTGATTGTTGCGGCCATTTTGATGTTCAATGGTACACCCATGACCTTCGAAGGCAAAGATACGTTGGTGAGTTTGCAAGGTGATACCGTGCAAGTAAGTCGCGGACCGGTGGCTGCTTTTGTGGCCATCAAACACTTGGGCACCAATGGCGGCGGGTTTTTTGGTGCTAATTCCGCCCATCCCTTCGAAAATCCCAATTATTGGACCAATATGGTGGAAATGATCGCCCAAATGCTGATTCCTTTCGCCCTGATTTTCGCGTTCGGCATTTTTCTGAAACGCCGCAAATTGGCCTGGACGATCTTTAGCGTCATGACCATCGGTTTTTTACTGCTCACCATTCCGACCATTATCGCTGAAGTAAAGGGTAGTCCTGCCATGGATCGACTCGGCGTATCACAGCCTGGTGGAAATATGGAAGGTAAAGAACTGCGGTTCGGAGCGGCCTCCACGGCATATTGGAGCATTGCCACCACCGTCATTTCTACCGGAAGTGTAAATGGGATGCACGACAGTTTTACCCCCGTGGGTAATATCAACCAATTGCTGGCCATGATGACCAACTGTTTTTATGGCGGTTGCGGAGTAGGTTTACTCAACTATTTCATTTTCATCATCTTAGCGGTATTTGTGAGCGGCTTGATGGTCGGTCGAACGCCCGAATTTTTAGGCAAAAAAATTGAAGCCAAGGAGATGAAAATTGCGATGATCATTGCCTTGCTGCATCCTTTTTTAATCCTGGCAGGCACGGCGTTGGCAGTTTCTTTTCCGGGTTACACGGCGGGCACCCTAAACAACCCCACGTTTCACGGATTTAGCGAAATACTCTACGAATACACTTCGAGCGCTGCCAACAACGGCAGTGGATTGGAAGGGCTGGGCGATAACACCCCTTGGTGGAACATCAGTACTGGTTTTGTGCTCATCCTCTCCCGGTATTTGCCCATCATCGGTCCGGTCGCCATTGCAGGTATTTTGGCCGGCAAAAAGTATATCCCCGAAAGCGCAGGCACCTTGAAAACCGATACCGGAACCTTTGGTATCATGGTTTTTGCCGTCATCGCCATCGTAGCCGCACTTGCTTTCTTCCCAGCCCTCGCCTTAGGTCCGATCGCTGAATTATTCACCCAATAAGACGACCCTTGTAGCCAACGCTAAGTGGTTATGAAAATGGCTGGATTCTAATCCATTGAAAATCAATTTTTTATCCATCTATCCTTCAAATCCATTTCAATCTTGGTTTAAACTGCAAAATAACATGAAATCGAATAATTCTTTGTTTCCGAAAGCACAGGTTTTAACCGCTTGTCGACAGTCTTTCGTGAAACTCGACCCACGCAGTATGTTCCGCAATCCCGTCATGTTTACGGTAGAAATTGGAACGCTGGTGATGCTTTTTGTTTGTCTTTGGATTCTGTTGGGCGAACGCGGACAAGGTGGATTGGGCTATAATTTTGTCGTTTTTCTGGTCCTGTTGCTTACGCTGTTGTTTGCCAATTTCGCCGAAGCCATTGCCGAAGCACGCGGCAAAGCCCAGGCCGATAGTTTGCGCAAAACCCGAGAAGAAACGCCCGCCCGCCTCGAAAATGGCCAGTTGGTTTCCTCCGCACAACTCCGAAAAGGCAATATTTTTGTCTGTGAAGCAGGCGATACCATCCCAACTGACGGCGAAATTATCGAAGGCTTAGCCACCATCGACGAAAGTGCCATCACCGGCGAAAGCGCACCGGTCATCCGGGAAGCGGGCGGCGATAAAAGTTCGGTAACCGGCGGCACCAAGGTATTGTCCGACAAAATCAAAGTAATCGTAACGACCGAACCCGGCGAGAGTTTTTTGGATAAAATGATCGCCCTGGTGGAAGGCGCCAGTCGGCAAAAAACGCCCAATGAGATCGCGCTGACCATCCTTTTGGCGGGTTTTACCCTGGTTTTTATCATTGTAACCATTACGTTGAAGCCGTTTGCTGATTATGCGGGCGCGCCAATTACTATTGCGGCCTTTATTTCGCTGTTTGTTTGTTTGATTCCGACTACCATTGGCGGTTTGCTTTCGGCGATCGGTATTGCAGGTATGGACCGCGCTTTGAAGGCCAATGTGGTCACCAAATCGGGAAAAGCGGTAGAAACGGCGGGCGATATTGATGTGTTGCTGTTGGATAAAACCGGCACCATCACCATCGGCAACCGGAAAGCGACCAATTTTTATCCTTCCAATGGGGTAGATACAAAAGATTTTATCCGAGCGGTGGCGCTGAGTTCTATCGCAGACGATACACCGGAAGGAAAATCCATTGTAGAACTGGCAGGCGTTGATCCGCTTTCGTTTAATGTTGAAAACCCGCGTTTTATAAAATTTACCGCCGAAACCCGCAGTTCCGGGATCGATTTTGGCACCACACGGATCCGAAAAGGCGCTTCGGATGCCATGCGCAACCTGAGCCAGGCCGCAGGAAATGTCTTCCCGGATGAGACCGCTAAAATGGTCAATCAGATTTCAAGCAATGGTGGTACCCCGCTGGTGGTAGCCGAAAACGAAAAAGTGATCGGCGTGGTGGAATTACAAGACATTATCAAACCGGGCATCAGCGAACGCTTCGAACGTTTGCGCAAAATGGGCATCAAAACCGTGATGGTAACGGGTGATAATCCTTTAACCGCCAAATTTATTGCCGAAAAAGCGGGGGTGGATGACTTCATCGCCGAAGCCAAGCCCGAAGATAAGATGCAATACATCATCAAAGAACAACAGGAAGGACGCTTGGTGGCCATGATGGGCGACGGCACCAACGATGCACCCGCACTCGCGCAGGCAGATGTAGGCGTGGCCATGAACAGCGGCACCCAGGCCGCCAAAGAGGCCGGTAATATGGTCGATTTGGACAATGACCCCACCAAACTCATTGAAATTGTGGAAATTGGCAAGCAATTGCTCATGACCCGCGGCACGCTGACCACCTTTTCCATCGCCAATGATGTGGCCAAGTATTTTGCCATCATTCCAGCCTTGTTTATTGTGGCCATTCCTTCGTTGCAAGGATTGAATATCATGCAATTACACAGCCCGGAAAGTGCAATTTTATCGGCGGTAATTTTCAATGCGCTTATCATTCCTTTATTGATCCCGCTGGCCTTGCGTGGCGTGGCGTACAAACCCATTGGCGCATCGGCGTTGTTGCGGCGCAACCTGTTTATTTATGGTTTGGGCGGCGTGATTGTGCCATTTTTCGGCATCAAACTCATTGATCTAATTGTAGCAAGCTTTCTTTAAACGAACATCAACATGAAAACCAATATTTTTTCAGCCCTCCGATTGACGCTGGTAACGATCGTTTTTTTTGCTGGCATTTATACGGCGCTCGTATATGGCTTTTCGTTTATTACCCCTAATGGCGGCAAAGGCGAAACAACCGTGCAGGACGGTAAAACGTACTACACCAACATCGGCCAGTCCTTTACCCAGGATATTTATTTCTATTCCCGGCCATCGGCAGTAGGCTACAACGCGGCGGGATCTGGCGGTAGCAACAAAGGCCCGAATAACCCTGAATACCTGGCGATTGTGCAAGCGCGCATTGACACTTTTTTAGTACACAATCCGGGTGTTCGCAAAGATGAAATTCCGTCCGATTTAGTGACCGCCAGTGGCAGTGGATTAGACCCCAATATTTCGGTAGCCGCGGCCAAAGTGCAAGTAAAGCGCATTGCCAAACTGCGCAAACTGAACGAATCGACCCTTGTACAACTCATTGACGAACAAACCGAAAAGCCAGTTTTGGGCATGTTTGGACCCGAAAAAATCAATGTTTTAAAAATCAACCTTGCCCTTGATCAGGTAAGCAAATCGATACAATAATGACCGAAAAGGAGCAAAATGTAAAGCGTTTCCTGGATTTGATAAAAAAATCGAGGCGCGGAAAGTTTAAAATTTACGTGGGCATGAGCGCGGGCGTGGGGAAAACCTACCGCATGCTCCAGGAAACGCGCACTTTGCTCAAAAACGGCATTGATGTAAAAATAGGGTATATTGAAACCCATAATCGGAAGGAAACCCAGGATTTATTAGAGGGCTTGCCCATTATTCCGCGCCGCCAATTATTTTACAAGGGCAAAGCATTGGAAGAAATGGATGTGCAGGCGATTATTAATTTGCGGCCTGAAGTGGTCATTGTAGACGAACTTGCGCACACCAACATCGAAGGCAGTACGCATGAAAAACGTTGGCAAGATGTAATAGAGATCCTGGATGCCGGGATCAATGTAATTTCGGCGGTAAATATTCAACATATTGAAAGTTTAAACGAAGAAATTAAACACATTACTGGCATAGAAGTCAAGGAACGCATTCCTGATAGTGTGTTGGCACAAGCCGATGAAGTGGTGAATATTGACCTTACGGCCGATGAATTGATTTTACGCTTGAAAGAGGGTAAAATTTACGAGCCCGGTAAAATCGAAGTGGCGCTCAACAATTTTTTCAAAAGTGATCATATCCTTCAATTGCGGGAATTGGCCTTGAAGGAAGTGGCCTCGCAGGTGGAGCGAAAAGTGGAAACAGAAATAACCAAAGGCAATGTACTCCGGCATGAACGGTTCATGGCCTGTATCAGCAGCAATGAAAAAACAGCAAAAACCGTGATTCGGAAAACGGCACGTTTGGCCAATTATTACAACAGCAAATGGTTTGTGTTGTATGTGCAAATACCTTCCGAAAGTATGGATAAGATTGCGTTGGACAAACAACGGCATTTGATCAATAATTTCAAATTAGCCACCGAATTAGGGGCCGAAATTATAAAAGTAGAAAGTACCCATATTTCGAAATCCATTGTTGAACAGGCAGAAATGCATAATATTACTACCATTTGTATCGGAAAACCGCATTTAAGTTTGTTTAAAATAATCCTGGCAACCAATGTGTTCAACGAGTTATTAAAAAAACTATCAGCCGTCAGTATTGACCTGGTCATTTTATCCTAAATGAAAATTAAAACCAAAATTACGTTGGGCGTCGGCCTGTTGTTTATGCTGATCATCCTGCTGGGATTGGTGGGTGCCATTTACATCAATGCCTTGAAAGCAGATACAGAAAATATTTTAGTGGCCAATTATAATACCCTGGATTATGCGCGTAAAATGCTGGTGGAACTGGATTTGTCGGATGAAAAATCGCAGGAAATATTCGAAGAAAACCTGGTTGCGCAAGAGCATACTATTACAGAAGTTGGTGAACTAGAAGTCACCCAACAATTAAGGGCGTTTTATAATGAATTTAAATTAAATCCGGCCGATAGTTTACGCAAACCACGCATGCGCAAGGAAATCTACAAATTGATGGAAATGAACATGCATGCCATTCAGCGCAAGAGCGAACATGCCCAGGAAACAGCCGAAATTGCAACTTTTTGGATTGCCGCTACGGCTACCCTCTGTTTTTTGATTGCTTTTACCCTGTTAATTAACCTGCCTTCCAATATTGCTGACCCTATTAATGAACTGACTAACAGCATAAAACAAATAGCGGATAAAAAATATTCAGAGCGGGTGCATTTTGAAACGCACAATGAATACGGCGACCTGGCCCGGTCTTTTAACATCATGGCCGAAAAACTGCAAGAGTACAACAATAGCAATTTGTCGAAACTCATGATGGAAAAAAAGCGCATTGAAACGCTTATTAATAACATGCACGACCCTGTACTCGGGTTGGATGAACAATTGAATGTAATTTTTGTGAATGAAGAAGCCGTCCAGATCATTGGGTTAAAACAACCCGATTTAATTGGAAAACCAGCCAAAGAACTGGCGCTTCAAAATGATTTAATTCGTGCGCTGGTGCAGGATATTGGGCAGCCAGCGCAGGATGCAAAAAACCATAAAACCAATCCGATCAAAATTTATGCGGATGGGAAAGAGAGCTATTTTGAAAAACAAAATCTACAAATTTCCATCACCCCGACTGCCGAAAAAGACATCGTTGTGATCGGTCATGTTATTATCTTGCGCAATATTACCGAATACAAGGAACTCGATTTTGCCAAAACAAACTTCATTGCCACGCTTTCACATGAATTTAAAACACCCATTGCGTCCATTAAATTGAGTTTACAATTGCTTGAAAATGAACAAATAGGCACTTTAAATGCCGAGCAAAAGCACTTAGTTGAAGGCATTCAAGAAGACGCGACCCGCCTGTTGAGCATCACCGGAGAATTGTTAAATATATCGCAAGTGGAAAGCGGAAATATGCAACTTTCTATACTCCCCGCAGCCCCATTAGCAATGCTCCAATACGCCATCAACGCTACCAAAGTACAGGCGGAACAAAAGAAAATTAAGTTTGAATTGAATTGCCCCGAAAACCTGCCCGAAATATTAGCAGATCATGAAAAAACATCCTGGGTATTAACCAATTTGATTGCAAATGCTATTCAATACTCTTATGAAAATACAATAATTTACTTGAACATTGTGCCCCAACAGAATCAATTGCAGTTTTTTGTAAAAGACACAGGAACCGGCATCGCACCACAGTATAAACATAAAATTTTTGACCGATATTTCCGAGCACCCGGCGCTAAAAAAGAAGGTACCGGACTGGGTCTTGCGATCAGTAAAGCTTTCATTGAAGCCCAGGGAGGGTCCATCGCTGTGGAAAGTGCGATCGGTGTCGGTAGCACCTTTATCATCAGCATGCCAACCCTGCCCTAGACCCAGATTTAAATGGATTTAAAGGATGGATGGATAAAAAAATGATTTTCAATGGATTAGAAGCCATCTGTTTTCATAACCACTTTGCATTGACTATAATAAAACCACAAACATGAAACATCTTTTACGCCTTTTGTCCTTTTTCTTTTTGCTTACACAGGCATCTGCCCAATCCGACACTTCCGCCCTGAAATGGACCATCAGTGGTTATGCAGAGTCGTATTATGGTTACGATTTAAACCAGCCCCAAAACAGCGAACGTCCAGGTTTCATTTACTCCCACAACCGGCACAACGAATTCAATATCAACCTCGCATACATTAAAGGGGCGGTCAGTACCGACCGTACCCGCGCCAACCTTGCCTTGATGGCCGGGACGTATGCCAACGCCAACTTGGCGAGTGAGCCCGGCACCCTGCGCAATGTATTAGAAGCAAATGCGGGCATCAAATTGTCTAAAAAACACAATGTATGGATCGATGCGGGTATTTTTGGTTCGCATATTGGTTTTGAAAGCGCCATTGGGAAGGATTGCTGGACGCTAACACGAAGTATCCTGGCCGAAAATTCGCCGTACTACGAGGCAGGCGCTAAATTGACCTACACCTCTAAAAACGAAAAATGGATGTTG
Source organism: Saprospiraceae bacterium (assembly GCA_040397785.1). Lineage (GTDB taxonomy): Bacteria > Bacteroidota > Bacteroidia > Chitinophagales > Saprospiraceae > M3007. The sequence goes on along the minus strand of JBBAVI010000037.1, from coordinate 12,375 downwards.
AGCGCCTTGGCGTTGAACGGTTGGCAACGGATCCAACGCGTACCCGGCAACTCCCTTATATCGGGGGGCTGGCAAATTATGTACAAACCCAATGCACGTATTACACTTAATAGCAGCGGGTTTGTAGGCACCGACAAACCAGATAACGCGCGTTTGATCCGTGTTTTCCATAACTTTTACGGTATTTTTCAACTCAATAATGCATTTGGCTTGACCTTGGGATTGGATACCGGCTGGGAGGAAAGCCCCGTTCCGGAAGCAAATGCCAATTTTTGGTTTTCACCCATCGTGATTGCACGCTATGCCCTCAACGATCGGATCGCCATCGCAGCACGCGCCGAATTGTATGATGACGCAAACGGCGTTATTATCGCAACGGGCACGCCAAATGGGTTTCAAACCCTTGGGTTTTCGGCCAATTTGGATGTATCTATCCATAAAAACGCCCTGTGGCGCCTGGAAGGCCGGATCCTAAATAGCCAAGACGATATCTTTGTTCGGGACGGTCGTTCAACCAATACGAATGGGCTTTTAGTTACTTCTTTGGCGGTTTGGTTTTAAAGAACAACATGCGTCATCCCGGACTTTGGTGAAACCCAAAATCCGGGATTTTTCATTTATTACCATGAATATCAGGCCGAAAAACGCAAGAAAAGAAACCAAACAGGCCAAAAAATCGAATTTTTTTTCCAAAACCCATCTAATAAAATGAAAAAATTACTTTTTGTATTGCCGTTCATGTTGCTGCTGATCTACTGCAACAATCCAGGCAAACCGGAGCAAGCCCAGGCCAAGCCTGCATTCCAGGTATCAAAAGACTCCATCCTTTTTAGTTTTGTTTTTGTCGGTTGTAACCGCCTGGACCATAAAGACGTGGCAAAACAACAACCTTATGATGGGTCAACGGCCAATCGAGCCGTTCTAAAATGGATTTTTGATCAAGTCATGCAATTGCCGCACAAGCCGGAGCAATTCTTTTTTCTGGGTGATATCGTATTGGGTGAAACCGATACCACGACCTTAGACGGGCAGTTAAAGGCTTGGGTGGACCTTTATCAGGATAAGGGTTTTAGCAATTTCCAAAATTCCGGCATCGAGTTCATCGCAATTCCCGGCAATCATGAAATGTTGTATGCCGGCCAACATCACAAGGAATGGCCGCTTAATGGCGCAACGGATGTCTGGATGAGATCGATGGGTGGTTTTATGCCGAAAGACCGAGATCAGGTACCCGATAAAAGTGGAAACAGCCGCATGACGTTTGCCTTTAAGCGGCATAATGTCGGCTTTATCGTGATGAATACGGACACCTATAATGATCCAACGGCCCAGAATCCCAATGGGTTGGAAGGAATTATTGATACCCAATGGATTGTGGATAAAGTAAAGCAATACCGCGCCGACAAATCCATTGAGCATATTTTTGTGCTTGGACATAAGCCCTGCTATGTGGACAATCAACTTGAAACAGGGCACGATGGTTTGCCGGAAGGCCCAATTATATGGCCGGTGCTGAATCAATCGCATGTTTGCGCCATGCTTTCTGCGCATGTGCATGATTACCAGCGCATGCAACCCGGAAATGCGGGTACCTATCAAATTATTGCAGGCAATGGCGGCAGTCCCGGTCAGGCCGCTTTTTATGGATTTACCTTGATTAACGTGTTGAGAAACGGTAATATTGAACTCAAATCAATCGGTTTTGATAAAGGTAATCCATATTATACCGTGCCTGCTAATGCGGAAGCCATTGTTCAGGATAGTTCAATTTTGACTTGGCGTACGAATTCAAATCCGTATTTTGGGATAAGTAAATAGCGTGAAAAGGATTTTAACACTTGGGTCTACCATCATACTTATTTCCAGGTATAAGGCTATATTTGGAAATAAGTGTGATTTTTGGGTAGTTATTTCCAAATATAGGGTTATATCTGGAAATAAGTATGGTTTTTGGGTAGTTATTTCCAAGTATAAGGTTTAGATTTGTCCTTAGTTTCAGAGAGGACAGAACCCCTTTGACACACAACCCACTTATTTTCAAATGATTGGAAGAAAAAAGGAAATTGAAAAAATCGAACGACTGCTTGTTTCTGGGCGTTCCGAGTTTTTGGCAGTAACGGGAAGGCGGCGTGTTGGCAAGACCTTTCTGGTGGATACCTTGCTGAAAGTGCATTACTGCTTCAGTATGACGGGCATCCAGAATGGAAGCATGGGAACGCAATTGGTAAACTTTAGCGTAAAATTGGCCGAATATGATGGGACGAACGTTCCTCAAAACCTGGAAAACTGGCAAAACGCTTTCTTGCAGTTAAAAGGGTATCTTAAGACTTTGCCCCAGGATCGAAAGCATGTTATATTTCTGGATGAACTTCCATGGATAGAAACACCAAAGTCAGGTTTTGTACAAATGTTAGCGCATTTTTGGAACGATTACCTTTCCAAAGAGCCGCACTTTATTCTGGTAATTTGTGGTTCAGCAACTTCCTGGATCATCAAAAAAGTGATCAATGATTCGGGCGGCTTGCACAACCGAATCACCGAAAATATTCACCTTCACCCGTTTACGCTGGCCGAGACCCATGCTTTTCTGGCGGAAAAAGGGCTTTCTTTCGGCCTTCAGGATTTGGCGAAGCTTTATATGGCCCTTGGCGGAATCCCGTTTTATTTGGAAACCCTTCGAAAAGGAGAAAGTTTTTCGGCGGCCATTGAGCGTTTATGTTTTGCCCCGACAGGAATTTTGCACAACGAATACCACAACCTGTACCAAGCACTTTTCAACAATGCCGAAATACATCAACAGATCGTGGCAGCCCTGTCCGCGTGGCATTATGGCATGTTGAATACCGAAATACTACAGGAAATCGGAATGAACACAGCCACCGGCAGTTACCAAAGGGCCATGGCGGAACTGATCGTCTCCGATTTTGTCGTCGAAAATTCGCCCTTGGGTAAACAAAAGCGAGGTTCCACTTATCGGCTGGTGGACGAATACAGCATTTTTTACCATCGGTTTATTCATGCGCATAAAAAATACAGTCCCGGAATCTGGCAGCAACTAGCGGATAGCCAGTCCTATAAGATTTGGGCTGGCTACGCTTTTGAAAACCTGTGCCACAAACATATTGATGCCATCAAACGCACACTGGGCATAGCCGCCGTTTATACCGAAATTTCCAGTTTACGGATTCCCGCTTCGGATGGAACGCCCGGGTTCCAAATTGACCTGTTGATTGATCGCAAAGACAACAGCATCAATCTTTGCGAAATCAAATTTCACAGTGGCCCCTTCCATCACGCCCGCATACCATCAACAACTAATAGAAAAGCGACAGCGCTTTATAGATTACACCGGCACTAAAAAGCAGGTTTTTATGACCTTTATCACGAATTACGGCCTCACGCCAAACACGTATGCACAGGATATCGTGGATGTGGAGGTTCGGCTGGGACAATTATTGGAATAAAGATAGCGATCGGCCAGGCATCATGCGCTTGCTTTGGGTGAGGGGGAGCGCTAGCGGCGGAAAATTCCCGAAGTATGCCATTAGATGTTTGGAAATTTAATATTTAGCGTATATTTGTACGGACAAAATTTGGCGTATGAACCCTCGTTTTGATATTATACTAATGTTGAACAATTGCTTCAAGCTAACTGGTATGGTTCGCTTGAAGCAATTTGTTTATGGGGTGTTATTCGGCGTACCGCGTTGTCCAACTTTTTATGCTACCTAGTTGCGTAAAGCTAACTAATGTGGCTAGATGTACGAAACTGGATGGTTTGGAGCAAATTAAGATTGATGCAAGGGGGGCTGTTTTTTAGGAATTGACGAACATGCAACCGTTTGACGGGAATACAAAATAAAAAAATACGATATGAGGGTCAGAATATTGATAATTATATATTCGTGTGCCATTTTCATTTCGAAAGCACAGATTTCAGGTGTTGAATTACCTGAAGTGCCCCAACCCGCTGGTATGTCTCCTGGCGCAGTTATCCGTTTCCCGAATCCATCACCTTCACCACCCGGGCTACCGTTCGAAAACCAAAGAATCCAAAGACAAAATGAAATGCTGATTCAGCAGGATATGCAACAACAGCAGCAGTTTTTGGCGGAAATCAAACAGGAAATGAACCGAAAGGAAGTGCAATACCAGTTTCCTGACCAGAGCGCAGTTGCGGGGACACAATTTTATCAGGATGCACTTGTGGAGATAACCGAAATGATGGAGGGCAAGAAACAATTGAGTTTGAAGAAGGCCGTTTTTTTGAGCGAAAACGCTTGGTTTGAAAACACGATGCAGTATGAGTGGTTTTGCAACGATATTTCCGTCGGAACGGATATCATAAAGGTAGCCATTCAACAGGCGGGGTATGACACGATCAACCAAACCGCACGAAAATGGATGCTTCAAAAATATATGGCGGATACCGTGGTTTTAAGAGACAGCGAAGGAAAACCTTCATTTTATCACCTGCCCTACCAATACGATTTTGAAGACCCGTTCGGTAAAACCGATTGGTCAAAAATGTTTGTGACAAAATTATTGGATAGCCGACAAGGCCAATGCCATTCGTTGCCGCTTTTGTACCTTATTTTGGCAGAAGACCTCGGCATTGATGCCCGACTGACGTATTCGCCCGGGCACAGTTATATAAAGGTGCAGAATGGGAAAGGCGAATGGTTCAACTACGAGACGACCAACGGCCAGTATTCGACTGATTCGTGGGTATTGAGTTCGGGTTACGTCAAAGCAGAAGCAGTAAAGAATGGTGTTTACCTCAAAAAAATGAGCAAAAAGGAGGTGATCGCTTCTTGTTTGGCGGATTTGGCAAAAGGGTATGCGCTCAAATACGGTTTCGACAAATTTGTTTTAGATTGCCTAAACACGGCGTTAAAATACCACCCAAACAATATTTACGCCCTTCAACTCAAATCGGACTACAATTCGTATTTGTTTCATTACGTTATCAGGCAATTAGGCTTTCCGCCGCCCGACAAAGTCCATGAATACCCAAAGGCTTACGAACTGCTGCGGATTCGGGACCAACTGTACCAACGAATTGACCAATTAGGGTACGAGCCAATTCCTGACCATATTTATCAGACTTGGCTTCAATCCTTTGAGACAGAAAAGAAGAAACAGCCGGAAAAAATTATCAGGCCATAAATCATAAAATCGAAAAGGTTATGCAAAAATTATCCACGTTAATATTTGCTTTGCTGCTGACAGCCACCTTGTCGGCCCAACATGAGCCCATCCAGCCTTTTGAGCAGGAATTGGGCGTAAAAGTCAAGATTTTGACCCTGAGCAATGGAAAATATCAGGAAACATTTGCCAATGACACGCTCCTGCGCATTGGCTCCGTGATGTACAACCAGTTCACGGGCGAGGTCGTTTCCGTTATCCTAAACGATACGCTTTACGGGGAGTATAATTTAAAACCGGAAGTGGTCAGTCGGTGGCTTTCGCCTGATCCGTTGGCGGCGAAGCATCCGAATTGGTCGCCCTATAATTATACCTTTAATAACCCGATTATTTATGTTGATCCCGATGGCAGGGATGCTATTTTAGTCATTAAACCAGGAGAAAATGGTGCAAATGGGACAATAATAGTTCAATTAACATTCAACTACTCAACTAAATTTACAGGGGACTCTAAGTTTATCGAGTCTGCAAAATCTTCTTTTGCAGAAACCTGGGGCAATGGAAAAATAGAAGATAAAGGCAATAATACTTTTAGTGGAGCATCTTTCAATGATGTAGATATTGATGGGCAGAAGTATAATGTTACATATGAACTAGCATTTAATTCTGTAGAAAATACTGTAAATGCTACTGACCCGGGCGAAAACAGGTTATTTACGATTAGTGCTGACAATCCTACATCGTCACATTATGGAGACGGCAAACTTGACTACAAGTCAAGTCAAGAAAATCTATCACAAGGCACTACTTTTGGTCATGAACTTGCCCACATTATGGGCTTGGGGCATAACAACGACTGGAGTGATGCCTCTGGAAAAAAGTCTATTTCTAGTGTTGATGTTAGCAAACGTGATGTAATTATGAAAGATATTGTTGAAACAACTCAGCCAGCGGTTCAACTAGCAGGCGGGAAGGGAGGAACTGTAATATTAACCACTTGGCGCGGCACCTCTAATTTAAATAAAGTGTCTCAAGAAGATGGAGGTCAAAAGCGTGAGGTGCAATATCCAGTAAAAGGAAACTAATACTATGAAAAACCTATTTGTAATAATTTTTTTGTTTTTACTTGGTTGCATAGCCCCAAAATATGCTTTAAAAAATAACGAACAGGCAACTGTAACGACAGTATTCGAAAAATACCGTATTGATTCTTTGACTTATTACTATTTTGCAAAGCAAAATAGTATTATTATAAAGAATAAAAAATATTGTCTTACTGGTTGGATAGCAGATGAAACTCCATATGATTCCACATTTAAAAATGATATTCTAAATGAATATTCGGCTATTATATATAATAAAATAATTGCTCCAGAGTTCAAATATAGTTTGGCGAGCGAAATAGATAACTTAGACACCTTGCCTTACTTATATAAGAGAAGCAATCAGCATGGACAAACTGGAGACAATTTTTTATTTATGATATATACTGTACAAGGAGATTTTTTCACAATAAATAAAAAGGACAAAAATATTATCGGAAGACTTACTACAAACCGCCGTTTCTGCCCAATTCAGGAAGATAAGCCTATGCCCCCATTCTGCATTATGATTGAATGTGATACCGTATGCGGTTATCCTGATTACTTATTAGATAAAAAAAAATTAAAAAGATTCTCTTTACCTAAAAATAAAATAAACCATTGTGACTAAAGGATACAATTTTTTTTATTAGCAATATTTATAGCAATTAATATCGAAGTATATGCTCAACAAGATAGTATATATAGAGCATCATTGAACTTTTTAGAATCTTCTTTAATAGACAAGGATAAATGCTCTTTTAAAGAAGCAGTGTTGTCTGTTGAGTTCTCATTTTCAAATGATAGTTTTATATATGAGACATTTAACAAACAAATAAACGATTATGTTAGATTTGCAAAAATGTTTAAACTTTCTAATGATATAATGTATAGCCATAGGGACAAAGAAGTAATTTCAAACTATGCATCAGTCTTTCACTTATTCTCTGATACTATCAAATTAGTCTTGAATAATAAACAAGCCTTACACCCGCCAATAAAATATGACTTTACTGATATATTTGGTAGCAGTAGATGGGAAAACACTTTTGTAAGCAAACTTTTGGTTACAAAAACGGGAAATTGCCATTCAATGCCTTATTTATATAAAATATTATGTGATGAACTTAATGTTCCCTGCCATTTGGCACTTGCGCCAAACCATATTTATATCAAGCATAGGGCAGAAAAGGGAGGCTGGTACAACACTGAACTAACAAGCGCCACATTTCCAATTGATGCATGGCTCATGGCATCGGGCTATATCACCCTCGAAGCCATCCAAAATGGCATCTACATGGATACCCTTAGCGAAAAAGAAAGTATTGCATTGTGCGTGATTGACTTGGCACAGGGATACAATCATAAATATCCGGATAATGACGGAAATTTTGTCATAGAGTGCTGCGACTTGGCATTGAAGCACTTTCCTGATTATGTTAATGCAATGCTTCTGAAAGCAGAAACTCGACTACGACAATTACAACAAATGCAAAAGCGATACGGTTACGCTTATCTGAAAGAATTGACCAATAGACGAGAGGGAAAGGCAAAATGGGATGAAATGAATGCTTTGTATGGTCAGTTAATCAATCTCGGCTACCGACAAATGCCCGAACAGATGTATGTAGATTGGCTTTTCTCGCTCAAAAAGGAAAAAGAAAAATACATAAACAAGCAAGCACCGGGCGCGACAAAAAATTGATAAAATGCTGAATCTCAAACAATAAAAACCCGTCGAACTCTGCATGGCTGCCAACCGCTCGCTAAACGCGGCGGTGTGTAGTTATGCCACCGCTAGCACTAAAAACAGGGGGTGCTATGCGTAAATTTATATATGTAAAATAATAAATTTAATATTTTTATGTAAGTTGCAGATAGATTAGCGGCAAACAGTTCCATGCATTCCCCCGCAAAATCCAGCTTCGATCTGAGCGATAGCCCGCTTTACGTCGCCGCGACATGGATAAAAAAATGATTTGGGGACACTTGTTTAGCGTTTAGATTTTAAATGAAACAGCGGCTAAGTCCGGAATAAATCATTCAGCGTAAGCACTTTATCTACCAGCCCCCTGCTGTGTTCATTCTCAAGTAATCCATACGTGCTGATAAACGTGAAAAAGACTTGCTTTTTGGTGTTGGTGTAATATTTAAACAGCGAAATCTTCTTCCGGAGCTCGGCAGCATATGCTTTGGTAATGATAAATTCTGAAGCGGCCCATTTGATTTCGCAAAGATTGATGACGCGGTCGTCTCGATCAATCACAAGATCAATTTGGCAGCCATCCATACCATCGGCACCCTTGTGGTAAAAGGAAGAAGAAGTGGTAAAAATGCCAGCAATACCGAGCGCGTTTTTTATTTGAGGCAAATGTTTCAGACAAATTCCTTCAAATGCATACCCGCTCCAGGCACGAAAAGCAGCGGTTTGTTGGAAACTTTTCCAAATTCCGGAACCTTCTTTGCGCATGGATGCAATAAATTTCAGATAAAAGAGCGAATACTCATCCGATAGGCGGTAAACCGTTTCTCTTTTTAACTTTCCAAAAGGCGCATATTCTGTTATGAACCCGGAATACTGTAGTTCTTCTATGGTTTTGGTAAGCCCTCCGCCATTTGGTATTTTCGTTGTTTGGGCGATTTCACCGCGCGAAAGACCAGACGATTTTGACGCCAATGCTCGAACGATCTCAATATGGTTTTCGGAATGATCGAATAAGGCAGCGTAAAGTTGGTCAAACTCATCATGCAAAATGCCGCCGGGGGTAAAGCAAATATTGTCAATATTCTGCGCAACGCTGTCTCCTTTTCGAACTGCTTTCAAATAGTGCGGAATGCCGCCGATTGCCATATAGAGATCCGTAACTTGATACCGATTGAGGTTGATGTCCCTCGAATTTAAAAACAACTCGGCATCCGATAAAGTAAAGGGTTGCAATTGAATACGTTGGGTAATTCGATTGTATAAACCACCTTTGTTATGCACCACCTTTTGTATCATCCAGGAGGCTGCCGACCCGCAAATCACCACTACAATATTATTTTTAACGGCCCAACTATTCCAGAAAAAACCAAATGCATTCAAAAAGCCGGACCGATGTGAGGCCAGCCAAGGTATTTCATCCAAGAATACTACCTTTTTTTTGGTGCTTGCGGTTTGCTCCAGGTACATAATAAGGAGGCGAAAGGCCTCTAACCAGGATCTTGGTATTTGTATTGGTAATTGGGACTTGGATATAATGTGCAAGGCAGAGGCAAAGTTTTCAAGTTGTTCCCTTGCGCTTGCGTGCTGAATCCCGGTGATTCCAAAAGCGATATGTTCGGCATAAACAGATTCTACTAAAAATGTTTTCCCTACGCGCCTTCTCCCAATCACGGATACTAGTTCTGACTCATTGGATGCCAGCAGACCTTGTAAGAGGGCAATCTCTGCTTTACGGCCTATAATCGCGTTAAGTTTGTGATTATCTTGCTTCATACATGCAAAGATAAGCACTTATAGCGCGTAATAAAAATTATTGCTCGCTATAAGTGCTAAAAAAACAAACTTATAGCGCGTAATAAAAAATAATGCTCGCTATAAGTGGTAAAAAAGTGGACTTGTAGCGCGAAATAAAAATTAATGCGCGCTATAAGTAGTAAAAAAAACGACACGGATAGCCCGATTGCATATCATTTATCCCGCGCTTAAGGCACCTTAAACCCCATTCGTCTATCTTTCTTTAACCGTCCCTCCATGATAATGCGCCATCCATTACCTTAGCCCCCATCTGCTCACCCGTTTTATGCAACACCTATGCAAAAAGTACTATTCCCATTTGTCCTGCTGCTCAGCTGCCTGAGCATTTTTTCCTGCCAAAACAACGCACCGAAATCACAAGCGATTGCACAGTTGCCCATTGATTCGCTACTAAGCCAATACAGTGAGGAGCGCCTGCCTATGTTCCCGCTTGAAGCCACCACGGCGGGCGATACCCGATATAACGATCTGTTGCCCAATACAATATCGCAGGCGTACCGCACCCAACTTGCCGCTTTTTATACCAAATACAAAACCCTGCTCCAGCAATACGACCCCGCCAAACTATCGAGCACGGAACGCCGGAGTTACGATATTCTGTTGTGGGAATGCGATATCAACTTAGGCGACCTGCAATTTCACAAGGAATTGATGCCCATCAACCAGTTTGATTGCTTACCGCTTCAGATCGGCCAATACGCCAGCGGGAGCAGCGCCCAACCTTTCAAAACGGTGCAGGATTACGACAATTGGCTGAAACGGCTCGATGCCTACACGGTTTGGTGCGATACCGCCATGGCCAACATGCGCCGGGGTATGGCTGCGGGCTACCTTTTACCCAAAATACTCGCCGAAAAAATGGTGCCCCAAATGGCCGGTTTCGACCATGGTCCGGTGGAAAAACACCTGTTTTATAGTCCAATTACCACGTTACCCGCCACGTTCTCGGCCGAAGATCGCGCGCGCCTGACGGAGGCTTATAAAAAAATGATTGCCGATAAAATTATCCCTACCTATCAAAAATTACATGCATTTTTGAAAGACGAATACGTTCCGCGTTGTCGTGCAAGCGCTGGCATTTCCGATATTCCCAACGGTGCTGCTTTTTATGCCCAGCAAATAAAATTACACACCACCACTAATATGACCGCGGACGAAATTTTTCAACTCGGAGAACGGGAAGTAGCGCGTATTTTTGGAGAAATGGAGGCCGTTAAAAAGCAGGTGGGGTACACGGGCGACCTCAAAAGTTTTTTCAATTATGTGCGCGCAAAAAAGGAATTGATGCCCTATACCACAGCCGAGCAAGTGGTGCAGCATTTCAAAGACATCCACACCACCATGCAGCCGCAACTCGAGCGATTGTTTAGTTTGACGCCCAAAACACCTTTTGAAGTGCGCCGTACTGAGGCTTTCCGCGAAAAGACCGCCAGCGCCGAGTACATCCAGGGTTCTTTGGATGGTACACGTCCGGGTATTTTTTATGTGCCGGTGCCCGATGCACGCGCGTACAATATTTTTGCCGATGAAGATTTATTCCTGCATGAAGCCATCCCAGGGCACCATTACCAGATTTCGGTGCAGCAGGAAAATACGCAATTGCCCCAGTTTCGGCGCACCTTATGGTATGGCGCTTACGGCGAAGGTTGGGCCTTGTACACCGAATCCTTGGGCAAAGAACTGGGTTTGTACACCGATCCTTACCAGTATTTTGGCATGTTGAGCGCCGAGATGCACCGCGCCATCCGCCTGGTCGTAGACGCTGGCATGCACACCAAAGGCTGGACCCGCGAACAAGCCATCCAATACTCCCTCGAACATGAAGCGGAATCCGAACAAAGCATCGTAGCCGAAATTGAGCGTTACATGTCGTGGCCGGGCCAGGCACTTTCCTACAAGGTGGGGCAATTGAAAATCAGGGAATTGCGCGATAAAATGCAGCAGGCGCAAGGCGATAAATTTGATATCCGCAAGTTCCATCAATTGGTGCTGGAGGATGGTTGTTTGCCTTTGACGATTTTGGAGCAGAAGATTTTGGGGGCGTTGTAGGGTGGGGGATTACCATCACACTACTGGATATGTTTCGCGCAGATGTTACACAGATGTATTTTCGCAGATGTTACACGGATTTTTCTGCGTAACATCTGCTTTTTTTTCGTGTAACATTTGCGCGAAATAAAATGTCCAGTAGGGTGGATTACCACGGATTACCCAGATTTTCACAGATTGTTTTAATTGGCAACGATCTTTTAAAATCTGAATAATCTGTGATAAAACCCACTATTCCATTTTCACCACCTTTCCACTTTGCACCGCCGCCCCACGCAGGTACATGCGCCAAGCGTACACACCCGCAGGCACCTGCGCGAGGGGAATATCTGTGGTAAAATCTTGTAAATCAGTGGCATACATTTCCCGACCAAACAAATCATACAACACAAAATGCGGGGTGCTGCCTACTTGTGCGGGTAGTTCGATGCGGAGGGTATTGGAGAAAGGGTTGGGGTAAACAATAACATCCAGGCCATCGCCTATTTGATCAGTGCTACTTATAAATGGAACAACATAAGAGAAACTTGAAATGCAGCCATTGCCATCCGTAAGCGTGAGTATGTATGTTCCTGG
>JBBAVI010000036.1:0-47141 GCA_040397785.1 Saprospiraceae bacterium | reverse complement strand
TGAATTCGGTGGCAAAACGCTCCTGCAATCGGGAATTTATACCGATACCTTGCGCAGTTTTGCAGGGGCATGTGATACGATCGTTACGCTCCAGCTGCTTGTACAAGCGTTGCCTGTGCCCCAAATATCAGGCGATACCGTATTATGTGGCGGCCAACAAACAAGTCTTGAAGTAGCGCCGGGATTTACAACCTACACTTGGTCGAATGGTGCTAACTCGAACAAAATCAATGCGATCGGTAATGGGGCTTATTCGATTACCGTAACCGATGCTTTGGGTTGTATGGGTGCTGACAGTTTTAAAGTGGAAGTACTTACCCCTTTATCCGCCAGCTGGTCGGTCGTGGATCCGTCTTGTCCGGGTTTTACAGATGGCGCTATTTGGTTGCAGCAGGTAACGGGCGGCCGCGCGCCCTACCAGTATCGTTTGAACGGCGGGATAGGACAAACCCAACCTAATTTTACCCTTTTACCAGCGGGCGCTTATGCCTTGGAAGTATCGGATCAATTTGGATGTGCCGTTTCGGAAAATATTAATTTACAAGATCCTGCTGTTTGGAGTGTTGATTTGGGGCCCGACATCGCCCTTGCAGCGGGTGCAACGTACCTCCTTCCGTTGGTGCTACAAGGTTCGGCAACGCCACCACTCCAATACGCCTGGAGCCCTGCTGCGGGGCTTTCTTGTTCCACTTGTCCGCAGCCAGTTGCGCAGATGCAGCAAACCACGACCTATCAGGTTACGGTAAGCGATGGCGCAGGGTGTACACAAACAGACACGGTCACCTTGCGCCTGCGCGATTCCATTGTGGTGTATCTTCCGAATGTATTTCACCCGGATGGAACAGATGCGAACCGCTTGTTTACGGTGTTTAGTCGAGCAGGTTCTGAAGTGCGCGTTGTTTTATTTGAAATATTTGACCGTTGGGGTTCTAAAGTGTATGAAAAACGCGACTTTTTGCCAGATGACCAGGATGGTGGTTGGGACGGCAGGGTAAATGGCAAAGATGCGTTGCCAGGGGTGTATGTTTGGACGTTGTTGTTGTCTTTGCCAGATGGTACGGTTGTGGAAAGGCAGGGCGCGGTTACGTTGTATCGGTAAAGGCGGAGAAGGAAACACCGAATATCGAACACCGAACACCGAATTTCGAAGTGGTGCGTTGCTCTTGGCCAAGCAAGAACAAAAGCCGGTGATAACGCACCCTTATTTCGAAATTCGGTATTTGAAATTCGGTGTTCGAAATTTTCTATTGTTGGAGGATCTTGTTCCGCCGAGCGTCAATATCCTCCAAAATACGATGCGCCAACTGCAAAGCATTAAATCCATCCTGCAAACTCACAATCGGGACGGTATCTTCTACAATACTTTGATGAAAGGTCTCCAGTTCCATTTGAATGGCGTTCACGGGCGCTGATTCAGGCATTTGCATTTGCAGCCATTTTTTGCCGGTTGCCGTTTCGAACTCCATCAATTCATCCTGGGGCGGAAGGTTGGTAGCATCCTGGTCGTAGAGGCGTACGATTTGTGCGTTTTTATCAAAAAAATCGAGGCTGATGTAGTGATCTTGCTGAAACAAACGCATTTTACGCATTTGTTTGAGCGAAATACGGCTGGCGGTTAAGTTGGCCACACAACCGTTTTCAAATTCTACGCGGGCGTTGGCGATGTCGACCGTATTGCTCAAAACGGCTACGCCACTTGCGCTGACATCCGCGACGAGTGATTGGTTGAGGTGCAGGATCAAATCGAGGTCGTGGATCATCAGGTCGAGGATTACCGAAACATCCGTGCCACGCGGTTGAAAGGCGGCTAAACGGTGGCTTTCGATAAACATCGGACGAAGTTCCATGCCTTTCAAGGATGAAAATGCCGGATTGAAGCGCTCCACATGCCCGACTTGCACTTTTACCCCATGTTGTGCAGCCAAAAGGAGCAATTGTCGGCCTTCTTCGACGGTTTCGGTGACGGGTTTTTCAATAAAGACGTGTTTTCCGGCCTGGATGGCTTGCGCTGCCAAGGCAAAATGGCTGACGGTCGGCGTTACAATATCTACCGCGTCCACGGCTGCGAGCAACGCTTCGTAGGAATCGAAGCGCTGGAGTTGGTATTGGCTGATGACCTGCTGGGCGTTTTTTTCGTCAGGATCATAAAATCCTTCGAGTTGCCAGCAGTCGGTTGCCACGATGCATTTTAAATGAATTTTGCCGAGATGTCCGGCGCCGAGTAGTCCTATTTTACGTAATTGCACCTTGAAAAAACTTTAAGGTCGCTTATTCAATTTCCCGAAAATACATCAGGATGGCACCAAACAGGGTAATGAGTACGATCAAAACGGTGGCCATTTTCATGGTGTACTGCATGTGCCGGATAAACGATTCTATTTCGTTGCGAAACTGCGGGTAACGCGGCAGGACTTCTGTTTCCAGCCGTTTGCGGTTGAAAATGTGGTTGGCGCTGAATTCGACTTTATTGCGCACCAGTACGCCGTACACTTTCAAAACCTTGGCGCGAAAGTACAGGTTTACAAACAACATGGCTACAAAAAGACCAATAACAATTGAAACAAGCAGGTAGTACAAGGTTATTTTCGTTTCTTTTTCTTGTAATTGTCCAACACGAACGAACCCAATCCTTGCAGCGAGGAATAAAACGCTTTACCGCCGTTGGCTTCGGTAAATGCCTCTACAAAGCGCACCAAATAGGAATCGCGCGCAATCATAAAGGTAGTGATGGGAATGTCCAGTTTTTTACAACGCATGGCCAGGTTCAAGCAACGGTTGACAATTTTGCGGTCGAGGCCAAACGAGTTTTTATAGTAATTTTTGCCAATTTTGAGGCAAGTTGGCTTCCCGTCGGTGATCATGAAGATCTGTTTGTTGGGATTTCGCCGTTTTTTCAGGATATCGAGGGCCAGTTCGAGGCCGGCCACGGTATTGGTATGATAAGGGCCCACTTGCAGGTAAGGCACTTCTTTGAGTTCGATGGGCCATGCGTCGTCGCCAAACACGATAATATCCAGGGTATCTTTCGGGAAACGGGTTTGGATAAATTCGGCCAGCGCCAGGGCTACTTTTTTGGCAGGTGTGATGCGGTCTTCGCCGTACAGGATCATGGAGTGCGAAATATCCACCATCAATACCGACGACATTTGGCTTTGATAATAGGTTTCGTGTACTTCCAGGTCGGACTGCGTCATCTGAAATTCGTCGATGCCGTGGTTGATGTAGGCATTGCGCAAAGAATTCGTGACGGCCATTTGTTCCAAGCTGTCGCCAAATTCGTAAGGCTTCACATCGGCGGTATATTCATCCCCGCGACCGATTACGGAGGTGTTGTGGCGACCGGTTTTGGCTTTTTTCAAGTCGCCGAAAATATCATCGAGGCTTTTTTGGCGCAGGCTGATTTCTAATTTGGAGGTAGGGCCCATGCCCCCGTCTCCATCGCCGTCGCGGCGGATATACCCTCTATCTTCTAAGTCTTTAATAAAGTCACCCATGCCATAATCAGGCGTGGTGAGTTTATATTCCTTATCGAGCTCGGTGAGCCAGGAAAGTGATTCCGACACATCGCCTGAGGTGTAGAGCATCAATTCCTGAAATACTTTAAACAACCGATCAAAGGTAGTTTGATTTGGGTTGGCCTTATAATCTGAAAATCGGAATCCGATCATATCGTTTTTTCTATGGTTTGCCAATCATAACAAAGATTGGGCAAATCAGTTTACTCCCGGACCACTTTTACTGATTCCTGGAAGCCTTTTCCTGCTTTTAGAATCATGGTTTGTTCGTTTACCCCGTCTTTAATCGAAATCGCGCTGGTATTTGGTTCTGCCAAACCGAAATCTTCGGCAAATACGGTCAAATATGCTTCTTTCGTATCCATTTTAATCAAAAATTCCTGGGGTTTTTTGGTCAAACGGATGTTGCTGATCACTTTTTTGTCATTCAGGTACAAAGAAATAATATCGCCATCTTCCACCTGATTGTCCCACACTTTTACGTCCAGTTCAAAAGATTTCACTTTGATGGTATTGACCACCTTCACTTCTCGGTCGCCGATAATGGTGGGTGGGGGCGCTACTTTGGTGATGTTGGGTGCTGGTTTGTCAACAAGCGGTGCTTTTACTGTTTTTACCGGGTCTTTTACGGGTTTGGGTTCGTCGTCGCAAGGCAATTTGGCACTTCCGGTAAAATTGATGTTAAAACCCGGGCCTGCACCAGATACATTGCTTACTAAAATCACATATTTTTCACCTTTGGATACTTTGAGTGGTGCGAGCCAGGTATTGTCGTCGGGATCGCCACAACCCGCGTCTTCGCTGGTATCTTTTTCGCCATCGCGGAGGCCTGTTTTACCCATGCAACGGCTGGTACCTGCTTCCGCTTCCTGGTCGCCGGCAGCCATACAACGTACAATTTGTTTTTGGTCGCAATCGCCGCTGGAAGGCAATTTAAACACCACAAAATCAATATCATCGGTGGCGCGGTGGGGCGTAATGGTAAATGCCAGGAAACCGCCTTGTTTTATTTCAAATTTGATCCAGGTAGAATTTTCTTCTGCCTGACCAAAATTTTCGCCGTTCATAAAACAGGCCACAAAATCCGCTTCCTTTCGGTTGGAGCCTTCACCTCCGGTTCGGTCTATGGAGTAGGATTGCTTTTTGCAAATATCCATTGCGGCATTGCAGTCGGCATTTTTTTGCGCCAGCAGGCCTGTTTGCAGCAGGGTGATGGACATCAAAATAGTCAATAATCTCATGAATTGAAAGGTTTAACTGGTTTTATGCCTGTAATGCATGTTGTCAATAGGCATAACAACGCAGGAATTGACGGGTACAGTTTAACGAAGCTTGAAAAATTCGATCAATCCCTTAAAACTACCGGTTGTCGTCTTATTTTTCCTTCAAAATAAACGCAATATCATTGAGCAATTGCTTGCCAGCGGGTGAAAAACGGGCAGAAACCTTGGCGCCATTTTTTTCAACCATAATGAAAGAAAAATTATCGGCCAGCACTTCATCAGGATGAATGATATAACCAGTATTGTCGCGAATTTGTTTGAAAAAGTCGGTGAGCGACTCCAAGTTTAAAACGCTCGAAAAGCCATCTTCTTTTACCAGCACTTTATAACGGTTATTGGCTACGGGTTCGATTTGAAACAAATTAAATTCCAGGTAGCTAAAAAATTCATTGACTCCGGCCTGATACCCGGGTTTTTTGGCATAAATAATTGGAATTGCGCTGATTTTGCTGCCATCTTCCAGGGTTAAATCAATTTTCTGGGCAAAATCGACGCCATCCGGATTGTATAACACCCGGTCTGCGAGGGATGCCGGCATATCGAGTTGTTCCAAACCAACAGATTTAAAGCCGATGAGCTGGTACAATTTGGCGCGTTTTTCCGGGTGTAATCGGGAGTACACATGAAAAAGTTCATGGTACATCGTAGTGGTGAAGGGATTGGTTTTGGCGGCGGAGAGTTCGTTGGCCGGGATGATGATGCAGTTTTCGCGGGTGTAGTACACACCATCGCCATAGTGGTTGCCCTTTGTTTTAATAATAAGGAGGGTATCCGGGAAAATATCTTTTGAAACTTCATGAACGGTCTTGTACACTTTTTCCAAGGCGGTGGCGGTGAATTTCGATTCAGCAGCCGTAAAACTGGCGACATCACTTTTCAAAAATGCGGTGTATGCGGGCAACAGGTCGGCGCGTGTTTGACCGGGTTGCAAGGCTTGTTTCATTTGAATAGACATTTCAACGGCGGTAATTCGGTCGAAATAGCGGTCTTTTTTATCAAAAGTGATGTATTTTGCTGCGCTGGTGCTGTCGAGGATTTTTATGATTTTGGTGCCGAGCCGCAGTTCGTGGATCGGTTCTTGTGCGGTGCAGGAAATTGTCCCGAAAATGGCCAGGAGTAAAACAGTTAAAGCTTTCATAATCAAAGCATGATTAAATTGGTGAAGAAAAACTAGTGGCAGGTAGTTGAATTTTGAACACCGTACCATTTGCATTGGATTTAACAATCGTCAAAGTAAATTGGTGCAACCCAAAAATGCTCTGCACCAGCGAAAGGCCGATGCCCGTTCCTTTAATTTGGAGGTGTTGCGGGCTACGAAAAAACGGCTCAAAGATAAGCGCTTGTTCTTCAGTAGGAATACCCTGTCCTTGATCGGCCACAAATATTTGGTGCCCCCCATCGGGCTGGATAAATGCAGTAATGGTGGTCTTGTGGTCGGGACTGTACTTGCAGCCATTGTCCATCAGGTTTAAAAACGCTGTAATCAACAGTGCTTCATTGGCTTGAATATACAAAACGGCATCGTTTTCGGGCATATTTTTAAAATCCAGTTGGACTTTATATTCGGGATGTCGTTTTTGCAATAAACTTTTGGCCTGCCATAGCAGTTCATCGATTCGAAAAGGTTGGAGGGTAATGGCATTTGGATCGTTGTAAATGCGTGCAAGTTGGTGTAAACGTTCTTCGACACTGCTGATAGCGCGCACATCATCCAGCACACTTTGGAGGGCCGTCTGATACATTTCGGGCGATCGTTGGCGTTGGAGCACTACATCCAATTGGGTTTGAATAGCGGTAAGCGGGTTGCGCAGTTCGTGGGATACATTGGAGAGAAACATGCGTTGCATCCGAAAGGCTTGTTCCGAGCGGTCGAGCATGCGGTTGAAGGTTTCGGCGAGGCGCCAGAGTTCGTCTTTGTTTTTGCCTGGCGCGATGCGTTTGCTCATATCCGTTGGATAGAGGGCATCTACTTCATTCATGATTTGCGAAACGGGAGCCAGGGCTTGTCCAGCAAAATACCAGCCTGAAACAGCCATTAAAAAAACACCCAATAAAAAACTGATAATCAGTATTTTACGAAGTTTTAATCCTTCAGTGGGGTCGCAATAACCTTCCGTAACCACTACAAATGGAGCGCCGGTGGGGCGGCGCATCAATTTTCCGAAGGCATATAGGTTGTAATGTCGGAATTGGGTAGATCCGAACGTAAATGCGTCCTGCAATTCCTTGGGTGAAACGGGAACCGATTCGGGATGTAGGGTAAAAACCCGCTGGTAATTGTCGTTGTACAGGCTCAAGTTGTCCCGGTAAGGCAAATCGTCCTGATCGGGTTCGATCCAATTTGCGGGTAAAACTGCCAGGTTTTCAGGTTGGGTGAAGGTGGATTTGATGGCAATTTCGGAGCGGGTTTCGAGGTTTGTAAAAAGCGTGGCTTCCGTACTTTTTTGGTAAACAAAAAAAACGATCAAGAGTACACTGGCCAGCATACTGTTGGCAATGACTAAAAAAAGCAGGGTAAGCCGCGTCCGAATTTGCATTGTTAATCGAACAACTGGGTGTAATCATTGGTATCGCGCAGGATTTCTTTGGGTGGTTCCTGGAGGTCGAGCGGCTTTTCACTTTGCTTTTTCGATTTATCGTTTTCGAGCAGCAGTGGACTTTCTTTTTCCCATTTTTCGAGTAAAAGCAGGCCTTCGTCTTCAAATACGCCATTTTGCAGGTCGATGGAGTCCATTAAATTGCGGCTGGTATCCATAAAACGTTCCATTTCGCCCACTTTGCTACTCACGTCGTCGGCGAGCACTTCGAGGGCTTGGTCAAACATGGCCCGTTGGTCGGGATCGCCGCTGATAATACTCATGGCCGAGTTGATGGCGCTGTGGCTGGCCTTAATTGCCAGGTACTCTTGTTCTTTGATTTGCACCTGGTCTTTGGTATCTTCTAGGACAATTTCCGAGTTTTCGTACATTTTGGTGAGGATGCGGTACAACACCTCCATTTTTTTGTATAAAACCTCGTATTTGGCATTTACTTCTTGCAGTCGTCCGGCTTTTCGTGCCGAGAGGGTCCTGTTTTTATCGTCATTTTGTTTTTGTGCCTTGTTGGCGATGACCATATTTTTCTCAATTTCGGCCACATTTCCGTCCATGGTACCTTTGAGTTTGCGCATTTGTCCGCGCAAGTTGCCAATTTGTTTGCTCAGGTTGCGCAGGTTATCTTCCAGGCTTCCAATATACGATTTGAGGATAGAAATTGGGTCGATTCTAACAAAAATACCGGTAATCCAGCGCATGATGGAGCGGTACATGTACCAAACCAGGTTGCGTAATTTGGGGTCGAGCACCACATAAATGATGGCTGCGAGGGCGGCCAGCATGCCTGCGAGGTACAGGGTGTTTTCGGCCAAACTTACGAGGGTAGGTAAAAAGCGGTAGAACAAAAAGATCCCTGCTGCCACGAGGGCTGCCATAAATAATCCGCCGGTGATTCCTTCCGGACGTTGCCAAAAGGATTTTGATTGAAAATCAGCCATAGATTACAGATTCTTGTGCATGTTTTCGATATCGCGTTCAATTTGCAGCAATACCGATTGGTGGGTCGTATGGAAGGCGGCTTTGGTTTTGGCTAATTTTTCGGTTTCGGTACCCACTGAGCTGGTTGCCTGGTCGATTTGGTTGAGGTAGGCGCCCATCTCGTCCTGGAGTCGGGTGATTTCCAGTTTATGGCGTTCGATTTGGTCTTGCAGGCGTTTAATTTCTTCCTGGCGTGCTGTTATTTTGCTGGCATTTTGGCTTTCGAGGGCTTTATCGAACTGATCCTTTTCTTTCACAAGGATATCGCGGTAGTACCCTGCGGTTTCGATGAGTTTGTCTTTGGTCATACCCACGGTGGCGGCCGTTGTGAAAGCACTTTTTTGTGCAGTGGGTTCATCGAGTTTCATTTCCATGAGGGTAACGACGGCGCGTTTGAACTCAAAGTAGTCGAAGCCCGGCAGGTTATTGCGTTCGATGGCATTGGCTAAGAATTCCAGGCTGCGTTCGTCCTGTCCTTCGGCGGAAAAAAGTGCTTTCGTGGTAGTCATATTTTGCAAATTGTTATTTTAAAATTTAAAATTCAGCGCAAAAATGGCGGTAGTTTTGGATACTGCCAAAAAAAGCGACGAAAGTGCCAAATTAATCGCGCTACATTTGCTTCCAGAAACAAACTGGAATCATGGAGCCCGTTAAAGTGAACCTTTATATATCCTGTGCGCCGGCCGACAAGCCGGATATGGAAAAGCTGCTGGAGTGGCTTTACCCGATGCAGGATGAGGTAAATATCTGGTTTTATGAAGAGCCGCCCGGACCGGAGCCACTGGCTTTGCCTTGGCAATTGTTGCTTTTTTGGTACCGGCCACCCGATCAGCGGGCTGATTATGCAAAGGTAATGCAGCAGCGGCTGGAACGCGCGCATATTTACCTGTTTATTACCAGCCATAAGTCGATTCTGGATAGCAGTGTTGGGTACGAGATTACGCGTGCTGTTCAGCGGTATATTGAAATTGGGGATCGATTTTTGCGTATTTACCCGGTCATTTTTCGGCCTTCGAATTGGAAGGAGAAATCGCGGTTGGCCCATTTCAAGCAGTTGGGTCAGGCACGTCCTATTTTGTCGGTAAAACCTACCGAAGAGGCATTTATTGCGTTATCGAATGAATTGCAAAAAGTGGTAGTGGATGTACAACGCAATTTAAATGAGCAGCGACAAGCATCGGGCGGCTTGCTTCAATTGGCGACGGAATCGGGAACCTATACCAGCGCTCCGGATTTGGGTGATGATTTGGAAGGAATTGAATTTGAATCAGTTGCACGGCCGCAACCACCCGAGTTTTTGGGTTGGGTGATTTTGGTGGCCTTGTTTATTTATGTGTTGTATGCCTTGCGGCCTGAATTGCCATCGCGTGCAACACGCCGTTTGCGCAATATTGCCCCGTCAACCACCAAACCGATTGAATTTCCACGCGAAAATCCACTGATGCCCCCTGCGGAGGATGCCGTGTTTCCACCTGCGCGTGATACCCAGACGCCTGGGCAACGCAAGCCTTCCAATTCATTCAAACCACGCATATGAGATTGATTTTTACGCTTTTATTGGTTTTTTGTTGGCAGTTTATAGGTGCCCAAATCACCAAGGATTCCCTTTTTATCGACGAAGCTAAGTCGTACAAACCCATGCTTTCTCAAGGTGCTTTTTTGGGTGAAATACCGGCCTTACGTGATTTGACACCGATTACTATGCCCATTCGTACCGGGAGCAAAACCTGGACAAAGCGCAATTATTTTCCGCCGATACCGCTTAATAATCCGCATCCATTGCCTGAAAACGGCGATCCGTTGTATCAGCCCAATGTGGCGGAGAAGTTGTTAACGCCCGAATTGAATTTTCAACTCAATTTTGATGGCCTTGGTGATTTGAGCGGCGTTACACCACCCGATCCGGTGGGTGATATCGGGAAAAACCATTATGTACAGATGGTGAACTCGTCGGGCGGTGCCTGGTTCCAAATTTGGGATAAACAAGGGCAATCTGTATACGGGCCTGCACTCAGCAGTACGATTTGGTCGCAAATTGGGTATGGTAGCATCGGCGACCCAATTATTCAATATGATCATGACGCCCAGCGCTGGCTCATGATGGAAATGCAGGAATTTAATGTCAATGCCCTGCTCATTGCCATTTCCAATACCAGTGATCCGACGGGTGGTTGGAAGGCCTATCGTTTTTCAACGTTGGGTTTTCCGGATTACCCTAAATTATATGTCTGGCCGGATGCCTATTTTTTAACGGTCAATGAGATTGTGAATGGCAATACTTGTGCAGGATTTGCCTTGGAGCGCGACGCTATTTTAAATGGTGATTCTGTTTTTAAAGTACAGCGTTTTCAAATGCCCAACTATTTAGGCATTCGGTATCAACCGGCAACGGGGGTTGATTGGGAAATAGGGCCTCCACCACCGCCCGGCACACCTGGTTACATCATGCGGGTGTACGATGATGCCTGGGATGGCAGTGTAGATCAGTTGCAAATGTGGGAAGTGCGGGTAAACTGGGACGATGAAGCCGCCAGCACTTTAACGGGGCCAAAGGCTTTGTTTCCAGCACCTTTTGAAACAAAAGTATGTATTTCCGGCTTGTTTGATTGCATTGAACAGCCTGATCCGAACGCTGTGCGCATCACGGCCCTGGAAAATATTATTATGTATCGGGCACCCTACCAGAATTTTGGCGATCACGAATCTATTGTGCTCAACCATGTAGTGGATGTATCCGGGCAAATTGGGCCGGGCGGTGATGCGCAAGTGCGCTGGTACGAGTTACGGCGGAGTGGCAGTGGTCCTTGGCAGATTCACCAGCAAGGTACATATGGTCCGAATGCGAAAACCAACCGTTTTATGGGCACATTGTCGATGGACACCCGTGGAAATATTGGATTGGGATATTCTGTGTGTAGTGAGGACGGTGTTTTTCCGGGCTTGCGCATCACAGGCAGGCGCTCGGGCGATCCGTTGGGCGAAATGACCATTGCAGAATACCCTTTTGCGCCCGGTGTTACTATACATCAGGATTTTCGTTGGGGCGATTACAGCAACATGGCCGTCGATCCGGAAGATGGTCGAACCTTTTGGTTTACAGGCGAATATCAACCGGCTTCAGGCAATTGGGCAACCCGTATTGGTTCGTTTCAAATTACCCGCGACACCTATGATCTTACACCGACTACCTTGTTGTCCCCGCAGCCGAGTATTGCACTGGGCAGTAATGAACAGGTAAACGTACGCATCTTCAATGGCGGCCTTACCGTTGCGGAAAATGCCAGTGTCTCGCTGTTTTTTCAAGGAAATTTGGTGGTAACGGATCTGCTGGGTGCGTCCATTGCCCCAGGAAATGCGATAGAACATGTTTTTTCGAAAACCGTTGCTATGCCAGAGATCGGCAAATATTACGATTTTATGGTGGTTACGAATTGGAACCTTGATAAGTTTTCGCGCAATGATACCCTGCGTTTGAAAGTGCGCCATTTGACGTCCGATGATGTTCAGGCATTTGGGCGGGCCAATTTTCCGGGGGTGGTTTGTGGTACCGATTATAATTTGGAGTTTTTATTAAAAAATACGGGCGCGCTACCCCTCCAAAGTGCCAATATTCATTACAAAATCAACACACAGCCCTATAAAACCTACCCTTGGACGGGCAATCTGGCCCCCGGCGCGGTGGATACAGTATTGTTGCCGATGAGTTCACTGGTGGATGGCACGAATTTCTTTTACGCCAACACCAGTTTGCCGAATGGTAAGCAAGATCAGGATGTTCGCAACGACTCGATCTTTTTCAAATTTTCCAGCAATGTGGATGGCGCTTATTTGGAAGCGCAGGCGAACACTGAATTTGGCGTGTTGAAATTAGAATTGCGTCGGCAAAACAATGTGTTGATATCGGCGCGGGAGTTTCCGCCGCAAGGTCAGGTAACTTTTCCCTTGTGTACGGACGATGGTACCTGTTATAAATTGGTGTTAAAATCGGGTACACTGGCTTGGAAGGGTAATTTCCAACTTTTAGACGTGTATGGCAATGTGCTGGCGGCCATCGAAGAAGCATCAGCGACAGAGCAAGTTATTTCATTTTGTACCCCCACGCGCAAATCCAAAGATGTGGGGCCGTTAACTTTACGAACGCCGCAGAGTGGATCCAATTTAAGCAATGCCGAAACGGTAAAAATTGCTGTTCGTAATTTTGGGCTTACGACCCAAGCGGCTATTCCGGTGTCGTACCGATTGGATGGCGGAACCTGGGCGGATGCTGTTTTGCCCGTTCAGCTCGCGCCGGGAGAAACGACCGTTTATACCTTTCCAGTATCTGCCGATTTAAGTACGGTCAATAAAGACTACAGTTTTGATTTTAAAACCGGGTTAACGGGCGACGAAATACCCACCAACGATCAAAAAACGGTGGTTGTGCGGCATCGTTATCAGCAGGATTTGGCTATTGTTGACCTGGATTTGCTGTATGGATGTGGTGATACCGCTTATCAACAGGTTAAGGTTTTGTTGGAAAACAAGGGAATTGATCGGATAGATTCCATTCAACTGGCTTATCAATTGAATGGAAATCCGCAAGCGCCCGTCGTGGAGACCATCGGCTTATCGACCGGCGAAACAGCTGAAGTGTACCTGGATGTCAAGGGTTCCAAGTGGGGTGATAATTTCTTACAGGTTTATTTGAGCGGGGTGCAGGGGCAGTCGTCTGATCAGTTTCAGGGAAATGATAGTCTGACTGCGCCCTATTTTATTGACACCAGTTTGGTAGGCGTGCAGGTGAATTTATTTACTGATATGCAGCCAGCAGAAACCAGTTTGGAAATACTGGATGCTTTGGGCAATGTGGTGTTTAGCCAGGGCGGCTATTTGTACCCCAATAATTATGTTAATACCACGGTTTGCCTTAAAAAAGCACAATGTTATGTATTTCGGTTGAAAGATTCGGCGAGCAATGGCATGGCAGGCTTTGTGCAATTGGCGCTCAAAGGGGCACTGCTCGGGGCTTATTATGGCGGTGATTTTGGTGCTGAAGTGGATATTCCATTTTGTACCGTGCCGCCCTGTGCGGGCTTTAGCATCGACACCGAACTGGAACCCGCTTCCGGGCAAAATACCGCCAATGGCAAAATTACCGTGCAAATAGCGGGTGGTGCGTTGCCGTATGCTTATACCCTGGATGGCATTAACTTTCAAAATGATCCTGTTTTTGCTGGCTTATTGCCTGGAAGTTATACGGTTACCTGTTTGGATGCGAATCAGTGTATTGCAACCATAACCGTAGCGATTCAGGTGGTGGGTACTTCTACACCCGTCTTAACGCCACAGTTAACGGTATCGCCCAATCCGACAGCGGATTTGGTGTGGGTACAATTGCCCGCCCAGGCGGGTGTGCGTACGGCCACTGGACAAGTGTTTGACCAAAACGGTAAATTGATCCAGCGTTTTCCATTGGATCGGTGGGATGATCAGTTGCGGGGACTTTTTTCCCTCGAAAAACAGCCCTCAGGCGTTTATACGATAAAAGTGCAGTGCCAAAAAAGCGGATATGGTGCCCAAATTGTCAAGAAGTAGACAAAACTAAGTTCTGATTAACAAAAACATCCATGTATAACGTCAAAGTTGGCACGGTTTTTTAACCATATAACTATGAAAGGGCTAAAAAATTTGATTGGTTAATTGTTTTCATGGTTATGTTGCAAGCCGTCCTGTCGTAAAGATTGGACGGTTTTTTTATGTATCTTGGCCGCATCAAACGATTTTTCTTCCATATCGCCTATAATGGCATCAATTATCACGGCTGGCAGCGGCAGTTAGACGCTATGAGCGTGCAGGAAGTTATTGAACATGTACTGGGTAAAATTGTGCATTCCAGGGTGGTCATCAATGGTTGTGGGCGCACGGACGCGCAGGTGCACGCGAGCCAGTATTTTTTTCACGTTGGTTTGGAAGAATCCTATGATTTTGATTTGCTGCAACGCTTAAATCAGGCCTTGCCTCCGGACATTGCCGTGTTTTCAATCATGCCGGTTGCGGACGATGCGCATGCCCGGTTTGATGCAACCCAGCGCACTTACGATTATTTTTTGCACACCCGAAAAGACCCTTTTTTGCAAAACAGCAGCGCTTTTTATGCCGATCGGGTGCTGGATTTGCAAAGTATGAAGGCAGCGGTTGCGTTGTTGCCGCAATACGATGATTATTATGGTTTTTGTAAATCGCCAGCAAGTTTTACACACACCATTTGCCGTGTTCGTTCGGCG
Source organism: Saprospiraceae bacterium (assembly GCA_040397785.1). Lineage (GTDB taxonomy): Bacteria > Bacteroidota > Bacteroidia > Chitinophagales > Saprospiraceae > M3007. The sequence goes on along the minus strand of JBBAVI010000036.1, from coordinate 32,508 downwards.
CATTTATGGGTGGATGAAAGTCGGGAACGGCTGCGTTTTCAGATCAGCGCCAATCGTTTTTTGACGGGCATGATCCGTATTTTGATGGGCCGTCTGCTGGAAATAGGGACGGGACAAATGAACTTAGCCACCTTTGAGGGGCATTTGCGCGACAAAAAAACGCCAAAACTGATTCGCCCGGCCTATCCACAAGGTTTGTATTTATCCAAAATTGTATATCCTTACCTTGATTTGCCTCAATGCACCGATTTTGCTGCGGTTTTTCAATATGAGCGTTCGGGGTATTGGAAGGAAATATAAGCCTGGTGTGTTTTTCTTCCCATCACAACAAGACTATTCATTGCGCAATGATTTGACCGGATCAGCGGTAGCGGCACTTATTCCCTGGAAGCTTACTGTAATGATTGCGATAAAAATCGCTATTAATCCTGCTACTCCATACATCCACCAGGCCAATTCGATGCGATAATCGAAGCGGAGCAGGAGTTTGTTCATCGCCCAGGTTGCCAAAGGTACTGCCAATAAACAGGCTAATAATACAGGCTTGATAAAGTCTTGCGACAAGGAAATCCAAACCTGTGCAAGGGAGGCGCCCAATACTTTTCGGATACCGATTTCTTTGGTGCGGCGTTCGGCAACAAATGCAGACAGGCCGAATAAGCCCAAACACGAAATCAGGATCGCTAATCCGCCGAAAACGTTTGACATTTGCCCCATTTGGCGGATTTCATCAAAGTTTTTCTGGTATTCTTCTTTGGTAAATTTGAAGGTAAACGGGTAGGCTGGATTGATTTTTTTATGAACGGCTTCCATTTCCTGAAGCAGTTTTTTCAAATTTCCATCATTTTTAATGCGCACAAAAAAAGAGTTCAGGTTGGTATGATCCAAATTAATGAACAGTGGTTCCACTACCCCAAAGGCATCGTTGTACACAAAATCTTCCACCACACCCACAACCGTATAGGCCGTGTCATTGATTATTTTAGTGCCAACCACGGGTTCTCTTAAGCCCATGCGGCGAACGGCGGTCTGATTTAAGATACAACTGAAGGTATCTGCGCCATATTCCGGACTAAAATCCCGACCTTCTACTATTTTTACGCCCATTGTTTTTGTCCAATCGTAATCTACCCCGGTCATGGATACTAAAAAATCCTGGTCTGGTGTCTTTCCGGACCATTGAAGTCCAGAAGTGTTGCTGTCAAATGATACCATATTATGCATTCCACCACTGACACTTTGTACGCCGGGCAATTGCAGGAGTTCGTTTTTAAGGGCTTGATAGTGGTTGATCATGGTTCCTCGGGATACGATTTCGATCAGATTTTCCGAGTCATATCCGATGGGGCGTTGTTGTACGAATTCCAATTGGCGGAAAATCACGATGGTGCTGATCATTAAAAAAATCGCAATTACAAACTGAAAAGTAACCAAACCTTTGCGCAATAAGCCCCCTTTTCGCCAACCACGGCCCATTTGGTTGCCTTTTAAAACACGCGCGGGTTGGAAATTACTCAATACAAATGCCGGATAGGAGCCAGCCACCAGTCCGGTAAATCCGCCTAAGATCAGGATGATGGTCCATAATTGCCAATTGGAAAAATCGAGGAAAATTTCTTTTTCATAAAATCGGTTGAACGCAGGTAATGCTAAACGCGCCAATACCAAGCCCATGAGCAATGCAACCGCTGTGAGCACCATCGCTTCACTCAAAAATTGACCAATAATGGAAACACGCGATGCGCCAATCGCTTTTCGGATACCTACCTCTCTGGCGCGCCGCTCCGAGCGTGCGGTGGCTAAGTTCATGAAATTAATGCAGGCGATCAACAAAATAAAGATTCCGATAACGCCCAACAAAATCACATTATCAATTCGACCACCATTGGGTTTGCCATTTTCAAATTTATTGTGCAAACGCCAGCGTGCAATCGGATAAGCAAAAATATGGGCAGAAGCATCCGGGTTTTTGCTTTGGATGTAGTTTTCTAGTTTTTTATTGAGGGTTGCTACATCGGCTTGGGGTTGCAATTCGAGCCAGGTTGGCATTGCATTGGTGCCCCAGGAGTTGATCCAGGTGTTGTTTTCCCGTTTGTATTGCACATAAGGCAATAGTACATCAAATTGGATGGAACTGTTTTTAGGAATGTCTTTTAAAACGGCGCCTACTTTCAGGTCTAATGTGTTGTCATACCGCAATGTTTGTCCGATGGCATTTTGGTTGCCAAACAGGCGTTTGGCCGCTTGTTCGCACAATACCACCGAATTGGCGTCTTTTAAAGCGGCGACTGGATCGCCACTGATCACAGGGAAATTAAATATTTGGCAAAATTCAGGTTCCGCAAATACACCTTCTTCATAAAAACTACTATTCGCTACGGTGAGCAGGTGCTTATCATTAAAAGTACAATGCGCTACCGTTTTAATTTCCGGGATTTCGGCCCGTAATGCCTCCGAAAGTGGCCCAGGTGTGCTGCGAAAAGTATAGGTGATGCCACCTTGTGCCTGGTTTTGCATCACCAGGTATAAATTGGGTAAATTTTTATAAAACTTGTTGTAACCCATTTCATCCGATACCCAGAGCAGGATTAAAACGCCCGCTGCCAATCCAACTGCCAACCCGATGATATTGAGCGCGGAGTACAACTTGTTGTTGAGCAGGTTCCGGAGGGCTAGTTTGAAATAATTGCGCAGCATGAGCATTAAGTTGAAAGGTCAAGTATAATCGTTTTTTGCTTTGTATTTATATTGGGAGGAAGTTCAAGTCGTGTGCCATTTTATTACGTGGTTGAATGTTAGTGTTTTGTATATTGTATTTAGGTTTTGATTTGTTCGGTGGCGTACGTTGGTGTACGGAAGTGGACAGTTGATGTTAAGTTTTATGGATGGGAGAAAGGTTGCTTTTGTAAAATGCTGTACAATTTGTAAAAAAGATACGTTGCATGTTTTTTTATTTTGACGCCAAAAAATCTTCCCTAACTTTGTGTTGTAAGCATCCTTCTAATTCTAACACTTCTTATTTCTGTTTTATCCTAATATGCATTTTATGTGTCTCTAGGGCTGGCCATCGCATCCTTTGCCAAAGGAGTAATGTGCATGCCAAAATCTCTTTTAGTGCCAAGTTTTTGCAATTCAAATAAAACTCCCCATGTGTTGCCCCTTCAAGTTAATCATTGTGCTAATTATGCCCTGTGCATTCCTTTCAGCGCAAACAAAATTCAGTGCGGATCAAATTAATTTCAGGTTTGATAACTTAACGGTAGAAAACGGTCTGCCCAGCCCGGGTGTGGTTGAGATTGCGCGTGACAGTCGTGGCTTTGTTTGGTTTTACAGTTCCCGTGATATTGTCCGTTATGATGGTTTTGAGTTTCGGCGCTACCCGTTTCATGGGACCCAATTAGAAGTGAATAGATTTGGGGCTGACAATAAAGGTAATTTATATACGACGGATGGACTGGAGCTGCTGTATTACGAACCCGTAAGCGATCAATTTAAAAGGGTTCCTTTACCTACTCCACTGGGTATTCCGGAGTCTATTAGTTTTTTACATGATATGGAACCAACTGATTTAGTTTGGTTTAGGCACGGAGATCGGGTATATAAAATAAAAGACTGGGATTCGGGACCAGTGTTGGTTTCCAATCAGGTAAAGTCGTCTGATCGCTACGTCGGTATGATAAGCCGAGGTGGTGAAACATGTTTATGTAGCGTTAAAAACTTGGAACAAACAACCACTCTGCAAAAAATTGACAGGCTTGGCGATGACATTGATTTAGACATCATGCCTGCCTTTGTACATACTATGTATGAAGATGAGACAGGTGTTTTTTGGATGGGAAGTTGGACAAAGGGGCTTTGGCGCTATGACCCATTAAGTGGTAATGCTGCTAATTTTATGTCTCCTTCCTTAAAGAATAATTTTTATGGGGTTTGTCAATTACCGGAATGGACAGGCCTGGATACCTTGTGGGCTAATTCAAAGAGTTATGGCCTATACCTGTTTGACCGAAAATTGAACCGATTTGTAGGCGTCATTAGTACCAATGAAACCCAAAAACAGCGTTTTTTATCCAACAGTATATATTCGTTTCATTACGATTACGAGCATGTGCTATGGGTTGGTAGTCAAGAAGGTGTATCCATGATGCATCCACGCAAACAGCGTATCCGCCAGATACATCTACATAATCCAAAAGATGCGTACTTGACCTTGCCAATCGTGTTGGATACCCCTCGCCCGCCTGAGGAACTTTTTATGCTTTTTCGGGAAGAAGACATCCGCATTTACAATCCTTTGAAACGCGATTGGTGGACGATTAACAAGGCTGCCTATGGATTGAGCGAACAAAAGGCTGGGCACTACTTTCGCGCCTGTTATGATGCTGCTAACCAACTTTGGCTGACGACCCCCACCGGGTTATTCCACATTGACCGAAATCGTGGGCGTGTAACCCGTACGGTAGCCGGAATATCAAAAAAAGATGGAAGTTTCGGGGCTATTTGCCCAACTACAGACGGTAAAATCTATTGGTATGACCAATATCTGCGTTGTTATGACACCCGCACTGGTAAATCCAAAACATTTCTGCATCGTACGGATACCACGACTTTATTGCCTTATGAAGGTTTAATCGCAATCCTTCCCACAAGCGATGGTAAACTTTGGTTGGCCTCCTGGGATGCAGTCGTACGATTCGATCCAGAAAACCTTCAGATTGAACGGTTTCGATTACAGAAATTTCCCAACGCAGAAAAATTTGGCTCTACCATAATTCGCATGACCGTAGCCGGGGATTCTGCAATTTGGATGAGTGCTACCACTGGTCTGATAATGCTCGATTTGCGCACCCGCAGGCAGACGGTGTTTTATCCAAGTGGAGATAGCAGCGTTTTATTTGGAGGGGGAGGGCTTGCATTGGACCGTTTTGGAAATGTTTGGGCTGGTGACCATCACAATCTTTACAGGATGGAGGCAAAAACTCATCAGTTTTCGGTGGTCAATCAGCGAGACGGGTGTATTTCCAACGTACTTTATGGACTGACCGTCAATGGCGATCGAATATTAGCCAATCGGTATCTTGGTGTCGTGGATGAAATTAATCCTGACATTTTTCAGACATCACAACCAGCCTTGCCTGTTTATATTACCGACATATATTTTGGAGATACGCGACTGCCGGTTCAAATAGAACAAACAGAACTTGTTCCATATCGATTTGCTGGACGTGAACATGCAATTAATATTCAATATACCGCAATTGATTTTGACCAGGCGCATAAGGCCAGGTTTGAATACCGCCTTGATCCATTCGACAAGGATTGGGTGTCTGCGGGTGGAAATCGAAGTGCTACCTACACCAATTTGGAGGGTGGAACTTATGCGTTTAGGGTTCGTGTCGTAAATGGCGATGGCGTAATTAGCGAGGTTTCTAAACCGTTTCGTTTTTTTGTCCCATTGATCTGGTACCGGACCTGGTGGTTTTACGGTTTATGCATCCTTGCTATGGGTGTATTTTTTTATTTTATTTTCCGTTATCGTGAAATTCGCCGTTTGGAGCAGGAGAAACTCCGCCTGCGGATTGCCCGCGACTTGCACGACGAAATGGGCAGTACCCTGAGCAGTATCAGCATACTGAGCGAGGCAGCGTTGCGCAACCTGCAGACCGACATTGACCGCGCCCGTTTTGGCATCATTGGCGATCGCAGTCGGCAAGTAATGGACGCTATGAGCGACATTGTTTGGAGTGTTAATCCACGCAATGACAAGATGGAAAACGTGTTACAGCGTATGAAAGAATTTGCGGTGGAAATACTTGAAGCTCGAGATATCGCCTTGCATTTCGAGGTAGACGAATCGGTAAAAAGTTTGAATTTGTCTATGGAAAAACGCAAGGATTTTTATCTGCTGTTTAAAGAGGCTATTAATAATGCTGCCAAGTACAGCGGTGCCCATGATGTGTGGGTGACCGTGCTTAATGAAAACGACAGCCTGAAAATGGAAGTGCGCGACAACGGCTGCGGCTTTGACCCGGCTGCGGTGAAACTTGGAAACGGGTTGTGGAATATGCAGCGGCGTGCGGAAAGAATGGGCGGAAAATTAGAAATCATAAGCAATTTGTCAAAAGGAGTTTGTGTTCGGCTGTGCCTTGTCCCATGATCATGGTATTGTTTAGTCAATAAGTCTGTCGGATTTTTGCATTGCAATTTGTTCTGATATGATGGTCGCATGCATTGTAATTGTCTGTCGGATGAAATTGCTAGACACCCAAGATTTCACCTCACTTTGAAACCAAATCATGAAACAAAATCTCCTCCCCTTTCTTTTCGCCTTTTTGGGCGTATTGTCGACACTTTCCGCGCAATGGTCAGAAGCCAATTTTAAATCATCGCAAGTAACCATCTTGCCTTCTGATGCTTTTGAGGCTGGTAAAGACGGTGCAAGACCTTATTACATTACCAAAATAGGGTTCAATGGTGCTACTTATATTACAAAAATCGGTAAAGGTTCGACCAGTGTTAGTGTGCCAAATGGCAATAACGTGGCCAATTTAGGAATGATTGGTGCCAGTAACAACCCATTCCAGGTTTATTGTGGGGATGTGCAATGGGCTTCCGCAGGTAATGGAAATGTTCCAGGTAATTCAGTTGTAGTGCCTACAACTGGAGGCGATGTTTATATCGCTAAAATAAATGCTGGATCCACGAAATCGACGGTTGGTTGGGTACCTGTTGGCCAATCAGAAGCGCAATATCTGGATCAAGGGAAATTATTCAGAACCTCCGACTATCAATTGTTGACAGGCAATTCCGTGCCTCCCCCGGTGGCCGTAACCCCACAAGATAACCCTGCCGCATCCCGTGAAACACGTCGTCCATCGGGCAACAAGCCTCCAGTGGTTGTCGCACCAGGCACTCAGAACAATGGGAATAAGCCTGCTGGAAACATGAAGACAGGCGGTGTAACCCTTGTCTTTGTTTCCGAAAATGGCAACCCTGTGAGTGGTGGAGATACTTATGTGGAAGTTACGGTTTATAACAGTGCTTCACGGGCAATGGTAGGCACTTACAATCTAAGCAGTACGCAAGGCGAAATGGAAATTACCAATCTCGCGCCTGGCAACTACTATACCAACATAATAGCCAACTTTGAAGAAAATACCGGTAACCGGGAGGGTTGGAGCATCCCGATTAAATTGTCTCCTTCTCCCAATCCCTTCAACTTTTCCATTCGGGGCGGAATGATCGCCATGGAACGCATTATGCTGTTGAAAAAATAATCTGCATCTTTTATTCCAATCAATACCAATTGTGTTGCCAGCAAGAAGCGCTTGCTGGCCAGCCCTTGATATGCCCTTCCACATTCCCTAAACACAACAAAATGAAACAATTGTTAGTGATCATCACTTGCTCTATCTGTCTGCTTTTTACGGCCTGTGCCAAAGAAGACAAAACTTGTTCGGCTGGATTTACAGGGTCCGATTGTACGCAAGAACTGACCCCGAAGAAGATAAAAGTAACCAAAATTCAAATACAAAAATTCACAACCACCAATCCTTCAGGTCTTCAATGGGATCCATCTGAAGCCGGTGTGAACCGATTGCCAGACATCCTGATTGCGATTGTCCGGGGCGGTATAGAAAAAACAAGTGCGAGTTTCTCACCCAATTGCGAACTCGCCGGTGTACCCTACACCATCAACTTTACCAACCCATCGGTTGCTGGATCCGGGGAGTTTACGCTTGATTTGGGAAGTTTGTACACGTTGCGCTTCTACGACTTTGATTACAGTATGGGGCAGGAGTTGATGAAAGAGGCCACTTTCAAGTTCTATACCGCAGGCCAAAAGTTTCCTAAAACACTTCGGGTGGAATCTGCCGACAGCCAATTTGCCTGTGATCTAAATCTCGAATATACTTTTGAATAGGCGCAAATTCATTTTTTTAACATGAAGACCCTGCTTACACTGTCCATAATATGCCTGTTCACCAATGGGCTATGCGCACTTCCCATGTACGACGAAGGAGCCCTGCTCGTGTCTGGTGTACAACTGCTGCGCGACAAAGACAACGAGAACGAATATTACTACTTGCCCCAGTATCCACACCTTGCCACCAAATCTGATGGTACATTTGAATTGGTATGCCTAAAATACGTTGGGGCTAACAGCCAGACCAGCGGGGGGTTGTTCCATGCGCTGGTAGAATTCACTTTGCCAGCAGAAGTACTTGCAAAAGTTGAAAAGGAACTGAAAAAGATCAAGCCCAAGGGCCGTATCGTTGGGCCAGTGCGCTTGCTCGAACCTCAAACCAAGGAAGGGGACGAACGACAGCCGAGTTTTGAAATCGTATCTGCCATTTTAAGCGACCGCAATGGAGACAACCCATTCACCAGGCAGGTGGTAAGTTCCGGCTACGCGCCCTTTACGCCCGGATCCAGGGCCGCTGTGGCCTCCCTCCTGAACCAACAAGGGGCCACCCTGCTCTGGAATACACTCACCGGCCCAACCTCTGATGTATCCGTGACCATTCACGGCTATTATGAAGCAGCAGTAAAAGGTTACAATGCGGTGGTAAATGCTGATATGAGCATCATTTACAAACATTTTAGCGAATTATCCAGCAAGCAGGAAGGCTATTCCAAACGCCAGATACGCAACGTGGTGGACTCACTGCAACGCCTTGGAAGCATAAAAATTGATGTTTTTGACCGATCTCAAAGCCTGGGCATCAAGGCAGGTGAAATGGAGAGCATCCTGAATCTGGTGACCAATAAACTGGTAGAAATCATGTTCAACGCCGAAACGGGCTGGTCGAAATCGCCAGACCCAGTAGATGCTACCCTTGGTTTTACCCAACGCAACCGGCAGGGTGACAAATCTGAAGGTGCTGAAATCGTTTCGGAAATCGGAGATGCCCTTTATAATGCTACACCTGCCGGGTGGTTCAGTCCGCGCAAAAAGAATGAAAACCCACCGTATGTAACCGACGACCAGTACGTCCTGAAAAACATTCAAGATGTGCGCATCAGCAAGTTTTACCTCAACCTGACCAAATCTACCACCATTAAAGTGCCTTTACACGCCTCGGGCAACTTAGGCGGACTCTTCGACCAATTCGCTGAAGACAAACGCTATTTCCGCATCGTAGACATGAATGACGCGGACTTTGAAAAGCGTCAGATAAATTTCCACCTAGATGGCGCGTATGCAGGAGGCTTTGACGAATTGGTCAATTTTGTATCGGTCAATTTTCGCAAACATTTCCCTTCCAGCGCCGCTCAAGAGGATGCCGTTGGGCAAATTACGCTGTCGGCGCGCGATCTAAAGGCGGGAACCTTTTTCAAAAGCATTTCCTACCCGCGTTTCGGCCTGTCGGAAAAAGAATTTACCGACTATGAATATCAAGTGGTTTGGAGTCTTAAGGGTAGCGAAAAAGTGATTCGTTATCCAGCCAGCCCGGACCAATGGTTGCAGGCGCACGATCCGGACGTGGTGCTCTCCTTGCCCTTTGAGCAGACGGAAATTATCATTGATGCAGATCGTGCCCAATTTACGGCGACTGGCAATGCTTCTGTAAATCTGGCATTTGCGACCACACGAGCCGGGCAAAAACAGATTATTCGGAACGTAGTGTTGCGTGCAGGGGACACGGAGTCTACCAACCGCTTATTTCTTTACCGGGATCCAGAACAACCCATTGTTTATCAGGCTATTTGGTACAATACTAAAGGGGAGCGCAAGATACCGCTCCAGGAACTCAACGGCACTTACCTCCGCCTTTTACCCCCTAAAACCGACTGATTATGCCCTGCAATTATATCAAAATAATTGGTGTCTTGCTTTTGCTGGCCGTAACCCGGTATGGATGGACACAACCTATCAGCATGGATCGTGGTGTTCGGGTGAATGGATTATGGTGTTTCCCGCTGGTTGACCAACCCTTGCGCTTCAGGTATCTGCCGGACGAGGCCCGCCTGGCTTTGACCAGTCAAAACCAACCTCAATTTTCTTTTGTGCGCTATGTGGATCCTATGGAAAAGACAGGCCGCCAACAGAATACGTTGGTGGAAGTGGGCGGCGGCGGGGTGTTGCATTTTTTGGTGGAATACAGCGCCTCAGCGCGCCGGGTGCAGGGGGCCAGTGAAGCCCTGCGCGAATTGCTGCAAAACGATTCGGTAGAACTGCTCGGCCCCGTAATTTTCAAGGAAGGTCGTTTCGCACTGGTGTCTTCGATTCTTCAGCCGGATGGCAAAAATACGGAGCGCGTGTTGATGACTGCGGGCGCAGCCCCGGTACTGGAAGGTACAAAAGTAGCGCTCTCTTTCGAACTCGACCCAACGCGGTCCCGCTTGCTGCTCGAAAGTTTCAAAATGGCGACGCCCGATGTATCGCTGATGTTTGATTTGGGTTTTAGCGGCCTTACTGATGCATTCGACGCCAAATTAAGTGTAGACTGGTCTGAACTGAACCGATATGAGCGCTTCAAGGCGGGTGCCTCCGTTTATTTTGTGAGCGGAGAGGTGGAAACTACCGTTGAGGAGTTGATAAAAAATAACGCAATCAAGCTGGAGACCAGCGGTGCCGACGAAAAAACGGAAGCCTTGCTGAGTTCGGCGTACAACAAAATTGTGGACTTGCTTTTCGAGCGCGAACAGCAACCCCAGGCAGATCAGGCAGGTGGCAATTTTTTGGAAAACATGATTCGACAGTTTTCCGGCAGCAGCAGCGGAGGCGGAAACAACCCTTTTAGTTTTCTTTCGGTAAATGCCAGTTACAAGCATCGAAACATCAAAAAAGAAGGTAAAACCCAATTGACTTTCAACAGCCGGACCGTGGCGGAACGTCGGCACCTCATTGCTTTCAACATTGGCGACCTGCACCGGCGATTTGGCGAAAACCAGCGCTTTTTCAAAACCGTCAGCCTCGACGATCCCGATTTTCTAACGCGCGAGATCAGTATTGGTGTGGATGGAGAATTGGCCCCTGAGTTCGATCGGCTTATCAACAGCGTAACGGTACAACTCCGCAAACGCCACCAAAATGGTGAGGAAACCCTCCGGGAGGCGCGGGTACTAAAATCTACCCTGGGTGCCGCAGAACTGCCTGTAATTGCTTACGGATCCTTGGGCGATACAGATCGCCAGGCCTGGTACAAATATGATTATCAAGCCATTTACCAGTTTCAGGGTGGTAAACGCTTTGAAACCGAATGGGTCAGCCAGAGCGGGGCCATGATCAACCTGTTTGTGCCTTACGAACGCCGCACCATTCGCCTGGAAGGCGACCCGACGCTCTTGCAGGACAAGCAAGTCCGCGCCCTCCAGGTGAAAATTGACTACCCATTCTTCGGCGAAACCCGAAGGCTGCAACAGACCCTAAAACCCAATGAATTGCCCCAGGGCAAATCCTTCGAAATAACCTTGCCCCGCGAAACAGGCGCTTTCAACTACCAGATCATCTGGTTTTTTCAGGACGGAAGCAGTAAAAATATCAGTGGGAACTGGGAAAGTGACATCTTGTTTGTAGACAATCTTTAAAAAAAACTCCGTAAACAACTTGACCATGAAAATATTACCGCTTAGCACACTCCTAATCTTCCTCACCGTTCTTGCCCAGGCTCAGGTGGTCAGCGACCTTAACCGGGTATCTGTCACGCTCAAAGATGGCACTGACGTTACGCTTTTTGGCCGTGCGTGGGACATTGGCGATAAAACGCAGGAAGAGGCGCTCAAACAAGGCGTTTTGAAAGACAACCTCACCGCCAAAGACGGCGAGTACTATTACCTGCCTACCAATCTGCGTTTGGCCAAACGCAAGGACGGTATCCCTGAATTTCTCTTGCTCAAATACATCGCCGACGAAAAACTGCCGGATCGCGACATGAGTGGTGCGCTTATGCACTTCCTGATGGAGTGGGGTTTGAGCGATGCGCAGAAACAGGAGTGTGAAAAATTGCTCCAGAAGGCAAAGCCCAATGAACCACAAGCGAAAATCGTGGGGCCAGCCAAGATGTTTGCGCCAGAAGGTGAATCGTTTCTGATTACCTCGGCCATTACCTCCGATAAAGGACTTACTAATACCGTATTATCTTCAGGCCGGGCACCTTTGATTGAAGGTGGGAAAATTGCAGTTGCTTCTAATCTGAATAAGTTTGGTGCACAATTGATGGGTGCCACGCTGGACAAACCAAAAGGGAAAACCTCTGTGGGGGATTTGTCACTGACATTACGGTTTCGGTATTTTACCAAGATACCAGCCTTAAAAGGTAGGCTGATTATTGATTGGAACCAGTTTGCCATTTCGTATGCGAGCGATAAGGAATTTGCTCAAAAAATTGTTGTTCGACATGGCGGCGGTTTTGATCGAGAATTAAACCGATTTGAGAAGTCCAATAGTTCTCTCTCACTCGACTATTTGCAATCTAAAGGAGTCGTTATTCTTGAGTTAGATGATACTGGATATTCTCCTGAAGCCACTACGGAGATTAAAAAAGCAATGCTGGATGTATTTACGAATTCTGTATCCAGTGTACTATCCGGTGAAGATCTAGCCGGTGACTCACCTGTATCAAGCAACGAAGGTAAAGTGCAGGATGCAAAGGCTGGATCAAGAGATGAAGAAGTCAAGAAAGATACAGAAGGCGATGCCAATATTAAAAATGCCGGAATAAGTGACCGGGGTTATTCTATTTTTTATGAAAAATTAAGCGTCGCTGCAAAGCGCGGTCGCCAATCTCTTGAGCTTAACTATGGCATGCAAATCCCCAACGACTTAGAGGTCACGGCCAACATCCTCGATTGGTACCAGGGCGTAAAAGACAATGCTGCTTGTGTAAGCCGGGTCATCCTCAACGACCCGTTTTTCCAGCGCCTCAATATCCGATTCATCCTCGATAAAGACATGGTGGACATCTTCGAGCAAGAAGTCAACTATGCCACCGTCAACATCCGCAAAAAGCGCGGCGATGGAGCAGATTTTACCTCGCGCGTTACGCTCGACAAAAAATTTGTGCAGGAAAACGGCATCCAGGCCGCAGTCACCTATGCTGGGGGCGGCGATAAAAACCCGGATATGTATGAGTATCAGGTGCAGTATAGTTTCCGGGGCGGCAACGTATTCCCCAACAGCCCGCAATGGCAGCGGGGTACTATGGAGGCCGTGACGCTGTATCCGCCCATCAAGATGCACAACGTAGAGTTTGAATCAGATTTGGAGCAAATGAAGGAGTACAAAATCGCACGGGCCACCATGCAAATCCGCTATCGGCGCTTGGGTGAGGAGTTCCAGGCCAACCTCCCTATTTCGCCTGCAAAAGGACAGCCTATTACGTCAAAAGCCATATTTATGGACAAAGACATGAAAGGATTTGCTTACCGCATCATTTACGACCATAAAGAAGCTGGCAAGCTGGCCACGGAATGGGAAGCCAAACTGGGCGCGGTGGACTATTTATATGCCACCATCCCGGAAGCATATCAAGACAAGAATTCCGACATGTTCAAAAAGGCCAAAGAATTGGGCAGTGTCCTCACGCCCGCCAGCAGTACAGAAGGCAAGGTGGTTGACATTGTTTTGGATGCTTTTAAAGTGTTATTTGAATAATAAATGTCCCAACCATGATGAAAAAAATAGTATATCTAACAGCAATTTGGAGTTGGTTTTCATTGGCCTTGTATGGGCAACAGCCAACGACATCAAATAATGATGCAGCAGTCAATTATCCTGTTTTCCTGAACATATCGGAAAATCTGGGGACGGTGACGGTCTTCCAATCTAAAGATGACCCTAACAATTGGTACACCTTGCCCAATCGGGTTCGGTTGATGAACACGCCTGAGGGTCGCCCCATGTTTGGTTTTCAAAAATTTGTGAAAAATGTGCGTTCTGGTGCAGATGAAAAAGAGAAAGAATCTGGTGTAGGGGGCGGCGTCGTGTGGTTTACCGTGGGATTTGAATATTCGCCCGAAGAGCGCCAGGCAATTGAGCAGGAATTACGTAGACGAAAAGGTGCTCCTGCCAAGCTTGTAGGTGCCATTGCGTATGAAAGCGGAACCATCGAGTTAGTCACTTTTGGACGAGAAAAAACGGGCGAAGAAAAAACGGAAGTGCTCGGCATCGGTAGCGCTCCCTTGATGGATGGTGATGCTATTGCCGTAAACATTGTGTTAAATGCCGAAAACGCCACAAAATTGTGGGAAACCTTTCGGCTGGATAATCCAAATATTGGAATGAATTTCAATATGCAAGTACGGGGTTATCATACGCCGGTGGGGGTTATTATCAAAATGGATTCCAAAAAAATATACAACAACGAACGGATGGCTGCCGGTATAAACGCAAGTATGAGCGGCGAAAATACCAATGTTGTATTGGGGGCCGAAATTGAAAGTTTAACCCAGGATTTGATGAATGAAGGGTCCATAAGTATCCAACAAACGGGTGATATCGGTGCAGATTTTGAAGAAATCAAAAAAATGGTGGTTGAGGAATTTGCCCGTGCCTTTTTTCAGCCGGTGAGTATGCAGGATATCATGCAAATGTCGCAATCGCTGCGGGGTGGACAAAGTCCTTTGGAACGGGCTGCAGGTTTGCGGGGTCCGCAAATTACTAATTCAAGGCAAGGCAGTAATGGTCAATCATCATCTGATGATTATACAGACCCAGAACCGCCGGAAGGGGAGGATGGTACTACCAATATGCGCGATCCATTTTCAAGTCCAGCCCCGTCTGGACGGCCTTCAATAGGGTCTGGAAGCCCCAATACCCCCACCACTCCCAATAGCGCTCCATCTGCCAGTGGAAATACGGCTGCCCCGCCAGCAAGTGGTTCTTCTCAGCGTCCACCAGCGCCTGATCCCCTGCCAGAGGGTACGGTCGCTACCGCTACTACTTCTCCAGACGACCCTGATGCGGATGCACCGGCTGCTGAACCAGGAAATGCTGGTGGTGGCTTGGTGGTGCCGCCAGCTAATAGCCCAGCAGCCCCTGAAAGCGATGCAGACCAAGCGGGATCTGGCAATGCACCTGCAAGTGGGAATAGCGGAAACAGCTCCCGCCCCCAACAAAGTCAGGACAATCGGGGCGGTGGATCATCCATGTCGGTTGGTATCAATTTGTACGCCGGATATCAAGTGAGCAGGATTCGTCAAACGCTGAATATGTCGGTTAATCTGAACAAAATTCGGGCAACACAACGGAGTCGGACCATTACAACTCAATTTCCCCGCATTCCACGTAATTGTTTTCAGGAGATAAATTTGGACGATCCGCTGTACAAGCAGCGGGAATTGGTGGCCATGATAGACGGGTTCAATTCGCGAGACTTTGGCTCCTTTATCAATTTTGCCACCGTAAACATGCGAAAGCGACACACTGGTGGTGAAGTAACTACGGACGAGGTAAGGATAGATCGGAATAATTTCAGTCGGGAAGGGAACCATTTCAAACTGCTGTACGGATGGCGTTCAGGAGACAATGACCGGCGTAATTGGCTCAATTACGAGTACCAAGTTGCCTGGAGCTTTTTCGGAGGTGGCGCTATTAATACCGAGTGGACCCCAGCTGCTCAGCAAGCGATTTCGCTCACTCCGCCTGTGCAAAAATATACGGTTCGCCTTTCGGGTGATCGGGAAGCCCTCAGAGCCAGACAAGTGCGAGCCCTTACGGTCAAAATTTTCTATACCGTAGGCGAAACGCGGACGGCACGTATGCGCAGCATCAATCTTTCCCGCGAAGAAATTTCAGGGGATATGGATGTATTGTTACCAGCAACGCTCGAATACGAATATGAAGTAATCTGGCAACTTAGCGGCAACCGAACGCAGAGCAGTGGGTTGCTTCGTACCAGTACTTTGGATCTATTTGTGGATGAAATTCCTTAAACAATGAAAAACAAAATCATATGGATTTTGCTGTTTTTGTCAGTGGCAATAAACAGCAATGGGCAGCGTGTAAGATCGTCAACCAGTGCTTGCAACCATGGGTATCGAACACCCACCATTTATCCAGCAAACGCTGCTGAGCAATGGCTGGTGGGTGGTGCGATCATGCTTGGTTGGCGAAAAAACTTTAATTATCGCCCATTAGATATCGCCACTTTTTTACCAGAACGGCTACAGCAATATGCCACTCAACAGATCTCACTGCCGCCTAGAGATATTGATGCCTATCTTAACAGTATTGGTATGATTCAAATAAGCTCCGATAATCGAGGCTTCACCAGAGCTCAGATTTGTGATATGTTGGCTCGGCATGGACCAATTTGGCTCTTTGGCTTCAATAACGACCTTTCCTTGTATACCTATATTATCTATGGCTCGAATACAACTGGATCGAACAGTAGTTTCCGTATACAAGTGATTGCCGTTGATGGCAGACGCATAGAAGTCTCGTTCTCTTCACTAGCGACGGACCGACGCATTCTTGCTAATGCAGCTTATTTCCCATCCAACCAAAAGTGAATTGAGCACCCTAAAATTGATGATATCATGAAATTTCCTTTCTTGTTGTTAATCTTCATTCAGATTGCCTTTACCCTTAAATCTCAGCCTCCTCGCCTTTCGCAGAGTGACTTAGACAAAGCAATATTTCCGGATGGTTTGATCTTACGGGTTCGTACACCTTCCGGGGAAGTGAATATAGGCGGCGTTATCCATGATAAACTTGATGATGATACATATCGGATAGCTGTGGGGCCATTTAATACATTATATACTGTCAAGATTTCATCCGGTTTGATCAGCACCGTTTCTAATCCAAGTTCAACAGAGGAAGGTAGTCGTAGAGATACGCGATTAGTCGGTATGATTGTATTTGAACCTGAATTATCTCCCCACTTTACTCGATACACAAATGTCGTAGTTGGGGTAACGGACCGCGGACGTTCTTGCATGGGCCAAATCACAAGGCTCTTTGAAAAGGGTGGTATTCGTGTTGAATTATATGGCGAGGTTTATCATTATCTCGATATACGCAATTCAAGGATTATACGAACTAATATTCCAGGCTATCGCAGGGGTGATTTTGTTTTTAGAATGAACATCATGCAAGAAGCCTTCAGAAGAAGATTTTAAACCACCCAAACAATTCTAACCAATAACGTAATATCAACCATGATCCCTACAACATTACTACGCCTGCTTTGTATTGTACTGCTTTGCAGTATTGGCTTCGGCATCAAAGCGCAGGAAACCGCTGCCCCAGAGGAAAACACCAACAAATCCTCCTCCGAATTCCTGGACCTATTCACCCTAGGCTACAACGGCGCCTCGCCGAAAATCAACCTGCAAACCTACAATTTCAAAGCCTACATTGGCAAGACCGACTTAGACTTTTATTTGTTCAATTCTGTACCAACCCTGATACCTGGCATTACTGATACAGCCGACCAAAAGCGCTACGTCGCCAACGACGTACTGCAACAAGTAGGTGGCCTGTTCAATGTGGCCTTGGGTAAAGTGGCCTATTTTGGTTATGGCGACGACCCTGATCTCCGCTATATCAAAGGCGCGCAAATGGATATCCGCGTAGGGGGCAAACTGATGGAAACCCCATTTCTTCGGGAGGAAGTAGATTCCAAATTTTTCCCTGCTTTTCAGGCGTCGGCCGATTTGCGCTACTTGATCCCCCTGGTTGAAAAGACCAAAGTCAAAGATAACAAACCCGTCAACCTGAAAGAACAGATGGTGGGCAACCTGTCCTTTCGCCTGCAATTTAATTTGATTCGTTTTTTCCCTAAAACCGACGCCAATGGCGCACGTACGGACGCTTATTCGCGGTATTTCATCGCTTATGAAAACAATCGCGTGATCTATCCACAGGCTACCCTGTTTGCTGGCAATGCCGAAATGTTTTTCTACATCACCAACAAAATCTACATCAGCGCAGGTTATTTCTTTTCCAATGATCCGCTGATTGATAACTACCCGTTTTTCTCGGTCAGTTACGGGCATCAGTAGGCTTGCTTTTGAAAGAATAAATACCCCAAACACCAACCTCACTTTTAAAATTAGAATCCATGAAATACTTTTTTTACGCAGTAACTTTTTTGGCAGGAACACTGCTCTTTTTTACTACTTGCAAAAAAGAAGAAAATCCCCCCGCCAACTGCCCCGACTGCCCATCCATCACCACACTCACACCCAACTTCGGCTCACCCGGGGATACCATCACCCTCACCGGAAAAAACTTTGCCGGTCTACAGCGGGTCCAGTTCGGCACGGAAGAAGCCGAGGTTTTGGATGGCGCAACAGCAACAACCATAAAAGTTATTTCCCCTGACCTGAACAAAACCGGTGCTGTAGATGTGATTGTGGTGCGCAATTTTCAGGCACCCAGTGGTGGTACGGCGGTGTTGAATTCGGAAGCGGTGGCGTTTACATATGCGCCGCTGAAACCAGTAATAAATTCTATTACGCCCAATAGTGGCATTGCTGGCGCTACCATAATTATTACGGGACAGCGTTTCACTGGAATAAAAGCTGTTCGCTTTGGAAACACCCCGGCAACTACCTTTCAAGTGCAATCTGCTACCAGTATCTCGGCAACGGTGCCAGACGCTGGTGTTGGCGGTCCGGTAAATGTGGTAGTAGTAGGCGAATTCACCTTGGGCAATGGAACAAAACAGGAATTACCTTCTGAGCCAGTTTCATTCACTTATACGGTTTCAAACCCGATTGCACCTGAGATTACAACTATCACCCCTGCTCAAGGATTTGCTGGAGCGGTAGTTACCATAAATGGACAGTATTTCAGTAATCTAAAATCGGTACGTTTTGGAAATGCCGTGGCATTAGTTCAGCCTGGAAATACTGCTACGCAAATCAAAGCTGTTGCGCCAAATGCCGGATTGGTAGGACCTGTAGACGTGATTGTGACTACAGAATTCACCTTCCCCAATGGAACAAAGCAAGACCTGTTTTCGACACCAGGGCAATTTACGTTTGATGCACCGCCAACAATCACTGGTTTTAGTCCGGCGTCTGGGAAAAAAGATCAAGTGATAACCATTACTGGATCTGGGTTCGGGACCCAGCCGTTTGGGACACAGGTATATTTCAACGAAAAACCAGCAAGTGTAGTGTCAATTTCGTTTTTTGAAATAAAAGCGAGGGTGCCTGTGGGATGTGGCCATGGTTTTATAAAAGTGATCTCAAACAGCATGACAGCTCAGTCAATGGTAAAATTTGAATATGAAAAAACATATACTGTCAGCAAGTTATATGACTTGCCTGAAGAACCTTATGATATTGACTTCTATAACAACAGGATTATTGCTGGTAGTGATTTCCCTGACAAATTCTTATTCTCAATTTCGAGTGGAGTTGTGACAAGTATTCCAACAGCAGTTACCATCCGTGGAGGGGGATTTACTCCCAGCGGTGATTATGTATTTGCATTTGGGCCACAGTACAAGTTTTCAAGAATCCCACCGGGTAGTAATTCAATTCTTCCGTACCAAAATTTTACCACTGATGCTTACGCATCTACGGATATTGAATTCTATAACCAAAGTAATTTCGTAATTGCAAACAATCCCTTTGGATCTGAACTATGTGACTACAGTAATGCGTTTGGATTTACTTGCACGACTACCAATGTTCAAGCATTGGAAATTTACAATCAAAATGTGTATTTTACGGATGGTTACACAAAAGTTTTCCGTAAAAATGCGAATGGGCAAATCGAAACAATTGCTGGTTCTAATAGCTACGGCTGGGAAGACGGGCCTCTTGCACTAGCAAAATTCAATATTACTTCTGGGATTGTAATTGATAATGAGGGCAATATTTATGTGGTTGATAAGCAAAATAATTGTATTCGGTACATTGATTTAAGTCTAAGTAAAGTAAAAACTATTGCAGGGAACTCGTTGGTTTTTGGAAGCTCAAATGGGGATGGTTCTGTAGCCCGATTTGCAAATCCCCATGGAATTTGCTTTGATAATCAGGGTAATTTATTGGTCGCTGATAGCCAAAACAGTTCCATTCGTAAAATCACCATCGAATAAACAAATTAAACATTCAACTATGAGAATCTTTTTCTTACTTTCCGTTTTGATCATTTTATTAGTTGCTTCGTGCAAAAAGGATTCCCCATCTCCTGATGCCAGCTGCCCAGATTGCCCATCCATCACCACACTTACGCCCAATTTCGGCTCCCCAGGGGATACCATCACGATCACTGGAAAAAACTTTGCCGGGCTGCAGCGGGTCCAGTTCGGCACTGAAGAAGCCGAGATTTTAGATGGGGCAACGGCAACGATCATAAAAGTTATTGCCCCTGACCTGAACAAAACCGGTGCCGTGGATGTGATTGTGGTGCGCAATTTTCAGGCACCCAGTGGTGGTACAGCCGTGTTGAATTCGGAAGCGGTGGCGTTTACTTATGCGCCGGAAAAGGCTACCATATCTTCACTCACGCCTAAAAATGGCACTGCCGGTACGGTGGTTACCATCCTTGGTCAGCGATTTACCAATGTAAAAGCGGTGCGATTTAATGGAGTGGACGCAGTGATTCAAACCCAAACGCCTACACAATTGGTAGTAGCCGCACCTACTGTAAGCGTCACTGGACTGGTGGAAGTTGTAGTGGTAACCCAATTTGATTTAAATGGCACTTTAAAAGAAAACCTTTCTGCGCCAACCAGTTTCACTTATGATGGTAATTTCGGAATTCTTGACTTTAGCCCTAAAATAGGAAAAAAAGATGACTTGGTTACTATTAGCGGATTTGGGTTCGGTACGAATACTGCCGCCATTCAGGTGCAGTTCAATGGCAAGGTGGCTGAAGTTGTGTCTGTAACGGATTCGGAAATAAAGGCAAAGGTGCCGATAAAAGCGGGTGATGGAAAAATCAGGGTTGTTAAAGGCGGCTCAAATATTTTATCAAATGGAAACTTTGAATATACCTATAACTACTTTGTAACGACTATTTTTAATGATACAGTAGCATCGGATATAGATTATTATAGATTTAATGCGAGTACGGAGGTTTACTACATTGCCAATGGTGCCGACTTTTTCTACAAAATAGTTAACGGAGTTGTAACTTCAATACCGCCGCCGATTGGCGGAGACCAGATAAAGGGAGGTGGCATTGTTGGTGCAGGGAACTATTTGGGTAGCAACTTCGATGCTGTTTACAGAATAAGTATATATCAAAATTTCTTCCAGTTTCTATATTCTAATGGCCCGGATTACGCCTGGGACATAAAAGAACTTGGAGATGAATTATATTATACAACCACTGGGGGGATTACTCCAACATTAGCAAGCTTTAATAAAACCTCTGGAATAACAAAATTGTTTGTAGATGAATCAAGTTCAAATTATGTAGGTACTATACCAGTTAATTCACCTGTGAATTTGGTAGGGTTTGATTTTGTTAGTGAGGACACCATTTTCTTTGCTGATGGATACACAATTAGATCAATAATTAATGATAATGTAAGTATTGTAGCAGGAAATCAATCAGTTGGAGGATACTTGGATGGCAATTTTTCAACAGCCCTGTTTGCAGGGCTTCGTCCAGGATTAGTTTATTGGGGAGAAGGAATCATTTTTGTAACTGATTGGGGGAACAATTGTATCCGTAGACTTGACCTGAAAAAATCAAAAGTAACTACAATAGCAGGGACTCTTGTGCCAGGATTTCAAAATGGTATTGGGACAGATGCACGGTTTAAAAACCCTTTTTCTATGACTAAAGACAGTGACGGGAACCTAATTATTGGCGACGGAAACAACGCCATTCGCAAAATCACCATCGAATAAAACCCACTCAATCATGTTACAAAAAATCACCATCGCAATCCTATTTACAGGGCTTTTCGCCTGTAAAACCCCCGTGCCCAACTTGACGGGCGCCTGGGAATCACCCGAATGGGGCAGTTTATATCTCAAACAGTCCGGTAACCTCATCACCGGAACCTACACCCACGATCAAGGCCAACTCAGCGGAACTTTTCAAAATGGCGAAATTCGTTTCCGTTGGTGGGAAAAAGTCGCTGTCGGTCAAGGCTACGAAAGCGCCAGCACATCTGAACGCGGCGACGGCTATTTCCGGGTTGCAACCGACCAAAAAAGCCTTTCCGGTGAATGGAAATACGACGGCTCCACGTCCTGGAAAGGCAAATGGACGGCTACTCGAAAATGATCATAAAATTAAATAGCTGAACAGCCATGAAAAACACCCGGACCCCCACGGTAGTATTGCTTATATGCTTGTTCATAACAGCAATCCTCCCAGCCCAAACCCGAACCTGCAACTTCTCCGGCCTGGAAGACGCTCGGCTCGAGAAAAAATCCCGCTCCGCCCAGGAATTCATGGACATGATGAAGCAGAGCATGCCGGGCGGGGCTTCCGGTTTGCCAGCGTATCCCGGGGAAGAATTTCGAAAACAACAGGCCCAAAAAATGCCGCAACCCGGCATCGAAAGTGTGGTGGTTATCTGCGATGCCGATACCAGCCTGCGTGGACAAATTTATTACCGCAACCTGGAAAGTGGCTTTTTCAGGGTAGAAGTCATGAATGCCCGCCATGAAAATCTGCCACAAATCCCGGCTGTCGTGGTAGCGCCAACAAATGGTGCCCTGGAATTCCGACTCCGACTCAATGATAATGCCTCCGAATCGCAGTATTTCCGCTCACAATACCTCAAAATAACCTGGCTTAAAAAACGGGACTCCCGCGACGGGCGTTCCGAGTGGTTCGCGATGTCCAAAGCCTGGAAAAGTCCGAGTAACAAACAGGCTACCCGCAATTTGCGCCTTATTCCTTATAAAACCGCAGCCAGCCTGGTTGCCTCCGCCACTTATTTGCCCGTGCCGGGACAATCTGCCGCTACCACACAAGTACAAACGACCAACCGTAGCCTGGCTGCTGCGCGACCTGACACAACTAGTCTAACGCCCAGAGGCGCTAATCTGAACAATTACCTGTCTTTGTTTTCCGGCATTCGTTCGGATGTGGTCTTTCAAAACCCACGATCTATTTCGCCCATTCAAACAGGTTTTATCTTTCGTGATAAAAACCCCCATGCCGAGGTGTACTATTATGCTCCCTCCGCCTATTACCTGCGTTGGGATGCCGCTACGGGTTTTGATTTTAATGTGTTGTATGGTTCGTCCAATTCGCCCGATCAGGAAGGAAAGGTCAATATGCGGGCAGGATTAAGCAGTGGAATTACCAATGCCGAGCATCAACGCCTGCAACGGATGCTCCAGGCGCACCTTGGAATTGCTACAGCCCCGGAACTACGGCCCCTTTTGCCCGAAAATCCGGAGGTCAGTTTGCAGGGAGATGGATTCTCCTTAGATAAGGTCGGCGCATCGGCACCCTCTTCCATCTACGATCCCATCCAAATGAATTGGCAAACCGACGTGGTCAACGCCAATGACATCATCACTGCCTTGAGCAACAACCTGGGACTCAACGGAAAAATTACCTACCGGCAATCCGAGGGCAGCCTTAGTCCGCCAGCAGTAGTACGTTTGGGCGAAGCTGAAAACTTTGGGATACTGGAGCCAGATTGGGCAAACTGGCGATCCCGTGATTGGGTGAACCGCCTGCCTTACCCGCTGCAATTTCAATTTTTGCATGTCATGCTTTTGAATTCAAATGCTTCGGGACAAACAATTCCTTGCATTTACTCCTGGAAAATCGATGGCCCCGAAATACCCTCCGGTAGCAAAGCGCGTTTCGATCCGGCTGCATTTCCGCAATGGCTTGAAAATGACAATCGGGTTTTAAAGGTGTGGTTTGAATACAGCGTACAATCCTGTCCGATTTGCACCCAGGAATTGCTCGACGACATCACGACGGGAACTGCTTCCAGCCGTGAAAAATGGGTCAAAGTGCATTCATTGGGCATGTTGCGCCAATACAACGCCAAACTCATAAAAGTAGCACTACGATCCCGACAAGTGGATCCCAAAGGTCAGAATGTACGAGAGGTTACGAACAGTATTGAACAAGACAATAAAGATTTCAATATAGGCCCTTTTTATGCCTGGATGGATAAAGACGTACAATACGAGGTGCGGCTCACCCTGGTAACAGACGAACGCGAATTGGACAGCGGCTGGATTCTAGAACGCGATTCAGAACTTTACCTTACCAAAGACTTAATGCGAAAGGCATTTGGAAACTCGATCAAACATCCGGCGAATAAAGAATAAGGAAGGCGCTTGGTTTGAATAAATCCTTGATTCTTAAAATGCTTTAAAACCGATGAAATAACATGAAATACCACGTTTTCAGTTTTACAGTGCTGCTTGTGTTTCTAAACATCTGTCGGTTGCTTGCTCAGCCTGACCTTGCCCGTGGGTTCACAACAGAAAACTGGCTGGTATTTCCTGATTTTAAGCAAGCGGGACGATATTATTACTGTCCTGGCCCATTGGTTTTGGCAACTACGCCTGGAGGAAAGCCCGATGCGGTGTTTTTAATGATGCGCCAAACAGGAAGCCAGGCAGATGGCCGCGCGAACCAATTCCAATTTAATAGCTTATTCCAATGCCGGGTGCAAATGGAAAACCCAGGCGCCGAAAGACTGCAGCGCATGATCGAAAGACTTAAATCCAATTTACCTGCGCAGGCTGTTACACTTGACCCTCTACCCATTTGGAAAACTGAAGTGCTACTTGCCATTCCCACCGTGGAGGGCAAAGAAAAAACGTATGCTGGTATACTCGAAAACAGCGAAACCGACGAAGCGGGTGAATATTGGTCAGAACGGCTCTTTACGACCAAGCTCGGCAATGCAGATGCGCAACTGTTAGAAAAAGCCCTGTCCATCGGACAAAGCACCCTGCACCTCCAATATAGTTTTTTTACGAAAGGAACAGCAGCTTCCAGTTCGGTGGAATTGCAAAAATTGGAGCAGGAAGTTGTCGGGGATTCTACGGTATCGAACCTGACGACCACCGCCGAACGCGACACGCAAATATCCCTCCAACCTGTATTTTCTGATGCCTTAATGTTGGGCTTCGATACCCGAAAATACCCTGACCTTATTCGAAAAATTGATGTCAATGCCCAGGCTCCACCCGGCTATGCACTGCTGGAAGTGCGATGTTACGATTTCAACAATGCCTTGCGCAAGGACCTGTTTGCCAAAAGGATCGAAGTGGAGGCTGAGGGGGTAGGAGGGCAGAAAGTCAAAACAAAACGCACCTTTTTTGCTGCACAACCCGATGTATATGTTCAATCGCTGCGTTTCCCGTATGCGGTCAAACTGGATCGCCCGCTGCGCTACCGGGTTATGGAGCTTTCGGAGGATCGGGCACCGTTTTCCAGTGCCTGGGTGGTGTGGAAAAATTGGAATGCGATGATTGACATTACGAAGTGATCTTAATTCGTAATATTGTATCCATCATGATAAAACACCAAATGGCGAAACCATGGCTTTTCTTTATCCTTTGTTTGTCTTTTTGCGTCCAGTCCTATTTGCTGCAAAGTCAAAATGCGAACTATCACTTTTGGCACCTGACCACTAAAGAAGGATTATTTTCATCGTACAACCTGAGTATAGCGCAAGGGCCGGATGGTTATATCTGGCTCACCTCAGGCAATCGGTTGCAACGTTATGACGGACAAGCGTTTGTAACCTATTTTATTGAGCCGGACAGTTTCTTGAATTCGCAGGATTTTCTGCCGCGTATCCAGTTGGTCGACCGCAATAACAAGGTATGGCTCTCGGCAGATACTTCGATTTTGCAGTTCTCGCCAGATACCAAAACCTGGAAAACGTTTTCAATTTGCGATACAATGCCTTTCAGGTCAACTGATACAGGCAATTATTATTCGACTAAAATGTTGCAAGACCGAAAAGGTAATATTTGGATGAGCGGCGGTTGTAGCGGTCTTTTTATAGCGGATGAAGCTGCGGCATGCTTTAAGCCGGCTCCTATGAACAGCCGCGTTCGTTCGGACTATAGTAGCGCGCTGGTGGAAGATCGAGAAGGCTTTCTTTGGTTTACCTGGAAGGCCGAACTTTGCCGCTATGATCCAGCTACACACACGCTTTGGCACAAAGAATACAACCCGGAAAAGCACCCGCTTATTGGTTTTCCCGGACAAGTATTATTTCTCGACAAAGAGGATCATTTTTGGCTTTGTGGCTGGACAAACCCACAACTGACCCGCGTTCATCGGAAAACAGGACAAACGCGCAAATTTCCATATAATTCTATTTCCAGCTTCGCACAGGATCGGCGCGGACGCGTCTGGATGGGGCGCTACTATGATAAAAATCTGTACTGTTTTGACCCCCAAATGGACGAAATTCAAGTTTACCCAAATGAATGGTGGAAGCAGAGCGGTCTCCATGCCGATGAGCACATCGCCCATCTATTCATGGATAATCAACAAAACCTTTGGGTGTTGGACTGGTACAAAATCAACATATTCCGCCCAGACCGACAGCAGTTTTTTGTTTTTAGCCACGACCCTTCTGGCAAAGGATTGCAATTGCCATATCAAGAAATCAATCAATTTCTACAGGCATCTGATGGCACCGTTTATGTCAGCTATTGGCAGGAAAAAGGTGGTGTAGCGGTGTTAGATTCTAAGCTGAATTTAAAAAAGGTATGGGGATGGTCCGACTCCTCTGTCATTTTTCCGCGCTGGTGCTGGACCATATTGGAAGACCGAAGAGGGCACATCTGGATCAATCAGCAAAATGGGCATTTAAGCATTTTTAACCCTAAAACCGGGCAATCAAAAAAGAGGATCGTTCCTGAATTTCAAGGATCTTCACCAGCTTGTGCGATCCGCGACAGCAAGGACGATCTTTGGTTTGGTTTGTGGCGGCAAAAAGGGTTGGTTCACTGGAGCGAGCAGGCGCAAAAATTTTTCCATTACCCAATTACCAGTGACAAGCCCTGGGGTTTGATCGGATCAATACTGGAAGATCCAAATGGGGTACACCTATGGTTGGGCACTGAATGCGGTTTGTTCCTGTTTGATAAGCGTTCCGGGAAAGTAATCAACGAATACCTGCCCTTTGCAGAAAAAGGCATTCAAAAGAGAGTTATTATCACCGGAATGGTTTACCTCAAAGATGGTATAATGGTCTTGGGTACTTCAGAGGGTCTTTATCGATTTGATACCAAGATGAAGACAGGAAGCCCAATCTTGACGAAGTCTGGCAAAACAACACCCCCCATTGACGGGGCCGTTCATCTGGATGCCAAGGGCAATATTTGGTTCAGTCACAAATATGGCGTAGCGAAGTACAACCTTCAAACGCAGCAAATTTCTCTGCATGGCTCCGATGATTGGGTGGAACAAATTATTTACCAAGGTTTGCGCCGAAATACCTTTAAAGACGGTCGTTTTTTTATTGGAATCAAAAATTACTTTGTCGTTTTTCATCCCGACAGCCTGCCCGATGCAGCGCCTCCTTCCGTGCCACGGATCACACGCCTGTTGTTAAATAACCATGATCTTCCGGCGAGCCATTGGCAACATGGATTGGAGTTAAGCCATAAAAACAATTTTTTAACCTTCCATTTCAGTACCCTTCGGTTTTTTGATAATTCAACTCAATATCGGTACCGCCTATTAGGGTTGCAGGAGGTATGGAGTGCTTTACAAATGGATCCTACAGCTACTTATACAAGTTTACCGCCTGGTCAGTTTGTGTTTCAGGTACAGGCCGTCAACCGGGAAGGTATGGAAGGGGCAATTACAGAATTGGCATTCTGCATCTACCCACCCTGGTATGCTACCTGGTGGGCGCGAATTTTATTCGCACTTGTATTCATGGCCTTAGTGTATTTGTTTTTTCGATATCGTGAAATTCAACGCCTCCAGCAAGAAAAACTTCGGCTGCGTATTGCTCGAGATCTACACGATGATATGGGCAGCACCTTGAGCAGCATCAGTATTCTGAGCGAAGCAGCCTTGCGGAATTTACAAGCTGATATTGATCGCAGCCGTTTCAGTGTTATTGGCGATCGCAGCCGGCAAGTCATGGACGCTATGAGCGACATTGTGTGGAGCGTAAACCCACGCAATGACAAGATGGAAAACGTGCTGCAGCGCATGAAAGAATTTGCAGTTGAAATCCTTGAAAGCAAAGGCATTGCCTTACATTTCAACACCGACGAATCCGCAAATGTCTTGAACTTCCCAATGGAACTACGCAAGGATTTTTACCTGCTTTTTAAAGAAGCAGTAAACAATGCCGCTAAGTACAGCGGTGCGACCGATGTATGGGTAAACATACGCGTCCAAAACAAAAACATATTGCTGGATATAAGTGACAATGGCATAGGCTTCGATACCGCCCTTGTAAAGCGCGGCAACGGACTTTGGAATATGGAAAGACGGGCGGAACGACTTGGAGGAACATTTTCACTAATAAGCGCAGTAGGGCAGGGCACGCAAATAAAATTCGAATTCATGCATCCGTAGCAATACCTTTTTTCACCATCAAAACATCTGAAATGCCGATACGTGTCCTTTTATACGAAGATAATGTAGCACTCCGGGATTCACTCCGTATTTTATTATCAGGCTTAGACCAGTTTGATCTCATCGGTGCCTTTGGAGACTGCCGAAATGTGCAAGATGAAGTACTTCGGCTCGATCCGGATGTAATTCTTATGGACATTGACATGCCCGTACGCAATGGAATAGAAGGCACCTTTTTGGCCAAAAAAGTTAATCCTTCGGTAGAAGTACTCATACTTACCGTTTTTGATGACAATGATAAGGTGTTTCAGGCGATATGCGCGGGAGCAAGTGGTTATTTGCTCAAAAAAACGCCCCCCGTCAGAATACTGGAGGCCATTGAGGATATTTATAATGGTGGCGCACCCATGACTGCTTCTATAGCACGAAAGGTACTGGATCTGTTTCCCCGCCAACAGGCAATCAATAACGAACTCGACAAACTCACCCCCCGTGAACAGGAGGTTTTGCGTAGTCTCGCTGCAGGCAACAGTTATAAAATGGTGGCTGAAGCCCTGGGGATCAGCATAGAGACGGTACGCACACATATTAAAAGAATTTATGAAAAGCTGCACGTACACTCTGTTGCGGAAGCAATTGCCAAGGCATTTCTGAAGTAAATATTACCTTTGCGCCTTTTATTGCCAACGCAGTACCGCAATGCCTAAAATTAAGGTCGCTTTTTTTGCTGAAATCCTCATTGAAGATTTTGATGGCGCTTCCCGTACCATGTTTCAATTGATCAGGCGTATTCCGACTGATCAATTTGAGTTTTTATTTATTGCCGGCATGGGGCCGAAGGATATTTTTGGGTTTGAGTGCGTGTTATTGCCTAAGGTTACCATTCCGATTAACCGGACTTATAAAATGGCGGTGCCGCAATTGGTCAAACGTCGGTTGCGCACCAAATTAGAGGCGTTTAAGCCCGATATTGTGCATATTGCTACACCTTCCATGTTGGGTGAATATGCGTTGCGTTATGGAAAAACACAAAATTTGCCCATTATTTCCATTTACCACACGCATTTTATTTCCTATATCGATTATTATCTCCGCAAATTGCCTTTTTTAATCCGGCCGGTCAAAGGCTTTATTGAAAAAGGCCAGAAGCGCTTTTACAATCAGGTTGATCTGATTTACATGCCCGCAGAAAGCATCGCGGCGGATATGCAAACCATTGGAATCGAAGGTGCGCGCATGAAAATTTGGAAGCGCGGCATGGATACGCAGTTGTTTAGTCCGGCGAAAAGGGACCCGGCGTTGATGGAGCGCATCACACGAAATCAGTTGCCCACGGTTATTTTTGCTAGTCGATTTGTGTGGGAAAAAAATCTGGAAACCCTGATTCGAATTTACCAATTGGCACAAAATCAGGGCCTTGCCTGCAATTTTTTGATGGTGGGTGATGGGGTTGCCCGTGCCGCATGCGAACAAGCCATGCCGGGTGCTATTTTTTATGGAAATATGAATCATGCCGAACTTTCCGTGTTGTACGCCTCGTCCGATTTATTTTTATTTCCTTCTATATCAGAGTCTTATGGCAATGTCGTGTTGGAAGCGATGGCTTCGGGCTTGCCTTGTGTGTTGGCGGATGGCGGTGGCTCCCGCGATTTTGTGGAACAGGGCGTGACCGGATTTAAATGTCCGCCCGACGATGCCGCGGTGTATGTTGAAAAAATTCAATTACTGCTGCACGATGCGTCCCTGCGGCGGCAATTCTCGGAATCTGGGCGACAATACAGCCTTGGTTTCGATTGGCAGCAACTGGCAGATACCTATTTTGCTGATTTAAAACGTCTAGTTGCGCGCACATGAAATACCTCCGTATCCTGCTGGTTGTCATTATTTTAGCTTCGTTCGCCTTTTTTATCCGCGCCACCGATCTCGACAAGGTGCGGAGTTCGATGCTGGAGGTGGGATTCAATTTTTTCTGGTTGATTGCTACAACGACCCTCGCTTATCTGCTGGGGACCATCGGTTGGAAATATTGCATGGGGGAAAGTGGCAAGCATTTAAACCTGGTGGATTTGTTTTTGATTCGACATGTAGGTGAAACGGTGAGCGTGATCAATCCGACGAGTGTGGTAGGTGGCGAGGCGATGAAAGTTTATTTATTGCGGGATAAGGGCATTGATCGCAAAACGGTAATTCATTCGGTGCTGTTGTCCCGCGCTATTATGGTACTCACCCAATTTGGTTTGTTTTTCGGGGTAGCCGTGTTTATGGTGGGCAATAATTTTAGTTTTAGTTGGCGTTTGTCGCTTTGGCAGTGGCTAGGGCCTTTACTTACGATCTTTGCACTGATTTGGGTTTTGCGCCAAAACTGGATTCGCCAGGCATTTTGGGCTACCCGGCCGGGAGCATGGCTGGATGTACGCACCCAGGCAGCGCGTACGTACGTAAAAGAGTTATGGATAGAACTGGTCCAGTTTTCCAAGTTTAATAAACGTTCCTTGGCGCTCGCCTGTTTGTTCTTTACGTTGCACTGGTTTTTTGGTGCCATGGAATTTTACTTGATTTTGAAGTTTTTAGGGTTACCCATTTCTGTATTGCAAGCCATTTTTGTAGATATGGGGGTGGTTTTTTTCAAAGTAGCGGGTGCTTTTGTTCCCGGACAGATTGGGGTGGAGGAGTACGGTAACAAAATTATGCTTTCAGCAATTGGGTTACCTGGAACAGATGTTTGGATCACGGTTTCTGTTTTGCGCCGGGCGCGCCAGTTGTTTTGGATCTTGTTTGGCTTAGGTACTTATTTTTTCATGTATAAAAAAGTGGGCGAGGCGCCTCCTGCATCCTGATGGAAATCTTGTTTGTCAGCCATAAATACCCGCCTTCCGTGGGGGGCATGGAAAAACATAGTTACGAACTGATCAACGGCATGGCGACCCATGCGCGCGTGCATACGATTGTGTACACCGGCACAGGAGGGAAATTTCAGTTTTTTTGGACATTGCGCAAAAAAATCCTTCAAAAATGCCAAGAAAACCCGGGTATTTCCGTGATTCACTTCAATGATGGACTAATTGGGGCGATTTGCGCACGCCATCGAGGATACGCGCACCTAAAACGGGTGGTTACCTTGCATGGGTTAGAGGTTGTTTTTCCCAACCCATGGTACCAAAAATACATTTTACCCCGCTTTAATAACTTTGATCGGATCATTGCGGTAAGTGCTGCGACCCGCGATGCTTGTATTGAGCGCGGATTATTGCCGGAAAAAGTGGTGGTGGTGCCCAATGGCGTGGATCATGATTTGGCCCAAACGGTACCTGTGCCCGATTTTGCAGCCTTTTTTGAAGAAAAATACAGCATTCCAGTAAGGAATAAACGCATTTTTGTAGGAATGGGCCGTGCCGTGCAGCGCAAAGGATTTTCCTGGCTGATGGAACAGGTAGTTCCTTCCTTGAAGGGCGAATTTGTAGTCTTGTTGATTGGCCCTTTTAATCGGGAACGAAGTGGTTTTGCGCGGTTTTTATCGTTTTTGCCTCGGGGCTTGAGCAAACAAATCGCTTTATTTTTAGGCTTTCCAAGCGATGAAGACCACTTGCGGACTTTACTAGCCGAACCGCGTTTTCAGGAGAAAGTGCACCATTTGGGCAAGTTGCCTTTTGAGGATATTCGCCAGATTCTAACGGCTTCTAATGCATTTGTGATGCCGAATATTTCGATCAAAGGAGATATGGAAGGCTTCGGGCTGGTTTGCCTGGAAGCAGCTTTGAGCGGTACCACGGTGGTGGCTGCCCAATTGGAAGGTATTACCGAAGCAATTCAGGATGGGAAAAATGGGATTTTACTACCTTCTGGCAATGCGCAAGCTTGGGTTGATCAGTTGCAGGCGATTATTGATGATCCGGCTACTTTTGAAGATAAAACTGCCGATTATCGGGCTTATACCTTAGAAACTTTTGGTTGGGATAGGATGGTTTTGGGGTACGTGTCCGCCGTAGCCTTGGCGTAGGCGGGTGTGTCCGCCGTAGCCTTGGCGTAGGCGAGTGTGTCCGCCGTAGCTTCAGCGTAGGCGGACGTCCGCCTACGCTGAAGCTACGGCG
>JBBAVI010000035.1:0-49138 GCA_040397785.1 Saprospiraceae bacterium | reverse complement strand
TCGATTCGGTTATTCTAGTACAAATTAATCTTACATCACAGCGGGGTCACACCCCATTTAGATTTGTTCCTTGGTTTTAGATTTTGTGTAGGGCTTGTTGTTTAGGGTTTGCTACGCTGGATTTATGTTTTATACCCTCCAAGCCGAAAAAAACGCACCAAAACCCCGAAGGGGTGTCAAGATTCTAGAAAATAGGCGATGATGGTTGTTCAGAACCCCGAAGGGGTGACAGGATTCTAGAATTTAATATTTCAACCCAATCGCTTCAAATAGTTTATGCATTTCAGTATATCCTCTATTAGGGTTTTCTACATCAAAGACCGACAAGGTTTGAGCGTTTCTTATTGCGTTGGGAAGGTGGGTTTTTAACCGCAGATATATGTCCTTATCTTTCTGGGTATAATATTTTTCAGTTTTTAAGTAATCGGGCAAGTGCTTTTTCAAGAGCTGCTCAGCTTCATTGCAATTGGAAAACTGTGGTGTCCTTAATTCAAAATGAATCAACAGCCAATACTCCAAACAAGGCTGGTTTATGATGATCTGAATATTGCGGTGTTTATGTTCAATTTTACTTTTGTAGTCAAGAAATTGTGCAAATGGCTTTGGTTTGCTTTTAACAGAACTGGTTGAATCTTTCAAAATCACATCCAAATCGACCATCCAAATTACTTCATCATATTCTTTGGAGAGGCTGATGACTTGCTCAAACTGTTTTGATAACTTTTTATGCTGGGGAATTTCCGGCTTAATGGCAACTTTTATGGCTTTTTCATTCCGCTTAATCATTTGTAAATACCAAAACTCCGTTTCGCCATCTACAAGCACAGCAATCTGAGGTATTGGGGTAAATGGCAACTGCTTTTTATTCCGCATGGCTCAAATCAATATAAAAGTCCCCCAAATTCGGCACACCACCCAGTTTGCCAATTTTATACGCATTATAAATATTACTCGTATCCCGCACAATGGAGGTATCAAAGTCAGCCAGCGCATATAACTGGGTTGCACTGTTTTCGTCTTTGTGGGTAAACCAAATGGCGTCATTCCTAAAAACATCCCGATTATTTAGTATTTCCCGGTTGTGCGTGGTGGCAATTAACTGGGAGGACTTGGAATTGATCAAAAAAGCCAATAAAAAATGGGTGAACAAATCCGGGTGCAGGGAGGATTCAAGTTCGTCAATCGGGATGATTACGTCCCGTTTGATGAACAAGGTTAACAATCCTGCCAGGCCATAATACCGTTGGGTTCCTTGCGATTCCAGGTGAAAAGGCAAGTTGTATTTCTGAGACTGAACGGTGTGCTCGAGTTCTATGTATATAGATGTGACATAGGAATTGTCAACAAATAAGTTCACCTCCCCTGCTACTTCCTTTTTTAAAATAATATCCGAAATGTTTAAATCCGCTTTTTTAAGGATTTGCACGACATCCTGCTTTTGAATCAAAGCTGCGTCGATTTGATCATTTACATATTCATCCAGCGCGGTTACGGATAAAATGATGGGACTTAAATGGTGCTCAAACCAATCCTGAACTTCCTTTAAGGCGGTGATTTCAATATTGGTCTTTAAAAAGCCCCCCAACACGGTATTGTTCCAAAGGGTATTCGATTCGAGCGTTTTTTTGAAAGATTTATCAATGGGGAACTTACTTCCGAAGCTTATTTCGGAAAACTGATTTTCAAGATCGGTAGTTCTTTTAAAGATATTGGTTTTAGCCCGATTGAAAAAGTACAATTCTTCCCGTAAGATGGCTTTTTTGTTGAATTGCACTTCGTAATAATACCGTATATCATGCTGTATGAATTCTATGGAAAACAAGGTGGGCATTGTCGGCGTATCCTGATCAAAAAGAAACGGATCATATTTTAACGGTGTCGTTTTTTTCTCTTCTGGCTCCAGTACCAAATCACGCAAAAAGTTGATGGCCTTGATGATCGTAGTTTTTCCGGATGCGTTGGCGCCATAAATGAGCCCAAGCTTTAAAAGTCGGTGGCCGGTTTTAGTTTGTATGATGTAATGATCTTCTAAATGGGTAGATTTGTCTGCTTCGAAGGACAAGGTTTGCTTGTCTTTAATCGGTCCGAAGTTTTGAACACTAAAGTTTATAATCATTGCAAGGCCTTATTTTGTAAACCGTTTGCAAAAATAGGTGCTTTAAGGGTGTAAAACAAATGCCTGTGCCATTTAATTTGTAAATTGCTTCGATATTGCCGGATCGTTTACTTAAAGCGAAAGGAGAAGTTTTTGAGATTCTTGAGTCGTGGTTCTCCCCCCACAACAAGTTTAACATGATAAAAGTAGACGCTGACCAAGGGGTATATGCCTGAAATGTTATCTTTGCTGCGCAGGTTACCCACTCACCTACACAAGCCTAAAACTTATTTCCTATGCTCGTTTTTTGTCTATGATCCGTTAAATCCACTTTAATCTTGGTATAACCTTACTTTATTCGTTTTAACGGCAATAAGCAATGAAAAGCCAATTTAAGAAAGAACAAGACCTGCTCCATGCACTTCAAAGTAAGTCGCCCACGGTATACAATGCTGCGCTCAAGCATTTATATGACAGCGATCCGCTTAGAAATGCCGTTCGGAAGGAAGTTTTTTTCCGGGGAGGAAATGAAGGAGACGTCTCGGCTGTACTCAATGAAGCCTTATGTACCGTTTTTAATCAGGTGCAAAACGGCATTTATAACCCCGCTTTGAGTAAATTGACAACCTACATTGTGGGTGTTGCAAAACAACAGTTTTTCACCAAGCAGCGTTCTAAAAGTCGGCTTTCCGCAAAGCATGAACGTTCGGCAGAAGGTGAAAACGTGGAAACCAGTTTCAATTTGAGTGAAGAAATGGATCGCGCCGAACAAAAGGCTTTATTGGCCAAAGTATTAACCGACATTGATCCCAGGTGCCAAAAGCTCACGGAACTTCAATCGATTGGTTATTCGATGGCAGAGATCGCAGTGCAAATGGCGTACAAAAATCAAGATGTTGCTAAAATGGCCGCTAAAGATTGTCGGGAGAAGTTTCGAAAACATTTGGAAAAACGCCCGGATTTAGTGGCTGAAATACTCGGATTATGAATGAACAATATGATTACGACGACATCGTGGATTTTTTGGAGGATCGCATGAGTGAAGCAGACCGCATCGTTTTTGAGCAAGCGCTCGAAACGGATGCTGCGTTGGTTCAGCGCGTAAATGTGATCAGGGCGGAAGCCAAAGTACAACGCATGCTGCGGGATGCACACATCATGCGCCAGTTTGAGGATTGGGATCAAGCAGCCGCTGAAAAAAAAACAGATTTTTCTACTTCCCGGCAGGGGAACTTTGATATCGTAGCGATACTCAAAAAAAACAGGGTCCTTTTTGCGATCGGTTTTTTATTGCTGATTTGCGTTGGGACCATTTTTTTTATTCGGCTAAAATCTGTTCCGGCGCTACCCGTCCATCAACCTGCTCAGCCTATTTTGATGGATACCACTTTGTTACAACCGGTGCAACCTCCATTGCCAAAGGATTCGCCCGTTGCCCTTCAGGATGCACCGTCGAAAACCCGGCAGGACCAAGGGGCAAATGTGGATGATGCTGCTACATTTTATGCCGCTTTGGCAAAGAATACCTACCGAGCCGGTAATTTTGGCGGCACCTTGATGGGTGGGGGAGATGCAAACAACCAAGCCGGATCCTATGATCAAGCGGTTCAATTATACCAGGAGAAAAAATACGACCAAGCATTAAATCTATTGCTGCATCCAACAAAGGATCAGGAGCCGGAATATCTTTATTTACGCGGCTATGTTTATTACCAGCTTGGGGCCTATCGAAAAGCCGAACAGGATTTTCACGCATTTCGCGCCATGCAATTGTCGGATCACAAAATTGACGCAGTATGGCGGGAGGTATTTTGTATGGTAAAGCAGCTGCCCGGGTCGCGCAAACGTTTGGATGCCGCTTTGGAAATGATTACGGCAGATCAAGAACATAATTATTATGAAGAAGCCGTGCAATTAAAAGCGGCGCTGAAGGGCAAAGATAGCCAACGCTAGGTGTTTATTAAGGATTTGTGGCAGTGTGTAAATTCTATGGACGGGGTGACTGAAAAAGTCGCCCCGTCAATAGAATTATGGAATCTACCGTACCACTTGTAATTGCTGCACCCTCACCTGATCACCAGCGCACATGCGCACCAGGTACATGCCAGTAGGCAAACCATCCAAATTTATGTCAGCCTGGAAAACGCCCGCTTCTTGTTCCAATGCTTGCGCCTGAAGCACGCGACCGAGCAGATCCGAGGTCACAATTTGTACTTTACTTTTTGCTACCAAGGTGTAAGGGATGAAGGCTTGATCGGTAGTCGGGTTTGGGAAAATCAGGCCAATTTGAGCGATGCCTGCATTTTCACGCTCGGTAGCAACAACCGTTGCGCTTGCTCCAGCTTCAACATCAAATTGTTCGATGGACGCTTGAGCCCGATCTTGTACCGTAGGAATGGACACGAATTCTGTGAATGTGCCCTCATCACCGCCGGGACCAAAGTTTGCCGTGCTATAATTGAGCGCACAAATACCCAATGTTCCCGATGCGTTGTCTTTGCCCCATATTCGAACCCAAAGTTGGGTACCTGCCTGGCCTGAAATAGCAATTACGGGCATGGAAGAGCCGTTTCCATTGCTGTTGTTGTCTTCACAGGTAATGTAGGTTAAGCCACTGCAACTGCTCCCCCAATAAACGGCCATCACCGCATCGGTCAGTGTGCCCGCTGAAGTGCGGAAGGTGACTTTCCCGCTACTTGGAATGGAACACTTGAACCATATATCCTTCGGTGCGGTGGCCCCACAAGTGGTTCCGCTCGAACTTGCTGTTGCGCCCGTGGTGTTTCCACTGGTATAGGTGCAGCTGCTTCCGGCAGTAATTGGGGTTGGACTGCACACATTATCATTAAGGGGGGTAGCAACTTGGGTGGTAAAGGATTTATTAGCCGACCAGATGCTCCAGGTATTGGAGTTGCATTTTACTGCTGCGGAGAATTCGTATTGGGTATTGGCGAGGAGACCAGTAATGTCGATGTAGTTGTTGGTGCCACCGGGCAAATCTGTCCAGCTGTTGACGCCTATTTTGCGATAGCGAAAATCGTATGCCGACATACCGGAGACGGAACAATTGAGGCGTGCGGCAGTTCCGGTAATGTTGGTTGCGGACAGTTGACTGGTAGAAGGCGCGTTGCAGGAATTTGCGTTTTGCGCCGCAGCACAGGCGGCTTGTGCGTTCACACGGCCGTAACCCATTTCATTGTTCCAGGTACCGTTGGGTTGGCTGCTGTTGGTGGAATAACTATAGCCGCCTACTTTTTCGCAAGTGCTTTCAAGGATGGCACGGGCCTGCGCAGCCGTCAAATTGCTGTTTACCGACAAAATCAAAGCCACCACACCGGCTGCATTCGGGGTTGCAGCAGAGGTTCCATTGAACGTATAATTATAGTCTCCTGAATTAGATCCGGCAGCACCGGCAACGTCGGTCGTGGCAATTTTTACACCAGGCGCAACGATGTCGAGGCCCGTACCATAGTTCGATCCCCACCAGCTTTCACCATCACAGGACGTAAAACTTTTGCGTTTGTCGCACATACTGGTAGCGCCTACGGCAATCACATTCGTATTGCTGGCTGGGTTGCTGACGCCACTGACATTGTCATTTCCGGTTGCGAAAAGCACCGGAGCGCCTTTGCCGTTTCGGCCATTCGTTACAGCGTTTAAAATTGCGGCATTAATGGTAGAAGAGGAGGAGCCGACTCCCCAGGAGTTGCTCAATACATCAGCAGCGCCTGTTTGCCAGGCCCAATTTATTCCGTTGGCTGCCCAGGTGTCAAAAAAAGTCCATTGTGATTGCCCAGTGGCTTTATATGCGATCCGAACGGGAATAATTTTGCAATTGTACGCATTCCCGGCAAGGCCGATCCCGTTATTGCCTTTCGCTGCAATAATGCCGGCACATGCAGTTCCGTGTTCATCGTTTCCGGAGGCGTTTCCGGCACTGCCAAATCCGGTTGCATCGAAACCCGGCAGCATATTGCCAATCAAATCCGGGTGATCAATATCAACGCCGTCGTCAATAACCGCCACTTTTATGCTCGAGGAGCCGGTTGTTATTTGCCAGGCTCCCTGCACGTCCATATCTGCATCGACCAAGCCTACATTGATCCAATTATATCCGTCCCAATACT
Source organism: Saprospiraceae bacterium (assembly GCA_040397785.1). Classification (GTDB taxonomy): domain Bacteria; phylum Bacteroidota; class Bacteroidia; order Chitinophagales; family Saprospiraceae; genus M3007. The sequence continues at coordinate 42,916 of JBBAVI010000035.1, read as the reverse complement.
TACCGCTATTTTCCTGTGCCCACTGTGCAATATTGATGGGGTCGTTGGTGTAGGGCGCAATAATTCTTAAAAAATTGACTTCTGCAAACGCAGGGATGCCTGTTTCGTACAACTGATTGGCGACATCAAATGCTTTTCCCATCCGGTTATCAGGTACGGTTACGTGAAAAACAAGTGGATCAAATTCATTTGGTACGGGTTGATTGAGGTCTAATTTCCTGCAAGTGCTTTTAAGCCAATTTAAGTCTTCCTGACCGTTTAGGCCGACATTGATTTGATTCAAAATACCCTCATGCGCATCTTTCCCAAACAGTAAAAATGGCGCGGCGTAGCTTAACTCCGGACATTTATTTAATGCTTTAAGCAGGTTTTCCACTTGGGCCGCAGAAACGCCTGGTTTTACTTCGAGGGTTGTTGCCTGCACTTGAGGAACATCCAATTGGGCATTGTAAGCGGCAAGATCAGGAAATTTCCGGACCATCGCCGTGCGTTTTGATTCCGTTATTCCCGTTTTAAAAGAAACGAGGATACGTGTCAAATCTAATTGAAAAGTTTGTGTTCCTTCCGGGCCATTCGCAAGGTAATTCCGCGATTGGGCAGAGAGGTTTAGACCGAATAGTAGGCTGAAAATCAGCCCCAAGCAGGTAAAGCGAGCAAAATGCGTAAACATGGTGTGGTTCATTTAATAGTTGGATTGTTGAAAATGGTTATCCGCTGAAATCGGAATGGGTGTCATTCCTGTTTCTACTATTATTTGCCACCGTGCATCAATTGGTAAGGTTGGGTTTTAATATTTTTAGATTTTTATTCCAAAGCCCCCATGTCTCCCATCGGTACAAATGCCGCCCAGAAAAAAGGATGGCAGGCACCAACATCCGATTGTTTCAGGTAATTTAATCGGGCCACCCGCAAGGCTTCATCTTTTGTTTTGCCTTGCATTAAAAGGCCGTAAAATAGTTGTATTAACGTATCGGTATGTTCGTCCGCCACTTTCCAAAGAGTTGTCACCGTACTTTTTGCGCCTGCATAAGCAAATGCGCGTGCAAGGCTGATGATACCTTCTCCGCGTTGAAGTTGACCCACGGCTGTTTCACACGATAAAAGCATGACCAGGTCTGCATTGATTCTAAGTTGGTAAATATCTTTTGCATAAAAACGGTCGCTACTACCTTGGGTACTGTTTTTTGCAAAAATCAGGTATGAATAATCACCCGCCCTGTTATCTGCAATGCCATGCGCCTTGATCAGCAGAATTTGATATTGAGCGGCTATTTCTATAAAACGGGTAATCTGCGCATAAGCACCGGAAACAAGGTCACCGCGTCTTAAATCGCTTTTATTTGTTTGCGTCGGATTTATTAGTCGCAGCGTCCCTTCTTTTGGCTCCAACATTAAAGTATCGTTGTTATTAAAAGGTGCAAAAGTCAGCAGCAGGCGTTCCGGTGGAATCTGATGTTGTTTTCGGCGCATATCCGATAACAAAGTTGCCGAATAGGCATAACTGATTTGGTAGCGCGTTAAAAGATACGGATAGGATTTGAAATTATTAATATCCTTGGGCGCCGCAGTTAACAAGGCATCAAAGGGTAGATATCCGAGCATACCGTCTGGTACCACCACAACCTGATCTAGTAAAAATTCCCGAACCGGCGCAATCAGTTTTTCATATAGTTTTGGCGCAAATTCCAGGTAAGTATGCAGGCTTTTTTCATGCAGGCTGCTTGTGCGTTTTGACTTTTCGGCGGTATAATAACCGTATAAACCCTGTCGGAATTCATCAATCCACGTATCCAGCGGAAAATCTTTTGGCACCGCTTTCACAAAAATTGTATCGGTGCGCACGACAAACAAAAAGATCATACTATCACCCACGAAATATTCAAGCAACGATTGTTTAGCGTTCAACATCTTACGTGTTTCAGCCATTTGACTAATCCGATTGTCATATTTAGCCTTATAAAACGTTGCATCGCTTTTTTCCAGGGCTTGTAACCACGCTTCCTGTTGTTCTTGCGTGGCAATGAGTTTGTTCAAATAATTAGCCCGTTCTTTTACATCCTCCGTGCTGGAATATAAATCATACCATTTCTTTTTTTCTGCAAACAAGGCATCGGCAAGCAAATGCAAACTATCGCCTGCCGCAGGTATATTCCAGGCATTGGCATTGCGGAATGCTTCGAGCAAGACCAATCCCCGTGTCTTTTCGGCAAACTGCCAAGCCATGTTGAGGTTTTCATGCGGTGCCTGCGTGTACCACTGGATGGCCAATTCGGCTGCCTCCCGAAACTGGTAAGCAAAAAGCAATTTGGTTTCATTTCCCTGGTGACGCCGGCGTAGAAAATCCAATAGCCTTAATAATTCCGACCACCGTGCATCAATTTCTGCCTTGCGCGCCTTGGTTGGTTGTTGATTGAAGAGCAGTATCAAGGTTCGGTTCCGATGAATCAGGTTTTCAAGGAGTTCGTTGGCGTGCACCACGGTGTCCAAATTACAACCCCAGGTGTAACCATATGCGGCGAGCGATGCATCGTATAATTTTAGCGCATCCGCATATCTACCAGACTTAAAGGTGATATTTGCATGGTTGGTTAAATAATTGGCGGTCAGGATATGTCTTTTTCCATAAATGGCCGCCACTTGGGAAACCGAAATACGCATAATCGAATCAGCGGTATTGAAGTCGTCCTTTTGCGCATAAGCCAGGGCGTAATAGGAACTGTTGCTTGCCCGATCAAGTCCATCGGTCACGCCTAATGTATCCAGTATATTGCTGCTTAATTGTGCATAATAGATAGCGGAGTCGGGGTTGATATTGAGATAGCTTACGCAGATTTGTTCGTAGCAATCGGCAACTTTATAAATATCAGCGTCGTCTGCCACCTGTAAGATTGCCAGCGCTTTTTTAATGTTTTCAAGTTGGACGGTGCGGTCTTTTAAGTCGCTGGCCACCAAGGCAAGGTTGTAGTACACATCGGCGTTTTGAATACAATTGGGGCCGAACCGATTGCTAAAATTCAAAATAGCCAATGCCGCAAATTGTTTGGATTTTTCATAATCCCCTAAGTCGTGGTATAAATTGGCCAGACTTTGGTACAAGGGCCCGGCCTTTTCCTGGTATTTTTCCGGCTCACTGCTGATAATTTGTTCGGCTTTATTATAATAGCTTAATGCATATGGATACAATCCTAGTTGTTTGTGTATGATGCCGAGGTTAATATAGGCCGTTACCAATTTGGGATTGGGCGAAATACCGGCTTCCCGAATGGCGATGCCTTCTTTCCCATATTGCAAAGCCTTGCTTAACTCGCCCTTTTTAAAATACAAATTGGCGAGGTTCGAAATCTGAATGCCAATTTCGGGGGTGTCATTGCCCAGGATCTTTTTTTTGATGGCAATTGCGCTGCGGTAATTTGCTTCACATTCGGTAAACCGCCTTAATTCCATCAGGCTACCTGCATAAATGTTTTTGAGGTCGGCTTCAATCAGCGAGTCGCGCATGCCTGCGGGATCCAGTAGTGCCAAGGCGGCCTCCGCGAAAGTGATTACTTTGGCGTTATTGCGCAAGGAAGCATAGTTTTTAGCGATCAGGACCTTTGTGCGCAATGCTGGTTCGGCCGCGCCTGCCGCTTGAAAAATACTGTCAGCGCTTAAAGCAGAGGCGAGGGATTTTTCATATTGCTTTTGGGTAAAAAGATCGCTGGCTTGCTGGTATAAAAGTTCGGCATTTTCAGTTTGGGAGAAAGCCAGCGTAGGAAGGGCGCTTAGGAGTAGTATAAACAGGTGTTTGATCATGTGGGTTAGATTTTTTGTAAAAATAGGGTAGGGGGTTGTATTGTAGTTAATAATGAATAGGAAACGAATGCGTAAAATTAAGTTTTTTAAAATCGAATACTAATCAATAAGAAGGAAAAGCGTATTAGATTTTGATTTTATGCTGCATAAGAAGCTAATGAAACTTATGCTACATAAATTTATGTGAATCTACCAGGTAAGTATAGTTCAGAAATATTTGATCTTGTGGGGAAGTCTTAACAGGTCGTCAAATACAGTATGCAACAGCGATGGCAAAATAAATAGTGGAATCTGGCCTTACCATTCGAACGTGGTCGGCAACAACTTACAGATGGGATTGAAATAGCTTAAAATGCCGCTTATGAATTCAGCGGTTTAAGTTGTGAAGTGAAACAATCCAATTCCAGAAAACCGGAATTAATGGCTGTTTTTCATTCCTTTCGGGAATATAAGGCCGTTAAAACAAATGGCAAATAACGCACTTTCTTTTACGCAACTTTTTTATGTTTACAATAAAATGTATATGAATTTCATGAACCTAAGCCCTACATCACAGATTAAAGGCAACCACTTTTTTGGTTGGATGTACCTTTTATGCCTGTTGATCGTTCCAATATCGCTGCGATCGCAAACGGAGAAAACACTGTTCTCAGACCCTGAAAGTGCCCTGATTCGAGAAACCAACACCAGTTACTTGCTTAAATGGGCGCAAGCGGATAGTATAAGGTATTATTCGAATCGGGCCAGGGCGGTTGCTTTTGCAAAAAAGATGGGTTACCCTGTTGAGGGGGGAAGTAACGGGCGTCGTTTTTTTCTTACCGGTACCGACGAACTGGGTCAATTGAGTTATCTGGAAACCAATAACTTCATAACTGGGCAATTTTTAGGTACCAGCGCACTATATCCGGGAGGCGATTTGGGATTGAATCTAACAGGAAACGGTACCACCATTGCCGTTTGGGAGATTGGCCGGCCACTATTAACGCATGCTGCGCTCGTTGGCAGGATTACGCAAAAGGACAACTCGTCGGCAAGTATAGATGATCATGCAACCCATGTATCGGGTACACTAATTGGCGCCGATCTTAATACAGCAGCGAGGGGTATGTCTTATGAGGCAAACCTGAACGCATATGATATAGGTGGAAATTTTACGGAAATGGCTGCGGCTTCGGCAAGTCCAGACTTTACGCGTTTATCAAGTCATTCTTATGGTAAGATATGTGGTTGGTCCCTTGAAGACGATGGCTGGTATTGGTACGGAAATACTTCTATCAGTACGGTGGAGGATTATAAGTTTGGTCAATATAATTCTGAATCGGTGGCTTTTGATAATATTGCCAGGAATGCCCCCTTTCATTTGCCCGTATTTGCAGCAGGCAATGACCGCAATAACGATGGTCCGACACCGGGAAGTACCCATAAAGTGATGAATGCAAACGGTACCTGGATCAGCAGCACGGCTATCAGAAACAAGGACAATAACGGTACAGGCTTTGGGTGTATTACGCCTTATGCCTGCGCTAAAAACGTCTTGAGCGTCGGAGCAATTACTGTTACAGAAGACGATGGTTTGTTTTTTCAGGCCATGTCATCTTTCAGTAATTGGGGCCCAACCGACGATGGACGCATCAAGCCCGATGTCGTTGCTCCTGGTGTAAGTGTTTATTCTTCCATTTCAACAAACAACGTCGCCTACGCTGCGTTTTCTGGAACATCCATGGCGACACCTGCTGTTGCGGGCTCCATCAACTTGTTGTTACAACAATACAACGAATTAAACCCCGGGTTCATTCTGCGCGCATCTGCTTTGAAAGCATTGGTCATTCATACCGCCAGTTCAGAAGCAGATGGTCCTAACTACAGCGCCGGTTGGGGCACTGTAAATATAAGTGCTGCGGCAGAATTCATCAACCAGAGCTTTCTGACGCAAAGCCGAGACCGCCTATATTCCAGAGACAGCATCACCAATGGCGCTGTAAGGAACCGCAGCTTCTATCACGATGGGCTTAGTCCAGTGAAAGTAACGGTTGCCTGGACGGATCCTGCCGGGCCGGAATCCACCAATACGCTGAACCCAACTGCACTCCGATTGGTAAATGATCTCGATGTCCGAATTATTAATACAAACGATGGTACCGTTTACGATCCTTGGGTACTAAATCCTTCAAGTCCGGGCCAACCTGCTACAACAGGCGATAATTTCAGGGACAATGTGGAGCAAATTTATATTGAAAGTTTGCCCGAAGGCAGCTATACAATTCGTGTGACACACAAAGGAACACTGGTAGGTGGCCCTCAAATATTTTCTGTGATGCTATCCGGAAGAGCGAGTGAGAGTACTTGCGAAGGTAATACGTTAATTACCAACTGCAGTGGGACCATCTCGGACGGAAGCGGTAGTAACAATTATTCCAATGATCTGGATTGCTCCTGGACAATAGCGCCCGCTGGAGCAAGCAGTGTCACCCTCACATTCACGGCTTTTCAAACTGAAGGCTTTGAATTTGTGACAGTTTATGACGGAATGGATGAAAACGCTCCAGTGCTCGGTGAGTTTGAAGGCAATGCACTCCCACCTACGCTTACGGCTTCCAGTGGAAAAATGTTTATCACTTTCATTACGGATGGATCGGTTACTTTTCCTGGATGGAGTGCAAACTACACTTGCGCCCAACAATCACTCTCTGTAAATCCGGATGCACTGACGTTCGCCGCAGGCGGTGGAGCAAGTGCTACTACGGTGACTGCAAACTGTGCCTGGACCATTCAGGATATTCCTGTATGGTTGTCCGTTTCGCCGATCTCCGGTAGTGTATCTACTGTTGTTGGTATAATTTGTGATCCCAATAATTCTACACAGGATCGTTCTGCGGTACTTACTGTGACTGCTTGCGGGGGATTAACCAAAACCATTACGATCGGCCAATTCGGATGCACTGTACCAACCACCGTGCCGGTCATCTCGGCTGGTGGCTCCACGGAACTGTGTCCTAATCAAACCGTTACACTCACGGCCTCCAATGTTTGCGCTGGTTGTACTGTATTGTGGTCTAATGGACAAACGGGCAATGCCATCACGGTATCTGCTCCGGGAAATTATTCAACAACTTATTCCAATTCGTGCGGGCAGGGAAGCGTTTCAAACAGCATTTCAATTACGGCAAAACCCGGGCCCACGGTACCAATCATAACTGCAGGTGGTTCCACCGAACTATGTCTTAATCAAACCGTTACGCTTACGGCTTCCAATATTTGTGCTGGTTGCGCTGTCACGTGGTCTAACGGACAAACGGGCAATGCCATCACGGTATCTGCTCCGGGAAATTATTCGGCAACATATTCCAATACATGCGGGCTGGGAAGCACCTCAAACAGCATATCAATTACGGCAAAACCTGCGCCCACCGTGCCGGTCATCGCGGCAGGCGGCTCTACCGAACTATGTCTTAATCAAACAGTTACCCTTACGGCTTCCAATGTTTGTGCTGGTTGCGCTGTCACGTGGTCCAACGGACAAACGGGCAATGCCATCACCGTATCTGCTCCGGGAAATTATTCGGCAACTTATTCCAATACATGCGGGCTGGGAAGCACCTCAAACAGCATATCAATTACTGCAAAACCTGCGCCCACCGTGCCGGTCATCGCATCGGGCGGCCCGACCACACTGTGTCCGAATCAAACAGTTACGCTCACCGCTTCCAATGTTTGTGCTGGTTGTACCGTTACGTGGTCTGGCGGTCAAATTGGCAACGCCATCACGGTATCTGCTCCGGGAAATTATTCGGCAACCTATTCCAATGGGTGCGGTCAGGGTGGTGTCTCAAACAGTATTTCGGTTGTTGCGCAAGCCGGGCCAACCATACCCATTGTTGTTGCCAACGGACCAACTACTTTTTGCAACAACGGCACGGTTACCCTCATCGCCTCAAATATATGTCCGGATTGTACCATCGCATGGTCCAATGGGCAAACGGGATCCTTTATTAACGTTTCAACCACCGGAAACTATACGGCCAGTTATACCAACACCTGCGGACAGGGAGCACCTTCTGTTAGCACCCCGGTTACGGTATTGCTTGCTCCTGAAAAACCCGTTATTACACCATTGAGCACGACCGACCTGTGTCCTGAACAAGAGGTTAAGCTTGTGGCCACAAATGTTTGCAATGGTTGTATTGTCAATTGGTCAAACGGCCAAAGCGGGAGTTCCGTGGATGTATCCACACCTGGTAACTATTCGGCGACTTACTCCAATGCTTGTGGAATTGGCGGTGTTTCAAATACGGTCGTCGTGACCGCCCAACAAATGCCCCCGGCACCTGAAATTATCGCATCAGGGCCAACTACTTTATGCCCGGGACAGTCGGTTACACTAACAGCCGCCAATATTTGTTCGGATTGCAGTGTACTATGGTCTAATAGTCAGACGGGGTCAGTTATTGTGGTGACTACAACGGGTAATTATTCGGCAAGTTATGTGAATGTGTGTGGTGCTGGTCAAGCATCAAATGTGATAACCGCAACCGTAACAGGGCCTTTTACACCCATCGTTCAGTTAGCAAACCTTTGCAATCTTTCGGCGCCTGATGGGGGAAGCAACTATCAATGGTATTTCAATAACATTCCGATTCAGGGTGCTACTACATCGTTATATACGGCCCAGGTAACTGGTTTTTACAATGTTTCCATGACCAGTTCGACGGGATGTGATGGGGTTTCAGGCGCTGTTTTGGCACAACCTTGTGTGAGCAGTACAGATAATCCCGATAACACAACCAGGTTTGTAGTTTACCCCAATCCTGCCAGTAGAAACCTGACGATTGAATGTTTCCCTGAGGCTGGAAGCATGGACATCAAAGTGGATGTGTTTAACATAGAAGGCGCTTACCAGGCAACGATATACCAGGGAGAAATAGGGGCTGGGTATGCACGCATTGAATGTAATCTGCCCGCTTTGCCTCAAGGGGTGTATGCCTACCAGATACAGTCACAAAAGGGTTCAGTCTGGGGTCAATTGATTATTCTGGAAGGACAGAAATAAGATCAGCCCGTTATCCGCACATCTGCGGGTGTGTAACACCATTTTTAAGCATAAAAAACCTAACACATAAAAAATGAGAACATCTAAAAAAAACCTGCTGCGGTGGGTAATCATGTTGCTGCCGATGCTGCCAATGGCATTTGGCTTATATGGCCAAGCGAACAAAGCTGCCCCAAGTCCTGAAACAAAGGAGCCAATATTATGCATCAAATTCAAGGATGATTTGCCAATTTACGTGCTCAATGGTAAACTAACCGACCGTGGAGCAGGCATTGTAGCGTCGCTTGGATTATTCCAGGATGCAGGTACTTTTGAAAAAATGATTACCAGCGTCAGCGAATCCAAACTGGACAGTATGCGTGTGGAAGCACAGGCTTACTGGAACGAAGTAGAGCGTCAAAATACGGGCATCATTGCTGGCACTATAGCGGACATGAACAATTATATCGCGCTAAAAATAAAGCCTGGATTTGATGTAAAAGCAGTGGAATCGGGTTTCCGATCCAATGTTTTTGTAGAACATGTGGATATTTTGCCGGAATTGGCTGAACCACCAGTACCACCTAATTTTGTGCCACAGCAAAATTATATGAGTACATCCACCGGAATCAATGCAGAACAGGTGTACACAACCTACAATAACCACGGGGCTGGCGTACAAGTAGTTGATATTGAAGGGTCTTTCAACATCAACCATAAGGATTTGCCCAATATTCAATTGGTCACGAACCTGCCAATGGAAACTGATGGCTATAATCATGGAACAAGTGTACTTGGTCAAATGGTGGCCAAAAACAATGGCTGGGGGACTTCGGGTATTGCTTATGATAGCCCGGCCAAATTTGCCGTCCGTGGATCTAACTATTCCAATTCTATCATAGCGGCTTCAAATGCTATTCAGCCCGGGGATGTTATTTTGCTGGAACTCCAATTAACAGGACCGAATGGACCAGGTAAGTATGTTCCCATTGAGTATTACAGGCCTTACTATGATGCTATCAGGACGGTAACCGGCAACAAACGTGTGGTTGTTGAGGCTGCAGGAAACGGTGATGAAAACCTGGATCAGGATATCATTAGAAGAGGAAGCGATGGCACCTACACTTTGGATAATAACCACAACTCAGGTGCTATTATCGTGGGCGCCGGAACCAATAACCCCAACGCTACGCCCAGAAGTCGCATGTATTACAGTTGTTATGGAAGCAGGGTGAACGTACAGGCCTTCGGTGAAAATGTAGTTACTACGGGAGGTGATATCGATGTAGTAAATGGCAATCAAACAGATGTAATACCTTCTTTTTATTCCGCTGAAGGGGTTAATTATTATTACACCAATAAATTTAGCGGCACCTCAAGTGCCAGTCCTATTGTCGCCGGTGCTTGTTTGTTAATACAGTCTGTATTAAAAAACAATACAAATACCTACCTGACCAGTTTGCAAATGCAACAATTGTTGATGAGTACAGGTAAGCCTCAACAAGGAAATGTAGCAGAGAACATTGGTCCGTTGCCGGATGCTTACAAAGCCATACAAACGCTTTTGAATAGCAGTAGCTGTAATGCGCCTTTATCTACCCAAATGTCCGTAACAAACCTGACTTCTACCACTGCTACACTACAATGTACGGCTGCGAATGCGCAAGCCTACAAATGGGCTTATCGCAAAGTTGGGGTAACCTCATGGACTGCACTTCCAGAAACGGCTACCGGTTCGAGCCCTGTTACCGGATTGCAGACAAATAAACAATATGAGTTTTTGGTCAAAATCCGGTGCACTGCAACAACCTGGAGTGGCTGGTCGGCTGCGAAAACATTCACTACCCCGACTACAGCCACCTGTACTGCGCCAACCACAAACCAGTTGTCTGCAACCAACATCACCACCACCTCCGCGTCCCTGAATTGTTCTGTCGGAGGTATGCAGTCTTATGAATGGAATGTCCGTGCCGCAGGCGCCTCCACATGGAGTCCACTGACTGCAACTTCCACGGGTATAAAAAATATCACCGGTTTACTGGCAGCGTCTAATTACGAATACCGGGTTCGTGTGTGGTGTAATGCCACTACTTGGAGCGACTGGTCATCCACAAAAACATTTACTACGGCCAATGCCGTAAGTTGTAATCCACCTGCTCCAACGCAAATTTCGACCAGCTCCATAATGCACACCAGTGCTGTCTTAAACTGCACTGTTCCCGGCGCCCTGGCCTACGACTGGAAATTCAGACTTGTGGGTGGCAACTGGTTTGATCTGGATCAAACAAATAGTGGTAGTTCCGACCTGTTTCTTTTGAATTCCGGAACATCTTATGAGTTTGCCGTACGGGTTAAGTGTACCTCAACAACCTGGAGCGACTGGTCAGCAGGAAAAATATTTACAACATTGTCTTGTAGCACCCCGTCAACCAGCCAATTGTCTGCCACAAACGTTACCTATACGAGTGCCACCCTTAATTGCTCCTTGTTTGGGGTGCAATATTACAGATGGGCTTACATCGAAAACGGTACCTGGATATATTTAAACGCGACATCAAGTGGATTTACCAACATAAGCGATTTGTTGGCGGGTACCACTTACCAATTTGCTGTAGCAGTTAGTTGCGATGGTAATACATGGACCAACTGGGTATACAAAACGTTTACAACACCCACTTGCGTTGCACCAACTGCTGGACAAGTATCTTACAGCAATCTATATAACACCAGAGTTGATATTAATTGCTCTAAAACGGGTGTTCAACTATACGGGTATGCTATTAGTGTTAATAATTCCGGCAACTGGGTTTATTTTAATACAACTTCTGATTTCTTAACTTGGTATAATCTCCAACCCAACACTTGGTATGCTTATGCAGTTTGTGTTAGTTGCGATGGCGTAACTTGGAGTAATTGGTCGCCAACGGAGATTGTAAAAACGCTCAACTTCGCCGGTACAGATACGAGAGACGCCACGCCTCAAGCATCTATAAACGGCATCCCGAAAACGTCACCAGACCAAATTGGAGGTGTATATCCCAACCCAACGAATGATGAAGCAGTTGTCGATGTCATTCAGACAACCCTTGGATCTGTTAAATGGGAACTGGTAGATCAACTTGGCAAATTGATTGTTTCCCATGATGAAAACATGGAAGCCGGCAATCATCAGATTCTGATACGAACAGACAACCTTGCATCGGGGATTTATACCTTAAAAGTACAAACCCAGGCCTCTACGCGCGTACAACAGTTGAGTGTCGTCCGGTAAAAACCAAATAGAAAGTAACAAAGCAATCTTTTGCTATAGCGACGCCTCATTCAATTGCGATTGAATGGGGCGTTTTTTATCCTTTTGCATCTACTAACGGGAACCATCCACCCGCCATCTGGAGTTAATTAGGTAACAATCCTTTATACCATGCAACACAAAATCACCCAAATATCCAAAACCATTTCCCATGCCCTGCGCCATGCCCCGGCGGAGTATGGGCTCACGCTTGATCCACAGGGGTGGGTGTTGATCGCCGATTTGTTGGCTGCCCTACAATCAAGGGGTATGCAAGCCGATGAATCCATGCTGCACGCGATCCTGGCGCAATCGGAAAAAAAGCGCTTTGAAATGGTGGAGGGCAAAATCCGGGCTTATTACGGTCATTCCACAGAAGAGAAGATTGTAAAACAGGTGGTTGAACCGCCCGAGATCCTGTATCACGGCACAGTAACAGGAAACCTCGAAAGCATCCTTGAAAAAGGGCTCCTGCCCATGGGACGGCAGTATGTGCATTTGTCGGCCGATGAAAAAACGGCCAAAATGGTGGGCAGCAGGCATGCGGGAGCGGTGGTGATCTTGCAGGTGCAAGCGCGGGCGGCCTATAATGCGGGTATTGCTTTTTACCAGGAAAATAACGGGGTTTGGTTGTCGGATGCGGTGCCGGGGGGGTATTTGAGCGTTGTTGTTTTATGAGAAAAAACTTATATGAGTATTTTATTGTAAAACGATGTGTAAGATATTGAATACGCATAATCTGGAAATCATGTAATCTGATATAATAAATCCTATTCCAGTCTCGCCTAAAGTAAGGAAACAATCACCTATGATCTTGTTACGCCCGAATTTTATTCGAGCGCGAAGCGTGCACTAGGCATCACATCTATCATCTTTGCTAAAGCCTGGATTGTTTTCACCGAATCTGATCAGAAGCACTGCTGCTCGTTTCTGCAAAGATGCTAGGTGATGGCAAAACTGAATATCGAACACCGAACACCAAACACCAAAGTGGAGCGTTCCGCCAGTCGATACCATGAAATTCCCAACGCAACGCCCCACTTCAAAATTCGGTGTTCGGTGTTCGATATTCGGTGTTCATTTTCCCGATGTTCAATTTCCCGGATATCAATCCCCCCATGCAACCCTTTTCCCCATCCCTCCGTCCCTCCATAAAACAGCAACACAAAATCACGTTTTGCTGTTATTTCCAAAAAAATGAACGGGATGAAACCATATCACCTCTTACTATTTGTCGCCCTGCTGGGTTGGGGCTGCGATAAAACCAGCGAAACACCCGCTTTACCTGCCATTCCGGATACGGTGGTGCAGTCGATTGCTGGCAAATTCAACCAGCCGACCGACTTTACCATTACCAACCTGCAAACGGAGGGACTGTATGCCGCAGATTTTCAAGCACAAAACAACCATTACCAGGCAATTATTTCCGAAAATGGCACCCTGCTTTCCTTGGAAAAGGAACTGCCCCTTGCAGCAATGCCCATCAATGGCGTGCATTTTATAACCCATCAGTATCCTAATTCCAACATGGTTTTTTTGTATGCTGATCTGGACCCAGTTAGCAATGCACCCCTCGGATACTTTACAAAAATAACACGGGCGGGGAAAGGATACCTGCTTTCTTTGGATACACTAGGGGGCCGTATTTCGGTAGAGGAAGAACCTGATACGGTTTGGTGGCGTTATCCTGTGCGTAATGTGGATTATCTTCAGCAAAACATACGTACTGAGATCAACGCTGCCCAACCCCTTGGTACATTTTTGGCTGCATCCTTGCTGGTTGATGCCAGGGAGCATGTACGCTGGACGGTGTACACGGCCCATGATTCATTTCTCACACGCTTTGAATTCGATGGGAATGGGGCCTTGGCGCAAAGCAAATTGGAAGATTTATTCGGCCTGGATGTGCCTGGGGTTTTCTTTGAGGATCTCTTAATACAACAAGCAGTGCCGGAAGAATGTAGGGATTTCTTAGATGTGCATTTTCAAGACTGGGAGTTTCAGCGTGCAATTGTTCGGTATGAAACAGTCAACGGAAATAATGTTGCGATCGAAATTGTGGTTAAAATCAAGGTTGGACAGGCGATCTATTTTACGCATTTTGATCCTTCTACCAACTTCACAGGGGCAACACGCGGATAAATGATTGCAAAGGACACCCTGATTCAATTGGTGAAGGCTTGCCAGCGCGGCGACGAAAAGGCCCAGGCCGCTTTTTATGAGCACTATAAAAAGCGTATGATGGGTATTTGCCGCCGCTATGCCCGAACCACGTTTGAGGCGGAAGATATTTTTCAGGAAGCGTTTATCAAGGTGTTCCTCAAAATTGGAACAGTGCAGGATCTTGGCGCTATTGATTTTTGGATCAAATCGCTGGTGGCACGTACTGCCATTGATCATTATCGAAAAAATAGCCCGTTTTGGTTTGTGGAGGATGCGGCGAAACCAGGCATTTTGCCCGATGAATCTGATCCATTTGATATCCTGGGCTATCTGGAACGACAAGAAATTTTAGCCGTGATTTCGGAACTACCCGATGGCTACCGGATGATTGTCAACTTCTACTTGATCGACGGATACGAACACCACGAAATTGCTGAACTGCTCGGTATTTCTGTAGGTACTTCCAAATCACAACTAAGCCGGGCCAAAGCCCACTTGCGTAAAATACTTCAGGAATCAGGATTAACCACTGAAAATACCCATGAAAAAGGATGATGCACTGCGCCGCAAACTGGCGCAAACTTTTGATGATTTTGAAGTCGAGCCCGGTGCGGAGGCCTGGGGAAATATCCGTGCGGCGATTCAACCCAAACGAAAAAGGCGGCGCTTCGCCCTTTGGTTTTGGCTCGCAATGCTGAGTTTGCCCATTGGTGCCGGATTGCTGCGCCTGGGTGGCCAATCGCTGGAACAATCCTTGACGATGAACGTAGTCGTGCAACCGGAACAGCGGGGCCATGCCTTAACCCTCGTCACGCGGTCGCAAATATCGGCGTTAAAAGCGACGCTCCTACAGCGCCACCAGCCCGTAACCACACGGTCTGTTGCAAATACGGAGGGACAAGGTTATTTGAACACTCCGGCAATGCAGCAACCCGCTGGTTCCAGTATCAACACTGGTTTGGCCCCTGCTATGATCGAACCCACTAAAAAAGCCGCATTGCCTGCGATTATTTCAGTCAACGAAACCCTGGAAAAAGCCATTGATCCACTCGAAATTGTGGTACAAGCCCTTGAAAGGGTGCCCTATTTTAACAAGGCACCATTCGATAACCCGGTTTCCTTTTTACCAGTTGATTCGTTACAGGCGCTTACGGAGCGACCTGATACAGATTGGGCTTTACCAGCACCTATTGTGCAACGTGCACGCAAGACCCACACCTTTACAGCAGCGTTTCAGGTGCTGTCGAGTTACCAAAACCTGGAAGCACAACCGCAACCACAAGTGGCAGCCAGGAATTTCCAAACGGTGGCGGCGTTGGATCCGCAGCGCCTTGGTACGGCATTATCGATTGGTTATCGGGTGTCTCGGTGGAAACATGCCGACCTGGGTGTCGCGCTCAATTGGACGAATCTACCGTATCGCGAACAATATACTTTGCAAAATCTCAATCAAGTGCAGGTAACGGTACAATCCGACAACCTGTACAAGATGGAAACTACAATTGTGCGCAAGGTGAATCAAACCACCCGCTTGAATTTTATCGGACTGCAATTGGAATATGGCTATTCCTTCCGCTTGCTGCAACGCCCGATTCGGTTTTATGCGGGTGGACAGGGCACGCTGCTGGCCAACACCCGGCAAGCGCAAGCCTGGGCGGTGGCTGGACTGGAGGTACCCATCGGCAGTAGCCGCTTCCTGCTGACGCCGAATATTCAATACCAACTTAATTCATCGGATTTGTCGGACCAATTGCTCAAAGCCCGGTTTTACACACTTGGATTGGGCCTGAAAACCAGGTTTTAATTCTAAAATTTCTTTTTCTATGCACAGGATTTTTCTATTGGGAGCATTTCTAATGGGATACGCATGTTCCGCACAAAGATTTATCGAATTTATTCACGCTGGGGTGAACTCGTGTTCCAATCCGAAAACCCGGAAACGCAATGGAATGGGTCCTACAATGGCCAATTTGCACCAGCAGGTGTATATTTGTATCAATTAGAAATGACAACTTGTGATGGTCCGTTAAAAACAACCGGCAACTTAACTTTGATTCGATAAAGCAAACACACATGAAAAAAAATATATTTCTTACGGCGCTTTGCTGTTTTTATTGTCTGTTTGCGCAGGCTCAAAAAGAAGGAAATGTTTGGCATTTCGGGCAAGGTGCGGCAGTCGATTTTAACTCGGGTACCGCCCAGGTTACCACGCCCAGTTCGATGTATACCTTTGAGGGCAGTGCCAGCATTGCTGATGCCAATGGTCAGTTGTTGTTTTACAGCAATGGTGGTGGCCGCGCTCCAATTGCCGGGCAATCTGCCGGTTTAATCTGGAACCGCAACCATGCGGTGATGTACGATATGGGTAATACCGAGGGCGGCGGCTTCAGTTCGGCCCAATCGGCGGTGATTATCCCGCGTCCGGGTGTGCCCAACCACTACTATTTATTTACCATGGAGGAAATTGAGTTCGATATTGGCGGTAGCGTACCTAGCCAGCCCGCAGGACGTGGTTTGTCGTATTTTGAAATTGATATGACGCTTAACGGCGGACAAGGCGGGGTAATAAACTATACGCCGACTATTTTAGTACCGTCATACGAAGGTTTGTGCGCGGTGCGTCATAGCAATGGCAGCGATTATTGGATTATTGCGCACAATAACGAAAGTGGCTTGGCAGTGTTTCAAGTAACCATCGCCGGTGCCGTTAATTCCTTGATTTACAACACGCCCAATGCGACTGGCGGTGTCATCAAAGGTTCTCCGGATGGAAAATGGCTCACTTGCTCTGCAGGAAATGGCAACCAGATATTGTATCAATTCGATTCCTCCAATGGAACCATCAGTCAGCCGTACACTTTGAGTGCTGCTGTAAATTCCGTAGAGTTCTCGCCCAACAGCAAACGCCTTTTTTATATTGCGGTAGACGGATCGGTGCGTTATGTGGATTTAACCAGCGCTGATATTAATGCAAGCATCGTATTGGTTGACGATTTGCAAGCTTTTGGAATTTTCAATGGACAAATGCAATTGGCTCCAGATGGCAAAATATATTTTGTTCAAAATTCCTTCCTAATTGATTCTGTGTTTTTATCGACCATCGTTTGTCCGAATACCACGCCTTTTGTGGAGTTGAATAAACTTGCGTTCAGCGGTAATAATGGCAGCAGCTTTTTTGGCTTGCCCAATTTCGACAACGCAATTTTCCGCCGCGATGTGGATCCGCCGCTACCCGTAGATTTGGGTACGGACAAAACATTGTGCAATGGGCAAAGCACGATATTAGACGCAGGCAGCATCAACAACGCGACTTACGCCTGGTCGAATGGTGTGCCGACCCAGACCTTAAATGTCAGTCAGCCAGGTACTTACACGGTTACAGTAACTGCACCTGGTTGTGGCATTGGCGTGGATAGTATTCGCGTTGACGAGATCCAGCTGAATGTAAATGCCGGGAGCGATCAAAGCATTTGCGCAGACACCCCCATTTCCTTAAACGGATCGGGCAACGGCACCTTGTCTTGGTCGCCCGCTAACCTGGTTTCCAATGCCAATATTGCAAATCCGCTGTTTACGGGCACTCAAAGTGTCACCCTGGTGTTAACCGCAACAGAGAGCGGTTGCACGGCCACGGATGCCGTACAAATAACCGTTTCCCCCTTGCCAACCGCCAGCATCCTGACCAATGATACGACCATACAATCGGGCGTATCCGTACAATTGACGGGAACTGGTGCCGGCCAGCCGAGTTGGTCGCCCGCCACGGGTTTGAGTTGCATTAATTGTTTAGATCCAATTGTAACGCCCACAGAAACAACCACCTATACTTTGGCCATTTTTAACGCTGATAGTTGCAGTGCGACCGAGACGGTCACGATTACCGTCACGCCGCCCGATTGCAGTTTGAGTATTCCCAATGTTTTTACCCCGAACGATGATACCGTAAACGACGATTTTAAACCGATTGGCGCGTCCATCGCATCTTTTGAATTGCGCGTGTATAATCGCTGGGGGGTGGAAGTGTACAAGGGCAATCAGGCCTGGAACGGAAAACAGGACAATCAGGATGCGCCGAGCGATGTGTATGTTTATCGGGTGCGTGCACAGGTGTGTGGGGCGGAGCGTGCAGTGTCGGGCGGGGTTAGTTTGGTGCGGTAGGGGGGATCAATTCCCTCCCCGATACACATTCGGCGATACCCCAACCCGCTGCCCAAACAAGCGTGTAAAATGCTGCGGATATTTAAAGCCCAATTCATACGCGATTTCGCTGATCGATTGATCCGTATTGAAAATTCGTTCCTTGGCAACCAACGCGGGTTGACGCCTGCACAAGTAGCCTTGGCCTGGTTAATGGCGCAAAAGCCGTGGGTGGTTCCGATTCCATCCACTACAAAACTGGCGCATTTGCAGGAAAATTTGTGGTCTGCTGATATTACATTTACACCGGATGAATTGAACTGGATTACAACGGCGATTGGGGAGATTAAAATTGTCGGGGCACGTTATCCTACTCCAGTTAAAAAGTAAACTTATAAAAACGGATGAAAAAGCGCAAATTAGGCAACAGTAACCTGGAAGTTTCAGCCCTTGGATTGGGTTGCATGGGCATGAGTTTTGCATACGGTCCGCCGCCCGACAAACAGGAAATGATCGCACTGCTGCACGAAGCCGTAGCGCAAGGCATTACTTTTTTTGATACCGCAGAGGTGTACGGGCCGTTTACCAATGAAACGCTGTTGGGGGAGGCGCTTGCTCCGTTTAAAGGAAAAGTAGTCATTGCCACCAAATTTGGATTCAAATTAGATCCCAACACCGGCGCACAGAACGGCTTGAACAGTCGGCCCAAAAACATTAAAGCCGTAGCGGAGGCTTCCTTAAAGCGCCTGAATATAGAAGTCATCGATCTTTTTTACCAGCACCGCGTAGATCCGGAAGTACCAATTGAGGAGGTCGCGGGCACAGTGCAAGACCTAATCAAGGAAGGAAAAGTATTGCATTTTGGCTTATCGGAAGCGGGTGCGCAAACCATTCGCAGGGCCCACGCGGTGCAGCCGGTAACTGCGTTGCAAAGCGAATATTCCTTGTGGACCCGCGGTCCGGAAGCCGAAATATTACCTTTGTTGGAGGAGCTGGGTATTGGGTTCGTGCCATTTAGTCCGCTGGGGAGAGGCTTTTTGACGGGTAAAATGCGGGCTGATACAAGTTTCGCTGCGGGCGATATGCGCAACACCTTACCGCGTTTTACCCCGGAAGCGCTTGTGGCCAATCAGGGGTTGGTGGATGTTTTACAACGCGTGGCAGCGCAAAAAGACGCTACCCCCGCCCAAATTGCCCTGGCTTGGCTATTGGCCCAAAAACCGTGGATTGTTCCGATTCCGGGTACCACAAAACAACACCGCTTGCGTGAAAACAATCATGCGGTAGAACTGGAATTGAGTGCGGTAGAATTGGAAGAAATAGAAACCTTGGCTACGCAGGTAAATGTGTTGGGCGCGCGTTATCCGGAGCATGTGGAGCGGATGACTGGGTTGTAGTTAAACATAGCATTCAACCCTCACATGTATTTTAACCGAGCCAAAAGTGGGTAAAAAATGGTAGATTTGGCTTGGTTAAATTGCATTTCAAATCGTGTCTGACTATTTTTAGTAGTAGTCACATCAAGACTTCTACACAAATCACCCCCTGAAAAGCTGTTCGATTTCAGAAGATGTATAACCTGTTTGTAGAATAGCCCCCACCAACGCATAGGAGAACCCTGATTATAATTAAATTGCATAAAAATATACAAAACATTTTGTTATTTTATTCGCTTGATCTTATCTTTGCAGTCCTAACAAATTGTATATACTCCTAAAAGTAAAAACATGCGAAAGAAAGATCACGAACCGCACGACGCGGTATTTAAAGCCTTTTTCAGCGATGCGATCATTGCTCGGAACTACTTATTGCATTATACGGCCAAAGACATTTACGGGCAAATTGATTTCACAGTTTTCCAGAAAATTGATACCGCGTTCGTCAGTGGTCGGTTCGGGATTTCCTTTAGCGACGTGTTGTATGAGTCCCGGTTATTAAGTGGTGTGCCAGCCAGGCTGCTCTTTCTGTTTGAGCATAAAAGTTACGTGCCTAAATTGCCGATTCACCTACAATTACTGGATTACTTTTTACAAATTTGGGAGGACGATCTCAAAAACGGACGCCCACTTTCTTTTATCGTTCCAATTGTGGTGTATCACGGGGCGTGGCAATGGAAAGTAAGGGCATTTTCCGATTATTTTATAGGCTTGCCGAAAGACTGGGAGGCGTTTATTCCAAATTTTTATTACTTGCTTACAGACTTGCGTAAAATTCCATCAGCGGAAATTGAAGAAAAAGTGGAGTCAGAATATGTGAAAAATCTGTTTTTAGCGTTAAAATTTGCCCGGAATAAAAAATTTACCCTTGAAAACTGGCCCAACATCCTTACTTTTGGGAAGCCTTTCTATCAGAATACCCGTGAAGGCATACTGCTTCAAACGCTAACGCTGTACATTTTAAATTTTTACAATATGACAGAGTCTCAAGTGAAAGATCTCAACCAGCAATTACCGCCCGCAGAGCGCGATTGGATTGATGCGATTCCTGAAATTTTTGGGAGAAAATGGAAGGAAAAGGGGCTGAAAGAGGGTAGAAAAGAAGGTAGAAAAGAGGGTAGAAAAGAAGGTAGAAAAGAAGGTAGAAAAGAAGGTATGGAAGAAACGAATCATGCCATCACCATCAAAACGATCAAAAAATTTCCAGGTTGGAGCGATGCGGAAATTGCTGAATTTGTGGGTGTTACTGCCGAGTATGTTCAGCAAGTACGCAAAGAATTGGCGCTGGGTTAAGCGGGTTATTCTTCTTCTGAAATTTCGGCAGTATCGCCTTCCGTGAAAACAAGCGTTGGCGCCGGAATTTGCCCATTGATCGTCAACGCATGTACTTTTTACCCGTAAAATTGACGAGGGTATCACTTACTTAAAGATCGTGTCGCACTATTTTTTGGGAAAACAGGCTTGAGCACAAAGAAAGAATACCAGGACACTATGCCAGGATTTGAGCATGATTTTTTGAGATAAAAAGATAAAAGAGGAAATCGAACTATGACATCAACAGGGCATCAATAGCTATAATGTAGCGAATTCCTAATCTTGCTTTATTAATTTATATCCGGATAAAATTTGACCTTGAGCGTTGCGTCCTACCAGGAAATAAACTCCGGTCGGCAAGGTTTGTGTTGGAAGGATCGTGCGCGTACCCGTGCATACCTGACGACAAACATTTTGGCCAAGCACATTCACGAGTTGAAGCGCAGCAAGCCGCCCGGTGATATTTTCAACTACTAAATCTGAGTTTGTTATCGGATTGGGATAAAATTGAAAGTCAGGATTCGCCGCTTCTTCTGCTAACGTATTGGCAGTCAATACACCGCGTTGATAAAGCACCTTTCCACTAGTTTGATCCACGTAAACAAGGTGAAATACGCCGTGCTGAAAGATCACATGCGGATACTGGAGTTTGTGGCCGCTGATAGCAATCGTTTGAGATTGGGTCAATAGTTTTGGCAGACCCTCTATGGCATAATGGAATACCAACTCGCGTCCGTTTCGCTGAAATACAACGCCAATCGTATCGCCAGCTCCCGTGATTTGTGCCTGATTTTGGGTTTCTGTGTTTCCCGTTTCAATGGGCATTTCATATTGTGTGCCAGCCACCATCGTTGCGGCATCAACGGACCGGAGGTAAACGCGGTATTTGCCTATTGCCCCATTTGTCCAACAGGATATGATTGAATTGCCCGCCCGCGTCATGCTTGGTCCACTGATGGGACAAACATTGATTTGCCAATCGGTATCATCCATATCCCGGGTATCCGTAAATAAATTTGAGGTATCTACCGTTCGGCTTATCCAAATATCGCGGACATTTTGGTTGTTATTTCTGAAAAGGAGCCAAATACTGTCGCCGGATGCCAGTAAATCAGCTGTGCAACATTCGCATACTTTTCTGCCTGGTACATATGCGTTGGCGGTACTGGCATGTTTGAAGGTATTGCCGCCATCAAGCGAGCGACGGACTTCATAAATCGCGCTGTCATTTTGCGATTTGATATAACAGACCACCGGATTGCCGGCCGCATCCACGGTTACAGCCGACAATCCGGAATACACGCCCGGTAAGGGAACTTGGGCCGCAATGGGTGCGGAAAATTGTTGTCCACCATCAGCAGATGCTGAAAGAAAAATTCCGCCCCCTATTTTTTCAAAAACCACAAAGACTTGGTCGTTCCAAACAGCCAAATCGTAACCTCCAAATCCGAAAAGATTCGGCGCCTGAGCTGCATCAACCGGACCAGAGAAACCGGGATCTTCGAAATGTGCGATAAATATTTGTTGAGAATCACCGCTAACGCCCCAACTTACCAAGGGTGAGCCATCAGTAAGCAAGGCCACCTGCGGTGCTGTAATATAAGCATTCGTTTGCGTTACGGTTATTGCATCCGACCACACCACGCTTGTTTGCGCAGTTAATAAGAGCGGTGTGGCAAGCAGCAGGACGAGCAGGGCTTTTTGCATATTTTTGATTGCTTACAACAAAATGACCTTTTGTACGCCCATTGTTTTTCCACCCATTTTTACCGTTAAAAAATAAACACTTGCTTCTAGACCCGTTGCATCTAGTGTAACTTGTTGGTCTTCCGCAATGATTTCTTTTACTGGATAACGTCGAACCAATTTTCCCGAAAGATCTAATAATTCAAAATTTGTGGAACTGGGCTCATTGGAGGCAATATTTATAATCAATTGTTTGTTCGACGCCGGATTTGGATACACCTGAAATGAAAAACTTGGACGTATGGGCGAAGCAGTTGCTGAAGTAAATTGACCTGCTTCAATTTTAATAATTTGAGCAACCGAGGGAATATCGTCCACCATTCCAAACAACATATACCATCCCGGCATGAGGCGTATGCTATCGGAGGGCAAAACTACCGTCACCTGGTTCCCATTTTGGGTAAATTCCAATTCGAGGCAGCGTCCATTTCCGGAATTCATAAAATGGGTCATAACGGCATTCGACATCAGCATAACTTTCGTTAAACCATTGGTTCTATGGGCCTCAAACTGAATCGTTTCTCCCCGGCGAAAGATCGTTTTATTAAAATTAGAAATCGTCGGACGAATTCCGCGCAGCAAATAGGGCGGTGAAAAGGCTTCAATAATGCTTTTGGGTGGTTCATTACCCGGTTGACCTTCGCCACCTACAGCAATCACACGTCCATCGGGAACTAGGATGGCAATGGTGTGGTATTCGCGTTTCCAGTTCATGTTGGAAAGCCTTCTCCAGGTATCCTGAATAGGATCATACATGTCGGTAATATCCATATAACCCCAGTTGTTGACAGGTGTCGGGTCGTTCGGGTCTTCTTTGTAGCCCCCCATGACCAGAATTTTCTCATCGGGCAATTGTACTACTTTGGCCCGCGAACGCGTAGGGGCTAAATTGCTGCCGAGGGTCCATTTATCCGCCAAAGGGTCATAACGTTCTACATTCACACCGATTTGTCCAGGCGTAAATGACTTGTAGCCTACCGCCACCACCGATCCATCGGGTCGCATTACGATTTCATGGTCGCAGTGATCGCCATTGGGCAAACGATTCCCCTGCACAAAATCGGAAGCCAATTCCCATTGTTTTGTGCTGGGGTCGAATAACTGGGGCGGCCGGAAAGTCATTAAAACCTTTCCTGTTAAAAGTGGGACAACGGCCGAAACTTCATTGCCCAATCGAATGGTATCTGCCCATTCGGAATTACCGTTAATAGGGTCATATACTTCCGAAGTCTTTACCCGAATCGGATTGTTGAGTCCGCCTCCGCCAACAACTAGTAAACGCCCGTCATATAGTGGAACCAACGTTGGGTACCAACGAAAATCCAATAAGTCAGGCTGATAGGGCCATTGCCCGGTGATCGGATCAAAAGTTTTTATTTTTTTGCAGCCCGGGCCATACACTTCCTGCAAAGTACCGCCTGCAAAAAGTACCCTGCCATCTTCGAGCAAAGCCGGACCAACACAACCCTGCACCTGATTGCTTCCTTTGGCAAAGGCCGTATCATTTTCGAGCGGAACAAAATAAAAAGGGTCTTTGGTATCGTGGCAGTAATAAATACTGCCATCGGGCATCAACACGCCAAGATCGGTTCCGCCCAACGCTTCTGGCGATTGCATAATAATCTTCCAGTTGCCGGGCTCGCTTTCGGGTTTGAGTGCAGCATCATGAACAACGGTGTCAAATATAGCAGTGGTAGCGTTCTGAAAATAGTCAAATCCCGGTTTAGCAACGCCAAAAAACAAGTAAGGGCCGCCTCCAGGCAGGTTTTGAAATAAATATTGTCCATTGGAATCGGTACGAGCCTCCCAAAACCAACTTGTATCACCGTTAAATAAAGTTACCCTTGCATCTGTTACCGGAAAGCCAAGCAAGTCGGTAACGGTGCCTTTGAGGGTTTGAGATAAAAGTGGCAATGCAAATACCAGTGCGGCCATTACTGGCAGCATTTTTTGACAAATAATTTTTTGAAAAGCCATTTTATAAAGGGTATGGATTTAGAACAGAGATTTAAACGCAGTGTTTCCCAAAAATTCATGATCGGTCAAGGTCTTTAAAAACGCAATCAAATCTGTTTTGTCTTGTGCACTTAAATTTAATCCTCCCGGTTGCAAATTGTATTGCAGGATAAAATCCATGGTTTCTGAAGGTTTCACCCCGGTATTGTAGAAATCTATTACTGCTTCCAGCGTTTTAAAACGTCCATCGTGCATATAAGGTGCTGTTTGGGCAATATTGCGCAAAGTTGTCACCTTAAATTTCGCCTTGTCTGCCATATCTCCTGTTACCGCCATCCGGCCTGCATCGAGTTGATCGGCATCAGCGTCCAGGCCATTGTTCATATATTCATCGTTCGTAAAATTAAATGTATTATGGCAGTGGAAACATTCCGCGCCTTTTTTTAGGCCAGTTGGGTCAAATTCGGTGAAAAACAATTGAAGGCCGCGTGTTTCACTTTCCGTTAGGGTAGCCGTTCCGCGTTTATACTGATCATACTTGGAGTTGTTAGATACCATCGTAAATTCAAACTGTTCGATGGCAAGCCCAATCTTTTCTGAAGTTACTACATCACTTCCAAAGGCCCGGATAAATTGATCCCGGTATTTTTTATCAGCCGCAATTTTTGCTACTGCATTTTCGAGGGTTTCGTTCATTTCAAGGGGATCCTGAATAGGCTTGAGCGCCTGATCGCGCATGCTCGACACTCCACCATCCCAAAACAGCCCGTTTTTATGCCATGCGAGATTTATAATCGCCATAGCCTGCCGGTGTCCCTGCATTTTGGAAACACCAACACTGTATTGAAGACTGTCAGAAAAACCATTGACCTGGTGATGGCAATCGGCACAGGCCTGAGAACCGTCTTTCGAAAGCAGTTTTTCATAAAACAACATTCTGCCTAACTGAACCCCCGCAACGGTGGGCTTGTTATCTACTGGAAATTCGGGATCCGGAAAATCCCTCAAATTGATCGAAACAGGGGTCGGATCAAATACAGCCGGTGCTTCCACAGGATCGGGTTTACAAGCCAAGTATAGCATGGTGCTCAACCCTAACAAAACAATCATCCATTTTTTCTGCATAATATTTCAAGTTTAAGCAATTTCCAAAGTTGAGTTTTGAGAAAGAATGTAATGTCTTTTCCCTTTTATTGTCTGAATTTTGGGTTTTGTATAAAATGCTGGTCGGTAAGGCTGTTCAAAAAAGCCACCAAATCAGTCTTTTCCTGTTCGGTAAGCCCAAGTGGGCGCACCAGTACACTTTTATGCGGATGTAGTTTGCCCCCAGTGTTGTAATGTTCAACCACGGTCTCCAGGCTTTGTAGGGAACCGTCGTGCATGTAAGGCGCCGTTAAGCCCACGTTGCGCAACGTAGGCACTTTAAAGCGCGCAATATCCATGGAGTCTTCGGTCAATCGATACCGCCCCGAATCATTGTAGGACGTGTACAAACCATTGTTTTCGAAGGCATAATTTGAAAAATTAAATCCGCTATGACAACTTGAGCAATGAGTTCGTTCTGAATAAAATAGTTCCAGCCCGCGTTTTTCCGAGGTGTTTAGGGCGCTGGATTGGCCCTGGTAAATAAAAGCATCATAGGGGCTGTTTCCGGAAACCAGCGTACGTTCAAAACAGGCGATACCCCGTGTTATGATGTAAAAATCCGGATCGCGTCCGTACGCTTCACGGCTCAATCTGATGTAGCCTGTATCTTTTTTAAGGCGGTCGGCGATTAAAAGGATATTAAAATCAAACTCATTGTGCTCCTGAATGGGCACCAGAATTTGCATTTCCAGGGTCGGTACACCTCCTTCACGGGTAAAATAGGGGTGATAAGCTACATTGGCCAGCGTTGGCGCATTGCGCGTTCCGGCAGCACCCGCAACCCCCGGGGAGAAAGCAACCGTGTCGCTAAAAGCCTTGAACGGGCTATGGCAAGAAGCACAGGAAATCGTGCTGTCGCGCGATAATACAGGATCATAAAACAACCGTCTTCCAAGGGCAAACCGCGCCGCCGTGAGGGCATTGTCTGTCGGAAAAACCGGGGACGGAAAACCCACTGGAACCAACAACAAAGGCTCCGGATCTACCGTCGGCACGGACTGTTGTTCCTTGCGACAAGCCGCAAAGAACAACAGGAAAAGCCCGAAAATGACGCTTTTTTGCATCCGTATTTAGTTTAAGATCACCAGTTTTTCAATAGCGACCGGGCGTCCATTTTGCCATAAGTGTACAAAATAAACACCTGCACTAAAGGTCCGCTCCAATTGAATAGATTGGTTTTCACCGGCTGAAATCTGCTGCGTGTATATTGTTTTTCCGGCCATATCGGTTAGACTGAGCTGGTAATTGGCATCGGTGCTTAAGCTGTAATTTACCTTTGGCTGGATATACTGTGCAGGGTTCGGGCTGATGCTGAATGAACCGGTAAAGGAGGGATCAATTACGGCAGAGGTTTCAGCAGTGAAGACGATGTTTTTGAAATTATTCAGAAGTGTTACCGCTGCACCTGTTGTACCGTGTGAAATAAGTCCGCCTGAAACCGTGATGCTTTTCATCACCTGGCGATAATCAGCAATCAGGTGAATCATTTTCATGCTTGCTGTTACTTGTTCTGCTACCGTTGACAGGGTTTGGGTTTTGTAGTTCGCATCGCCAAGGGCGTGTATTTCAAATGTTTGGGCAAAATTGGTGCCTGCTACTCCTTCAACGGCAGCAAACCTGTAACCCGCCGTCCAGCCCCATTGCATAGATGGGTTTTGTGGCGCAAGTGGGTCATTCGCAGGGTAGGAGGCTGGATCTAAATGGTTGAAAGCCTGCTCGACACCTACCGAAAATGTAATCGACTCTACATTTTGTACAGTAGGCATTTGGCCAAGGCTGTACATCGAATCGAGGGCCGGACGCACCAGCAAATGCATACCCGTAACAGGCGTTACTTGTCCGCCGTCGTGGGTGATTTTGATTTCAGAGATGTAATACTCAAATCGAGTGTACTTCAACTGATACGCGCCTGAGGGATGGTTGATGGCCGTATTGAGTGAAAATACCGCGTTGCCAAGGCGTGGTGCAAGATGCAACATTACCTCGTTTTGGGCCTTTGCGGTCGTAAACGCTGCTAAAAAGACAAGGAGTAAAGCGATTTTGTTCATTTTAAGGTATTTAGAATGGTGAATAGGTGAAACTCAATGGAGGTGTACCAGGCCAAGCGACAGGCCGCCTTGCCAATTGTATTTTTTGCCAACAACAAAAGGCTCGAACCGAATCAAGGTGTTGTGGGAAAGTCGACGTTCGACACCAATGCCCAGGCGCCAACCGAATACATTCAAATTGGTGGATTTAGCCGCTATTTTAGGGGTAAATCCGTTTGCAAAACACAAATCCTGACAGAATTCGTCGTAATGGGTTACCTCCAGGCTGTTTTTAGTGGCTACATCCACAACAGCACCCGCTTGCACAAAACTTTGCCACTTGCCTTTTCCGAAATGTCGCTCAATGGTAAGCGGTAAACGAATACTCCTGGCATGCCTTGTTGTGTGCATGTCCAGAATAAAAGATTCATCCAGCGACATGTGCGATCCGGGTGTTTGTTGCTGTAATTGCAGGGTCAACTCAGACCTTTGATCGCCCGAAATCAGGCCATACTGGAATTCGTATTGTTTTAAGCCCGGATCGTATGGGTTAAGACAAATACCATCCATCAAACGCAAAGTCGCCTGGTGGGTTGTTTCGCGGGTTTGTTGGAGGTATTGCAGGCCCATGGTAAAACGCCACGGCCGTTTTCCTTGCAAACCCAATCGAAACCCATACTGCCAGCCTTGTCCTGGGTGAACGGAATGCTCAGTAAATACAAGGTCGTTGCTTGTTTGTTGCCCGTTTTTTTGCCAAAAAAACATCGGCGCTATTTCAATGCTCCAATAAAGGCGCACTTTTGGGGCTGAAACCTCCAGCGGGTTGGTCGCATGCAGAAAGATCGACGGCTTAGATTCCTGAAGATCGACGGGTAAAAACAGGCTTTGCAAACGCTCCATTGGCCGAAGATGCGCAACCGAAAGCGTGCTAGCGCCAATATTTTGCTGGGGGGAAGCGATTGATGCAGTAGTTAGTAGAACTAAAGCGGAGTTTGTTTTAGTTGATAAATCTGCCGCTTTGCTGGTGCGACTTGGGGCAGGTTGTTTTGCGTTTAATTGAGTAATATTTAAAACACTTTCCTGCGTTATTTTTTGATCTTTAGAAGGCAGCAAGACGGCAGCACGGGCGATTGCTTCAGAATGAATGGTGCATTTTGATTCCGTTGACGGTAGTAAAGGTTGTTTTCTTTGATTTAGCCACCAAGCGCCACTGGCAAGTAGTCCAATGCCTCCCACCCACATAAAATAAAACAGCAGCCCTCTACGACGTTTCTTCTGGGGGAGCATAGGTTCAAGTCGGTCCCAGGCATTTTCAGGCGCTGAGGGTTCGAAACCATCCAGGGTTTGCCGAAGCCAATGTTCTATATCTGCTTTATTCATATCAAAATCAGCGTTTTCTGGAGTATTTTTTTTAAAAATGCTTTTGCTCGTGTTAATTGGGAGCGCGAAGTACTAACCGCAATACCCAATTCGCGGGCAATTTCTTCATGACTTTTTTCTTCGAGTACTGCCAGATTCAATACGGCCCGGAAACCACTGGGCAATTGTTGAATCAACTGAATCAAGCATGCTGGATCATCGGGATCAAAAGGCACATCGTTTTGACTAATTTCGTTTTCCAGCCAGTCCAATTCCACGATTTCGGGCAAACTTTTTTGCCGTTGATAATATTCAATCCCCACGCGAACAAAAATGCGCCTTACCCAACCGTCCAAACTGCCCTCTCCCCGGTACTTGCAGATATCTCGAAATACCCGAATAAAACCTTCCTGCAAAAGGTCTTCCGCTGCTTGTCTGCTATCGCAAAAACGCAAGCAAACCCCAAACATCGGCTGTTTCACCCGTTCAAACAGCGTCCGTTGTGCCTGGCGATCACCTGCACAACAGGCCGTAGCCACTTCAAGATCTAGTTGGTTTATTGATTTTTTTTGCATAAATCACCAAAAAGGAAGTGCTGTGCAGCATTGGAAAACGCTGCATAGTCCATGAGAAATTTTGGAAAAATAGTAAATTATACGCAAGTAGGCAGTGATTGTAGCGTTAAATGCACAATTTTTACACCGTTTCATGAAAAAAAAGAGTTCCACGCAGCCGTAAAGAATCAAACAGCCGACCTAAAAAACCAACCCAAATAAACTGCCACTAAACCAGCTATCCCGGCGCTCAACGCAAATGTTGTTCCTGGCCCGGCAGCGTACCAAATAAAACCGGCCATGCTGCTGGCCCCCAAGCTGCCGATGCTCTGGAAAGCAGTATAGGTGCCAATCGCAGTTGCAGTGTCTTTCTTATCGCAAATGTTGGTAATCCAGGCTTTTGCAACACCTTCCGTGGCAGCGGCATAAAGGCCATATAGGAAGAATAAAGATAAAAATACTGGCATCGTAGTCGCAAGAGCCATTCCTGCATACACCAAGGCAAACAAAAACAGGCCACTTACCAATACCTGTTTCATGCCCAGTCGATCCGCTAAAATTCCCAATGGATACGATGCCAATGCATAAATCAGGTTGTAAAAGATATAAATCCCGATCACTACGCTGTCACTCAATCCGGCTTCTTTGATTTTTAAAAGTAAAAAGACATCCGAACTATTAAACAGCGTAAACAAAAGCAATGCCGCTGCCAACTGTCGGTATTGCGCCGGACTACGCTTCCAATATCGCAGGAAATCTAAAAAGCCGGGTTTCGCAGCACCTTCCGAGCGAGGCTTGCCTTTTTCCCGAATCAACAGGGTTACACCAATCGCTAACACACCCGGCATAAAAGCAATCAGGAAAAGCGTTTTGTAGTCACCTGGATACCATTGCAGATAAGCCAATGCGAGCAGCGGACCGATCACCGCACCCGTTGTATCCAGCGCTCGATGAAATCCAAATACCTGCCCTTTTGTTGCAGGCGTTGCTTCATCCGAAAGCATCGCATCCCGCGCACCCGTACGAATTCCTTTACCTAACCGATCCAGGGTACGCGCAAAAAATATCCACAACGGATATATAAAAACGGCCATCAATGGTTTGGATAAAGCGCTCAACCCGTATCCCACCTGTACAAAAGACAATCGCCGTTCAGTCCGGTCGCTCAACTGCCCAAAGTAGCCCTTGCTCAATCCTGCCGTCGCTTCCGCCAATCCTTCCAAAACGCCAATCAATACAATAGAAAAACCGATACTTTTTAGGTAAACAGGCATAATCGGGTACAACATTTCACTTGCAACATCCGTAAACAGGCTTACCAGTGATAAAATCCAGACGTTTCGGGTAATGATGGTGTTTTTTGATTGGGTTTCCATACTGTTTCAGTTGGTACGAGATCGGAAAGGATGCGGGTTGTTGCGCGTAAAGGTCAGCATTTTTGGGCTGCTTGTCTGTTTAGATTAATTTGCATTTGCAATCGCTTTATAATTAAATGTTATAAAAAATATGAAAACATTTTGTTTTAAATTTGCGCATTCTTATCTTTGCAGGCCCAACAAATTGTGTATGTTCCCAAAAGTAAAAATATGCGAAAGAAAGATCATGAACCGCACGACGCGGTATTTAAAGCCTTTTTTAGTGATGCAATCATCGCTCGGAACTACCTTTTGCATTATACCGCCGAAGATATATACAGGCAAATTGATTTCACTGTTTTCCAGAAAATCGATACTGCGTTCGTCAGTAGTCGTTTCGGGATTTCCTTTAGCGATGTGTTGTATGAGTCCCGGTTATTAAGTGGCGCGCCAGCCAGGCTGCTCTTTCTGTTTGAGCATAAAAGTTACGTGCCTAAATGGCCGATTCACTTACAATTACTGGATTACTTTTTACAAATTTGGGAGGACGATCTCAAAAACGGACGCCCACTTTCTTTTATCGTTCCAATTGTGGTGTATCACGGGGCGTGGCAATGGAAAGTAAGGGCATTTTCCGATTATTTTATAGGCTTGCCGAAAGACTGGGAGGCGTTTATTCCAAATTTTTATTACTTGCTTACAGACTTGCGTAAAATTCCATCAGCGGAAATTGAAGAAAAAGTGGAGTCAGAATATGTGAAAAATCTGTTTTTAGCGTTAAAATTTGCCCGGAATAAAAAATTTACCCTTGAAAACTGGCCCAACATCCTTACTTTTGGGAAGCCTTTCTATCAGAATACCCGTGAAGGCATACTGCTTCAAACGCTAACGCTGTACATTTTAAATTTTTACAATATGACAGAGTCTCAAGTGAAAGATCTCAACCAGCAATTACCGCCCGCAGAGCGCGATTGGATTGATGCGATTCCTGAAATTTTTGGGAGAAAATGGAAGGAAAAGGGGCTGAAAGAGGGTAGAAAAGAAGGAAAGATTCAAGGTAAAATCGAAGGTAAAATCGAAGGTAAAATCGAAGGTAAAATCGAAGGTAAAATCGAAGGCAAAATCGAAGGCAAAATCGAAGGCAAAATCGAAGGTAAAATCGAAGGCAAAATCGAAGGTAAAATAGAAGGCAAAATAGAAGGCAAAATGGAAGGTATGGAAGAGAAGAATCATGCCATCACCATCAAATCGATTCAAAAATTCCCTGAGTGGAGCGATGCTGAAATTGCTGAATTTGTCGGTGTTACTGCCGAGTATGTTCAGCAAGTGCGCAAAGCATTAGCAAAACAGTAAACGGATTGAGCTGTTTTTATTTTACTTTTTGGCATAGGTTTCACATTGGTGGCGGTGTTTTTGTTTGCACCCTGCCACAATTTGATCGCTAACTTGGCAGGTCTTAGTATAACAAATAATGGGGAAATTCCACGATTCAATCAAACCCGCACACCGGGAGTTTATCGAAAATCAACATTTGTTTTTTGTCGCTACAGCGCCCCTAAGCGTGGATGGGCGCGTAAACCTGTCGCCCAAAGGGCTTGATAGTTTCCGGGTGTTTTCCGATACTCAAGTCGGATATCTGGATCTGGCTGGCAGTGGCAACGAAACCTCGGCGCATACGTTGGAAAATGGGCGTATTACTTTTATGTTTTGCGCTTTTGAAGGGGCGCCAAACATCCTGCGTTTGTATGGGAAAGGCCGCACGGTATTGGTAAACAGCCCCGAATGGGAGCACTGGGCACCAAATTTCAACGTATTGCCCGGTGCCCGTCAGATTATCCTCGCCGATATTGACTTGGTGCAAACTTCCTGCGGGTTCGGGGTGCCATTTTTTGAATACAGCGGCGAACGCTCCATCCACGCTGAATGGGCGGAAAAAAAGGGCGCCGACGGTTTGCTGGAGTATGTAAAAGAGAAAAACGCGGTGAGTATCGATGGATTGAAGAGTGATGTGGGGATGGAATACGGGGTTTAAGCACTGATAAATCAAAAACGGCCTCTCCGTTTCCCAATGAAGGCCAAGAAAAAATTACGCTGGGAGCGCTGGGAAATAAAAAAAGAGTTAAAACCTATGTTCATAACTCCTAAATGATAAGTCGGGATGACAGGATTCGAACCTGCGACCACACGCCCCCCAGGCGTGTACTCTACCGGGCTGAGCTACATCCCGCAATGCAATATTGTTTGTTTGTGATCGTCGGACCAACGGGATTCGAACCTGTGACCTCTACGATGTCAACGTAGCGCTCTAACCAACTGAGCTATGGACCGTTTTACTTTTTAAATGGGCGACAAAGGTAAAGGCTTGTTCCTTTAAATTACAAATCTTTCGCTTAATATGTAAACCTAAATTTTTTTATTTCAAACGGTCCATCACCATCAATTTATGACTCCGACCAATCGGCAAGGTGCGCCCCGCAATTTCGACTTCCGCTGCCGAAAAAGACTCAATTTTGTCCACCGCCACTAAAAAGGAGCGATGTATGCGCAGAAAATTGTCCGATTGCATCAAATCTACCAACTCGCCCAATTGATAATGGGTGTTATACGACTTCGTTTTGGTGTGAATCGTCACCGAGTCTTTTAAACTTTCTACATATAGAATTTCATCTAAAAAAATCTTCACCGAGCGCTTTTGCACTGTAAAAAAATAGAACGGACGGGCAGGCGCATTGTTTTTTTCACGCACAGGCGGATGTACATCAGCCAATCGATGGGGCACCAACAATTTTTGAACGGCCTTGGTAAACCGACTAAACTCAATGGGTTTCAATAAATAATCCACTACTTGTAAATCAAAACCCTGCACCGCATATTCGTGGTGCGCCGACGTGATAATCACCCGTGGCTGGTGCAACAATGTTTTTAAAAACTCCAGCCCATTGAGTTTGGGCAAATTAATATCCAAAAAAATCACATCCACAGGGTACATGCGCACGACATCCAAAGCGCGAATGGCATCATTGCATACATGCGTAAGTTCTAAAAAAGAAGTCTGTTCTATATACTCTGTGAGTATTTCGGCGGCCAAAGGCTCATCTTCCACAATGATGCAACGCAACGCTTGCGCAAGCGGGATTTCACTACCTTGTTTGACTGGATTTATAACTGGCGTTTGCATGTCCGTTCTTTTTTGATTACCACAAAATTATATCTCGCCCGGGCGTAAGGATATAGACAATACAATGTAGGTAAAAGTTGCCTCTCCCCCAAAATTTTAAAAAACAAACGTTAACCCTCCACAGAGACTTAACGTTTGTAGTAATTGATTATCAAGCGATTGTATTAAAATTCATCATTCATCATTCATCATTCATCATTCATCATTCATCACTCATCACTCCTCACTAAACCACCCCCAATGCCTTTCCCACCTTCACAAACGCCGCAACGGCCGCCTCCAGGTGCTCTTGCTCGTGGGCCGCGCTCAGTTGTACCCGTATACGCGCTTTGCCTTGTGGCACCACCGGATAAAAGAATCCAACCACATAAATACCTTCTGCAAGCAAGGCTTTCGCAAAATCCTGGGCAAGTTGAGCGTCGTACAACATGATCGGCACAATCGGATGCTCACCTGGAAGAATGTCAAAACCGGCTGCGGTCATTGAC
This sequence comes from Saprospiraceae bacterium, assembly GCA_040397785.1. Classification (GTDB taxonomy): domain Bacteria; phylum Bacteroidota; class Bacteroidia; order Chitinophagales; family Saprospiraceae; genus M3007. Next base: position 7,950 of record JBBAVI010000035.1, on the reverse strand, counting down.
TGGCGAAACCAAAGGGTGTTGTGTTCCAGGTTGTCGCGTAGGGTAGTGGAGCCGCTGAGCAATTCCAAAACTTTAATGGAAGCCCCTACAATGCTCGGGGCAACGGTATTCGAAAACAAATAAGGCCGCGAACGTTGACGCAAGAGATCCACAATTTCCTTGCGGGCAGCGGTGAAACCACCCGATGCGCCACCCAACGCTTTGCCCAGGGTGCCTGTCACAATATCCACCCGGTCTATCACATGGTGGTACTCGTGGGTGCCACGTCCTGTTTTACCCAAAAAGCCGGACGCATGACATTCATCGATGCCCACCATAGCGCCATATTGGTCGGCCAGGTCACATATTTTATCCAATTGCGCAATGGTTCCATCCATCGAAAAAGCACCATCGGTAAAGATTAAAATACGGCCAGCATTGGCAGCAGTAGCCTCCTTCAAGCAGTCTTCCAGGGATTCCATGTTGTTGTGCTTGTAGCGAAAACGCTTGGCTTTGCACAACCGAATACCATCAATAATGGAAGCATGGTTGAGTTCGTCGCTGATGATCGCATCGTGCTCGCCCAGCAAGGGCTCAAACAATCCGCCATTGGCATCGAAAGCAGCGGCATACAAAATGCAATCTTCCATGCCCAAAAATTCCGAAAGCGCTTGTTCCAGCTGCTTGTGAATGTCCTGGGTACCGCAAATAAACCGCACCGATGAAAGTCCAAACCCATGGCTGCGAATGGTCTCAATTGATGCCTCCACAACGGCCGGATGACTCGATAAGCCAAGATAATTATTGGCGCAAAAATTCAGCACCTGCTGCTGGGTGGTAGTATCAATCACCGGACCTTGTGGAGAGGTGATAATACGTTCTTCTTTGTATAAACCGGCTTCCCGGATGCCGTTTAGTTCCTGTTGTAAGGAAGACTGAATGTTAGAAAACATATGTGTACTGGTTTAAATATTCGGTTGAGCGTTGTTTTATGCACAGGCTAGAAGGAGCAATAAAGCTATTTCCCTCGAACACTAAAAGATATACGACGGTTCATCGCCTTGTGTTCCGGTGTATCATTGGCAACCACTGGGTTGCTTTCGCCGTAGCCCTCTGCCTCCAGCCGATCTGATGAAAGACCATTGCCAATCAACCAGGCCATGCAGGCTTTTGCCCGGGCATCGCTCAGCGTCAAGTTCAGTTTGTCGTTGCCATCAGTATCGGTATAACCGCCAATTTTTAATTTCAAAGCAGGATAGGCGCGCAAAATGGCCATCACGGCCAACATTTTTGGTTCTGACTCAACTTTCATGGTAGCCTGGTTCACATCAAACATAATTTCAGGAAAATTAAACCATTTGGTTTTGTCAACCACCGCATTCGGGTCCTGCACAAAAGCCAACATCGCAGCTTCTTCGGTACCTGCAGGAAAAGACAAGGCAGGCGCCGGTGCAGTAGGGGTTTGTGCTACAACAGGTGGTGCAACCGCTACCTGATTATTGCAATTTTTGAGGTAAAACATGATGCCACCGCCCAATACCAGCAATACCAGCAAAGGCCAAAACCAGTTCAAACCACCCGTAGGCACATCCGAATCGCCGATGGTCAACTTACCTATGCCCAACAAACCTGTCAAACCACCAGGCAAGGCACCCAGGATGTTCTCTTTTTGTCCGGTTAATAAATTGGTGAAACCCGTCACATTTAAATCACCAGTTTTGATTTCTTTATTCAAAATGCCCATCAACAACGGACCAACCAAGCCCAATAATGCCGAAGTAGAATTAGATTTGATGCCAGAAAACGCAGACACAACGTTGCTGATCGCGGGAATTTTTGCGCCCAGGATACTGCCTAACAAGTGACCAGAAGCATCTCTTGGGTCATTGTGCGCCAAATTGCCACCATCCAACAAACTGCCCAGGTTATCCAGTATCGCCGGATTAAAATCGGAAATGCTGTTAAAAATGCCATTCATGGCGTCTTTATCGTCGGTTTTACTCAAAAATCCGGCAAGAATAGAGGGCCCCCAGCCTACAATGGCTTTTAAAATGCCAGTTTCTTCTTCTCCCAAAGTAGTAGCGGCTTTTGCAACCAATTCGGGGGTGATGTAGGATTTAAGCGTATCAAGTAAATTTGACATAGGTGTGTTGATTTTTATTTTTGATTTGGCAAAATTACATTTTCCATTAAAACGCTTGTATTAAGTCGACTTAAAATGGATAACCAACTGCCAGGTTATAAGCTAAGTTTTCCTTGCGCAGCCGCCAAGGCTCGGTTACCCAGTAAGATCCTGCCGTTTGGGTGGGTTTTTTCAACTTGATGCCCACGTCAAAACGCAGGATGAAAAAGCCAAAATCTGCTCGAACCCCAAATCCGGTTCCCAAGGCAATATTTTTATAAGAATCCAGCCGCAACTCCGCATTGGGCCTGCTTGCTTCTTTTTTGATTGTCCAAACGTTGCCCCCATCCAAAAATACCGCGCCCTTGATCCATAAAAACATAGGAAAACGCAATTCGCCATTAAATTCAAACCGAAAATCGCCCGCCTGGTAAAAAGGGCGTTGGTTTTGGGCACCTGTGGAGGCATCTACATACGCACCCGGACCCAATTCGCGGATACGCCAGGCACGCAGGCTCGACGGTCCACCTACAAAAAACTGTTTTACATAGGGCGCTACTTTCGAATCGCCATACGGCACCACAACGCCCGCTCCAATACGAACCGCCCCAACAAAATCTTTTCTAAACTCTCTTGAATATACCCCGTCCAAGTCCAAACGCAGGTACTTGGCAAAATCCAAGTCGCCAATTGTCCAGGTTTGCTTCCCAAACGGAATTTCCCACAACTGATTCACCACATATTCCTCAAAACCCGATACGTCGGAGCCGATCCGCAACTGCCAACGCTCCCCAAAACGGTTCACATTGCTGGCATAAGAATACGAAAATGAACGCAAAATAAAACCGGTAAATAATTGATTATCAAAGCTACGCCGCAAAAATTCACTCACGCGCGATTGAAATGCAGGGTCAAATTGCGGCCTCAAAATATCAATCCCGATATGATTAAAACTGTATTGATGCTCGGGATCGGTTTGAATATCATACCCAAACGAAGCATTAAACAAATTATATCGGTAAAAGGCTGTTTGGGATAAATAGTTGTAATGCAAGGCAATACGCGATTTCCCCTCATTGCGCAAACGGTCGTACAAGGAGGCCGTCACCACCTGCCGATACCCACTGGGCCGCCTGCTAACCGTGCGCCAAAACCCGAAATAATCGAAAAAACGCGGCAAAACCAGGTCATTCTGAAATTTAAACTCCTGCGAGAAAATCAATCGACTGGGCGTCGTAACGTCAAACTCTACATTGTACTGCAAACTACTCTGCAACTGTTCGGCACCCCGAAAAGCATTGCGGTTGAGCAATTGTGCCGAAGAGGATACGCCCACCAAACCACCCGTAATGGAATTGCGGTAATTGAAATCAAGCCCCATGCTGGGCACCAGTTTTTTAACCGGCGAAAAAGAAATCGCCACATTGATCTTGTCCGACTGGATAGAATCCTGCAATGGCTTGATCGAAACAAACTTAAACACCCCAAGCGCATTCAGATTGCGGGCGGTTTTATCAAAATCAATCTGCCGGTAAGGCCAGCGCTGTTGTAAAGAGATATATTTGACCAAACGCTCCGGCCGTATGCTGAATTTTGGCTCTGAGGAAGCAAAATAAATACCGTTATATAAGGTGTCATTGCGAATCGACATCAATTCGGGCACCAAACTATAGTACACCCCAATGTTATTGATGGTGTACACTTTATGCATCACACTGTCGCTCGGGGTAAGCACCGTGACAGTTACATTGGTCCGGTAATTCGTTGTATCACCACTAAATTCTACAAAATTTGGGGTAAAATAGGCGTAACCCCGGTTTTTGAGTTCGGTGGTGATGCGCAGTTTTTCTGCTTCAAACAGATTTCCATCTAGGGCTGCATTGCGTTTGAGGGGCGACAAACCGGAGGTCATCTCTAAAATCTGTAGCACCAGACTGTCACGGCTTTCGTATTTCACCGTATCTATTTGATAAAGGCGGTTGAGGGCAAGCACATATTTGACGGCCATTTTATGCACGCTCACCGTATCTACCTGGTAGGTGCAGGCTGCCTGCAAATAACCCCGCTGCCGCATTTGATTTTCAAAATTGAGGGCCGTACGGGAAGTGAGCAACGCACTATAAATGGCGGGTGGTTCGGCAATTTTTTTCATAATCCACCGCGCATTCCGCGATTTGCGGTCTTTATAGCGGTAATACAGCCAAAGGCGGGTATCAAAAAAGTAAAACGAACGTTTATTAGGCTGCTGTTTGAAAAAAGGGGCCAACTCATATTGTATCGGCGTACGTTCGCCTAATCCAAGCCGCTTTTCCGCTTTAATTTCCAAGGTATTCTTTACCAATAGGCGCTCTCCTTTGGCTTCATCAAGATGCTTCGTAACATTGCAGCTGCTAAGCAAACTGGCAAGGATCGCCACCAAGCACCACAGCATCCGAATATTTACAAGTTTGGACATAAAATTCACATCAACAAAATCAAAAGTAAGCCTTTGCAACCGGGCTGCACCACGCACAATATGCTCTCTGCCAACCAACAAAAATTTATCGCCAGCCTTTCCGTCAAGAAATACCGACAAAAGTATCGAAAGTTCGTGGTGGAAGGTGATAAAATCGCCATCGAACTCTTGCAAACACCGCAAATAGTTGTCGATTCGATCTTTGCTACAGAGCGTTGGGCCGCACAAAATCCCAACCTCCTCCGACCATATTTGGATAACTTTAACCTCGTCCACGAAATTGAACTCAAAAAAATATCCAACCTAACAACACCAAACCAGGTATTGATTGTTGCCAATATGCCCGAAAAACAGCTGGATCCCCGGGAAATACGCCCCGATTTTTGCTTTTTCGCCGATGGTATTCAGGATCCCGGCAACCTGGGGGCTATCCTGCGCATTGCCGACTGGTTTGGTTTCCCGGCCCTGTTTTGCGCACCCGATACCGTGGACGTTTACAGTCCAAAAGTAATCCAGGCCAGTATGGGCGCATTTTTACGGGTTGCTACCGCAGAGTTGGAATTGGCCGATTTGTGCGCCGTATTGCCCGAATGGCCGGTTTTGGGCGCTGTATTGGGCGGGGAGTCGGTGTTTAAAATAGATTTGCCCCAATTTGGCATCTTGGTAGTGGGGCGGGAAGGCCGCGGATTAAGCCCGGAAGCAGAAGCCTTGCTGCATCACCGGCTGACCATTCCCAAACATCCGCAGGGCGGTGCCGAATCGCTTAATGCAGGAGTCGCAGCAGGCATTTTGGCGGCTGTCATACGAGATCGGCAGATGATTGGATAAATCTGGACGATAAATCTCTAAAATCCTCCACAACAGCGGTTATCTTCGCCCTCGCATTTAAAATCAAAACGATACTCACAATTCAAACAACATGATGGACTTTCGTAAATACCTTCCTTTGATCATGATCGGCCTCGTGGTCGTATTGGTATTCAGCATGTGCGGTTCCTACAACGGTGCCGTGAGCAAAGAAGAAAATGTAAAAAAAGCATGGTCGCAGGTAGAAAATCAGTACCAGCGCCGTGCAGATTTGATTCCTAACCTGGTAAACACCGTAAAAGGGTATGCCAATTTTGAGCAACAAACCCTTACGGCAGTCGTACAGGCGCGTGCATCGGCAACCCAGATAAAACTGGATCCCAACGATCTTACACCTGAAAACATCCAACGTTACGAACAAGCACAACAAGGTTTGTCGGGCGCATTGGGTAAATTGTTGTCGATCACGGAAAATTACCCGGATCTGAAAGCCAACCAGAGTTTCCTCGGTTTGCAACAACAGTTGGAAGGCACGGAAAACCGTATTTCGGTAGAGCGCAAAAACTTCAATGAAGCGGTAAATGACTACAATTCAAGTATCCGCCGTTTCCCAACCAATTTGCTTGTAGGCATGTTCGGCTTTACGCCAAAAGGTTATTTTCAGGCAACAGCCGGTTCTGATCGTGCACCGGAAGTAAAATTCTAACCATGCTATTTACAAAAGAAGAAGAAGCGCGCATCACCGATGCCATTCGCGCAGCAGAACAAAGCACCAGCGGCGAAATCCGGGTGTATGTGGAAGATTTTTGCTTGCGCGATCACCCGGTCGAACGGGCCGCGGAGTTGTTTCATCTTTTTGGTATGTTTAATACCCAGCAGCGCAATGCCGTGTTGATTTATCTGGCCGATAAATCCCGGCATTTCGCTTTCTGGGGCGATACAGGGATCAATGACGCCGTCGGGTTTCATTTTTGGACGGCTGAAAAACAACTGTTCAAAGAACACCTGCAACGCGATTTAGCCGCCGATGGCTTATGTGCTGTAATTCAGCAAATTGGCGAACGGCTTCAGGCTTTTTTTCCAGCCGATTCAAATAACAACGAAAATGAACTGCCCGATGAAATCATATATGGTTAAGCAATTTTCCCGCTTAAAGCAGCGCATTTCGGGCCGCTCAGCCGTCCTTTCCTTGATTTTACTGGCTGCAATTTTCCTGTTGCCAGGGTTTCTTGCCGCGCAGGACGATGTTTTTCCGAAAAAGCCAGAACCCGCCGTGTATGTGCACGACTTTTCCAATTGGCTCGATCGCAATCAGGTCGCCATGCTGGAGGAAAAGTTGCGCCGCTACCACGACTCCACCTCTACCCAGCTTGTCGTGATGATTCGCCCCGATTTGGGTGATTACGACAAATCTTCCTATGCCATTGAACTCGGCAACCGCTGGGGCATTGGCAAAAAAAGTAAAAACAACGGGGTGGTGATGCTCATCAAAAGCGAGCAGCCCGATCGCGGTATTTTTATCGCCACGGGGTATGGCACCGAGGGCGCATTGCCCGATATTTTGGCCGGACGAATCATTCGCAATACCATGGGCCCGTTTTTTCGGGAAAAGAAATATTACGAAGGGATCGATGCCGGTACCAATGATATCATCAAGGCCCTTTCCGGCGAGTTCAAAAACGACGGCGAACCGGGCGATGCAAAGGCCGGCATGGTGGTTTTGGTTATTTTTCTGATTATATTTTTCTTGATTCTCTTTTTTGTATTCCGTGCTGCCAAACGCGGCGCCCGCATGATCACGCATTCCGGCGCTGGCGGCAGTATGTGGGGTGCAGGCTGGGGTGCAGGCAGTGGTTGGGGCGGCGGCGGCAGTTCCGGCGGTAGTTCCTGGGGCGGCGGTTCCGATGGTGGTAGTTTTGGTGGCGGCAGTTTCGGCGGTGGCGGAGCTGGCGGCGACTGGTAAAATTGATTGACTATGAGTGTTCAACACGCAATGATTTATGTTGCACCTTCCGAGTTACACGGTCAAGGTGTCTTTGCCGCACGTAATATTGAAGCAGGAGAAATTATAGAAATTTGTCCGATCCTGCTTTTCCCGCGCGCCGAACTGGATGCCATCCGGAAAACCATGCTCGACGATTATTATTTCGACTGGGGCGACGAAGGCGACTGGTATGCTGTCTGTTTAGGTTATGGCTCCCTTTACAACCACTCCTATGCACCCAATGCGGAGTACGGCATGGATTTTGAGGCCAATACCATCGATTTTTATTGTATTAAAAATATAGAAGCAGGCGCCGAAATCCTGATTAATTACAATGGCGAAGCGGACAACCAGACCAAAGTATGGTTTGAAGATCCGGAACACCCGGTGCATAAAACAAGGCCGCAATGAAAAAAACAGAGCTGACCTATAGCAGTGCTTACGAAGAATTGCAACAAATCGTTGCGGCCCTGCAAAACGAACAAATAAGTATAGATGAACTGCCTGCTAAAATTGCCCGGGCTACTGAGCTGGTTCAGTTTTGTAAAACCCAGTTGCGGCATACGGAGGAAGCGGTGGCTGGGTTGATGGGTGGGGAGGTTT
>JBBAVI010000034.1:0-49237 GCA_040397785.1 Saprospiraceae bacterium | reverse complement strand
AGGATTGGCCAGAGTTGTTGCCCGTGGCACTTGCGCGTACGTACAGGCGCTGCGCAGACAAGGGCAATGCAACAAAAAGCAACAAAATGATGGAAATGTATATATTACGCATAAAAAGCGGTTTTTTAATGTGAAGATACAACATGGGATACGCAAGTGGCTGCTAAACCTTGGACAGGTTTAGCAGCCAAACATAAAAGAAAGCCAACACTAAGTGGTTATGAAAAAGGCTGGATGCTAATCCATTGAAAATCAATTTTTTTATCCATCCTTCCTTCAAATCCACTTTAATCTTGGTCGAAAAGAATGAATTTAATTTTTTACCAACTGGCCATGTGCTTCAGAACCGCCCGCATAAACCTTCCAGCTGTAAACACCCGCTGGCAAGTTCAATACTTCCGGCAAAGCAACCAATTGCTCGCCTTCCGATACGGTTACATCACGCAAAAGCACTCGCTGTCCATCAGCCGAAAACAGCACAATACGCGCTTTCATGGCTTGGGGCGCGTTTATGGTCATCGAAACAGCACCAGAACTTGGGTTAGGTTGAACGTTTACTTGAAGGGTGTTTTCGGACTTGTGACCCTCGGCTGGAATACGTTCAGATGCCGGAGCGCCTGCGATGCTAAATTCGGTTCCATCCTGCTGCCAGGCAAGATTGGAAAGCAGGTTATTGTCCAACGAAAGTTCAAAAGTTGCATCAGCGGCACCTTTTAATACCTTGAAGTTCAAATAAAACAAAACGGTTCCTGGTTTAATTCGTTCGTCCGGATTCTGGGATGGAAACCAGAGGGTACGGATTTCACCTTTACCGGCTTGTGTTAAGCCAAAGTTGGCTGCGGTATAACCCGATAAGTCGCCAGGAGCCGTTCCGATTAATTGATAGCGAGATGGGTCAAACTTTAAACCCAACTGAAGTGCTTCCAGGATCTCCGAACCAGTATACACCATTGGGATGCTGAGCGTTGTGCCACTTTTTACTCCAGTATTTGCCCAGGAAATGGTGGTAACAGGACGATCCGATGGTTTGGCGCTTCCAATTGCGTTATTGTTTACATCTCCGACTTTTATCGCTACAAAATCAAAAGGCTTTACCTGTGTTGGGTCTGCGCAGGCAATTGTCTCAGGGAAAACAGGCTGAAACGGAGTGTTTGGAGATGGAAATGAGTAGTCTTTTGGGACAAACCGCCAGGAAGTATTATTGGGGATCACCGAATAAATACCAAGAATCAACTTGCGAAATTCAACAATATCAAACGAGGTAATGGAATTGGACTTATTTGCATCCGCAGCAATCATTTTATAAGGTGAATTCAAAGCTTCAATCCCTAAAATATGCTTGCTAATCAGCACCAGGTCAAAAGTAGATACGCCATTGAGCGGGTTATCATTCTTAGACGGCGTAAGTAAAAATTTGGGGCAGGTGCTGCATAGGCTGCAAAAGCCGTATTTGCCTTCCTTATTGGTTAATTCAGTTGCATCTGAACAAGATCCGCTGCAGGTGGCGCAAGTACTGCTCAGCGCTGCGGCTGTTATTGTAACATCCTGGACTGGTGCCTTGTATTCAGTAAGTACATTTACCCGTAAAATGGGACTGCCTGGTTTTGTTGGACTAGCAACATCGTTGGTATTATTTCGTGTTACTGCCGTATTCAACTTTTCAATAACAGGTAGTTTCTTGTGCTTGGATTGAGCATAAGCGCCTGATATACAAATCAATAAAAATATAAAAATCCTTGCGGAACCTAATAATGCGGGTTTACATAAATTCATACATTGCTGGTTTTGGTTAAAAATCTTAAACAAAGATAAAATATTCCAATAAATAGGCAAGGGGGCAATCAGCGACTTTAACTAATTCTGGCAAAACTTAATGATGGCTTTACAAAACAAGAAAAGCCATGCCCCACCAGTGAAGATGGTACATGGCCTTTTTTTATACACCAGAAAAAGGTTCCGAACTAAGCAGGAACCACTTTCGCGTACTCCAAATTCGCATGAATTTTCACTTCATCGCCTACTACCGCGCCGCCCGCTTCTGTGAGTGCATCCCATGACAAACCAAATTCTTTGCGTTTGATTTTGCCGGTCACTTCAAAACCTGCTTTGATGTTGCCCCAAGGGTCTTTCGCAATACCGCCAAATTCTACATCCAAAGTTACAGGTTTTGTGATGTCACGGATGGTCAAATCACCCGTCAATTGGTATTTGTTGTCCTCGATGTGCTTCATACCCGTAGATTTGAACACCATGTTCGGGTAGGCTTCACTTGCAAAAAAATCGTCGCTTTTCAAGTGGTTGTTGCGGTCATTAACGCCCGTTTCGATGGAACCCGTTTCTACATTGAATTCAACTTGTACCGTTGAAAAATCATCTTCCTCGGTAGTTGCCTGCGAGGTGAATGCGGTAAATTTACCCGTTGCAGTTGCAACAAGCAGGTGGCGAACACGAAAAGCGATGTCTGTGTGCGCAGCATCTAATTGCCAGGTTGAAGTAGCCATGTTGTTTTATTTTTTAGATTTAAAAATGAATCACGACAAAGAAACAACGTGTATCAATATTAGTTGTTATAACACTTAATATTTCGATGTTAATTTTTTGTAAACGAGCCGTTCACAAATCAGGCTGTTTTAAAACCAAAATTTGAGCGAAACCTGTACGTCCAAAAACAAACCGCTTTCTACCTCACTTACGCCCAAAATCGGCCGGAATTTCCCCCCAGGTTTTTGTTTCCCACTTGATAATCGGGTTAGTCACTTTGTTTACCGCCAGCCATTTCTCGGCCCGATCGATCAATTCAAAAATAGGTACGTTGCGTTTGGTGCGTTCCAATTTGGTGCGGCAGGTTTTGGCTTTGATCCACAACATCGCATTGCGCGAATCGGTATAGATCGGCATGTCGGGTCGACCTTGTTGCTTTAGCCATGCCAAAGCGTGTACAATGGCCAAAAACTCCCCGATATTATTGGTGCCTTCTGATAGCGGCCCCATATGAAAAATCAATTTTCCGGTGGCGATGTGTACGCCCTGGTACTCCATGTCACCCGGATTGCCGCTGCAGGCAGCATCCGTGGCAATGCTGTCGCGCACAATGGAGCCGGCGGGCGCTTTGGCAGTAGGTGCCGTGCCCGCACTTTTTTTTATATAATCCCAATATTTGCTTTTTAACGCTTTCTCGGCTTCCGACCTGCTTTCAAAACTTTTGTATTTCGCTTGCTGAAACCCGTCTACCTGGCGCTTGCAGGCTTCCCAGGTATCGTAAATGCCCGGCGTATGCCCTTCCCACACCACGTAAAATTTTTGTTTTGCCATAAAATTTGGTCTTTTAAAATTCAAGCCGCCAACTCAGGTTGGGCACAAATTCTAATTGATACTTTGTTTCTATTTTTTTGGTGAACGGATCATAAAACCGATAAGCCATGTTTTTCTGCCCGGTCACATTTTGAAAATCCATGGCAAAGGTACTATTCCGGCGGGCGCCCAAACTGCGCTTCCAATAAACCCGCAAATCGAAGCGGAAATAATCGGATTGTCGCACCTGAAAGCCTCCATCGGTATCAAAAACGGTGGTTTTCGCTGCTTCAGATGCAACGGAATCAATTTCCATGGCCCGATAACCGCCTGTCCACACCAATCGGCCATTGATGCCAAACGCCTTTACTTTATCTTCCGAACGTTCGCGGTACCATTCTTTTCCTACCGTGGCATTAGCCAAATGCCCCAGGTCCCAGCGGGCATTGCGCCAAACGGCATCGCTGCCCTGATAGCGCGTGGTAAACAAAGAAGTATTCAATGCCATATACCAGTTGTTGTTTATCGCGCGGTCAATACTGATTTCCAGTCCTTTGTTTTCGGCAATCCCGGTACTCGACAAGGGATTGAATCGCTGCAATTGGGTTTCATTGATGATCGAAAAACTGCCTTGCTGGTTCGAAACCGGTATGTCGTATTGCCGTTGGTAGTACAATTCTGTTTTTACCGACAAAACCTCTGAAATATTCCAGCTGTGGCGTATACCGATATGATGTGCACGCATAAAGCCCAATCCACGGTTGGGATAGGCATCTTTATAGTTGGTAACATCGCCGCGCGTATCTGCTTCCAGCCACAAGGGGTTGAGTTGGCTGTGCAATCCATACGCGATGGTCAAGGATTGTGTGCGGGCCAAATGATAAGTGAGTGCAGCACGGGGTTCCAAACTTCCATCGCCTTGTGCATTTTTTTCCAAAGTGCGGTACGCATTGGCGTGCAAACCCAGTTTCAGTTGCCAGGCCCGGTTGCTCGAATGCCAATCCCAATTGATCCAGGGTTGTAACTGGGCAATTTGCATCCAGCCTTCATAACGTAAGTCCGAATTGTTTGTCGAAAGTCCATAATAATCAACAATTTGCCCGTTCAAGCCGCCACTCAGGCGATTCTGTTCATTTATTTTGTGAAAAAGGATGGCACTCAAACTGGTATGTTCCTCGGTATTTTTATCCAAGGTATTCAATTCCGCGCTCGTTGCTGTGCGTTCATTTTGTTGTCCAGATACTGCAAAGGAAGTTTTTATCCAGGTTTTTGTGCCCAAGGCGGTGCGGTACGAAAATCCTAAAATAGCCGTCTTGGAGCTAAAATCAATATTAAAAAGGTCCTTGTACACCTTTACGGTATCGCCTTCTGGTTTAAACACATTGGAACTCAGGCCAAACACGCCAAAAAGACTCCAGGTGCCGCCTTTTTTTCCCGTAAAATTGGTTTTAAAGGACAGGTCCTGAAACCCAATTTTTTCACCGCCAAAAGTGATACCCATGTTACCCAATAAACCTAAGGTAGCATACCGATAGTTAACAATATAGGCGTTTTTCCCATTTTTTGTCAAGGGACCACCGGCTGATACATCCAGTCCAATTAATCCTGCCTGGGCGGTAAATTCGTGTTTTTGGGGATTGCCTTGCCGCATATTCATATCCATCACGCCCCCTAAGGCATCGCCAAACCCTGCCGGAAAGGAACCCGTGAGCAACGACGAATTATCAAGCAATTGTGCTGAAAACATCAATACGCCCCCGCTCGCCGAGGCAGGTCGGTCATCAAATGTGCCTGCATTGGGCAAATGGTTGGGATTCACCACCTCCACGCCTTCCAAACGCCAGCGCACGCCGCCTGGGTTGTTTCCCCGAATACTCATGCCATTGATGCCATCGTCTGTTTGTGCTACGCCGGCAAAAGCAGCTGCCAGGCGGGCAGGATCAAAATACATGGCCGGAAAGCGCAGTGTCTGATCGCGGGTGAGCGGAATTTCACTCAAAGGCTGTAACGGTCGCCGACCTGGCACCGAACTGCTGATGGTCACCCGGGGTAAAGTGGTGGCGCTGCGGCTCAAGGCAATTTCTAGTAATTGGGCCTTTCCTGCGGCGATGTTAATTTCGCCAATCAATTGGGATTCATAACCATTGGCCGTCGTTAATAAGCGGTAATAGCCCGGTTTCAGGCCTTCAAACTGAAAAGCACCCGACGGATTGGTGGCCAAACTCAGGGTGTCGGCCCCGGTTTGCATTTTGAGCAAAATAGCGGTTGCACCCGTCAGAGGCGCCCCCGAATCAGCGTCGCGCACGGTTCCCCGCAGGGTTTGTGCATTTGTTTTGAAAAAAAACAAGAATAGTGCTGCGCAAAACAAGTATTTATCTACTTTCATGGTCGAAATTCAATGATGAGCAAAAGTAATCCTTGCGTCGAGAGTTTTAGTACGCGCTGGTTCATTTTGCTGAAAACACCTACCTTTCCGAATACTTTTAACTTTACATAAAGCAATCAACTAAACCAATGTTTGAATCACCGGTGATCTATATCGCTATTCTCATCGCTGTGATCTTCCTGAGCCTTGTTACTGTTCAACAAGGTACAGTAGGAATCACCACCATTTTCGGAAAATACAACCGGACCTTGTATCCCGGTTTGAATTTCCGAATCCCCTTGATTGAAACCATTTTCAAACGCATTTCCGTACAGAACCGCGCGGTTGAAATTACCTTCCAGGCGGTTACGATCGACCAGGCTAATGTGCATTTTACCTCTCTGTTGTTGTTTGCAGTGATGGACAATGCCGAAGAAACCGTAAAAAAAGTAGCGTTCAAGTTTGTGAGCGACCGCGACTTTATGGCCACCTTGTCGCGCACCGTGGAGGGCAGCATTCGTGCATTTGTTGCGACCAAAAAGCAACAGGAAATCCTGAGCCTGCGCCGCGAAATCACCGAAGCCGTAAAAGGAAACGTGGATCACATGCTGGAAGAGTGGGGTTTTCACCTCATCGACCTGCAAATCAACGACATCACCTTTGATGACGAAGTGATGCGCTCCATGTCGAAAATCGTTGCGGCCAACAACTTGAAAGCCGCTGCTGAAAATGAAGGCCAGGCTTTGTTGATTACCAAAACCAAAGCCGCCGAAGCGGAAGGTAACGCGATCAAAATTGCCGCCGAAGCCGAACGCGAAGCAGCCCGCATGCGCGGTCAGGCCGTGGCACTTTTCCGCGAAGAAGTAGCAAAAGGCATGAGTCAGGCGGCCAAAGAAATGCAAACCGCCAACCTGGATACTTCGGTGATTTTGTTCTCCATGTGGACAGAAGCGGTGAAAAACTTCTCTGAAAACGGCAAAGGCAACATCATTTTCCTCGATGGCTCCATTGATGGCATGCAAAAAACCTTGAAAGAATTGATGGCCCTCAACCGCCTCGACTACTCGGGCGGTTTAGACCAAAAGTAATTAAGGTCCGTTTTTATAGACATGTTACCCTGGGCGCCCTTCAAATCACGGTTTGGAGGGCGCTTTGTTTAGGTGAAACGTAAATGCTCCGTTTCTCCGAAAAAATACACCGATGGATTTAACTTTCACACAAAAAAAGTATCCAAGCAACACTACATAAATTGGTGATTTTACGACATAAAAAGCACGTAAAAAGGAGTTTAGTTGTAGGTTTGCACAATCCCCGAAGTTTATTGAGGGTTTTGAAGCCATCGCTCCATTTTTTTTAATCCATACAAATACCTTTCATGTGCTGTTTTTAATCCATTTAAAAAATTTGTAACCAATATGTATCCCATCATGCTTGGCTTTATAACGGCCTTTATGCTCACGTTTACCATTATTCCAGTGGTGATTCGGGTAGCTAAAGAACGTCGTTTGTACGATAAGCCCAACGAACGAAGTGCGCATAAAGAGCCCACCCCTTCTTTGGGTGGTGTAGCTATTTTCGCCGGCGCGATTTGCGCCATCGTGTTATGGACGCCTATGCAATCGTTTGGGGTGCTGCAATATATCCTGGCAGCATTTGTTTTGATCTTTTTACTGGGCGTATTGGATGACCTGCTCCCCGTTTCTCCTACTAAAAAATTTGGCGGCCAATTGTTGGTTGCCGTAATCGTATCCTATAAGGCAAATATTCGCATTACCAGTTTCTATGGCGTTTTTGGCGTGTATGACATCCCGGAAATCACCAGTTTTATGCTATCTGTTGTGGTGATTGTGGGCATAATTAACGCATTCAACCTTATTGACGGAATCAATGGCTTGGCGGGTAGTGTTGGTTTACTGGCTTGTGTTGCCTGGGGCAGCTGGTTTCTGGCGGTGGGTTCGTCGGCCTTTGCGATTGTTGCTTTTTCGCTGGCCGGTGCAATTATTGCTTTTTTGAAATTCAATTTTACTCCCGCCAAAATATTCATGGGCGATACGGGTTCTTTAATGATTGGTACGGCTTGTTCTATTCTTGCCATTCAGTTTATTGAAATGAACCATGCCCTTTCGCACCGTCCCAATATTTCTTTTGGGGCCGCACCTGCCATTGCAGTGGGCATCCTGATTCTTCCGCTTTTCGATACATTGCGGGTGTTTTCCATCCGAATTGCGGGTGGGCGCTCGCCTTTTCATCCCGACCGCAACCATATTCACCATTTGTTGCTCGACAGTGGCTTTTCGCACATGCATTCGACCGCAATTCTGGTCGCGGTTAATTTGCTGTTTATTGCGATGGTCATTGCGCTCAACCAATTTGGCACCTTGTTCGTATTGGCTTGTACGTGTGGCCTTGCGCTTTTCCTAACGTTTTTTCTGACCCGATACGCACGTAAATATCGGGTTGTTAAAACCTAATTTACCTTGGAGTCTGTTTCTGCTTATCAAAACTTTGGGCAGCGCTTTCGCTCCAACCTGCGCGCCCGCCTGGCGGCCGGCTTTATTGGGTTGGCTTTTTTCATCGCCATTTTTGCGTACTTTCTTGCTCCCGACCACACGCCGGGCGCCAACAACCAGATTCCCGAAATTGCACTCCAGCCACCCGGTTTTCGGGTAGCAATCCTCGAGGTTCCCTTGGCCCGTTTTACTGAAAAAAACAACTGGTTGCAACAACTCTGGAACGGTCAACCCAATGCTTTCCGATCCGTTCCACTTGCGGATACGAAAATTCGGCAACAACACGATTCGCTTTTTTTTCATCGCTTCGAAAATCCGTCACAGGAAAGCATACTTCTGCTCGAAAGCGGACAAGTAGTTCCGAATATACACACCAATTATTATGCGTTGGGCACCGACAAGTATGGCCGCTGTACCCTGAGTCGCTTGTTATTGGGCTTTCGGGTTTCTTTATTTGTGGGTGCATTGGCGGTGTTGATATCGCTGAGCATCGGTTTGGTGGCTGGTGCCTTGGGTGGATTTTTTGGCGGAAGGGTAGATGCCCTGGTTCTGTTGGTGGTGAATACCGTTTGGTCTATACCAACCTTGTTGCTTGTTTTTACCATCGTATTGGCCCTGGGACGCGGGATTGGGATTGTTTTTTTGGCCGTTGGGCTCACCATGTGGGTCGATGTGGCGCGCATGGTGCGGGGGCAAGTGTTGGCCTTGCGGGATTTACCGTTTGCAGAAGCCGCCAAAAGCATGGGGTTTTCGCGCATGCGGATTTTATTTGTGCACCTTTTGCCCAATTTGTTGGGTCCGGTGATGGTCATTGCAGCGGGAAATTTTGCCACCGCTATTTTACTCGAATCAGGATTAAGTTACCTGGGATTTGGGGTGCAACCACCTGCGCCGTCGTGGGGTTCCATGCTGAATGAAAATTACGGATATGCACTGGGGGGAAAACCGTTTATGGCCCTGGTACCCGCCTGTACCATTGCAGCCACCGTATTGGCTTTTAACCTGGTAGGCAATGGTTTGCGCGATGCCTTGGATGTAAAATCCGCAATTTGAGATCCGGCCCTGCAAGTGGTTTGGTGCAAATTATACCCAGATTCAAATGGATTTGAAGGATGGATGGATAAAAAATTGATTTTCAATGGATTAAAAGCCATCTTTTTTCATAACCACTTTGCGTTGACTATACATTATTTGTTTAATACCCAGTGTTGTTGCGTACAGGTTACACAACTTTCACTTTTTCTGTTTGTTTTGCTTCGAATAAACTAAACTTGCTATGCTGAGGTCTTTATTTTCTGCCTGTACCCTCCTGTTGATTTTTGTTTCCTGCCAGTCCAACAACAAGGCAGATGCACCAAAAATCAGCGATCAAAACGAAACAAAAAACGCGGTACAACGCAAAACGATCGTTTTTTTTGGCAATAGTCTCACTGCAGCGTACCAATTATCGCCCGAACAAGGTTTTACCTACCTGTTACAACAGAAAATAGATTCCCTCGGCTTGCCTTATCAATGTGTCAATGCAGGCCTCAGTGGCGAAACAACCGCCGATGGCAAAAACCGCATTGCCTGGGTGCTACAACAACCCATGGATGTTTTCATGCTCGAACTGGGCGGCAACGATGCTTTGCGTGGTTTGCCAGTGGAGGCTTCCAAGCAAAATTTGCAGGCCATCATCGATCAGGTGAAAACAAAATACCCACAATGTAAAATACTGATTGCCGGGATGCTGGCTCCTCCCAATTTGGGCGAGCGCTATACTACGGCATTCAAAACGATGTTTGCCGACTTGTCCCAAAAGAACAATGCCCGCCTCCTTCCATTTTTACTGGAAAATGTTGGCGGTGTGCCTGCTTTAAACCTGGAAGATGGTATTCATCCCAATCCTGCAGGTCAAAAAATCGTAGCCCAAACGGTATGGAAATCCCTGCAACCCATGTTGTGATTTTGTAAATAAACGGGTTAAAACTTCCTGATTTTCAAGAAGTTTTAAATTATCCATAACATCCTTAAAGAAATTATTTTGAATAACAAGGCGTTATTAGTTTTACGCTGCCTTTTATAAAGAACACTGGCGCTAAAAATTAATCCACCTTCGGAGAGGAAACGATCATACCTTAATCATGGAACTGCAACAAGTAACCACCGCCATAGAACAATTGATTGCCCAGGGCCAACTCGAACAAGCCCTCGACCAATTCATTGCACTCCTCAATAGTGACCCCAAATACGCCGAACTGGCACAAATTGCCAAAATCAACCAGGGCGATTTTTACCAGATAAAATCACAGGTACTCAAAAATACCATTTCCAACGAGGACGCCCGCCTGGCCAATAATCAAATTGCCGACAATGCCTTGCAACTGATCCAAAGGGTAAAGCAAGGCCAACTTAACCTCGAAAACGCGCCCACCCCTTCCCAAGCCTGGCGCTATTATGCCGCTGGTGGTGTCGGAACCCTCGTAATTGCCGCCTTGGTTTGGTACTTTTGGTTCAATGCCGCCCAAGATTGTCCACGTTTTAAAACAAATACCACCTTTAAAGTACTTATCCTGCCGTTTCGACAAACGGGCGAAAATAAAAACGGCGATCCAGCCATTGAAATCGCCGACGGACTAAACGTACTCATCAGCAAAACGCCCAACCTGAAGGGAATCGCCAATGCGGAAGTAAAAGAGTCGTACACCGGTGGATACCCAAGCCCGCAAGTAGCCGAAGAAATCGCCCTGCAATGCGGGGTGCAAATGATTGTGTGGGGAAAAATTAACCAAAGCGACGACGAAAACTATAAACTGGATGTGCGCTATCGCTTGCTCAATGACGGAAAAATATATGTGGAAGGTGACACCTCGGTGAATAACTTGTTGAAAACCAAAGATCAAGGTCAATTGATCCGCGACTTACAGTCTATTTATGAAATGCTGTACATTGTGTTGGCCAACAAAGCGAAAGTGCCTTTAGAGAACAAACTTTTTGCAGCACTCAATATCAGCAACAGTACCCAACAAAAACAATTTAATGCCGCAGCGCCCGATACCAGCATGCTGCTCCTGCTGGCTGCCAATGTTTTGCGCGAACGCCCGGAAGAAGCAATCGAATTGTACAACCAGATTTTGGACGCCTATCCCAACAATGTCGAAGCCCGCCAAAAACGCGGTGCGCTTTTATACCAATCCGGTGATTACGCCGGTGCTGTACGCGACCTGGAATTTGCCGCACCCAACCCACAAACAGCCTCTTCTGAAATCCTGAAATACCGCGCCGATGCCGCCTTACAAAGCGGACAACCCCTTAAGGCGGAAGCCGATTTGCGGGTACTGGGCAAAAAAAGCAACTCTAAGGCCGATAGTAACTGGATACAAGAGAAAAAGAAAGAGGTACAAGACAGTATTGTCAACCTGAAAGCCTATCGCGACCAACTTGAAAAAGCGTCGAAAACACAACCCAAAAACATCAAAACCCGCATAAAGGCAGCCAAGGCTAATGTGCAACTGGGCGAACCAGACCGTAGCCTGAAACTGCTCGATCCGAATATTACTAAAACGCAATCTACCCAAGAAACGGCGGTGATCACGATTGAAGCCTATTTGCAAAAACGCGATACCGTCAACGCCCGCAATACTTATTACAAAGCAGAAAAAGCCGGTTTAAATGTAAAAGGAATTCAAGACCGCATCAACTTGCCCAAACTGCAGGGGGTTACGCCCAAAAAGCAATAGCGTTATTGGATGGTTTCAGAACGTGCAGTTTGTTGTTTTTCAAATAACTCTGTATAGTACCCGCCATTTAAAAGCAGCGATTCGTGGGTACCTTCCTCCACAATTTGATGCCGATCGAGTACAATAATTTTATCAAACTCCAGCATTCCATAAATACGATGGGTTATGATAATGGCAGTTTTTTGTGCCAGGGCATCGCTCAAATAGCCAATTATACGCTGTTCTGTGTTGGTATCCACCGCCGAAAGGCAATCATCCAGCAACACCAGATCCGGTTGTTTGGCAAAAGCCCGCGCAATACTCACCCGTTGTTTTTGTCCACCAGACAAAGTTACGCCCCGCTCCCCAACTACGGTATCGTAGCCGTTGGGTAATCCAAGTATCTCTTCATGAATGGCCGCGCTGTTGGCATAAAATTCGGCCTCCGTACGCGTAAGACCTTCTTTTCCAAAAGCAATATTCCCAAAAACGGTATCTGAAAACAAAAATACGTCCTGGGGTACATAACCAATGCTCCGACGAATATGGTTGACCGAATGTGCACGAATGTCTTTTCCATCTATTAAAATTCGGCCCTCCGTCACATCATACATACGCACCAACAACTCCGCGATGGTCGTTTTTCCACTTCCCGTACGCCCTACGATGGCCATTTTTTGTCCGGGCAAAATTTCAAAAGATACCTTGTCCAAGGCTTTAATGCCTGTGTCGGGGTAAACAAACGTCACATTTTCAAATACAATATGGCCTTTCAAGGGCGCTAGTTGCGCATCCGTTTCAGCATCAACCTCTGCAGGCACATCCGGTTGGGTACGCAAGAACTCATTGATGCGTTTTTGAGAAGCTGCCGCCTGTTGGGTTAGGGAAGCAATCCAACCAATCGCCGTTACGGGCCAGGTGAGCATGCTGATGTAAATCACAAACTCGGCAATGTTGCCTGTGGTGATATTGCCCGCTACTACCTGCAAACCGCCCACATACACCGTAATAATGATACTCGCACCAATCAACAAGGACATTAATGGAAAGAAAAACGCGTCTACTTGAATGAGTTCGAGTGATTTTTTTCGGTATATTTCACTTTGGCCGGCAAACCACTTGCTCATCGCATCTTCCTGTGCATAACTTTTTACCACCCGAATACCACTGTACACTTCCTGCGCAGTACTGGTCAGTTGCGCCAGCTGCTGCTGTATTTTTTCACTTTTCCGATTGATCAAATTACTCACCAGATAAATAGAAATACTCAAAAACGGCAACGGCAATAAGGACCAAAGGGTAAGGTGCACGCTCACCCGCAACATCGAAGAAATGGTAAGCACAAACAAAAAGATCAAGTCCAGGCCATATAATATGGTAGGCCCCAAATACATGCGCACTTTTGATACGTCTTCCGAAATACGCGACATCAAATCGCCCGTACTGTTGCGTTTGTAAAAAGCCGTATCCAGTTTTTCATAATGCGCAAACAACTCCTTCCGCATGTCGTATTCAATAAGGCGGCTCATTACAATGATGCTCTGCCGCATAAAAAACATAAACAAGCCCATCAGTAAAGCAAGTACAATAACCGCCAATCCAAACCAGGCAATTTTTCCACTCAACTCGCTCATGGCCTCCGGATGTGCCGCAATGCCGCCTGTTTCTTTATAATGTTTTACCTGTGCTATGACGGTGTCCAGTGCTTGCCGGATAACCTGTGGCTGCCATACCCGGAACCAGTTGGCCAAACCAACAAAAAGAATTCCTAGTAAAAACCGCCATTTATATTGAAAAAAGTACTTATTAAGGTAAGCAAGGTGCTTCATAACCGCAAGAAAGAAGATGGAAGGAAAAAATTAGAACAATGGATGCCACTAAGAGGTTCCGAAAAACACAAAATTAACCCGAAATACGCCCGCCCCAAACCCATTTTAACGAAACGGTGAATTTTCCAGATGCGCCTTAATCAAGCGGCTCGAATAAAAAATGCACATGTATAAGGATACCGTGGCCAGCACAAACAACCAATCCGACCAGTTTTGAAAAATTAAAAAATCGTACAAGCCATGCATCCCAATGGAAATCAATAACCCGCGTTTTAGCAACACCTGTTTTTTCTTTGTGTCAAATCGCGCCAATCCGGCAAAATAGCCCTGCACAATCGCAAAAACGAAATGCGCTGGCACCGCGGTAAAACTGCGTAAAATAACCGTTTGTGCACCAAAACGTTCCGCGTATGTGATGTTTTCCATGGTTGCAAATCCCATTGCAATCAATACGGCATACACGATTCCATCGATGGGTTCATTGAAAAATTTTCCACGCAATACGTACAAATACAAAACGGCAAATTTCAACACCTCTTCAATCAATGCCACTACACCAAAAGACAGTAAAAAAACCGAGCCAAAATCCTTTTGGTGTAAATCAATCATGCCAAAAACCCATTTTTCGAAACCCACCGCCGGAATGGTTGCCAACGCCCCCAATACATAACAAATCAACAAAGGCATAAGCGGTTCCCGCTCATACTTGTCCACCCTGAAAATGGCATAACTGATCAATAGCCCCGGCAAAGTGGCTAGAAAAAGTAGCATTGGATTCAAAACATCTTCGTGCCGAAATGACAACACGGGCGACAAAGATAAGCATATAAAAAAAGGGCAAACGCTTCTTTTAGCGTCCGCCCCTTTCAATTGTTCTATAGTGTGGTTGAGAATTTTGCGTTGAACGGACTATTTAAGTACAAAATCGCCGTAGTTTAGAGTTGCTTTCATCATGCCTTTTGCATTTACATCGCCCACATACCCATGCACGGTTTCCTGATGACCCGAATCATCCTTTTGTTGAATGGTTGCTGCTGCCGGGTAACGCAAATCGGTGTAGTTACCTGCTACCACAAATCTAAATGCGGCACTGCGCTCGGTGGTTACGACTACATCGGTGTATT
Organism: Saprospiraceae bacterium; assembly: GCA_040397785.1. Classification (GTDB taxonomy): domain Bacteria; phylum Bacteroidota; class Bacteroidia; order Chitinophagales; family Saprospiraceae; genus M3007. The sequence goes on along the minus strand of JBBAVI010000034.1, from coordinate 34,420 downwards.
TCGCATTAATTTTTACATTCGAAAACCCTTTGGATAAGGTGCCCAAGGTCAGGTTACCATACATCAGATCGGCGTCCAGCACATCAGTTACGTTGTTGATAACCAAATCCGTGTACTGCCCGGTTACAAATACGGCACGCGCTTGCCGCAATTTCAGACCCGAATATTTGGTTTGCAGCCGCAACTCACTGATGGTGCCCAGGTCAAACTCGTCATACTTGGAGGTCACCCGCACAATACCTGCCTGATTGGTGGTCAGGGCCGAATATTTCGAATCCAGTTGAATATCCTGCGCATCGGTCACACTGATGCTGCCATAACTGATGGAACCAAATAGATTTTGCACTTTGATCATGCTGGCTTTCCCATAAGCGATATTCAAATCGGCATCGGCATTAATCGTTTCGGTACGCAAATCGCCATACTTGATCTCTGCGGTCAATTTATTGTTGAGGTTTCCCACATACGCATTGCCATACCGGTTTTTCAAATCTAGTTGATTGCCGATGGGTATATACACTTCATAATTGATCTGAAAATCCTGGCAGGTATATTCCGAAAGCCACCAATCATTGCCTTGTTCAATCATGGTTTCGGCCTTTACGTAGCCTGCCGTGTTGGCAAAGTTGAATTTAATTCGGTCGAACATTTTATCAGCACCGCGCTGATCACCGGCATTTACAACAATGGTAATATCAATTTTGACCGAGTTGTTTTGCCAGGTATTTACATTGACCTTGCCGTATTTGTTGTACAGCGCCGTCATGCCATTTGCGATGGTGCCAAATTCACGGTTGACGGTTTTGGTAAATTCGCGTTTGGGCGCATCCGCAAAAGCGCTGTTGGTATACCCTGCCAATACACCGAGGAGGATAAAAATCCGGAGTGTAGACAGGAGTTTTGTGTTAAATGTTGTCGATTGCATGTTTCTTTCCGCTGTTGTTGGTTTCTGTTTTTGATGCTTCCAGGCGCTCGAGCACCTTTTGCAGAATTGCCGATTTGGCTTTATAGTTTTCAATCATCGCGCGCACAATTTGTTCCCGGTTGGCAGGCGGCACATCGGCCAGTTCCTTGCGCAAATCGGTCATTATTTGATCCATCTGATCTAGGTCGTCGTGTACCGCTTCCGGCTGACTCCCTTGAAAGGAGGCCAATTTCACTTGTTTATTGGCAATTTCCCGTTGATAATACTGCTCCAGCTCTGCATATTCTGACGATACATCGCTCATGGCCATCCCGGAAAGGATGGCAGTATGTGCACTGTACCACATCCCAATGCCAATGCCCGCTACTAAAATAGCCACTGATGCCGCCACTTTTAGCAGCCTGTTTTGCCAGCCCATGGCCACAACTTTGGCTTTTTTTATTTGCTGCACCGGCAAGGGTCCGGCAAGATTGTCCCAAACATGTTCGGGCGGCAAAGCCGTATCCAGTTCCGTTCTGTTTTTCAGAATAAAAGACTCCAAGGGATCCAAATCCCTGGTTGCATCCAATGCCAACGCAATGGCGTTCCATACCCTTTCCGGCACGGCTTCGGTATCCAGCAATACCCGGTTCGACCCTAAAACCCGCTCCAGCCGATCTGCATGCTGCCAGCGTTCGAGTGTTTTTTCCACTCCTTTCCAGGCATGTGCATCCGGATTGGCCGCATCAAAGGCGTTCCGGTGTTGCTGAATGAATTGTTTTAAAATGTCGTTCATAAGTAAGGATTTGTGCTTCTTTGGGGCGTATTTCAACTGTTTAATTGTTTAAAACTTCGCGTAAGCGGGCCTTTGCCCGGCTGTACTGCGATTTGGAGGTGGCTTCCGAAACACCCAGAATTTGGGCAATTTCTTCATGATCGTAGCCCTCTACGGCATGCAAACTAAACACCACCCGATATCCATCCGGCAATGCATTAATTGCCTTGTTTATCCGTTCAACACTCAAGGGTGGCTCTTTTTCAAATTCCTGAGGTTCCACCCGATCCATCCCGACGATCAATTCCTGAAACGCCAACTTTCGGCTTTTCAAAAAATTGATGCATTTATTAATCGTGATGCGCTTGATCCAGGCCCCAATACTACTTTCATAGCGGAAGGAGTCGAGTTTAGTAAACACCTCGATAAAAATACTTTGCAGGATATCTTCTGCATCGTGCGCATTTTGCACCATGCGCAACGTTGTGTTGTACATTGCTCGGGCGTACAACTTGTAAAGCTCAAACTGAGCGTCGCGATGTCCCGCCCTACAGCGTTCTATTAGCGCGCGGTGCGTTTGTGTGGCGTCCATTTTGTTATTTGATATCAATGACAACAAGATTTACAAGGGGTTGCAGGTATTTTAACATTTTATTGTCAAGTGTCTGTCAGGATTACAAAGAAAACTACTTTTTACCCTAAAAAACACCTCTATTTTCTATAAAGAAAAAGGTTCCGGTAAAAAAACTGATTGCTTATAATGCTGTAGTCATTTCTAGCTCGTTTTTTTGCTAAAAAATAAACTTATGCGTTTGATCCGACTTTCAATTTGTCTTTTCTTCGGCCTGTTACCACTTTTGGCAACCGCCCAGATTTATGCCGAGGACGTTAAACCTATTTTTCGTGAACTGCGCGCCTTAAATGGAACCTGGTTTATGCCAACCGACCGCGGCGACCGACTTGAAATCTGGACGATTGAAAATGACAGTACGCTGGTAGGAAAAACGGTGCGTATCAAACCAGAAACGGGCGATACCGTAACACTCGATTTGCTGCGCCTGGAAAAAAGAGACACCGTAATTACTTTTATCACCATCGCACGCGGACAAAATAAAACCGAGCCCGTACGCTACATCCTCACCTCCGCCGAATACGAGGGCTATATTTTTGAAAACCCTGAACACGACGACCCCAAAAAGATTAAATACCGCCTGCTCGGCAACCGCGAATTGCAAATCAACACCGAGGGGCAAAAAGGCAGCCGAACGGTAACCAACGAATATGTATTTGAACGCGAATTCTCACCCAGTACAAAACAGGTGCGTTTGCGCGGCGGCTTGAATTACCACAATATCCGTGCTACCGGTTTTTTACCAAATGATTCCTTGGGTAATTCTCCCAAATTTGGTGGAAAGCCTGGATGGGAAATTGGTGCCGGAGTTACGTTAAAAGGACGCGGCGGATTCATAAGTGTAAACATCGAACTGAACGTAATTGGACGTTTCGCCAGCGCCTTTTCTAACTTTAGAGACACTAAAGATACTTTATATATACGCAACCTCACCTATAACACGACCTGGTTGAATATCGCTTTCGTGCCCGAAATTACCCTGCGCCGCGATGGTCGGCTTTCGATTATGGCGGGCCCTTACGTTGGTCGTCTGCTTACAAGCGGCGGAAAAGGCGTTCAAAAACCAGAAGAAAACAAGCTATACAGAGCCAACAATGATTTCAAAAAAACAGAACTTGGCTTGATCGCGGGGATGCAATACAAAGTTAATTTTAAAAATAAAGACTTGGATGGGGTAATTGGCCTCCGCGCCAACCTGGGACTATCGGATATCGACAACCTCTACACGCGCTACAGCGATAACGCCGCTTTGTCGAACGGACGTATTTCATTTTTTGGCGCTTCGCTATATTACAGCATGAATTTGCTGAAATTATAGACGTAACAACTGGCCCAAACGCCACACATCTTCAAAGGAATTATACAATGGCGCTGGCGCGAACCGAATTACATTGGGTTCGCGCCAGTCGCATATTACCCCGTTTTCCGACAAATAATCAAATAATGCCCGACCACTGGCATCTGTCAACACCGATAATTGACAACCCCGTGCCGCAGGATCGCGCGGCGTGATGAGTTTAAAACGCGCCCCGTCCGGATTTACCTGATCCAGCATCCATTCCAAATAACCCGTCAGCAACAGGCTTTTTTTGCGCAAATTGTCCATACCCGCCGCTTCAAAAATATCCAGACTAGCCTTGTGGGCCGCAAAAGCAAAGATTTGCGCATTGCTCAATTGCCAGCCGTCTGCACCCACCATAGGTTTGAATCCCTTCCGCATCTGAAAACGCTCCGATTCATCGTGGCCCCACCAACCTGCAAAACGCGGCAAATCGGGGTTGTGCGCATGCCGCGCGTGTACGAACGCCCCCGAAGGCCCGCCCGGACCCGAATTCATATATTTGTAACTGCACCAAACGGCAAAATCGGCACCCCAATCATGCAAACGCAAGGGCAAATTGCCCGCAGTATGTGCCAAATCAAAACCCGCCAACGCACCCACACGATGCGCCGCCTCGGTAATGGACTGTAAATCAAAAAATTGGCCGGTGTAATAATTCACCCCTGCAAACATGACCAAGGCCAACTGATCACCCGTCTGCTCAATCATGGCGATAATATCTTCATTCCGTAAGTGTTCTTCATCCGCACGCGGCGCAATTTCAATAATCGCATCCTCCGGCGCATACCCATGCCAGCGTACCTGGGTTTCCATCGCGTACTGATCGCTCGGGAAAGCACCCGCTTCCATGATAATTTTATACCGCTGCGCCGTGGGACGATAAAACGAAACCATCATCAAATGCAGGTTTACCGTCAGGGTATTCATCACAACCACCTCTTCGGGTAATGCCCCTACTACCTGCGCACTTTGGTTTTTGAGAAATTTGTGGAAATACATCCAAGGCATGTCACCTTTAAAATGCCCTTCTACCCCGTATTCCTGCCATTGCTCCAATTCCTGCATCAAGGCACGCCGCATGGTTTTGGGTTGCAAGCCTAAGGAGTTGCCACAAAAATAAAACGCTGGTTTGTCGTCGTGTTTGGGAAACAAAAACTGAGACCGGAAAGCGCGCAAAGGATCTTCCCGATCCATGCGGCGTGCAAAAGCAAGTGTATTTTCGTATTGCATGAAATGGCGTTTACCCTGTGGAGGGGCGTTTTCGATCTGCAAATTTGAACAAAATTTATTGCTCCAAAAAAACGCTTTTATACCGCCTGGCTAAACAACCTGCCCGCTGGCTGTTTTTGCCAGTAATCGACAAGACAAGGTTATTGACCTTAAACCATCTTAAATCTGCGATTCAGCACAACAAAAGCTGATTCGGGGCATAGTTATTCCCATTTCAGTATAATTTTAGCTTTTAAATGTAAAGAAATCGTTTGTGAATTTGCCATTGCGCACTATCTTGTTCTTCGATTTTAATCATCTTATGTCTGAAATTATCCTGTCAATCGATGTTGCTTGTCCGACAACATGTGCCGTGATGCACACGTTGCTCTACTTTGAATTTTTTGCCCACCCATTGTCGGCAAAAGAAGTGTGGGGCTATACGAACAGCAAGGAGCGCATAGCAGGAATTGAAGACAAACTAAATGAGTTGGTGGCGCAGGGGGTCATATATCAATTCGATGGTTATTATCAGACAAAAAATGAGCCTCGTTGGCTGGTACAACGGCAAGAAGCAGAAGCGCGGGCGCAAACGTACCTGCCCATTGCCTTGCGCATGTCCAAACTCATGGCTTGTTTCCCCTTTGTACGGGCGGTCTTTGTTTCGGGTTCTTTGTCGAAGGGCATTGTAAAATCAGACGGGGATATTGATTATTTCCTGATTACCGCGCCTGGTCGACTTTGGCTGGCGCGCACTTTGCTGATTTTATTTAAAAGGACATTGCTGTTTAATTCGCATAAATACTTCTGCGTCAATTACTTTATTGATACGGCCCACCTCGAAATTGAGGAGAAAAACCTGTTTACAGCAACCGAAACAGTAACCTTACTTCCGCTTTATGACCAATCGTGGTATGAGCAATTTTGCAACGCGAACCAGTGGGCCTGGCAATTCTACCCCAATTTTCCGCTGCGTTCAAAGGTGCAACCAGCGGAAAAGCAGCGTTTTTACATAAAAAATTTATTGGAATGGCTCCTTTCGGGTCGCTTGGGTACTTGGTTGGATCAGCGTTGCATGCAGTTAACGTTAAAGTTTTGGCAACGCAAGTTCCAGGCAATGGATTCAGCAGTTTTTGAGGTGGCCCTCAAGTCGCGGCGTTATGTATCCAAACATCATCCGCTCAATTTTCAGCAGCGGGTATTGGATCAATTTAAAAAGCGTTGGGAGGAAGAAATCAAATAAGCCTCCTCCCAACGTAAAAAACAGCTATTTACACATCAATCCGTGCATATTTAGCATTTGCCTCAATAAATGCGCGGCGCGGTGGCACTTCATCGCCCATCAACATAGCAAACATACGATCGGCCTCGGCGGCATCATCAATGGTTGCCTGTTTCAAAATGCGGAATTTGGGATCCATCGTAGTTTCCCACAATTGCTCGGCGTTCATTTCACCCAAACCCTTATAGCGCTGTACTTTTACAGAATCATCGTCTTCTTTGCCACCTGAAAACTCCAGTTGGGCTTCCTTGCGGTCTTTATCATTCCAGCAGTAACGCTGGTTTTTGCCTTTTTTCACCAAATAAAGCGGTGGTTGGGCGATATAAATATGACCGTTTACAATCAATTCGCGCATGTAGCGGAAAAAGAAGGTCAAAATAAGCGTGGTAATGTGGCTACCGTCGATGTCCGCGTCACACATGATTACGACCTTGTGGTAGCGCAGTTTTTCCGTATTGAGGATGCGGTGGCCTTCATCATTTTCCGAAATACTTACCCCGAGCGCGGTGAAGATGTTTTTGATCTCCTCGTTTTCGTAAATTTTGTATTCCAGTGCTTTCTCAACGTTCAGGATTTTACCGCGCAAGGGCAGGATTGCTTGCGAGTGTCGGTCGCGGCCCTGTTTGGCCGTACCACCCGCAGAGTCTCCTTCGACAAGAAACACTTCTGATTCTGCCGGAATACGGCTGGCACAGTCGGCCAATTTACCGGGCAACCCACTTCCGGTCAATGCGCCTTTGCGTTGTACCATTTCGCGGGCTTTACGGGCGGCATTGCGGGCAGTTGCAGCAAGGACAACCTTGTCGATAATGCGGCGGGAATGTCCCGGATTTTCTTCCAAAAAGGTTTTGAGTGCATCGCCTACACAGCGGCTTACAATACCGGTTACTTCCGAGTTGCCTAATTCGCCTTTGGTTTGGCCTTTAAACTGTGGTTCCGGCACTTTTACCGAAATTACCGCAGTGAGGCCTTCCATAAAGTCTTCCCCGGAAATTGCGAAAGTCACTTTTTTGAAAAAGCCATTATCATCGCCATATTTCTTGAATTCGCGGGTAAGTGCCCGGCGGAAACCACCCACGTGGGTACCTCCGTCGCGGGTACTGATGTTGTTTACAAACGAAACCACATTTTCCGAATAAGACGTATTGTAGGTAATCGCAACTTCCACATCCACCCCTTCTTCATTGGCGGTGATGTAAATGGGTTTGTCGATCAATTTTGTTTTGGACTCATCCAAAAACTGGACAAACTCTTGCAAACCACCTTCGGAATGAAAGTTTTCCGTTTTAAACGACCCATCGTCCTCTTTTTCACGCTCGTCGGTTAGTTGGAGCCGCAAGCCCTTATTTAAGAAAGAAAGTTCGCGCAGGCGATGTGCGAGGATATCAAATTTGTATTCGGCCGTTTCAAAAATTTCGGGATCGGGCAAAAACGTAACAATGGTACCGCGGTCGGTGGTATCCCCGATCATGCGTACATCGTATTTTGGTTTGCCTTGGCTGTATTCTTGTTCAAACATCTTGCCTTCGCGGTGCACTTCGGCATGTAAATAGATGGACAAGGCATTTACACATGAAACACCCACACCGTGCAAACCGCCTGATACTTTATAGGTGTTTTTGTCAAACTTACCGCCTGCGTGCAACACCGTCATGACCACTTCTAAGGCCGATTTTTGCAATTTTTGGTGCATTCCAGTTGGAATACCCCGTCCATTGTCGCGTACGGTGATGGAATTGTTTTCATGAATGGTGACAAAGATATCCGTGCAATAACCGGCAAGGTGTTCGTCGATTGAGTTATCTACAACCTCCCACACCAAATGGTGCAAACCTTTGATGTCGGTACTACCAATGTACATGCCGGGGCGTTTGCGCACGGCTTCCAAACCCTCCAGCGCGGTAATACTACTCGCGCCGTAATCGGAGGCATGTTTGGATTGTTCTTCTGCTGAAATCTGCTCTTCTTTCATAGGGCTGCAAAATTACGATTATTTTGCCGTTTTTGAAAGTCTATTTTGCTAGTTTTTATATGATTTTAGCATTTGAATTAAGTTTTTTAAAACTTTGACTTACACCATTTTAAGTATTTTTTTTAAAGTCTTTTACAGAACACCTTTCTGTCAAATAATCATTTCACCGTTTATCCATTGGTCTTTTCGGAATCATGCAAAAGATATATACCCGTGAATGTCTTTGAGTTGTCAAAAATTTCAAGACGTCGAGCTTGTAATAACCAAAAAATAGCTGCACATTTGTACCCACTATGGGAAAGCGTCCCCTTTAGTCCGGAACTTATTACCAATCACCGGAGTTTTTTCTGAAAGGGGATTTAGATTAATGATTTCGTGGTTTACTGGCAATTGACGAATTTGTACAACTTTCGTCAATCAAAGGGTTTTCGCACTTTATTCGACTGTTTTAATTCAGTGTCCGGTAAGTGTTAAGGCTTTTTCGCTCTAATAATGGTCTCACTTGTAAGGTACAACGGAGATCTTCGGTGCTTACGCTGCCCTGTTAAAAATACCCCCCTAACCCAAAGGCTTCGCCAACAACACACAGTTGTAACTGTAATTTTTGTAATTTGCTTAACGCATTTTACAAGAACAGGAGCAACGACACTATATATAAACAGCAGTTAAGATGACTACGCAAACGCAGGCTACTCAATTACTCAAGCTGATTTTTAAAGGTAGGCTTGATTTTGGTTCTCAACGCACGTATGACATGGTTTTACGCCACTGGCATACACGCATTGAAAGCTATTTTAAGAATGATGTACTTTTCAAAGCCGAAACGGTTTTCAGCGAGGAAGAGTTTGCGTTCATTGTTCCGCAGCAAACGCTGATGAGCACCGAAAAAAACTGGCGCAGCACGACTTCCATCCTGAAAGAAATTGCACAATTTGCCGTTGCAGGTCACGTGGGCGCATGGTGGGTACTAAACGGCCAGATTCTGGACGAACAAAACATCGAACCAAAATCAGAAAAAGCAGCAGTAACCGAGTTTATGCTGGGTCGCCAACTGATTGAAGCCGGCAAACGCATCGAAGCTTCTGAAGCCTTGAGCCGTGCCATCGAAAAGTATGAAAAACATGCGCTGGCTTACGAACGCCGGGGCTATGTGAATTATAAATTGCAAAACTTCAACGATGCTTTGTACGACTTTTCCAAAAGCATCGATTTATATCCAAACAATGCCGAGCCTTATTACGGCCGTGGCAAGATAAAAATGCAGCGCAACGAATGGGAAAGTGCTGCTTCGGACTTTGATTACACGATCAAACGTTCGTTTGCTGTACAACCTATTCACTGGTTGGCGCGCTTGCGTCGTGGCGAATGCCTGTTGCAGGCCAAACGCTACGATGAGGCTGCAAAAGAATTGCGTTTTTTCATGCAACGCAAATTTAAAGACGACGATCCCAACAGCCGTTTTTCAGCCAAAGCAGCACAAATGCTGGTTGAATGCGAGAAATTTGTACCCGCTTTGCCCGCTGCTACCAAGTCTTCAGGAAAGGGTTCCGCTAAAAGCAAAGGTGCCCGGTAGTATTTAAAGGCACCAGGCAGCATATTTTGTTTTCATTCGTTCCGATTAAAATCGGAACTGTTTCACCGCCCGATGGAAAGTTCCACCGGGCGGTGTTGTTTTTTACTACTTTTGCGGCGCTGTTTTGAATCCAACTTTTTACGACTGCCGGTACAACTCTTACGTTTATGAATAACCGCGACAACCTGGTAAGCGTGTTGGCCTCCATCTATCAATGGAGAAAGGCCATCCGCAATATGATGATCGTTACGATCCTGGGCAGTATTGCCGCCACCCTGCTGCTCGATAACTACTACAAGGCAACCACTATTTTTTATGCTGCCAGCCCCGAACTTTCTAATCCGGAACTCATTTTCGGCTATACCAGTCAGGTAACCCAGTATTTCGGATCGGACCGCGACTTGGATCGCATCGCGGAAATTGCCAACAGTTCGGAAATCATTGATTATATGGTAAAGCGGTTTCACCTGTACGATCATTACGATATCGACTCGACCACCCAAAAAGGCAAATACAAAATACGGGAGCGGTTTATGGGGCTTTATGCCGCCCAGAAAAACAAAAATGACGCGATCGAACTGAGTGTGGAAGATACAGACCCCAAAATGGCCGCCGAAATGGCCAATGCTGCCCGCGATAAAATTAATGATATTGGCCAACGACTGATCAAAAATAGCCAGGCGACTCTGTTGCTTACTTTTGATGAGAATATGAACCGCAAAAAAAGAGAACTGATTCAGTTGGGCGATAGCTTGCGCGATCTGCAAGCATTTTATGGCATTTATAACGCCGGAACCCAAGGCGAGCATATTGCCAGCCAACTCTCCACCGCAGAGTCAGAAATTATTCACGGAAAAGCCCGTCTCGAAGTTCTGGAAAATAACCCCTTGATACCACAAGATACCATTCAATATATCAAAGCCGACCTGCGCGCCTATGAAATGGAGCGCAGACAATTGATGTCGAAAGATTTGAGTTCGGAAAACCTGACCTTGAAGCAATACAATGAAGGCCTTCCAAAAATTTCGGTGTTGGCCGACTTGCACTTCCAGGCGCGCAAACAATTAAGCTTCGACCAGGAGCGATACAATCAAATTAAAGCAGCCTACAATACCAATATTCCGGCGGTGCAATTGCTGGAAGCAGCGGATATACCTTTAATTAAAAGCAGACCAAAACGCACCATACTGATCCTGGCTGCGATGGTTGCCGCGTTGTTCTTTTCAATTATTGGGGTATTAATTTTCGATAGTTACCGCGATTTTAACTGGTCGGAGATTACTAAAAAGCCCTAGACCGAAGCCATCCCATGCGCAACCGCTTCAGCACCCTTTGGTCGGTACCAGCCCAACATCCGCAAGGAGGCCTTTTCGCCTTGTTTGCGACCATCGGTGTGGGAGCCATTGTAGCCGGGATTGCGCTGGAAGCACTTTGGTTGCTTGCATTGCCTGCCATGTTGGCCCTGGTTTGGCTTTCTGTGCTTGATTTTAGAAAAATTTACTTTTTAATGCTGGCTTTTATCCCGCTTTCTATTGAGCAGGATTTGCCAGGCGGCTTTGCGACCGATTTTCCTTCCGAACAATTTATGTGGCTGCTAACCCTTACTGGCAGCTTGTGGTTTTTGAAAAACTGGTCGCTGGTGGATGCGCGGTTTTTACGACATCCGATAACCATTGCATTATTGCTGCATTTGGCCTGGATGAGTGTTTGTATGGTTAGTTCGCAAAACACGTTTATTTCCCTAAAATATTGGCTGGCAAAAGGCTGGTACGTGATCGTTTTTTATTTTTTAACGGCCCATATACTCAACAGCACGCGGGATTTCAAAAAACATCTTTGGTGGTTTTTTATTCCCCTTTTGGTGGCCATGTTGATTGTGCTGGTGCGCCACGCCATGATCGGATTTTCTTTTAAGGAAGTTGAATACGTGATGGGCCCATTTTTCCGCAACCATGTAACGTACGCTTGTTCGCTGGCGGTGTTTATGCCTTTTATCTGGTTCGGCACCTATTGGTACAAACGTTGGTCGGGGCCCTGGCTAATCCTCGTTTTTGGTATCCTGGCTTTTATTGTGGGCATCAATTTTTCGTACACCCGCGCAGCGTATGTGGCCTTGGTGGCAGCCATTGGAATTTATTGGGTGATTCGGTTGAAGTTTTTGCGCATTGCTTTGATTGCAACAGGCCTGATTTTTGCCTTGGGAATAGGGCTTGTATCTAGGCGCGACAACTGGCTGCTGTTTGCGCCTGAATATGAAAAAGCGGTGACGCATGCCCGTTTTGAAAGTTTGCTGGAAGCAACTACCAAACTGGAAGATATTTCCACCATGGAACGGGTATATCGTTGGGTAGCAGCAAGTTATATGATTCGAGAAAGGCCCTGGACGGGTTTTGGACCGGGTACTTTTTACACGTATTATAAAAACTATACGGTTTCGAGTTTTAAAACTTATGTGAGCAATAATCCCGAACGCTCCGGTATTCACAACTATTATTTGATGATGGCCGTGGAGCAGGGATTGCCGGGCTTATTGTTTTTTCTGATTTTTAGTATCACTACCATGTTGAATGGTCAAAGAATATTTCACCAAACCCGCAATATAAGTCGGCGCAGGACCCTCATCGCCGCTGTTTTGTGTTTCACCCTGGTGGATATGCTGATGTTGATGAATGATTTGGTGGAAACAGATAAAATCGGGTCCTTGTTTTTTATGTGTGCCGCGCTGGTGGTGAATGTAGATTTGCTCAACCGGGATGAGGTGGAAGAATCCGAACCAGCAGCTACCACTTAATTTTTTTTTGTTATTTTTGTCTTTGCCTAACCTCCATTATTTTATAACAAATCACCACCACCACGCTCAATGTCTTCCGCTACAAAAAGATCTGGCACCAGCGGCCACAGCAACACCAGCATTCCTGGAAATCGTATTGTCACTTTGGATGAATTTATCATCCGCTCTGAAAAGGATTTTGAATATGCCACCGGCGAACTTACCGGCTTGCTCCGCGATATTGGCGTGGCTGCCAAAATCATTAACCGAGAAGTAAATAAAGCCGGGTTGGTAAATATCCTGGGTGTGGCAGATGGCGGTGAAAACCAAAGTGGCGATACACAACAAAAATTAGATGTGTACGCCAATGACAAAATCATTGAGTGCCTGCAAAACTCCGGAGAATGTTGTGCCATTGCGTCGGAAGAAAATACGGACATCATCAATGTTCCGCCTATGACGTCTAAAAAGAGCCACTATATTGTGATGTTCGACCCGCTCGACGGCTCTTCAAATATTGATGTTAATGTATCGGTGGGTACTATTTTTGCCATTTATCGGCGCAAAAGCGATGCAGATGGGCCCGCAACCCTCGAAGATTTTTTGCAAGCAGGTACCAAGCAAGTGGCTGCTGGCTATGTATTGTACGGCACTTCTACCATTTTGGTGTACACCACTGGCCGCGGCGTGAACGGCTTTACGCTCGATCCTTCCATTGGCGAGTTTTGTTTGAGCCACCGCAACATGCGCATTCCCGGGAATGGTTCCAATTATTCTGTAAATCAGGGGTATTATTCCAAATTTGACCTGGAAATGCGGCGCTACATCGATCATTGCTCCGATCAAAACTATGGCCTGCGCTACATCGGTTCTATGGTGAGCGATATTCACCGAATTCTGATCCACGGCGGCATTTTCCTGTACCCCAGCACACGCAAGTACCCAAAAGGCAAATTGCGCTTGTTGTACGAATGCAATCCTTTGTCTTTTATCGTAGAACAGGCCGGCGGTAAAGCCATCAATACCCAATTGAAACGCATCCTAGACATGGAACCAGCCGAATTACACCAACGCAGCACAATTGCGATTGGATCACCGGCCATGGTAGATGAGTTGCAAGCATTTATTGAACGGTACTCAGCCCTGCCTTTGTAGGGACTACACCGGTCTGTTGCCTTTTTCGGATTTATGGACCCGGCTTTTGTACAAAATTTCCAGATCGCGCCAAACACCCCAGTCTTTGGCGTATAAATAATTGAGCCTTGCCACGGTAGCAGCAGTAGGTGTGACCCCATCGAGGGCATCCAACATGGAAAATACACCTGGCCGCAACCGTGGCAACATGATTTGTTGCGGATGCGCGGCATAGCCAATCCAATGCCGTTGACCAAACAGCACGGGCAACCAATATTGGAGCAAAACGGTGCGCTTTTCCGAGAAAGCAAGCCAAAACGGGCAACTAAACAATAACAAACCGCAAACCAGTACATCCAATACCCTTTTGTTGCGGCGTTGACCAGGCTGGGCAATATTGTACTGAATTTCAATGGTGTACAACTCTCCAGGCTCGTTTTTGCTGCTGCTGCCAATGATACTCAGGCTTTCTTCTGGCACAATTTTATAGGAAATGCTGGCCCCCAAACGGGTCATCCAGGACAAAATTTCTTGCGAACGCAGGTCTTTAGAACAAAATATAATCTCTTCAATATTGTAAATGCGCACAATCTCATCCAGCTGATCCAGCCAGCCCAAAGCGCCACCTAAGCCTGGACGCTGCATATGTAAAACCGCTTTTTCTTCAATTTGCTGGCCCTGACCCATGGTTGGATCAATATAACCAATCAGATTTTTTTGAATCCCTACCTGGTTGAGTAAACCCATTACCCGGTTCGATTCGGCGGTGCTGCCAATGATGATGAGGTTTTTAACTTTATCATGGCCAATGTCGAAGTTGCGGTATTGCTTGAAATAAGCCAACGCCCGAATGCCCACCGTTGATAAAACGGCCCACACCGCGCCCATGAGCACCAACGCGCGCGAAGGCCGGTAATCGAGGTCTAAAAAACCATAAACTGCTGCCAAGATGAGGGTGCCAAAGCCCAACCCCCGCACCAATTGCCGCAAATTATAACGTTGGTCGTACGCGCCATTGAGCCAGGCCGTGCCCAGCCAAATCAGGATGTACAAGGGAAAATTGAACCAAAGCACGTTGGGTTTAAACCAATACGGATCTTTATAATAGTAGTTTGCCCAAAAATCTTTTAAAAAAAACAACCCAATATAAATGATGATCGCATCGAGCGCAGGCAGCCATATTTTTTCAAAAAAGTTTTTGGTCAAGGTAATGCCCGCCCGCAACCAAATGGCCGCTTGCAACATCAACACAAATAAACCCGCGCTACGTCCCTCAAAATGCTTGCGCGCAAAAATGATCATCGCCTGATAAAATGTTCGCACATAATTCAAGCTGCCTTTTTTCGTACTTTCCCCTTTGTAGTGGATAATTTTGGTATCCGGAAAATAATAATTTTTAAACCCGGCTTGCGTAATGCGGTACGACAAATCAATATCTTCGCCGTACATAAAAAAGGCCTCGTCCAACAATCCGGCTTTATCCAGTGCAGAGCGGCGCATAAACATAAAAGCGCCCACCAGCACGTCTATTTCATTCGTCTCATTTTCACCCAGGTAGCCTAAATAGTATTGATTGAACCATTTACTTTTCGGAAAAAAGGAGGATAAACCCACCGTTTTACAAAAAGCAACCCAGGGTGTAGGAAAACCGCGCTTGCTTTCGGGTAAAAATTTTCCACTGCCATCAATGAGCTTCACCCCCAGCGCGCCAGCATCTGGATGCGCATCCATAAAATCCAGGCATTTGGAAAAAGTATCTTCTTCTACTAAGGTATCCGGATTGAGCAAAAGCACATATTCACCCGTACTTTCGCGGATGGCCTGGTTGTTGGCAATTGAAAACCCCGGATTGTGCTGATTGGCAATGAGTTTGACCTCAGGAAAAATTTCCTGTACCATGCGCACCGAATCATCCACCGAATTATTGTCGACCACCCATACTTCGCCATCGATGCCAAGCATGGCTTTTCGGACGGAACGCAGCGCCTGTTCGAGGAAATGGCGCACATTATAATTGACGATAATAACGGATAGCCGCATAAGGGTGCAAAAATGCGATGTTAAACTGTGATTTGAGGGATTTACGATTAAAAAAAGGTTTATAAGAAAATTTAAAAGATCCTTTACAACTTTGCAAAAGGAAAACGCGCTCAACACCGAACCATATTATGTTGTACAAACTCTTCCAATCTGCCCAATCGGAATCCGAATTTGACGAATTGCTTCGTCTTACTTTTACCGAAAACGAGCGCGCCATGATGATCGAACGCTGGAAAATTTTCGATGCATTCGATCAGGGCATGTCGCAACGCGAGGTTTCGAAAGAAATACCTTGCAGTATTGTTACCGCCACCCGCGGCGCAAAAGTGTACCGTGAAAACAAAACGGTCATTCAGCGCTTTTTGGAAATTTGGCGGCAGGAATAATGCAATGCCTGTGCGTAAGCAATAAGTTTGCCTATATTTTAAGAAGCGCCCAAAAATGGCCAAAGCAAAAACAATTTTTTTCTGTTCCAACTGTGGCGCATCCGCACCGAAATGGTTGGGAAAATGCCCGCAATGCGGCGAATGGAATACGTACCTGGAAGAATTGATCCAAAAAGAGACCACCGGCGAAGAACGTCGCAAGTCTTGGGCTGCCCCTGGAAAATCGGAAGGTCCGCGCGCAATCCTCCTCAAACAAATTGAAACGGGCACCACCATCCGATTAGCCACGCCCGATGAAGAACTCAACCGGGTGTTGGGCGGCGGCATTGTACCAGGATCCTTGGTATTGATTGGCGGACAACCGGGCATCGGAAAAAGTACGCTGCTGCTACAAGTTGCCATGCAATTGCCCGCCAAAATTCTGTACGTGAGCGGCGAAGAAAGCGAAGAGCAAATCAAGATGCGTGCCGACCGCATTGGCATTTTCAAATCGGAATGCTATATCCTGACCGAAACCAACAGCTCCAAAATGCTGAGTATGGCCCAGGATCTGCAACCGCAATTACTGATTGTCGATTCCATTCAAACGCTGAGCAGTCCACACATCGAAAGTACCCCGGGCAGCATTTCGCAGGTGCGCGAGTGCGCGGGCGAGTTGTTGCGTTTTGCCAAAGAAACGAATATTCCCGTTTTTTTGATCGGACATATTAATAAGGAGGGTGAAATTGCCGGCCCCAAGTTGTTGGAGCATATTGTGGATTGTGTTTTGCAGTTTGAAGGCGACCGCCACAATACCTACCGCATTTTGCGCACGCTGAAAAACCGCTTTGGCAGCACCGACGAAATGGGTATTTACCAAATGCAATCGGCTGGACTGCGGGAAGTGAGCAATCCTTCCGAGCTGTTGCTCAGCCAAAAAGACGAAGAATTGAGCGGCAGTGCTGTTGCAGCCACCATGGAAGGCATGCGCCCGATGCTGATTGAGGCACAGGCACTGGTGAGCAAAGCTGTATTTGGTACCCCCCAGCGCTCGGCCACCGGTTTTGATATGCGGCGCTTATCGATGTTGCTGGCGGTATTGGAAAAACGCTGCGGGTATTTTTTCAGCATCAACGACGTATTTCTCAATATTGCGGGCGGCATTCGGGTGGATGATCCGGCCATTGACCTATCGATTGTTGCAGCATTGATTTCTTCCCTTTTGGATGTGAGCATCCCTTCCAATATCTGTTTTGCGGGCGAAGTGGGGCTTTCGGGCGAAATACGGGCAGTAAACCGGGTGGAACAGCGTATCCAGGAGGCCGATCGCTTGGGCTTTAAAGCCATCTATGTATCAAAATACGGGATGAAAGGCGTTGATCCAGGCCGCTTCGGTATCCGGGTGATGACCCTCGGAAAAGTGGAAGAACTGAAAAATTTGTTGTTCACCTAAAGCCGCATGTAAAGAATTTGGTCACATTGAAACGATTATCGCTTTGTTTGGCTTTCTAAAGCGCTCGTTTCTTTACATTTGCGTAATTCAGCGGATCAATGCGCTTTTTGAGCGATTATTATGCTGAATGACACCGATAATTGTCAACCGTCAACCATTTATCCAATATGATTTTTGACCTAAAAATGTTGCGGGAGTTTTACAAAAATTTCCCCGCGCGTGTGGACGCCGCCAAAGCGCAATTAGGCAGGCCCCTAACCCTTTCTGAAAAAATTCTTTATGCGCATTTGCACACCGACAGTCCGCAACAGGAATACAAGCGCGGCTCGGATTATGTGTTTTTCAAGGTAGACCGTGTTGCAATGCAAGATGCGACCGCACAAATGGCCCTTTTGCAATTTATGACCTGCGGTCGTAAAAAAGTGGCCGTTCCTTCCACCGTACACTGCGATCACTTGATCACTGCAGAAGTAGGCGCTGCGAAGGATATGGCGATCGCTTTGGATAAAAACAAAGAAGTATTTGATTTTTTGAGCACCGTGAGCCAAAAATACGGGATCGGTTTTTGGAAACCAGGTGCGGGCATTATTCACCAAATTGTATTGGAAAACTACGGTTTCCCAGGCGGTATGATGATTGGTACTGACTCACACACCGTGAATGCAGGTGGTTTGGGTATGGTTGCGATCGGTGTCGGTGGCGCTGATGCGGTAGATGCGATGAGCGGCATGGGCTGGGAATTGCAAATGCCAAAATTGATCGGCGTGCATTTGACCGGCAAATTGCGCGGTTGGGCATCTCCGAAAGACGTGATTTTGAAAGTGGCTGGTATTTTGACCGTAAAAGGCGGTACTGGTGCCATTGTTGAATATTTTGGTAAGGGCGCACAAAGTATGAGCGCAACCGGTAAAGGTACGATTTGCAACATGGGCGCTGAAATTGGCGCAACCACGTCTACTTTTGGTTACGACAAAAGCATGGCCCGCTACCTAAAAGCAACCGGCCGTAACAAAGTGGCTGCCATGTGTAACAAAGTGGCTGATTACCTTACCGGCGATGCGGAATGCTACGCCAATCCGGAAAAATATTTCGACCAGGTCATTGAAATTGACTTGTCGAAACTGGAACCACACATCAACGGACCATTTACGCCCGATTTGGCTTGGCCGTTGTCGAAATTCGCAGCAGCCGTTAAAAAGAACAATTACCCGGTTCGATTAGAAGTAGGTTTGATCGGTTCTTGCACCAACTCCAGCTATGAAGATCTCACCCGCGCGGCCTCTATTGCGCAGCAGGCAAAAGACAAAAACCTGGAAGTAAAAGCGGAATTTACGGTAACACCGGGTTCAGAGTTGATTCGTTTCACGGCTGAACGCGACGGAATTTTAGCTGCATTTGAAGGAATAGGCGGTGTGGTGTTGGCCAATGCTTGCGGACCTTGTATTGGTCAGTGGTCACGCCATATCGATGATCAAAAACGCGCAAACTCGATTATGACCTCTTTCAACCGGAACTTTACTGGTCGGAACGATGGCAACCCGAACACCCACGCGTTTGTAGCATCCCCTGAAATTGTAACGGCATTCGCGATCGCTGGCGACCTTTCTTTCAATCCGAAAAAAGGTACTTTAGTGAACAGAAACGGTGAAACGGTAACCTTGGATCCACCAAAAGGCATCGAATTGCCTAAAAATGGATTCGCGGTGGAAGATGCTGGCTACATTGCCCCGGCAAAAGGCGGCGTAAAAATTGCGGTGGATAAAAAATCGGATCGTTTACAATTGCTGAAGCCTTTCACGCCCATTACCAACGCGGAATTGCAAGGCATGCGCTTGCTCATCAAAGCAAAAGGAAAATGTACCACCGACCATATCTCTATGGCCGGCCCTTGGTTGAAATACCGTGGTCACCTCGAAAATATTTCCAACAACTGTCTCATCGGCGCCACCAACGCTTTCAACGACGAGCGCAACAAAGTGCTCAACCTTGAGAAAAACGATTGGATGGAAGTACCTGCCTCAGCCCGTTTTTACCAGAAAAATGGCATTGGAACCATCGTATTTGGCGAAGAAAACTATGGCGAAGGCTCCAGCCGAGAACATGCTGCCATGGAACCGCGCTATTTAGGGGTGAAAGTGGTTTGTGTGAAATCATTCGCACGGATTCACCAAACCAACCTGAAAAAACAAGGTATGTTGGCCTTGACGTTTGACAACAACGCCGATTATGACAAAATTCGTCAGGACGATAAAGTGAGCATCGAAGGTTTCGACACTTTTGCACCGGGCATACAATTGTTTATCGTGTTGGAGCATTCCGACGGTACCAAGGAGAAATTTGCCGTGAACCACACCTACAACGAACAACAAATAGAGTGGGTAATTGCTGGTAGCGCCTTGAACAAAATTCGCAAAGACTTTGGTTTGTAATACACCGTTGGCTTTCATCTTATATTCAAACGGTTGTTCGCTTGGTGGCGGGCAACCGTTTTTTTTAGAATTTTTTTAAAAAATCAGTACGCGCTTTTTTCAAGCTTTATCTTTACCATCAATTAAACAGGTGTCATGTCAAAGCAACTCGAAATCGTAAAAGGCAAAAAAGCCGATCAAAAACTCAGTAAAGAGCAAAAGCGGTTTAATACCCTGGTTAAAAAGATCAAGGCCTTGCGTGCGCAGATCCCACAGGTGAAAGCCCTCGATTTGGAATTGCGCCAGCTGGGTGATAAACGCATTGTGCCTTCCGAAAAAAATTACATTGGTGCTTTTCGTGAATGGGTGTTTGCCTTGCACAATAGCAGTTTCAAGAGCAAACTTTCTAAAAAAGAGCAGGGAAAGTTTGCTGGGATCATGCAGGAAGAAATCACCGTTTTGCTTCAGCATGAATTTCTGCATGAAGATCAGGAGCTGCGCAGCTTGTTTTCAGAATATGAAGACGACGGCCGAAGTTTTGAAGAATTAGAAGCCGAAAAGGAGCAACTCAAGAAAAGAATGGCCACTCAAATGATGAAGGATATGTTTGGGCTGGATATTGAACCGGATGATATAGATAACCCGGAGAAAATGCAGGAAAAAATAGCGGAAAAACGCGCCGAATTTGAAGCAGAGGAACAAGCGCGCGCTGAAGAAAAAAACAATCGCAAAAAAAGTGAATCCGCCCTAGCCGCAGAGGCCAAGCGGGAGGAGGCTGCATTAGCCGTTAAAAAAACTACCCGCCAAATTTACTTCGACCTGGTACGCCATTTTCACCCGGATAAGGAACCCGATGAGACTTTGCGCGCAGAAAAAACTGAATTAATGAAGCAAATCACCGGCGCTTATGATGCCGACGACCACTTGCAATTGCTCGAATTGCAAATGACGATGCTGACCGACCGCGAAAATGTGTTTGCCGATTTTGATGACGCCCAGCTCAAATATTTTAACGCCTCGCTGCAACAACAAGCCCAGGAACTGGAAGAAGAAATTTATTTTTCGTCGCCCGAAGGAAACGGCAATCGATATGCCATGTTTTATGACCGCGATCTTGCGTCTATCTTGCGTAATATTGAACGCCATGTTCAAAAACAAAAAAACGCGATCAAACAGACTAAAAAGAACATTGAATTGATTCGGGAAGAACGCAATTTCAAAGATTTCGTAAAAAGCTACGAATTTGAGGATGATTTTGACCATCCGTTTTAAATCCTTTGTGCAACGCGCTGTTTTGCCCCATGAATCCTTGTATTTTTGTGCGCCATATAACCGGCGTTACGATGCATAGAATTGCCTTTGGGTACTTACTCCTCCTGTTTCCCTTTTTACTTCCGGCCCAATCCAAACTTTCGATGGCCGACGCTATTTTGAAAGGCCGCACCACCCTTGCACCGGCCAACCTGCGTCAACTGCAATGGATACCGGGCACCAGCCAATTTACCCACGTAATTAATTCAAAATTAGTACGGGTAAATGCCGCCAATTTAGCCACCGATACCCTGAATTTACTGCCCGATGTCAATGCGGGTTTAGCAAAAAATAGCGCCAAAAGTGTAGAAACTTTACCCGCACTGAATTGGATCAACCAGGAAAACTATTGGTTCACGGCAGGATTTGCCATTTACACCGGAACGACCACCGGTACCATTACCCGCAAAAACTGGTATCCCGAAACCGCCGAAAACGTAGACATAGAGCCTAAAACATATAAAGTAGCCTATACCCGCAACAATGGCCTGTTTGTCAACATCGGCGGAAAAGACCTTGGGGTTGCACAAAGCGAAGAAAATGGCATTGTTTATGGCAAAAGTGTACACCGCGATGAGTTTGGCATTTCAAAAGGCACGTATTGGAGCCCTGCTGGCCGCTATCTGGCCTATTACCGCATGGACGAACGCATGGTTACCCAATATCCCATTTATCAGCTCGATTCTATGCCCGCGCAGGCGAAAATGATTCGTTATCCTTATGCCGGTGCAAAAAGTCATCAGGTGACCATCGGCGTGTACGATACCCAAAGTGGCAAATCTATTTACCTCGAAACGGGTGAACCCGAAGAACAATACCTCACCAACATCGCCTGGAGCCCGGATGAAAAATACATCTTGGTAGCAGTCGTCAATCGAGCACAAAATCACCTTTGGCTTCGGCAATTTGACGCCGCAACGGGCGCTTTGGTATCTACTTTATTTGAAGAAACCAGCGACCGGTGGGTAGAACCCGAACACCCGGCGCAATTTGTGGAAGGTAAAAACGATCAGTTTATCTGGCAAAGTGAACGCAATGGATATAACCACTTGTATTTGTATGATTTATCGGGTAAAATGATCCGCCAACTCAGCAAAGGCGCCATGCCGGTAACCAATACTTATGGATTTTCGAGCAATGGATCTGCGTTCTTCTATCAGGTGGCCGATGAAACGGGTTTTAACCGTTACGTATACAGTGTGCAAGTTCAAACGGGTGTACTCACCAAAATGAATGATGAAGAAGGCATCCACAATGGTTCCTTTAACAGCACGGGCGAATGGGCGGTGGATAATTTTTCGAATTTGGCCACGCCGCGTTTGGTATATGTGCACCCAACCGCCAATCCCGCCAATCGTCAAATTGTGTTTGGCGCGAAAAATCCACTCGATGGGATCCAAATTGGCTTAACCCGCATCCTTACACTACCAACAGCAAGCGGCACTACCCTCAACGCACGCATGATTCTTCCGCCCGATTTTGACGGGAAAAAGAAATATCCGGTGATTGTATATGTGTACAATGGGCCGCATGTGCAAATGGTGACCAACTCTTGGCTGGGTGGCGGCGAATTGTGGATGCACCACATGGCCCAGCAAGGGTATATCACGTTTGTGCTCGACGGGCGTGGATCTGCTAACCGCGGATTTATTTTTGAAAGCGCCGTACACCGAAAATTGGGCGATGCCGAAATTGAAGACCAACTCGCAGGTGTACAATACCTCAAAGCGCAAACCTTTGTGGATCCTGCACGCATCGGGGTATATGGCTGGAGTTTTGGCGGATTTATGGCCACCTCCCTCCTAACGCGCCCGGAAGCAACGGGTGCTTTCAAGTGTGGGATAGCAGGTGGCCCGGTCATCGATTGGCGGATGTACGAGATTATGTACACCGAACGCTACATGGATACACCCCAGGAAAATCCGGAAGGATACCAAAAAAGCAGCCTTTTTAACTACATCGACAACCTAAATGGGCGCTTACTCATGATCCACGGCAGCTCGGATGATGTGGTATTGTGGCAAAACTCGTTGCGCTACATCAAACGCTGTGTTGAAAAAAACAAACAAATCGACTATTTTGTATATCCCGAGCACCTGCACAATGTGTTGGGGAAAGACCGGGTGCATTTGTTTGAGAAAATTGAGCGGTTCTTCATGGATAACTTGTAGCAAAAGAGGGTTGTGGAGAAAAAAGGGGTTCCACGGAGAAGCTCAGAGGTACGGAGTTACGCGGAGAAAAAGGGTTTCCACGGAAAAAAAGGTTCCACGGAGAAGCTCGGAGGTATGGAGTTACGCGGAGAAAAAATTAAACCTCCGTGTAACTCCGTACCTCCGAGCTCCTCCGTGGCCCCCCCCTTCCCCTCTTATTGCACTCCAAATACAAATTGCACAATATTAGCCCCCATTTGCAAAGCTTTCGTCCGCAAATCCTGTGGGTCATTGTGTACATCGTCCCAGCCATCGCCGAGATCGGTTTCGAAATCGTAATAACAAACCAGGCGGCCCTGCCAAATCAAGCCAAAGCCTTGCGCGGGCTTTCCATCGTGCTCGTGAATTTTGGGCAGGCCATTTTTAAAGTCATACCGCTGGTGGTAAATCGGGTGACTAAAAGGCAATTCCACAAAATCCAGCTCTGGAAAAACCTTCTTCATGCTCGGCCGTACAAAAGGATCCAGCCCAAAATCGTCGTTCAGGATCAAAAATCCGCCGCCTTCCAAATATGCCCTCAAATTCCGGGCTTCCAAATCACTGAACAACATATTGCCGTGCCCCGTCGCATACACCATTGGGTAATTGAAAAGTTCGGCACTGCCCGGTTCTACCGTGGCGTATTCCAGATCAAAATTCGTGCGGAGGTTTTCATTGCAAAACTTCGCCAGGTTTTTGAGCGAGTTTACATCGTTGTACCAATCGCCCCCGCCAGCATATTTCAGCAACGCCAATTTCAACGCCGGCCCTTCTGCAACCGGCTGGACGGGCATAAAAGCAGAAGCCATTAAAAAAATAAATAAGCAGCAGATCGTACGCATCGTCTATCGTTTGTAAGGGTTGAAACAATTAAAATTTGGTGTCATCCACCGAGGCAAAAAACTTGCGAATTTCACCGACCACACTTTCTACACTGCCATCTTCAAAAGGAGAACGCAAATTGGCCAATTTTACTAGGTCCAAAAAGGATTTGCTACCACCTGCCTGACAAAGTGCGACGTAATCTTTCCAGGCATCTGCATGGTTGTGACGGTCGCGCACCCAAAACTGAAAAGCACAAATCTGGGCAAGCGTATAGTCGATGTAATAAAAGGGCGAGTTGAAAATATGCCCCTGCTTTTGCCAATAACCACCGTTTTCCAAAAAGGTATTGCCATCGTAATTGCGGTGGGGCAAATAAATTTTTTCAAGGGCACTCCAGGCCGCGTTACGTTCAGCTGGCGTCATATCCGGATTTTCATACACGATATGCTGAAATTCATCTACTGCTACGCCATAAGGCAAAAACTGTATCGCATTGCCTAAGTGCATAAAGTGGTATTTTTCGGTGTCCGGACCAAAAAACAATTCCATCCAGGGCCAGGTAAAAAATTCCATACTCATCGAGTGGATTTCCGCTGCGTCACTGGTGGGCCAGTGGTATTCGTCAAATTCAAATTGCTGTCCGCTCGACCATACCTGAAATGCATGTCCGGCCTCATGCGTCAACACATCAATATCACCGCTGGTGCCGTTGAAGTTTGAAAAAATAAACGGTGCATTATATTTCCCCAAATAGGTACAATATCCCATGGGGGCTTTTCCATCGCGGTTGACGAGGTCCATCAAATGCGTTTTTTGCATAAACTGGAAAAACGCATCGGTCTGGGGCGAAAGGGCGTGGTACATTTTGGCCGCATTGGCCACAATTTCTTCGGGCGTACCGATGGGCTTAGGGTTGCCGGAAGTAAATTTATACTCCTCGTCGTAATACGTCATTTTCTCCAAACCCAAACGTACCCGCTGCCGCTCGTACAATTCGCCTGCCAGCGGGACGATCAATTCCCGAATTTGTTTTCGGTAGTTGGCCACCATGTCCGGGGTATAATCGGAGCGGCGCATACGCGCATAACCCACTTCCACAAAATTTTTATAGCCCAGATCCTGCGAAATTTGATGCCTAACCTGCACCATTTCATCAAAAATGCCTTCTACTACCGGCGCTTGTACGGCGTAAAACTGCCAACGCGCCTGCATAGCTGCACGCCGTGTTTTGGGGTCGTCCGACAATTCAATGGGCTGAATATTGCTCAGGTTATAGGTTGTTCCCTCAAACTCAATTTTTGCCTGGGCCTTAATTTTGGTGTATTCCGAACTAAGTGCGTTCTCTTTTTGTAAGGCAGATTCAATACCCGGCTTAAATGTTTTAAGCGCCAGATCAGCCAGGGTAAAAAGCTGTTTCCCAAATTTTTGCTCCAGGGCTTCGCGAAAGGGCGTGGCAATCAGGGCTTTAAAAAAACGATTGTTCAATGCCTCATAGGCGGGCAATTGCGTATCAAAATAATCGTTTTCGGCCTCATAAAAAGCATCGTTTGTATTTGAGCTGTGCCGAATATAACTCAAATTGTACATCGTCCAGAACTCTTCGCGCTGGGCGTTCAATGCTTGGAGCGCTGCATATTGCGCATCGAAACCTTCGGCTGTTTCAAATTGCGCTAATTGGGTATTAAACTCAGCCTCCACAGTGACCATATCCGGTCTTTGATAGGCAAAAAGCTCAAAAGTAGGGGTGTCGGTCATCAAATCTTGGTTCATTTCTAATCTGTTAGCAAGCAAACAGCCCAAAGGTAGGCTGGTTCAGGGGGCTGTTGCAAATTTTTGTGACAAATGCAGTACTTTGCGCTCAAAACAGCAAAACAATGCGATTCTTACTACTAATATTGTTCGGCGGATGCTTTTTTGGATCAATAAAGGCACAATCAACGGCTTATGTTTTTCAAGGAGGTCTTAGCCTGGGTACCCAGAAATGGGATAACTCATTTGATCGACAAGTACTTTTGGCTTCGCATTTTGCCCTGGCCATCGAATCGGTCAACAACGACGATGATCGAAGTTCCTTGTTTATCCAAATGGGTTACCATGTAAAAGGAAGCGCTGTTCGTTTTTTATTTTACAATGTGAATTCTGGGCTTCCTGGTTCTAATTTCACCACAGAGCGCTTCGAATTCAGAAATTTATCGCTCATTTTGGGTGCCAAACAGAAATACCCCCTGGGGAGCAACGAGCATACGCGATACTATTTTTTCGCAGGTTTGCGCGGTGATTATACCCTCAGCACCAACCTGGGTGAATTACCGAATGCAAAAGCCAATCCAGCATTCTACCCCTTTGAAGATGGGGTAAGAAAACTGATTGGCGGTGTTTCTTTGGGCGGTGGTATCGAACTTCCTTTGGGCGAAGTAATTGGTGCCGAACTCAAAGTTTCCCTTCATCCAGATGTTACCCTGCAATACCGGCAAGGGGCGATCAACAACGTCATCAATCCTAATTTTCCAGGCACCACCATTTCTATACCGGAACGCCGCATTCGCAACACGACCCTCGAAATAGGCGTGGGATTGCGGTTGCTGCGGAAAGTGGTGTATGTAGATTAGATCCTTATTCCGCGTGTAGTGCTTCCCAATACTCTACTGCTCGGCGCGTATGCGGAATACAAATTGACCCACCCACCATATTGGCAACGGCGAAAATTTCGAAAATCTGATCGGTGGTCACGGCTAATTCATAGCATTTGCCCAAGTGGTATTTGATGCAATCGTCGCAACGCAATACCATGGAAGCCACCAGACCCAACATCTCTTTCGTCTTAACATCCAGGGCACCTTCCTGATAGGTTTGATTATCCAAACTCCAAAAACGCTTGATTACTTTGTTGTCATTGGCCAAAATGCGCTCGTTCATTTTGGTGCGGTAATCATTGAATTCTTCCACTAATGTCATATAGAAATGGGTTGTGCGGGTCTACCCCGACAAGTGATTGATTGTTAACAACTTGACGAATTTTATTGATCCTCCGGTCGACCTTGAATTTTACCCGTCTGAAATGCTTTTTTGAGGGCAGCCTCATCCTCTAAATCGACTTCTGTTTGCAGGGGTGCCTCCATGTTGGAAAGGTCGGGTTGTCCCGCATCTACCCAGGCCGTATACCAGGCACTACCCACGGCATGGATGGTCGCACGCATGCGCCGTTCCACCATATTGGAAAGTGCTTTTTGGTAAGCATCTGCAAAATCGCGGCAAGGTGCAAGCACCATCACCCCAAGGCGCATGTCCGGACACATCTGCCGGTCTTCCGGAAAACTCAGGCGCATTGCCCGTTCAATGTCTAACACACTATCCACCATGCTGTTGCTTTCAAAAACCGTGTTCCAGAAAAAATCGCTGGTATTTTCAAGATAACTCGGCTTTCCAACCAAATAATCATAGGTTTCGTCGGCAAACAATTCGGGTATGCGGCTTTCCCAAAAACCATGAATGCCGTGCTGACCCGTTTTTTGACCATTGTAATTGCTACACGTGTGCAAAGGCACGTGTGCATCGCCAATATAGTGCCCAAAATCGGCGGCCAAACGCAAAATACGCTTGGCATCGCGGCGCCGAAATGCCTCCGTCAGGTCGCGCTGCATTTTTTGCAAATGCCAGGGCACAATACCGTGCTCGGAAAGATGGTCTTTAAAAAAAGCCGCGCTTGGTTGAAAATTCAGGCCCCGCGCTTGCACAAAAGCCGTCAATGAATCGGCTTCCACATTTTCGGTATTGTCGTAATAAAGGGGTAAAATTTGGCGTGCAAAAAAGTTTTTGTAGGCCTTCATTTGTTGGTCTGGCACGGGCAAGGTTTTTCCGTACAACAATACGGTATCACCCGCAGGGCTCACCACCCACAAATCGGTATATTTTATCATCGCCTCCAACCAGGTGCGGGGCAAAGCATCGAACGGCGGACCATAATTATCCAGGTCAATATAGTGCCGGGGCGCTTCAAAGCGGGTCGCGTACCGACGCATATCGGGGTCAACGGCATGGTCGGTGATATAGTCAATGTTGGGTTTGAAAAACACCATCATCTTGGGCGGCAACGTGAGCACTGCCAGGCGGTTGATGCGTTTATGGGCGAAAAAACCCCAGGCATCTGTTTTTTCCGGGTCGACCGGCAACGGGACTTTTGAACCGATCGGCAAAAACCGAAAAGCCATGCTTAGGAGGACCAGTGACAAAAGCGCCAGGCGTCCGCCCCTCCATTGAAAATAAGTGTTTGTCATACGTGCAGGGTATCTTTATGTGCTCATGTTTATTCAGGATGATCCAACACTTCCGTCGACCAGGCTTCCGCTTTTTCCAAAAACAGCACCTTAGTTTTTGCCCAGGTATCTTTAAATAATTCAGAGTGCCTATACGTATCCAGCGCTAATTCGTTTTCCCACATACTCAACGTAAACAACACATTGGGTTCGGCAATATTGCGCAGCAGTTCCATGTGCAAACACCCCGGAAATACCCGAATTTGTATTTTGCTCTTTTCAAAAACCTCCGAAATAAAAGCATCTACCGCTTCCGGCCGAAAAGTGAGCTTGACAATACGTTTTATCATACAAATGAAGCTTTTTTAGGAAGCATACCGCCGTTTGCGCAGCCACATAAAGATAAATCCAAACAAACCGAGCAACAACAAGGGAACCCCGATATTGATGCCCCGCCAAAAATTAACTTCTGCGTTGGCCCGCACGGTATCCAGCAAACGCAATTTTACCTCTTTCGTTCGGGCGCCAATTACCCCTTTCGGATCAATGATATACTCAATCGAATTGAGCATAAAATCTTTGTTCGCATACGTGATTTTTTCAAAACGGTTAAAACCCAAGGGCAACCATTCTTTTTGTGCCTGATCGCGGATAAAATTGGCCGCCACCCCGCCATCACTTACCACCAGCATCCTGGTTGGAACACTTTGGTTGCGAAATTCCATTCCGATTTTTTTCAAACTGGCCACCATTTCCTCCGAAACCCGATTTTCAAAATTGGACGGAAAGATGCCCTCGAGCAATAAGGCCAAGGTCTGCGGACCTTTATCAAACTTGCTAGGGTCGGGATCGTACTTTAAAACTTCAAAATTTAAATCTACTGGGCTGAAATTCAATCGGCTGTAGCGACTTGAACTGATCAAAATCGTTTTGTTAATCGGGGTTTTGGTTCGGATGGTATCAATCGACGAACAAAAATCAAGTTCTACCCGGTCCAGATTTTTTACAATCGGATGTTTGCCCTTGGGCTGGGCCGCAATGTGGTAATACCAATCGAACAACTCCAGCTGGGGCGCACCTCCCATATTTCCCACTCGAAGCGGAATTTTGGTGCATTCCATGTCCAATACCAAATCGGGCTGAATGCGCACACCATATTTAAACAACATATCCTCAATGGCCAAGGGATAATCGGAGGGTACAAAACGCCCGTTGATTCCCATGCTGTCCAAATCCACACCCAAACGATCGATCAGCCAAATAATTTTTCCGCCGTTCATGGCGTACTGATCGAGCTTAAATTTGTCTTTTTCCGAAAAAGTGCCGCGTGGTTTGGCAACAATCACCAACGCACAATTTTCGGGACTGATTTGCACCACCGAATCGAGCAAAATCCGATCGGTATCATAATATTGGCGCAAACTTTTATCCAAGTCCTTGGTTTGCAATTCTGTTAATTCGCCATGTCCCTGGGTATACAAAATAATGGGCCGACTGGAAGACAGGATTTTTTTGATGCCGTTGGCAAATTTGTACTCCAACAAACTCACCGAATTATTAATCACCAACTCGGGGGAAAGACTGGCTGATTGGTTTTCCAGCAATTGAACAATCAATTTGCGGCTGCCATAATGGATAATCGCTACCGGGTAAATTATTTTTTGGCTGGTTTCGCCTTGATCGGCAAGGCGTAAACTCATGGGCACAATACCATCGGCAGCAAGCGCTTTGCGGCGTTCGTTGACTTGTTCAACCGTACCTTCCGATGGATCTTCGAATTGATAGTCGATGTATCCACTTTCTGAACGAAAATCGTCGAGCATTTCGCGGGTGGCCGTTTGAAGGCGCTTAAAACCAGCAGGAAATTCGCCATCCAGCAAAATTTGTACATAAATCCGGTCTTTTAAACCGCGTAGCATCGCGCGGGTCGGATCCGTGAGGGTAAAACGCTTTTCTTCCGTTAAATCCAGACTGCTGTGAAAGCTGTTCGCCAAAATATTGACAAATAGTAAAATGCCGCAAAATAAACCAAATTGTAAAATTGCCTGCGAACGATTGGAACGCGCCATGGGAATACGATTGAATAAAAAACGATGAAAAAAAATCAAAGTCTAAAACGCAAAGGTACTGCGCTTCCTTGTACTGCCGTTAAATTAAAGTAGTTTTCAAATGATCGATAAAAACACAATATTTCCCACCTTTCGGGGTTTAAATGGTCCTGTACACTTTCGCTTTATCTACACGATGAAATACTACCTCCTGTTTGTCTTGTTTGCTATTATTCCAATGCTCGCTGATGCACAATGTATTAGCGGCGACTGTAAAAACGGAAAAGGCACTTACCTATATCCATCCGGCGCAAAATACACGGGCGATTTCAAAAATGGTGAAATCAACGGAGTAGGAGTGTGTTACTATACCGACAACAGCAAATACAGTGGCGAATGGAAACATCGCTACCCCGATGGCCGGGGCACCAAAACGTATTCGGACGGTACCAAACGCACCGGCCTTTGGCTAAAAGGAAAACCGGTAGATGAAACTGGAAAAATTCTGGAGGACTATATTGCCCATAAAAAAGAAGAAAAACTCGATGATGGAACCAATATCCAGTCTGGTTGCTTATCGGGCGATTGTAAAAACGGAGCGGGTATTTTGGCTTACCCCGATGGTAGCAAATTTGAAGGCAATTTTGTAGAAGGCAAATACGACGGCTCAGGCACCTTTTATTTTGCCAATGGCGACAAATATGTAGGGGACTTTAAAAATAATTTCCCGGACGGAAAAGGCACCCGTTTTTTGAAAAATGGCGAAACGGAAACCGGCGAATGGAGCGAAGGCGAGTTTATTGGTTCTAGTCTGACCGTAAGCGGCAAAGTGGGCTGCATCCAAGGCAATTGCGAAAATGGTTCGGGCACCTATGTTTATAAGGAAGGCTCCGCAAAATATGTGGGCAGTTTTAAAGATAAACACCCGCACGGAAAAGGCACTTGCACTTATGCCAATGGCGATCGGTACCTGGGCGAATGGGCCGATGGCGCATTTGACGGCCAGGGTGTACTTTTTTTGCATGACGGCACCGAAATTAATGGTTTTTGGAATGCCGGAGAATACCAGGGCAAAAATGCACCAAGCGATTATCAGCCCGTGGTAAACACCGACACCCCTGAACAACCCAACACAACGCCCCCTGTTACGCCGGATGCACCGGAAAACGCTTTTGCCAATACAAAAATTTGGGCCGTTGTGGTAGGCGTTGCGGCTTACGACCACATGCCCGTTTTGCGCTACACCGATGATGACGCCTACCGTTTTTACGCATTTTTAAAAAGTCTGGAAGGCGGTGCACTGCCCGATGACCAGGTGCGCATCCTGATTGACGAAGAAGCAACCAAAGAAAATATCATTACGTCACTCTCGGAAATTTTTGAAATGGCGGGCCCGAACGATCTGGTTATTTTTTATTTTTCCGGCCACGGTTTAAATGGATCCTTCCTGCCCATCGATTTTGACGGCTACAACAATAAAATTGCCCACGAAGAAATCGCCGCGATTTTTGCAAAAAGCAAAGCGCGATTTAAATTATGCCTGGCCGATGCTTGTCACTCTGGCAGTTTGTTGGCTATGCGATCGGGTGAAACAGAACCCGCGCTGGTACAATTTTATACTGCTTTATCAAAATCTGTTTCCGGCACCGCTCTGATCATGTCGTCCAAATCGGAAGAAACATCGCTTGAATCATCGGGCTTGCGCCAAGGGGTTTTTAGTCATTTTCTGATTCGAGGCCTAAAAGGTGAAGCCGATCTGAACCATGATAAAATTGTTACCGTAGAGGAGATTTACAATTTCATCTACACGAATGTCCGCGACTACACTGGCAATCGACAAAGTCCGGTCATTAAAGGCAATTACGATGTAGGCATGCCCGTATCGGTGTTGCGCTAAATTTCAACAACCCATCTCCTTTACAAAGACTTACATCGAAAAAGCACGGCCAACACCGTGCTTTTTTTATTTATTTGTTGTAAACCAATCAACAAGTCGTATGAAAAAATCACTACGTTTTATCTTAGCACTGGCGCTCCCGCTTTTTCTGAGCCTTACTTCGCTCCAAGCGCAATCCAAGCTTGAACGTTTTCGGCATTTAGTGGATTCGCTGCGTGTACAACAAAATACACCGGGCCTTGCGATTGGGATGGTAAAAGATGGAAAAACCATTTTGCTCGACGGATTTGGCTACCGCGATTTGGAAAATAAATTACCTGTAACCGCCAATACACAATTTGCCATTGGTTCTTCCAGCAAAGCATTTACGTCCCTTTGTTTGGGCATTATGGCCGACCGTGATCAGCTGGATTGGGAAAAACCGATTGTCCAATATCTTCCCGATTTTAAATTATATGATGCATTCGCTACCCAATCGATCAATGCGTTGGACCTTTTAAGCCACCGATCGGGGTTGCCACGCCATGATTTGATGTGGTACGGATCGAACTTTTCGCGCAAAGAAATTTTTGAGCGCTTACAATTTTTGCCGCCCAACAAACCCTTGCGCACGACCTGGCAGTACAACAACCTGATGTTTATGACGGCCGGTTATTTGGTCGAACGCGTTACAGGTACCCGCTGGGAAAATTATGTGGAAACGGAAATTTTTCAACCCTTGGGCATGAAAAACACAAATGCCTCGATTGCCAGCCTGATCAAATACAAAGAGGCAGCCAAAGCGTATTCCTTGGAAGAAAAACACAATGTGCTGTTGCCCTACCGCAATCTGGATGCTATTGGCCCGGCGGGAAGTATCAATTCGACGGCGACGGACATGTTGCAGTGGGTGCGCCTGCACTTGAGTGATGGGAAATTGGGCGACATACGCATCGTCAGCGACCGGGAACTGAAACGCCTGCATACCCCGCAAATGCTGATGCAGGATGCGATGTTTATTACATCACCCGAACTTACCGATCCTTCCTATGCCTTGGGCTGGTTTGTGTATCGCCAAAAAGGGATTCGAATTGTAGAACATGGCGGAAATATTGATGGTTTTACCGCGCTGGTGTATTTGGTGCCCGAAAAAGATTTTGGCCTCGTTATTTTATGCAATCAAAATGCCAGCACCGTGCCATCAACCTTGGCGCGTTATGCAACGGATCTTTTTTTAGACTTGGAATATACCGATTGGGCTACCCGTAATTTTGGGAAAACGAAGGAAGCGGACGCAACACAAGGGGATAAAAAACAGCTTCCGGCCAGAATTTTAAACACAAAAGCAAGCCAAAATCTGGAAGTGTATACAGGCGTTTTTGAGCATCCCGGTTATGGAAAAATAGAAATTGAAAAAACAGGCGACAAACTGCGTTTACATTTTAATTCCTTTTCTTTATCGATGGAGCATTGGCATTATGATGTTTTCCGGGCGACCGATACATTATTAGGAATCAGTTCTATGATAAATTTTCAAACGGACAACAACGGGCAAATATACCAGCTCAGTACCGCACTAGATCCGCTTTCAGCAGATATACATTTCGTAAAACTTGCGCCTGACCGCTTATCTGATCCGATCTTTTTACAGCAACTTGCCGGAAAATACAAGATTGAAACCCTGGACATTTCGCTTACCGTTGAAACCAACCAAAGTAAGCTAATCCTCATTGTGCCCAAGCAGCCACCGTATACCCTGCTTCCAGACGCTGACTTGCGGTTCAAACTGAAAGATGCAAACGGATTTAGCGTCTTGTTTATATTGGATGAAAACGGAAAAATTACAGGCTTGCACTTGAATCAACCGAATGCAAACTTTCTGGCAAAAAAACTTTAGCGGCGTCAGGCGTGGAAACCACAAAAAAAAAGCGCGATGCTCGTTTGCATCGCGCCGGTTTCCCGTATATAATCTCATGAAAAGTTTCAGTGTTGGTATCAAGTTTGGCCGCTTTCATTTACTTGACTGCGTTTGTCGTTCTTGATGATACAAAAGTGCAGCA